>JAUWMR010000001.1 GCA_030613055.1 Desulfobacteraceae bacterium
CCCATTCGCTGTTCCAGCCGGTTCGGATTCCAGGGAATGTCGTAATTGATCATGTACCAGCAGAATTGAAGGTTGATGCCCTCTCCTGCGGCCTCGGTGGCAATCAAAACCTGGCAGTCTTCTTTAAATTCACGCTCAGCAAAAATGCGTGTTCCAGGGGTATCCCTATCCCCGATCTTCATGCCGCCGTGAATCTGCGTGATATTTAAGCCCCATTCTCGCAGTTTACCTAAAGGTCGTCCATCACGGCCATCTCCTGCAAGATAATCCAGGGTGTCTTTATGTTCAGTAAACAGCAGGAGTTTCATCTTTTGGTCTTCGAAAATACCGTTTTCAGTAATAACCTCCTTTAGTTTGGTCAGCTTTGTTTCAACCTCCCGGGACTCCAAAGGCATTGCAATTTCAACAAGTTTTCCCAGTTCGAGTATTTCTTCCCTCAGGGCATCCGGGTCGATGGAGGCCACTACATTTTCAAGGTCTGCAAGGATTTCCTCCTTCATTTCGTCCGGCAGATCGTCAAAATCATCCGGCACTTTTTTCTTGATCTGCTCTTCTCGATATGCCTCAGGATCTTCGAGAATCTTCTCTCTCCTAGCCTTCATGCGCTCAAGTGTGCGCCTTACCGCATATATGCTGGAAGCAAACCGGCGTTGCAGCATGGCCATGGTGAATCCCAAAGCGCGGCCCCGTGCCGAATCATCCTGTGCTGCTTTTATTGACTGATTTTCAACATACTGAGTCAATCTGTCATAAAAATCGAGTTCTTCGTCATCAATCTGAAAACTCACTGTAAGAACATTTCGTCGTGTAAAAAGGCTCTTTACTTCTCCAGTATCCGGATCAGGAAACGTCACAAGCGCTTCTTTCACACGGCGCAGGTAAAAGGGGGCCTCCCTCACCTCCATCGCCTTTTCCAGACTCTTTACGTCCCCATAAACGTCTCTGTCCAGAAGTTTCAAAAACAGACTGAAATTTTTTGGATCACCTTTATGCGGGGTAGCCGTCATCAACAGATAATGGTCTGTCATATCAGATAATGACTCGCCTAATTTATATGCCAGCGTCTTTTTTTCCTCGCTGTACGCGCTCATTTTATGCGCTTCGTCAACAATAATCAGGTCCCACTTGCTCCGCATCAGACTTTCCCTGGCATCTTCGATTCTGGAAATCCACGACACTGATGTAATAACCTGATTGATATCCTGCCAGGGATTAGCCCCATAAGTAGCCCTGAGCACATCACTCCGTATAAGCTGGAAATTTTCCCTGAACTTGTCCTTAAGTTCCCGCTGCCACTGAAATGAGAGATTTGCAGGAGTTACAATCAAGATACGCTGAACCAACCCGCGCACCTTCAATTCCTTGATAAGCAGTCCGGCCATGATGGTTTTACCGGCGCCGGGGTCATCGGCAAGGAGAAATCGTATGCGGGGAAGTTTTAAGAAATAGTCATAAACAGCTTCCAATTGGTGAGGCAGCGGATCAACCCTTGCGATGGACAGGCTAAAATAGGGATCATATTCATAAGCAAGACCAAGGCGCATCGCCTCTATCCCAAGTCGAAATCTTTCGGGATCGCCATCAAACGGTTCTGTTTCGGGAGACACTTCCAATTCTGCGATTTGGTTTTCATTGAGAATAGGCTGATGAACCTTTCCCGTTTCCATCCCTTCACAGATCAGTTTGATTGAATCATCTAACGGAACGGTGGTGATGACCTTTACACGTTCCGGGAAAATCGGTCCTCGAACAATTACATTTGGTTTTAGTTCTTCAATCTTCATGGGTTGTCCACTGGTTCAAGGGAAAGGAGCATTACCACACGGAAACGCCTTTGATTGCAGAAAATAAAACTCAGGCTCATTTAGAGAAACTGGGTTTTAAAGTAATCGGTTCATAGCACCCTCCAATAAAGGTTGAAACCAAATATTTTAAAAACTTAGAGAAAATAACCTGAAATTAGCTATTTAGTCAAGGATTTTTGGATAACAGGAAATCTGATGTGAACTGTATCATACACTTTTGACAGATACGGTCAAAGTTCAAAGAGTTATTCAAGAAAAAGAACAAGGAAGCTACTTGAGAGTAGGGTGGCACGCCATTAATTTTCTAAAATTCATTATTATAAAAAACCCCGGCAAAGAAACTAATCATTCCAGATATCTCTCCAGACCCTCAAAATATCATCCACCTCAAAAACCTGTGATATGTCTGACATATCCGTTAAAAATCAGGCATGCCCAAACCTGTGATCTCTTGCCAATATCTTAAATATCCACAATGCTCTGGTATCACGAAAATATCCAAAATGAAATCTCTGATAACATCATAGGTGGGCCAAAACAATATGTATCACGGTTCATGTTAACTGATTCGCCACAGTTTTTTTGGAGGATATTAGGATCACCCATTTTCACACGAATACAAAGAGTACAGTGGGCAAAGCAAGGATCAGTATGCGTCACCACGGGGTAGTATGGCAAAAACATAAATCATTCTATTTTCTTTATCCGTTGAAAAAAGAATTCTCCATTTTCCTACCCTGAGACGATAATCTCCCTGAAGCCTTCCCGTTAATGCCCTGACCTTAGGGTGCAGCGAAAAGTCATCGGCATTTTCAAGGTCACGCAGGGCTTCCTTTACCCTTGCTCTCGTTTTCCTGTCCAGCCTCAAGTAGTATTTTTCTGCCGCAGGTTTGACTTCAATCTGCCAGGTCATCGAGAGATTTTCCTTTGATCCCTTTTGCTACTTCAGCCTTTCCTTCCTCAATGGCCTGCACCCATTCCGGCCTTGAGAGAAGGTCAAGAGTCTCTTTGTGTCGCTCTATGTACTCGTCTATGAGCTCGGAGATTATTTCCTTCATCTCTCTCTTCTCGAAACTTGCTATGACTTTGAGGATGTCTCTTTTTTTCTCCGGGATACGGACTGTTGCGGTTGACATGGCCACACCTCCTTATGGCCTGATAGCTTACGCTACTGAGCGCCTGGTGTCAATATTTTAGCCCCCATTCTTTTCTTGAATCCTTGGCCCCTGGAACTTCATCTGAATTTATTCTCCGCTGCCCCGGCCAAAAAATGTTCTCAGGGATATATCCGTTTTACTACTCATTGAATCTCATTATTTTGAAATCGTGGCCATTAGAACCAGATCTTCCAGTAACCACGCCCGGTGGGTTCACTTTATACGCTTTGTGATAATCTTTAATAGCCGTGCTGGCTATTATCGGATAATCACCCGGGACAATGTTATGATTAGGCAGGTCATAACCCCTTTTTAATTTTATGAAATTTTCAAAAATATCCTCGCCCTTATTTCTCATACATCACCTAATAATACTTCATTCCATTTATTCGTCGTATTGCCAATTCTTAAACGACAAAAAAGGGCAACCATTTTTTCATGTCCAAATCATACCCATATGTAAAAAACATGTCCCTAAAAATGGGATTTATGAACATATTATCCTGATCTGCAATGTGTCGTTCCCATAAACACGATCCAATAACGTGTCGATATATACTTGCTTTGTTGACACGTTATTTTGAATGGACCTGAAAAAGCTTTGTATTAAGATAAAGGTTTTCCTTACCCACTTTATAAATCCTGAGAACACCTTTTTTCGTAGATTTCAGATAGTTTCATTCCAGATCTCCTTTTATGTCCAAGCATGCAATTGGTAATATACCATTATGTTTTTTATAAAAACGAAAGCCAAGGCTCTATAAAAATAAATTCCGGCTTTGCTCCAAATGAATTCTTTAATCTCTTAATCACTGCATCAAATAATCCATCAGCTCACTAAAGGCTGGCGGGAATTGTCCCTGGAATGTGAGGGAGGGAGTAGTCGGATATCTCATCCCAGCCTTATGAGTATGTTCAAGTCCCCGGACTATTTCCTCAACCTTACTCGCCGGTACTGAGAAAGCTGCCTCGCTATCATGTGCCTGGGCGATTGCTCGATCACCACCACCAGCTACAATAACCTGGCACTTGTCAGTCAGAATAGGAGCAGTAATCTCTGCACCACAGGCAAGCCCACCCGGAAAGCTTGAAACAACAGTCTCACCTGTTTCACAAACAGAACTTTGTATTAATCTTGATAATTGGGCTGGGGTAGCATAGATTATAATGACCTGAGGCTCGAAATCCGCTCTATGAAGAGGCGCCATTATAACATCGCTATATTTTCCATGCTCAAGCCGCGATAAATCCTGGCTTATTTTAGCCCTTACATCTTGATTCTTTACCCAGAAAGGGATATTAAAACTGCCATCCAAAAATTTATCTTTAGCTGGGATTAATCCTAATGTTAGTGCACCGAGTGGACAAAGCATATCCTCCTTACCCATTGCCATAAGCCAGCCATAACGCCTGGCCAAAGCTATACCCTGGCATACCGGCATCGTCACCCCTAAGTCTCGCTTCGGCCTCTTCGCTTTCTTAGAAATTTCGCTTGCTGAACTGACCATTTTAACGGCTACTGGGAAGGTTTGAGGGCGAATGTACGAATTCAAAGCTTCATTAATCTTTTCAAGCTCCATTTTTATGTTACCTCCTTTTCCATAAGCATCTGTTTTTGTTTATACGAAGCCCCTTTTTTGGGGATGAAGTATGGGTGGTTTTGCCGTTACAAGAACTTCGTTTGGCCTTTACTACTTACCGGACTCTGGAGCAAGCATATTGATAGTGTCTACGAATAGTGTCACAATGGGGCCTACGGCCAGGCTCCCTCCCATCAGAAGACCAACCGATGCAGTTTCTATAAGCTCTTCACGCGTGGCCCCAGCTTGAATAGCTTGCGCAGTACGGGCAGAAATACAGTATTCGCAGCGAGTGGCTATAGCGATAGCAATACACATTAACGTCTTAGTCTTCCGGTCCATAGCTCCTGGTTTGAGAGCAGTTTCATTGAGATTTCCAAATGCTTTCAGGGTCTCTCTGTCAACCTTGGAAAACCCTTCAAGCGCGCTTTTCAAACTTTCCAGAAATACTTTTGGATCCTCTAACATTTTAACTTCCTCCTTTTTCTTTTTGGTTTAATTTAACTGCAATGCTTTGAGTATAAAGAGTAAAGGGTGACAATCCTATAATTTCAGTTTTAAACGTAACCACACAGGTATTTATTAGACAGGATAACAGGATTAACTTGATTTTTTTAAATTCCTGTAAATCCTTTAACTATCCTGATAGCCCGTTCCTTGCTCTAAGGGTAAGTGATTAGTATAAACCCTTATATTGTAATTTGGGTTAACCTGCTCTCCCGATTTATCGGGAGTTAATTTGAATATTCGTTTCACATTTAAGAGAGACCCAAAGAGATAATATTAATTCCTTATTCGGGGTCTATATGTAAGGCATTTTACCAGGATATTTCTTTTGATTTACTGGATTATTACAATAATGTTTTGTTTTTAAATTAACATAGATTCCTGTTTATCCTGTTATCCTGTCTAAAAAAAAGAGACACCTGAATAGTAACTTTTAAACAAGCATAAAAGTGGGGCAGGTCTTACATCGTTACATCTCAGATCTTGACACCAAAGATTAATTTGTTTCTTCCAGTTTGCCTCAGTGTTCGGCTGAGTTGATGTCCGAACATACTTATCCGATCAGTTTCTGAAGACTGCGGTTCATTTTTGTTGGGGCTGCGAGATAATGTGGATGTCTTGTTGAGGAAAGGGAATGGCTATTTCAGCTGCAGCCAGAGCTTTATATACAGCCATGTTGACCTCGTAGAGGGTTCCAAAATATTGTTTGGTAGGAATCCAGTAACGCATACCGATGTTAATGGATGAATCGGCGAATTCCTGAATGCCGATCTGAGGTGCTGGCTCAGAAGATATCTGAGCAAACTGTTTTAAAGTCTCCTTGATTGCATTAATTGCTTTTTCCGGATCATCATCGTAGGAAATCCCAACCGTGTTTTCCACGACTCTGTTGGCAAATGAATTGTTCAAAATCTCGCCCACAATATGTTTATTGGGGATCGTAATTTTTTCGCCGTCTTCGGTGGATAAGATAGTTGTCGCCAGGGTAACTTCGTCCACAATGCCGCTGACATTCTTAACCGTGATAGTATCCCCTACAACAAAAGACCGTGCGAGAATGATCGTCAGTCCAGCTCCATAGTTTGACAGGGGTCCCTGAAGGGCAAAGCTGGCACCAAAGGCCAAGGCACCTAAAAGTGCTATAAACGGTGCTATTGAGATGCCGAATTTGCCCATAGCGATAATAATGACAAAGACCAGAACGAAGATTTTGACAAAGTTTCCCAGAAATTTTGACAGAGTAATGTCCATTTTCCTCTTTTCGCAGAGTTTGATCACGACTTTTGACAGCCACCGGGCGACAATGACCCCGATGATGATAATGACAATGGCCCCGAAAACCTGAAAACCGTAATTAACCGTAAATTCAATAATTACGTTAAATAATTTTTCAATTGTTTCAATCTCTTCCTTCATGTTAACCTCCTTATATGTTAGCAGCTTGTAAAGAGGGCCGCCTCCCTGTTAATTGTTCGCTGATTTGCCACAGTTTTGTTTGGGTTTCAGCTCCTCTATTACATGCTCCATGTAGTGGTATGACATATGGCCTTGCCAATATGGTTAATGAAAGGGCAAATGCAATGCAATATATTATTTGGCTTTATCTCGGGTCTATTTGCCAACGATCTCAATAATGCCTGCTGTCGCATCGACTTTTACGTAATCTCCCGTCTGAATCAGCTCGAATATATCCTTCTCCGGGCGATCCACGGTCGGGATGCCAGTAATGATAACGGCTCCGGATAGAACAGGTTCACTCTCCAGACAAATGATGGCTGAAGGCACATTTCCATTCTCCTTGGCCATCCAGGCAATACAATCACCCCCACTTGATCCCTTACCCGTCGTGAAAACAAAGACCTTATCCACCAGGTTTTCCCCCTCCAACAGATGCCTTGGGACGGGGATCTTTCCCGTGGTTGGATCCAGATCCCCCATGAAAGAGAATGGTCCCTTATATACCAAGGCCTGCCCTTCTGCCTTCCCAGCGCTTACCGTATGGGCCCTTATTTCCATTTTGGTACTTCTCCTTTCCATCTTCCCGTTATAGCTGCTTTGACGCATTCTTCTTCCGTTCCAAAAAAGACCTTGACGCCACTGACCGTGGCCAAATAATGGGCGCTCCGGGCTGAGTTCGTGGCCGCGCTCTTTGCCTGCTTGTGGCCAGCAATATCCCGGCGGGTAAAGGGGTTGCCAATGGATGGGCAGACGGGCAGAAAATGCCCACCGGCCTTTTCGATAATACCGGCATATCCTTGGTGCCTTGCCAGGGCCTCAACAGACACTGAAGCCCCTATGAGGAGGGATGTCTTCAATTTTTTGCCCTCCAACAAGGCAGAGATGCGACCTATCTCATCGATTGTGGCATGGGGACAGCCAAAAGATACATGCTCCACAATATCATCATCCCAGACATTCAGCCTTTCCCAGGTCTCAGACATCTCCTGCTTTCCCACCCTTATAACCTGTTCCGGCTTCCTGTTTCCCAAGGCTGCCTCAAGGGTTGGGGCCTCCGGTGTAGATCCAACTACGTGACCAAGGGTGACAGCTCCTGATGTGGGCATTGAAATCACTAATGCACGGGCAAAATCAAAGGAAAGATTGGGTGGCAGTCCATTCACAGCAACGGGCCTGAATCCCGGGATCTGATCGCCAATGTAGTAACCCAGACAATGATAATGGGAAAGGGTCCAATCGGTCACATCCAGATCGTCCAGCTCCACCAGGTGACTGGCATATCTGTTCTCCTGTAAGAGCAGGCCCATCAGAGGGCAACGTCCGCTGACCGCCGCAGCCAAGGAGACCAAAACACCCATCCTGTCCACCCTTGCGCCGAACAGGCTGTTGTTGGCAACCTGCATGCAGCTGCCTCCCATAGAGACAATATCCCCTTTCTGCGGCATGATACCGAGAAGATATTCGGCACAGGTCTCGGTCCGCAGCCATCCCAATTGTTTGAACCTTTCCAACTTCCTCGCATGCTCTTCGACCCACTGATCTGTCACGGGTAGCCCCCATGCTTTAAAGGTTTCGGGCTGCGAGGAAGGATGGGTCGTCACCCGATGTGGGGTCCGGGGAACTCCCTCTGTCATAAGATTCCAGAAATCTTCAGGACACAGGTCATAACTGATATGACCGTATGAAATGGGAACAAGTCTTTCTGCGTCAAATGAATCGCCCAATTTAACCAACAGTTCAACGGCCTTTTGAATACCGGGGGCACATTCCCCATTCAACATCCTTTTTTCTCCATCAGTCAGTTGCATTATGTTTGCCTCTCTCTATTCCTTGTTTGGATAGTTATTCCAAGACTTATCCGATCCGCTTTCCAAATGTTGTACTATAAAAAAGTGAATTTGGGGTCAAACAGAAAGTAATCGAGAATCATTTATTGAGAGTGACCCATGATTTCAAGCATTTCTTCCCCACATCCATTTATTTAGGCCCGAGATATTTTGGCAATTTACTATTCATTAACATCTTCAAAAACAATCCCTGTTAATTGTTCACTGATTTGCCACAGCTTTTTTTGGGTCTCAGCGTCATAAGAAATCCTTGATGATTTTTTTTGTTTTCTGTTCTTGAAGTATTTTCCGGTAACACTGTCCAGCTCCGGGGCAGTGGCAAGATATACCGGTGTTTTGGAGCCTTCGGTTACAGGGCTTCCGCCCATTCCCCAGCCTGCTTTCAACAGCTTCGTGCCGATCACCCCCGGATGAAGGCAATTGACCTTAATACCGTCATGTTTAAGCCTGTCTGCTAATTCGTATGTGAAAAGGATATTGCAAAGTTTGGAAAGTGAATAGGCATCGTATCCACTATAGTGCTTCTCCCCATGAAGATTTTCAAAATCAATTGCCGAGGCATGGGTCACGGAACTCACATTAATGATCCGGCTGTTAGTGTTTTTTCTTAGCAGATCAAGCAGAAGCCATGTAAGAAGAAACGGTGCGAGGTGATTTACCGCAAAGGTCATTTCAAAACCGTCTTGAGTAATTTTGCGTGTGGTTTCATAAACTCCCGCATTGTTGATGAGCACATCCAGACGATCATACCTTTGCTGAACCTCATCAGCAAATTTGCGAACCTGTTTCAGGGACGCCAGGTCAGCAATAAAGATCTCAATTCTGTCATTTCCTGTTTCCTTTTTGATCTCCTGCAAAATCCTTTCAGCCCGGTCCGGATCCCTGCCGTGCAAAAGCACGCTTGCGCCCATATTCGCAAGGTCCAGCGCGGTCTGTCTTCCTATTCCGTCCGTTGAACCTGTTATAAGTACAGTTTTGTTCTTCACTTTTTTCTTCCCCTAAGAGGCTCAGGGGCTTTTTATTTTGTTGTAAACACGGCAACACCCTCCCATTCGGGGGGCGGCGGATCTTTGCGGAAACCCATGATTCTGTCCTGATAGAGCTGTGAGGTTTTGTCTTCAGGGCACAATTCAAGAACGCGGTTGAATGCGGCCTGTGCCTGATCCCAGTCTCTATTTCTGTAATGGGAAATTGCGTGGCCGAATATCTCAACACCTTCCAGGCTTTTCTGTTCCACCTTATCCGCAAACCCCACTAATTCAAAGATAGTAACCGCATCTTCCTTACCCTTTACCATGACCCGGTCCAGTTCTCTTAACACAAACCGGCTGTCTAACTTCCCGGCAGTAGCCTGGCTTATGATGATGGATGTTCCATAGGTTTTATTGATCCCCTCGAGTCTCGATCCTAAATTTACGGTATCCCCGATCACTGTGTAGTCCATAAACCTCTGACTTCCAAGGTTACCCACAATAACCTGGCCCGTATTCAGGCCGATACCCACGTCCAGACTGTCAAGGCCCTTAACTTGATTACTCATGGTCTTCAGTCTTTCGAGCCTTTCAATCATATCGAGAGCGGTTTCGGCGGCCTTTACCGGGTGATCCACAAGGGTCCCCGGCGCGCCGAAAAAGGCCATAATGGCGTCCCCTATTAGCTTGTCAAGTGTCCCCTGATGATCGAACACTATTGGAATCATGGCATCAAAATAGGTGTTTAATAGGCGCCCTGTCTCCTGCGGGCTCAGTTTCTCTGAAAGCGTGGTAAAACTCCTGAGATCGGAAAAAAGGACGGTTACTTCCTGAGAACGGCCTTCTAATGTGACACCTTCTTCCCCATCTAAGATATCTTTAACCACGCCGGGTGAGACATACTTGCCAAAGATATTGGTCACAAACTTTGTCTTTTTCTTGCTAAAGGCCCGCTGAAGCGCAATACCGCTAACAAACTGGACAAACAGCACAACCATTGGAGATGCCGCTTCTACCCACTGGAGTTGACGTATAAAGACAAGATGTGATGCCCCCAAAATAAAGGCCTGGCCTAAAAAAAAGATAACAGCGCCCCATAATGCCCCCGGCCTTTGTAAGTAAAAGATGATACCGATAAATCCAAAAATTATTGCCAGGGCATAAACATAAAAACCTGTTACCTTATGAATAAATGCCTGGCTCAGGATGGTTTCAAGTGCGTGTGCATGACAGGCGACACCAACTGTTTTTGGGCCCATGTCCTGTTTCACGACCTTGCCGAATTTTTTTTCATACGTTTTCGTACGACCCCCATGTCCAGACAATGGGGTAGCAAAGAAATCCTTTTCCGTTGCAAGGCTGCTTCCAATAAGGACGATTTTACCTTTCACGCCTTCGGCAGAAAAACGATTGTTCACAACATCCACGAACGAGAGCAGCTCAAACGACTCCTCCGCACCTAAGAAATTTATTCTCAGATCAGGATAGGGGAGTCTCAATTGCTTCTGGCCTTTGGCCCCGAGACTGACACGATCCTTGTCTGAAAAGTCAAAAACAAAATCGAGATTTCTATAGGTCCTCGCCAATTCCAGAGAAAAGCTTGGCTCGATAAGCACTCCCTGCTTTAATGGTTTGATACTCAGAAAGGGGATCCTTCTTAATACGCCATCTCTGTCGGGAAACATATTAACAAAACCGTCCCCGATCATGGCTTCCTGAAAGATAGGCAGAGGCGTGACCTCACCTCTCCCCTCAACGGAAATAAATCTGGCAAGCACTACATTATTGCACGCCTCAATGGCCCTGGCCAGTTCAAGGTCTTCCCCTTTATCATGGCCAGGGGCAAATAATACCAGGTCCATCCCGATAATCTCCGCGCCGGCCCGGCAGAGATTTTCAATCGCCTTAGCCATATGGCGTCGCGACCAGGCCCCCTTCTGTCTTTTTAGCTCTGTGGCACTTCGCTGATCCATAAGGACCAGCGCCACCTTGCTGGATGAAGGCCCTGGCCCCCGCCATTTAAAATGTAGATCGTGCAGGAATAGATCTGCTCTCTCCATAAAATGGAATTTATAGAGAACTGAAACAGCGCAGATAATAAAGAGTGTAAACAGAATTGAATAAAGGATGTGTTTCCGGTATAGCTTTTTCTGCGGCTCCATAGGTTACCGGCAAAGAGCAAGGTGTTTTATTATCTTTCCTTCAATACCCCCGATGGAACTGGATACTATGACGATGACACGACATTTTTTTAAGATCTGATTGGACGCGTCTTCTTTTTGGATGCTTTTTGCGTCAACTTCACTGATGACCACGTTGGTTTGCATAAGGCCCTGAACCTGCTGGACATCTTTGATAATATATCTGCCGCGCTTTTTCCTTTTCTGCCTTTCCTGCGCATACGCTGCACCTGGAAAAACAAGATCCATAAGCCTGGCCAGAGGTCTTCTGGCTGGACATAACACTAATTCCTCCTGGCTCATGTCAGACACTACATACCGTGCCATTCCCCTTTTCATCAGGGCGGTTTCATCCACACTTTTGACTTCATAAAGGGTCTCACCTTTCTCAGTAACAATCTTAGGAAAAAGCGCGGGATTGACGCGGGATTGTTTTTCAAGCCCGCGGGCATCTAATACGAGCCACGGAGCGGATTTTTCTTCGGAAATATCCAAGCTGCCCGGTTTGGGTATATCCTGCCACGACGATGATTTGGTCCTCAACTGGTTCAGCAATCTTTGCGTCAACCCCTCAACACCGGTCATGGGAGCCCGATAGACTACCCTGAAAAAAGGATGATCCCCTTTTTTGATGAACTTTCTTTCCCAGGGCTCGTAATGGACCAGCCCCTTGATCTGGATGATCAGTTTTTCTTTTTCCATGTCAGCAAGGGTATGCCGATCATCAACTCGCAGGCCGGAAGCAACCTGAAGAATTGAGCTCAAAGCGCCGGCCTGGGCCACTCTCAAAGCCCTTGCCTTTGACCCGTAATTCAAGTGAGGATAGCCGATACCGATCCCGTAAAAATACCCGTTATGCCAGTCTATTTTTCCGTTAGGTGCATGTTCTATGAAGGATGAAAACCTGGTGTCAACACACCAGGCATAAGATGTGAGGAAAAAGAAGAGACTTATAACTGAGAAAAAAGTACGTTTCATTATTCTATTTTCTCTGGTGCGAATAAAGGAAGGAATTCCACCAATATTATTTGTTGTAATAGTTTAGCCCTCTGAAAACAGTAACGGGAAATGGGGATCGATTTTTTCAAAGAGATAAACTGTTATTATTTGTTGAATTTCAGATTCAGCGAATTGGCTTGCAGGCCGGTAACTTCTAAAGAAGGCGTTTTTATCCTGCTGATTTTTTCTGCTAACTCCTCGATAGACCCCTGATATTTCACCTCAAGAAGCGCATAACCGGATTGAAAGCTCCGTGTCTTTATATCAACCAAACCCCGAATCCTGCGCAAACCATCTTTAAACTTGGAAAGCCCGCTGAACGATGCCTTTGAAATGTTCAACTCATAGGTCCCCGCCTGAAAAACATCCTTCCTCCACTGCTTGAGTATCCCCGCAATCATCTCGTCAGCCAACTCGGCGGTAGCATCCTGCAATGGGATCAGGGCTTCAGCGCCAGAGGCAGGACGTGTTTTGTATCCGGAAAAGAGGACTTTTCCGGTATCGGTTTCTAATGCCTTCAGACGAATTTCATTTGAAAAAAAACGTGTAGCCCTTCCGAATATCCGCCTTTGATCCACAAATGTGCGTCTCACTTCTCCCTGGACAAGGATTTCCGCTCCGTAATCCCTGGCAATTTTATTTGCCCTTGAAGGATCACCCTTTAATAGCAGGGTTTCCAGTTGTTTCTTCCGATTGACCTGGCCAGCATCAACTAATTGAAATCCCCTTTCAATCAGGCTACTTTCTACCTGGTTTTCCGCGTTCCGGTTTCCCTCTAAGGCTACCCCTATCCACGAGCTGTTCATCTCTCTGCTGTATATAACGACCATGACCCTTGGATTTTGCTTTTTCCGGATCAGCAGCCCAATGGATTGAAGATCATCAGCCAATTTGCCCATCTTAACCAGGGCGGATATTTTCACCTCATAGAGGCCATCCGTTTCTCCCTCTCGCAGGACCCTGTAGCTCTGGATATACCCGCTGCTCTCGGTATAAATACGATCTTCGACAAGCCTTTTCTGTTCAACCGTCAATTCTGTGGTCACATATGTTCCAACACCCTGTTCCACAGCCTTTCTAAGGGCATCGTTTAACGCCCCATCACGGGCCTTCGCGGATTTGCCGTCGGCTACGCCAATGGCGATTACCTCCTTTCCCTTCTCATCCTGAACAGCAGTTGAAAATCCCGGAAAAAGAAAAAAGAAAACAAGGAAAAAGATCACTACCAGATTCTTATATATTTTTATTTTTATCAATTGGAGCCCCCTCAAACAGGTTAAAGGGAAAATGATTATGATCTCCTTTCGGTTTTAGGCACTATTGTACTGGAATGACGTCCATTCCTTTTTTAATGCCTCCGCCGCTTATAACCTCACATATTGATAACTTCTTTTTAACCGTCACCACTCTAATCGTACCCACAGTCTCCGTGCTCTGGTCTAATACCTCTCCGGTATCAGGGTCCCTTATAACCTCTGACTTTCCAACGTCAAAGCGCTGGCCCACTGTAATGCCTTCCCTTTCACCCCGGTTGATATACACCTTTTCGCCTTTTGCCAGGACCACGGTACCTGTCCAGGGAATGGACTCTAATTTTGATATCAGGAATTCAACGCCCTCATCAACGGCCTGTTCCATTGCCTTTCCCGCGTTGGTCTTTCTGAACCCACCGACATCACCGGAAAAGCCACCTTTGGACAGGCCAAAAGTGAGCCCTGTCTTAGAGACCTTTCCATAGCACTTCTTGGAGGCCATTACCTGTCCTGTAGTGGAGTCAACAATATACATCACCACATTGATCTCGGAATTGCTTTGAGATCCCCCTAACCTGAAGCCTTTGTACCCGACACCGGCCCCTCCCCCGCTTGTCTCATCCGCAAAATGGGTGATAGCACCTTTAATGAGGAGCTGGGCAGGCGTCATATATCCGGTGGCAACCTTTCTGCCCCCGCCCGCGGCACGTCCGCTCGCCGCAAAATCCTGCTCCTGCATGGCGTCCCGTCTCATATCCTGCTCACCTAATACAATGAATCTTTCGGTCTTATTCAGGCTGTCAGTTAAGACCGCGCCCCATGCGTCTCCAAGGCTCCATTGGCCTCTCCAGTTGGATCTATTTTCAAATCTGGAAACGGCTATAGAGTATCGCAGCCCTCCTGCCTGGGCCAGGCATTCTCCTGCCACTAATAAGACAAGGGCAAAAAGTATTCCAGCTATTAAAATACTTTGATATTTTCTCATTTTTCCCTCCTCAAGTTATTTCATTTTCTCTTAATATACAGACCTCGTTAAGTGGTTGAATAGTTGAGTAGTTAAGTGGTTAAATTCACGGCCATATTTGTTTTTAGTCCCACCGTGGCGGGAGACATTTATCATTTTGATATTTGCAACTTACTGAAATTATAACAATTATTTTCCAACTCAACCACTCAACCACTCAACTATTCAACCACTCAACTATTTAACTATATCTGAATATACTAAATAGACGAAAAGGTATCCACTGTCAATCAAAGGGTTCAGGCAGGCGCTTTTCCGGTAACATCAGGGTGAATGTGGTTCCTTGATCGGCCCTGGACTCAAAAGCCAACTTCCCGCCATGCTCATTAACAATTTGCTGGGTAACCGGCAGCCCGAGACCGGTACCTTTATAACCTTTGGTTGAAAAAAAATCCGTAAACAGCCTTTCCTGGGTCTTCTCGTCCATGCCCGTCCCGTTGTCACTAATCTCGAATCTCACACCCCAGCCTGCAGGGCTATCCGTTTTTGCGCTCACCCTCCCCTTTCCATTCATAATCCCTTCAAGTGTACATGCATCAATGGCGTTGCTTATGAGATTCAAAAGACAACGATGTATGCCGGTTCTGTCCATTGAAACCATATTTATTCCGGGTTGAAGGTCGCGAACCAGAGTGACACCTGCCGAACTGGCCTTTTCCTCCATTAAATCCAGAACCTCAGTAAGCAGTACATTTGGATCTACTATCTGGTAATCCGGCGTTCTTTCTTTGGAATAAATCAACATGTCTGTTACAATACTTGCTATCTGGTCGATATTTCGTTCCACCATCCCCCAGCCCTCTTTAACTAATTCCAGATCCTTTTTGGATATGGCAGAGTTAATGACATATGCACCGCCCTTGAGCCCGGTGAGGATATTTTTAATATAGTGGGCTACACCTGCCACTGTTCTGCCGATGGCCGCCATGCGCTGGGCCTGTTCCTTCTCTTTCTGTAGCCTGTGGACCTCCCTGAGGTCCTGGATGAAGACCACGCTTCCAACCTCTTTTTCCTGTTCATACAGAAGTGTCCCGGAGAACCTTACCGGAATTGGCTCTTTTGACTTATTCAGAAGATGGGCTTCCATGTTAATTATTTTTCCAGGTGGACCGCGCCGGTCACTATAAAATGACTCCCTGATCGCCATTGCTGTCTCTTTTGAAAGGATCTCCGGAAAACTCATCTTCCCGATGATTTCGTCGGGTGAATACCCTAAGATTTCTGCAGCTCCATGATTAAAGATCCCGATGTTCCCTTTAGATCCGGTGGCAATAATACCGTCAATGGAGTTTTCAATAAGGTTTAATACAAATGCCTCACTCCTTTTGATCTTACCTGTCATCGCAACCCGTTCGGAAAAATCCTGATATGTAATCATAGCCCCCTGGATGTTTCCGGCATCATCTTCGATTGGTGCGGCGTTCAAATATAGATAGGTTCCCTCCGGACCTAAGTGGGGAAAGAAATGCTCAGCCTCATAGCCCCCTTCAACCATGGGAGATTTTCGCAGGTTCATGTCCTCATAAAGCCTTTTAATAGTCTCTATATCATCATCAATGAGAAGGTCGGCTAAGGTTGGCCTCTTGCGGGGATAGAAGGGCTCCCATTGCCGGTCGGTGCCAATCATCTCTTTGCTGGAAAATCCCGTCAGTTTTTCACATGCATTGTTCCAAAAGGAGATTTTATGGTCCTTGTCGATGACGAGCATTGGGATTGGAGAGCCGTAAATGATACCTTCGGCAGTCTTCTTTTGCCTGCGTGCCTCCTCGCCCCAGACCTCCTGGTCCCGGCTTGGTTCCTCAATCTTCATTCTTACACCCTTGGACAATGGATTCGTTTTATTGCAGTTCCCGAGCTTGATTAAAATTATTTCAATGCCTTTCTTACAAGTCTTATCAGTTCTTCGGGATCAACCGGTTTTTTAATAAAGCCTTCAGGAATTATTGCCTTTCTATCCTGCTTACCGGTTGAACTTCCCCTAAAGAATGTCTCCAGATCAATGCCGGTCTCACCGGATACGCCGGTGACCATGATCACGGGTATTTTCTCTGTAGCACCATCGCCCGCAAGATCGGAAAGCATGGATATACCACTCTTTTTGGGCATCATCAGGTCAAGCAGAATAAGATCCGGTTGCACTGATTTTGCCTTTTCCAGGCCTTCTTGTCCATCCTGGGCATCAATTGTCAGGTATCCATGATCCTTAAGGACCGTGGACAGAAAAAGGACCACGTCCGCATCATCATCCACAATAAGTATTTTTAAAGGGGGCATATTTTAAGCTCCTTTCACTATTGCGAGCGAGTTACAGGTTTCAGGTTGAGGGTTATGATAACATTTATCAAACCGGCTGGCCATGTTTCTGATAAGAGAATCAAGGTGAAGTATCTGAATTTTTATATATTAAAAACATCGGGCGGAAAATATCAAGTTAAGCCTTTCTAATGGGCCCATTTTCAAATAAAATTACAAAAACCGGAAATACAAGTATTCTTGTATTGACATTAGAAAAAACAGGTCTAATTTTTATATACCTGTTGTTTTTCGTTGTTAATAGCGACCGGAAATGTTTATAAAACACATGGAGAAACCAGCTCTATTTTCGCTGCGTCATATTTTATTTACCAAATAACACTCACGAGAGGAGACTTTTGAGATGAAAATAGCAATTAGTTCGGATGGAAAAGACCTGAACGCACAAATTGACCCGCGTTTTGGCAGATGTGCCTATTTCATAATTGTCGATACAGATGATATGAGCTTTGAGGCGTTTGATAATGAAAACATCGCTCTGGGCGGTGGGGCAGGTATTCAATCGGCCCAGTTCGTGGCTTCAAAAGGGGCCAGGGTCGTTCTTACAGGGAATGTTGGGCCAAATGCCGTGCAAACACTTTCTGCTGCTGGCGTTGAAGTTATTATCGGTCAAACAGGCCCGGTAAGAGATACCATTGATAAATTTAAACTGGGGAACCTGAAAAGCACGTCCGAGGCCAATGTCGCTGACCACTTCGGAATGGGCGGGGCCCCTGGGGTTCCTGAACCTGGAATGGGAATGGGCCGAGGTATGGGCCAGGGTATGGGCAGAGGCATGGGACGCGGTATGGGCAGAGGCATGGGACGCGGAATGGGCATGGGCGGAAAAATGGGAGGTGGAATGGGTATGCCCGGACCGGGCGTTCCGGATCAACCTTTCAATGCTCCTTTATCCAAAGAAGATGAATTAAAACGTCTTAAAGATCAGGCAAGCTCCTTGCGCAATCAGATTGAGGCTATCGAATCCAGCATCAAGAGTTTAAAAACGGAATAAGCGGTGAAAAGATGGAATAATTCCTGGTAAGGCAACCCACTAAAAAATTAGATGAATCATTTTTCGCAAAATAGGAGGTTAATATTTAATGGCAAACCAAACACAGAGCTGCGGCATGAACGGCCCGCAGCAACAACATCAACAACAGGACATTGAAATCAAGGAAACCCTGAAACAGATAACAAACAAGATCCTGGTTATGAGTGGAAAAGGGGGCGTGGGAAAGAGCAGTATCGCTGCCTACCTTTCTGTTATCCTTGCGAAAAAGGGCTACAGGGTTGGACTTATGGACGTGGACCTTCATGGTCCAAGCATCCCCCGCCTGCTGGGACTGAAAGGTAGTATTGAACCGGGATCACGTGGCGGGAAAGCCCGGCCTGTTAAATACCTGCCAAACATGCAGGTGATCTCAATTGAACCCCTTATGGGAGAAGAAAACAAAGACATGGCGACCATCTGGAGGGGGCCCCTTAAAATAGGTGTCATCAGGCAGTTTATCGCCGATATCGAGTGGTCGGACCTTGACTATTTAATAATTGATTCTCCTCCCGGTACGGGAGATGAGCCCCTGACCGTGGCCCAGACTATACCGGATGCCAGGGCCCTGATTGTGACAACTCCCCAAGAGATCTCATTAGCTGATGTCAGGAAGTCCATCAATTTTTGCCGCCAGGTGAAAATGGAAATATTAGGACTTGTGGAAAACATGAGTGGCCTTATATGTCCGCATTGCGGAAAAACCATTGAACTGTTTAAGTCCCACGGCGGGATGCTTACCGCAAAACAGGAAAACTTAAGGCTCCTGGCAAGCCTGCCGCTTGAGCCTGAGGTAGTACAACAGGGCGATGCTGGCAATGTGAGCATGCTGGATAATGATCAACTCCCGTTCACTAAGGAGTTTAACAAACTGGCAGATTTAGTCATTAAAACCGGCCCAGCCGAAAAAATACAGCCCACAAAATCACAAGAAGAAGAGAAATCCCCGTCATGGAAAAAGGGTTCTGATGACGCGAAATTACTGGTGGTTCCCGTAGAGAATGGAAAGCTCTCATCCCATTTCGGGCACTGTGAACAATTTGCATTTATTGAAACAGAAAAAGGAAAGATCACCCGTACCGAAATGATGCCTCCTCCAAGCCACGAGCCCGGTGTGTTGCCTCGCTGGCTGTACGAACAGGGTGCGGACGTGGTAATAGCCGGAGGAATAGGAGAAAGCGCAAAGGGCCTTCTCAAGCAAAACGGGATTGAAATTATCATTGGTGCTCCTATGGATGCCCCGGAGGTCCTGGCAAATCAGTATCTTACGGGGACTCTGTTGACCGGGGACAATGTTTGTGAACACTAAAAAGTAAATTTGCTAAAGGCTTAAGGCATTAGGCTCAAGCCTGTTTGATTTGGGTTTAGATTCGTTTTGTATAGGAGGTAAATCAAATGTCACAAAAAGGACAGGGAACAGATGGTGGAGGAAGAGGTCAGGAATCAACCGGCAGGGGACGAGGCGAGGGCGGAGGCCGCGGTCTGGGCCCTGGAGGGAACTGTGTTTGCCCGAACTGTGGGGAGAAGGCACCCCATGAGCGAGGAACCCCTTGCTTTGAGGTCAAATGCCCTAAGTGCGGAACGGCCATGACAAGGGACTAAGTGTTCTAATTCGAATATTCACTGACTTGTTTAGTATCAGGATATCTATCCCGTATCCCGAACAAACCTGAATCCCAAAAATGAAAAAAGTCTAAAGTGCCTAAAAGAGCGCTAAAGTTGAGGAATGCAGAGACTTCATATTGCTAAAGAACGCCATGAAAGAAACGAAAGGGACTTATGAGCAGCGAGCTTGATGATTTTGTTCAGGATTTACAGAACCAGATTTTTGATGAAACCCGTGAGGCATACGGTGATGTAGCCTTTGAGCGGTGGCAGAACCCTCTCTACATGGGAGCTATGGATATTCCTGATGGACACGGGCGTCTTACCGGCTCCTGCGGTGATACCATGCAGATATTTTTAAGATTTAAAAACGGGCGGGTAAAAGAGGCAACGTTTCTTACGGATGGTTGCGGGTCAAGCGCCGTATGCGGTTCATTTGCCGCCGAACTGGCCCTGGACAAAGGCCCTGATGAGCTTTTAGAAATCACTGGAGATGCTATTCTAAAAATATTAGGGGGACTGCCCAAGGAAGACGAACACTGCGCATATTTAGCCGGGGAAACTCTTCAGGAAGCCCTTAACGATTATATGATAAAGCAAAGACCGAAAGACAGATAGTTAATTGGTTGAGTAGTTGAGAGATTGAGTGGAAACTACACTAATGACAATGGCTTAACCATTTGATCCCATTTTCACGAAAGCTATGGTTCAGGGACAAACCATCTTTGAATACAATACTGATTCGGAAGCAGGCAGGGCTGTGAGAAGCATCTGGGAAGAGTTAGTTGAGAAAATTTAGTGATGAAATGAAGAGAGGCAAAAAAATATTGACAAAATAAGAATTATTCCTATTAAATAGTAATATGCAGAGCAAAACTTCCAACGATCTTCTTAAATTCTTTATAGATACATGCAAGCAGCAAAATTTAAAGGTAACACCTCAACGCATGGCGATCTACAAGGAACTCATCAAATCAAAAAACCACCCTTCTGCAGAGGCGATGTTCCAAAAGGTTCGAAGGCAGTTTCACAATATATCTTTTGATACGGTTAACAGAACGCTCTTTACTTTCTCTGAAATAGGCCTTATCGATATTGTGGAGGGACATGGTCGTCCCCGCCGTTTTGATCCGGATATGAACATGCATCATCATTTTCACTGTATTAAATGCGGCAACATAACAGACTTTAGAAATGACGCCTATGATAACTTAGAGATCCCAGAGAATATTAAACAAAAATTTATGGTCATTAGAAAAAGAGTTGTTCTTAAGGGGTCTTGCGACAAGTGCAGCAAAAGAAGCGAGTTTTCCAACGCATCCTAATTAAAGGTTTTTTTAGAGTCATCTAACCTCTATTCAGATTATATTGGCATGAAAAAACACCTCAAATTTATCTTGCTTTGCTCCTGAAAGAATCTGGTCTGTTCTTTTGGGAGCGAGCCGGTCATATCTTATAAAGGGAGATTGAAAATTTGGAGAAGGCAGAAAGGAGGTGTGGGGGAATTTTTTCTTTTACAGGATATCTGCGTCCCTAAAGGGCGCAGGGTATCTGTTAACTTCCAAGGCAGGGGGGAAAAGCCATGAAAGGCATGAACAGAAGAGATTTTATGAAGACTGTGGTGATTGGAGGAGCCTCTTTAGGGCTCGGAAGTGCTATTTGGCACAAACCATTAGATGCTATGGCGAGCGGAAAGTATGATATCGGCCAGTGCAAGAGCGTGAGTATAAAATGTGTTACAGAGTTGGGCTGGTATGATACAAAAGTGCTTGTCGGCCAGATGAAAAAGGCGGGAGGCCCGAAGACCAACCAGTGGGCCATTCCCTGGGACCTCGATAATGCCGCGGGAAGCTGTTCCCTTATTGATGTGGAAAGCCTTGACGGCCGTCATCACAAGTTCCTTCTGGATACCGGGTGGAACACCCAGTACATGGATAAGTGCTTCAAGAGGGAAGGCGTTGACAAGATGCTGAAAAAGGGTGATATCGAATGCCTTGTCATCAGCCATGAGCACCTCGATCATTATTGGGGCCTGGAGTCAACCCTGAAAAATAATCCTGAGATCAAAATTTTCATCCCAAGCACATTTTATTCCGAGGGCATGAGTTTTTTGAATGGGACGGATTTCCCCAAGGCCAACGCCAGCAACACTATCCCCCACCGGGGCGACCTGGTTAAGTGCAAACCGGGACATATAAACAAGCTGTATGATGGCTGCGCGCTCGTGACCTTTGATCTGCCCATTGTGATCCGGGTCAGAGGCGAGGAGTCTCTGTACTTCAATGTCAAGGATAAGGGTATGGTTTGCGTCACCGGCTGTTGCCACCAGGGTATTCTGACTTTTGCCGAGTTTGCCAGGAATAAGATCGTGGGCGGTGATAACATGTACGGGGTCTACGGAGGCCTCCACATCGCACCTTTTGGTCCAATCAAGCCTGAAAGGGCGCATCTTATCACGGGCATGGCCGATTACAATTTTAAGAAGGTCGCCTGCAATCACTGCACAGGGCTGAAGGCGGTCGAGAAGATGATTGAACTCGACTACCCTGTTGTCAAGGGAACGGGAAGATTCTCATCCGTGAGTGATCTTTATATCGGTGCCGGAGACGAGGTGTATTTCGGGTAGGACACAGAGATAATCGTCTCGGCATAAAATCCATCCACATCAAAACGAAGGGGCGGGTTTATACCCGCCCCGCTCTTATCTTCCACTTTTTTCCTATTTTCAAAATATAACTGCTCAAAGCTACAGGCAATCTTAATGAATAGTGGTAAATGATTTAACCACTTTCAGTAGGAATTGGAAGATAAATTTACCAGTTTGGAAAGGGAAATATTTTACTTGAAACAAATGAACTAACTCGCAGCCCCGCTCAGGCGGGATCTCCGTTACTCTCCGACAAGCTACGAGGTATCAAGAGCAAAAAATGTACCGCAGCAAGCTGCGGGGAATTAACCCTTGTCCGCCTTTGGCGGATTAAAAGAAATCAGGACAGTGTGAATTTCGATCCCACGCTGTTGAGTATAAAGGAAGCCGGGAATTCTTCTGAGAATCTTTGAATTGCCTTCCATCCCGTACAATGCATGGGCACGAGAACCTCCGGATTTATGTTTTTCAATTCTTTTATAGTATCTTCAATAATCCGCTCAAAAAACGGCCCGGAGAGATGAAAACCGCCAATGATTGTATGGACTTTCTCTATGCCGGCTATCTTTGCGGCAAAAATAACCGTGTTAATAATGCCAGCGTGAGCGCAACCGGAGATAACTACTAATCCTTTTCCCTTGAGGTTTACCACTAATGCCTGGTCATCGGCAATGGGATCGTCCTCAATTTTTCCGTCCCTTTCCAGAGTGGCATTGGGGAGGCCCTTTTCAAACGCTGTAACACGCTCCACTTCACCGGTTACCGCTATCATATTATCGGCCAAAAGGGTCGGTGTCTTGCTCTCCATAAGCTTCACATTTTGATTTTGCAGGTCGGCCCTTACAAGGGTTTGTGGAAACTTAAGCTTTCGGCCATCGGCAAGACCAAAATATCTTGGTCCGGTAAACGCCTCCGGGTGCACCACTAAAGGGACACGTCCGGGAATCATATCAAGGACTGAATAAAGAGATCCGGTATGATCCATATGACCATGACTTAATACAATGGCCTCTATCTGTTTCAGGCCTATCCCCAACATTTCTATATTATGCGGGACGCCGATCTGAGAGTAGCCGGTGTCAAAAAGTATGGTATGTTTGTCTTCTCCTCTGTGGACGGTTATAAGCATGGACAGACCATGTTCTGCTAAGAGAGTATCCGTAGGGATATCGCCTCCTTTTGATAATTGGGGACGTGTGACGACATCTGTGCCCTGAATCAGGACATCCACGTAATTATCTATTAGTGTAACGATCTCGACACGGTCCACTTCTTTTAATGAAACTGGTGACGAATTCATAGCATTTACTCCTTTCCTTTTTTTGGGGCCAATCCCTGGTCATTATTCGGTTTTGTAAATCCAATATTTATGGGCTCGTAAAAAGTCACCAATACAGTCATTGCGAGCATAGCGAAGCAATCTCAGGGGATATAACTGCTTAAAATGAGGAGATTGCGTCGTCGCTTTACTCCTCGCAATGATGAGTAAAAAAACTTTTTACGAATGCATCATATTTAAGACCTGCCAGAGGTCTTCCACCTGCTTTTTGGTCTCTTCAATAGGACAGTCGTTATTAATTATAAAATCACTATACATTACCTTTTCACTAATGGGTAGCTGGGCCTTTAGTATATTTGCCGCTTCTTCTTTGGTGATCCCGTCGCGTGTTATTAGGCGTTCTATTTGCCTGTCCTGTGGGACATAAACAACCAGGATTTGGTGAACCAGATGCTGCAACTTTACCTCAAACAGCAAGGGGATGACAGCCTGAATGATTGCATGAGGGTTCTTCTTTGCAATCTCGCTAACCTGGCGGGTAAATTCCTCGAGAATGCGCGGGTGGCTAATGCTTTCCAGCCTCTTTCTTTTCTCCTCATCCTGAAAAACAATTCCTGAGAGTTTCTTGCGGTCAAGCTGACCATCTTCAAGAAGGACCTGTTCGCCAAAATAGTCGATGATTTCTTTTAAGATGGGTTTTCCGATTTCCACCACCTGCCTTGCAATCACGTCAAAATCAATAATAGGCGCACCCAGATCCTTTAACATATCGGCTACAGTTGATTTTCCGCTGGCAATGCCTCCGGTTACACCCAGAAGCAAAGGGTGATATTCGTTTTCTATTTTCTTCAATTGCTCGTCTACATTACCCATGGTAACCGCGACGCCTTCATAATTGGCGTTAGCTCAGTCCAACCTCAATGAGGCTGTGTCGTAATGTCATTGCGAGGAGCCCCGGGCGGTTGCGAGGCGAAGCCGAAGCAAACTCGGAGCCAGACGTTGAAAGCAGGAATAGACTAAGGTCCGAAATAACCTCAAAAAGGATTCCTCGCTTCGCTCGGAACAGGCTCCGCAAACTCGTAAGGCCTCGAAATTAAGGGGATTGCCGCGCTCCCTTCGGTCGCTCGCAATGACCGAAAGGGCTTGTGACACAGTCTCTATGTGACAGGTTCCCAATTGCCGGGGTTCATGATGCCATTTGGGTCTAAAAGCCCCTTCACTCTTTTTATCAGTGCAGCAGTATTTGGATCCATTTTTTCCATTGCCATTTTTTGTGCTCCCACCTCACCCTTCCAGACCATTCCTCCAATCTCGAAAGTAAACCTGTTTGACTCATCCAATGCCTTTCTCGTTTTTTCAACATCCTCCTCATCAGCCCTGTTAAACGAATAATTAAAACCGAACATAATGCTGTTACCCATCAAGACCTGGTGGACATAGGAACAGATCATTCCATACTTATGTGCAATCTCAATCCCCTTTCTCCATGCCTCCGGAACCTTGTCTATAGGCAGTATCGCGCCTGTGTATTCAAAACCGCCGCCTTTTCGAAAATCAGCAGCCAGGGCCGCCAATGGAGGCACATCAAGGAATCTTTTCCGGAGTGCAGGATGCAGATCTTCCACAAATTCCATCCTTCCACCTTCTCCGAATTCCCGAAACAGTTTTTTATATGCTTTCTTTTTTAACTCAATCTCATCTTCAAAGTGCCCGGATACAATAATAACAAAAAATACATGATTCATCCAGTCCGGCTTCTCCTGACTTATAAGAAAAAAATCTTCTAATAGATCAAGCTGGTTGGCCTCGAAAACAGCCTTTGTTATCGAATCGATATCATCTGTTACAAAGGCCATTACATCACGATATTTTGGTTTTGGATAGAGCTTTATGGATAGTTTTGTTACAATCCCTGTTGTACCAAACCATCCAATAAACAGGCCAGGCAGATCCGGAAGAGGCCCTCTTGTAAACCAATATGGGCTGACAGAACAGGAACCTATCTTGCATATCTCACCTGTGGGGAGCACTACTTCCATCCCGTTTATCATATCCGAATTCATGCCATATCTTGGCGAGATATGTCCATGCCCTTGAATAAGGGCATTTCCGACAACAGTGACTGTAGGAGGCGCTTCAGGAGTCGAGTGCTGGAGATTTGGGTGGTTTTTTACAAGATAAGACTGCAAGGCTGCCTGAGAGACACCCGCTTCGACTACGGCATATCTATTGATTTCGTTTACTTCGATGATCTTATCCATCCTTTTCATATCCATGACAATCCCGCCCTTATTGGGCACGACCAGCGCCGACAGGGTGAAACCACCTCCGAGTGGAGTAATGGGAATCTTTTCCTTGTTGGCTATTAATAATACCTTTTGCACTTGCTCAACGGTCTCCGGCATGACGACATAGTCAACCTTACGAGGCTGTTGTGCACCTGAATCTCGAGAATACAGGAAAAGTTCCTCCTGGCTATTTGATACCCCATCTTTACCCACAATAGTGACTAATGAATCATAAATGTCCATGTATCCTCCTGAGCCTGACGAATAATGACTTTTTTAATTCAAAATAGAAAACCACGTCCTCTGAGACTGAATTGTTTACAATTTCTTATTTCACTGTTTCCATGATGTCAAATAAGAAATCGGGTTTGATCTTGACATACTTAATGACTTCTTTATAGGTTATCAAAGACCAAATTTGCAAAATTTTAATGTTACTGTCATTTGGGCATGGATAAGGATAACTGCCTGGGCTGGCTGAAGGGAGGAAAAATGTATGCACTAAATTTTGATGAGAATCTGTGTACGACCTGTCCGACCGGTGATTGCCTTGTAAAATGCCAGTATATGGATGTCGAGAAAGATACGGCAGTAGAGGAGATGATAAAGATAAGCCGGGGAGAAGATTCTTTTGTGTTTAAGGATTGTGTCACATGTTACGGCTGCGAGGAATATTGCAAAAGAGGAAATCACCCTTTTTATCTGATCACTGAAAGGAGAGAGGAAAAGGGGATACTGACCTCACCCAGGGCCATTACCAAACAGTGGATCAATATAGGGGAGCCCCAGGGAAAATATAGGCTGGGAAAAGTCAAAGAAAAGGTCCTGTCTTTCGGTTTTATGCCTGAATTTTTAAAATGGGTTAGGGGAAGACTCTTTGAGGATGTCATGCCCTCCTTTATTTTCGGCCAGGAATTTTTCTGCAATGTGGTTTACATCCATTTTGCCAATACGTCGATAATAAAGGAAAGGCTGCCCATGGTCGTGGATAATTTCAAAAAACTGGGCGTCAAAGAGGTTGTTTTCATCCATGATGAGTGTTACGGCGCATTCGCCCACCTTGCACCCGCATATGGTATAGAGGTCCCCTTTAAGTCCATACACTACTTTGAATATCTCTATGAACGGTTGCAGGAATTAAAGGACGAGATCAGGCCCTTGAACATCAAAGTGGCCTACCAGAGGCCCTGTTCTTCCCGGCTATCTTCTGACAAGCATCATTTTGTGGCCGATATCATGGAACTAATCGGCGTTGACCTGGTTGAAAGAGAGTATCAGGGGGAAAATTCCCTGTGCTGCGGCGGCATTTTTAGCATGTGTTTTGGCTATGAGCTTGCAAATGATGTGCAGAAACGGAATATTGATGACATGGCAGCGAATGGGGCCGAATATTGTGTGTTTAACTGCCCGGCATGTCAGAGTACCCTGGGCGCTAAGGTAGCCAAAAGAGGCATAAAGCCGGTCCACATGATTGAGCTTTTAAAGATGGCTATTGGTGAAAAATAGGAAGCAGGGGGGTACCTGTTACAGGTATTTTAGACAGGATAACAGGATAAACAAGATTCAGTCTCAAGGGAACAAACAAAACTAAAAGTGGCCTTAGTTATCCTGTAAATCATAGAAAAATCACAACTTGAGAAGGGCATATAATCGAAATAAAAAGGATTAACTGAGAATATTAATTTGCAACCTAATGGGATACGGTTTTAGTCTTTAGCTTTAATTATCAATTCCTGAACCCGTCAGGAACAGGTTTTGTTGAACGAAAATCGGAAATCAAACGCAAGCTAAGGGATTCAAAAGAAGATTTACGGGATGAATTTAGATGTTTTTTTATCCTGAACATCCTGTAAATCCTGTCAAAAAAATTACGCCTTATGTAAATACACCGGAGGTATGATGATATGACGGATATCACCCAGGCACTTGCTGAGATAGTGGGAGAAGACTACGTTTCCGACCAGCCCGAAGAGGCGTATTTCTATGCACGGGACCCCGGTTTGATGCCTGCACATAAACCGGACTATGTGGTTGTGCCAAAAACCGCTGAGGAAATCCAAAATGTCGTGAGGCTTGCCAACAGGGAGAAAATTCCTGTCGTCCCCATGGGTGCGGGCATGGCCTTGACCGGCCTTGTTATTCCCCTGAAAGGGGGGATCGTTATTGACATGAAAAGGATAACAGGGATACTTGCGATCAATGAAAAAGCACGGCTTGTTATAGTTGAAGGAGGCACCTCCCAGGGTTTATTAAAGGCATACCTGGAAAAAAATTATCCTAAGTTGCGCCACAGTATTCCAGACTCTCCTGCAACGGCGACTATAGCTGCAAACGTGATGATACACGGCCAGGGCAGGCTGTCGCAACAGTATGGCTTCAATTCCGATATGGTTGCGGGGTTGGAAGTTGTGCTGCCTTCCGGTGAGATCTGCAAGATCGGCTCGTGTTCAATATCTCCGGACTGGTTTTCGAAAGGCGCGCCAATGCCCGATCTTTCCGGGTTATTCTTGGGATGGTTCGGGGCCACCGGTATCATTACAAAGGTAGCCCTCAAGCTCTATCCAAAAAAGAAGATGAGGGATGTGGAAATATTTATTACAGATATGGAAGAGCTCGTCCCGGATATTGTGCATGAACTCACTTATACGGAGATGGTGGAAGATATAACTGTCTTTGCCCAGCCATTGCCTATGATATTTAGAGACAACCACCACATAACCATTTTCTTTACCGGTGATACGGATACGGAGCTTGAGTTTAAGAGAAAGATGGTCTGGGATGCATTAGACAGGTTCATTAAGAGCAAAGACGGCGGGTTTATGGGGGTACCTCCGGTCATGAAACCGACACTCTTAGACTCTCCTCAAAGGAGCGTCACCAGGTTCGCGGACGTAAAAAAAGGTGGGGGATTCGAATATTCCGGGCCGATCATATTAGTTGAAAAATATCCTGAATGTTCTCGAAAAATAAAGGAATTGGCCGAAAAATACGATCTCGGATACTCCGGCATGGCCAGGATTATCGGGAGAGGCCATTGTATGATGTACGGTTTTGCCTTTACCTTCAACCGGGCCGATCCTGATATGATGGAAAGAACGAGAAATGCCTTACATGAGGTCAGCGAATACGCCCTAAAAGCAGGTGGTGTTTTCTGGAAGCCGACAGTAGACGAACAAAAAATGGCCCTTGATAAGATGGACCCGAACACACGGAATCTCATGGGCATGATAAAGAAAAACATAGACCCCAATGGTATCATGAATCCTGGGAACTGGGAGGTAAACTAAATGAAATACGAGGAAATTGTCCACCGGTGTTTCAGGTGCGGTTACTGCAAACTTACCAGCGATTATACGGATTTCAACTGCCCCGCCTACCGGAAATTCAGGTTTGAGACATACTCCCCCGGAGGCCGCATGTGGCTGATCAGGGCATGGCTGAATAATGAGATAAAAAACAGTGAGCGCTTTCAGGAGATACTTTTTTCCTGCGCTACCTGTGCCAACTGTGTTGAACATTGCGTTTTTGTCTTCAGTGAGGACCTGGTGAATATCTTTATCGCGGCCAGGGAGGAGATGGTAAATAAAGGAATTATTCCACCTGCTGTACGAGATTATCTGAAAAACATCAGCATTAATGGCAATCCCTATAAAGAGCCGCAAGACGAGAGGGGAAAATGGGCAGATGGAACACCAGTTGAAACTTACAAAGATCAGGACTATCTC
This sequence comes from Desulfobacteraceae bacterium, assembly GCA_030613055.1. Classification (GTDB taxonomy): domain Bacteria; phylum Desulfobacterota; class DSM-4660; order Desulfatiglandales; family Desulfatiglandaceae; genus JAUWMR01. Next base: position 29,669 of record JAUWMR010000001.1, read on the forward strand.
TTCTATGTAGGCTGTGTGGGTTCCTATGATGAAAGGGCGAAAAAAATAGCCGGGGCAGTGGCTAATCTCTTGCTTAAGGCAGGTATTTCCATCGGAATTCTTGGTGAAAAAGAAAAATGTGATGGAAATGAGGTTAGGGCCCTTGGCGAGGCAGGGCTGTTTCAGTTCCTGGCTAAAGAGAATATCGCTTATTTTAAAGAGCTTGGGGTAAAAAGGATTATCACCTTAGATCCCCATGCCTTCAATGCCTTTAAAAATGATTATCCGGGCCTCGGTGGTGAATTTGAAGTCTATCACTACACGCAGATTCTGGCCCCCTTGATCAAGTCAAAAAAGATACCGTTAGCTGAATACAAGGCAAAGATAACCTTTCACGATCCGTGCTATTTAGGAAGACATAATGGAGAATATGATGCCCCGAGAAAGATACTTGGAGCCATTCCCGGGGTAGAGATGGTCGAGATGGAGCAAAACAGGGAAAATGCCTTTTGCTGCGGGGGCGGGGGCGGGAATTTTTTTACCGATATCCTGGGCGGAGGAGAGGACAGTCCCAACAGAATCAGGGTGCAGGGAGCCCTTGATACCGGGGCACAGATTATTGCGGTTGCCTGTCCGCAATGCGCCAAAATGTTGGATGATGCAATCAAGGCAGAGGAACTTGATGACAGGTTAGAGGTCCTGGATGTGGCAGAAATTGTTACCAGAGCCCTTGCATAATTTGATCAGCACCTCATGCCTCTCTTTTTCGGTCCAAGGTTGTCTTTTTCAACTTTGTAGGCCATCTCCACCCACTCACACAGAAGCGGTCTTGTGTCCCTTGGATCGATGATATCTTCTATGCCAAAGGCCTCGGCAGTCCGGAAAGGGGAGGCTATTGCCCTGTACGTCGTATGCAAATCTTTAAGATAGGCTTCCGGGTCTTGCGCTGCCTCAATCTCCGACCGGTGGGCCGCGTAGACACCCCCTTCCACGGGTATGTTGCCCCAGACCGCTGAAGGCCAGGCATACTGCCAGCTAAAGCGCATGGCGGTTCTCTGGGCAGCGCCTGCAACCCCGAAACATTTGCGCAGATATAAAACAGCAATGGGTATTGTGGCCTGGATCATGGCAAAACTTGCCCGCACTCCTTTGCGGATTGTTCCATATTCTTCACTTTTCTTGCCAATGGCAAATCCTGGCTGATCCGAAAAATTGATGATGGGCAGGTGGAAAGTGTCGCACATGTCTACAAATCTCTGAAATTTTTCCGCAACATCGTAATTGAACGATCCCCCACCAAACATGGGGTCATTGGCCAATACGCCGACAGGGTAACCGTTCATGCGGGCAAAGGCCGTGATCTGGGATCTACCTTGATACTTGCCAATCTCGAATATTGAGTCTCGGTCCAAAATATGCTGCAATATCTTTCGCATATTGTACGTCTTCCTTTGGTCCCTGGGAATAATAGTAGCGAGTTCTTCCTCCCGTCGCTCAGGGTCGTCATTATCGTCATGTTGCCTTTTAGGCATTTCCCACACGTTGGACGGCAGGTAAGATAAAAAAGTCTTGACCTGTTTGAGGGCATCCTCTTCACTTTCAGCCTCGTTATCCACTACTCCCGATATCCGTGTATGGACCTTGTATCCCCCAAGCTCTTCTTTTGTAATTTCCTGACCGAATGCGGATTTAACTAAAGGTGGGCCTCCAACAAAGACCTGGGCCTTTTCTTTTACCATAACGGAGAAATGGCTTTTGACCATAAACAGGGCACCTAAGCCTGCTATGGCTCCGAAGCCTACGGCAACAACCGGTATTTCAGAAAGGGCCTCAGCCTCATTCTGGGTCCCTTCAAGATTTCCGGAGGGGAGTTCGGTATATCCAATTTCAAGGATTTCTCTGATGGATCCACCAGCACCTTCAACCAGCCTGATAACGGGAAGCCTTAATGAACGGGCCATTTTTATAAAGTATCCCCTTTTGGCCTTGTACATCCGCCCAACTGATGCACCTTTTATGGTAAAGTCATCCCCGTGCACCGCAACCATGCGACCGTCCAACCTGGCTATACCCATAACAAAGGGGCATGGAACAAGATCAATGAGTTTGCTCTTATCATCTTCATCATATATTGGCGCGCCACTCAGAGTGCCTCTCTCAATGAACGAACCCCTATCAAACAGGATTTCTATACGTTCTCTAACGGTCATTTTACCGTAGCTATGTTGCTTGTTGACATTTTTTTCACCGCCCATCTTATAGGCAATCTCTTTTCTTCTTCCGATTTCCTCAATTTCTTTGTGCCACATATTTTGCTGCTCCATCCTTGAAAATACATTATATGAGATATTTATACATATAAATAGTTAATATGTCAAATTTTTATTAAATAATAGTAATTAAGCCTGCCAGAGCTTACTTATCTGTTTTAGGCGATTATCATGGTCAACTCATGGCAGCAAGCCTATTAAACGATGAAACAATTTCAGGAAAAATGGCGGATTTTATTAAAGTTTTTTATTCCGTTGCCGATACACCTATTGTGGACTTGCAGAATTTTTCAAAGACACTTCATTGCTGAGGTGTTTCAAAAAGGACTCTTATTAACACCGGCTCTTTAGGCTCGCAGCCTATCTTCACAAAACTTTTAATGCTGTATGAAATTTTGTGCCGGTTCGTTATCCTTTGTATTATTAATTTATATCAAGCTATATTTGGAGGTCAGGGATGGCGTCAATCCTCGTTGTGGACGATGATGAACCTATCCGGGACTTGATAGGGGGCATACTGGAGGTTGGAGGTTATGACTCAACTCTTGCCGCTGATGCATTTGAAGCCCGAAAGATCCTTAAAAAGCAAAATTTTGAGTTGATCCTTTGTGATATCAACATGCCCGGGGAATCGGGCCTGGACTTTGTCCAGTATGCCGCTACCGAGTACCCCAACATCGCCGCGGTTATGGTGACCGCAATGGATGATCCCATGCTTGCAAACCATGCTATAAATATCGGCGTTTATGAATATATTATTAAGCCCTTTGAGCGGAACGGCGTACTCATAAGCGTGGGCAACGCCCTCCGGCGCAGACAGCTCGAGATCGATAACAGGACATACCGTTTGCGCCTCGAGAAGAAGGTTGAAGAGCGGACTGCCGCTCTTCAGGATAGCATGGAAAAACTACAAAAATCACTGGAGGGCAGCATCCAGGCAATAGCAAGAACCGTTGAAATGAGAGACCCGTATACTGCCGGACATCAACAGCGCGTGGCCAAACTTGCTGGTGCCATTGCCGACGAAATGGGGCTTTCCGACGATATAAGCTACGGCATACGCATGGGAGGATTGATACATGATCTGGGCAAGGTATCAATTCCGGCAGAGATATTGACCAAACCCGGGCGCATTACCAAAATCGAATTTGAACTGATAAAAACACACCCGCAAGTAGGATATGACATCCTAAAATCTATTGAATTTCCATGGCCAATTGCAAAGATGGTCTTTCAGCATCACGAAAGAATGGACGGTTCGGGTTACCCCGGGGGTCTACCGGGTTCTAATATCATCCTTGAAGCGAGAATCTTAGGTGTGGCCGATGTGGTTGAAGCCATGGCCTCCCATCGTCCTTACCGGCCTTCCCTTGGGATCGATAAAGCATTAGAAGAGATATCCATAAACAAAGGGAAGCTTTATGACCCAGATGCTTCAGAGGTCTGCCTCAGGCTTTTTAGACAAAAGGGATTCCTGCTCGATTAGCTCTTTTAACAATATTAAATAAAAATATTATTAATAAACTCGTAAAAAGTCTTTATTTGTCTTTTTTTGTCATTCCCGCCCCGCATCAAGTGCGGGGCGGGAGTGACGGTAAATTGGACTTTTTACGAGACTATCAATATTGTGGAAGAGTAAAACAACCCCGTAAGCACTAAGCTGTTTTGCAAACATTCACAGGTTGCATTTATACCATACGGGATTGTTTTGAAAGATGAACATCGAATCACGCCAAGGCGTGAAACATCGAACGTCCAACATCGAATAAAAAACAAACACCCAATACCGAACATTCAACCACGCCAAGGCGTGGTTTCTTTTCAGCCGTTTTGATACCCGTAACGAAAATCTTAATTAATTCTTCTGTTTCCTGTAAAATATCATTTAATAGTTCAGGTTTTCTAATTAGTGGTACACGCTGAATAAGCTTTAACCATCTCTGGGTCTCCCTTTTTCCCATTCAACATTCGATGTTGGACGTTCGATGTTCGATGTTCATTTTTTTCAGTCCCTCCTGTGAAAAAACAACTTAGTGCTTATGTGAAACAAGCCGGCCACATCACTCCATATCCACACCGAGATAGAGATTCTGCACCATCTCATTTTCAGACAAATTTTCTGTCCTGTCTTCCAAAACAATCCGGCCTGTCTGGATAACATACCCCCTGGTGGCGATCTGAAAGGCCATCAATGCGTTTTGTTCTACTAAAAGGGTAGTGGTTCCTTCCCTGTTGATCCGTATTATTGTATCGAATATGGCCTCAACCAGAAGAGGGGCAAGACCCATGGAGGGCTCGTCAAGGAGCAGGAGCCGTGGACGTGCCATCAATGCCCTTGCAATGGCCAGCATCTGCTGCTCGCCGCCCGAAAGGGTGCCTGCAATCTGCTGTTGCCTATCCTTTAGCCGGGGAAAGAGGTCAAAAACACCTTCATTATCGGTCCTGATTCTACTTGTATCATTCCTGACAAAGGCGCCCATCTCCAGATTTTCCGTGATGGTCAGGTGCGAAAATATTTTCCTGCCCTCAGGCACCTGCGAAATCCCAATACGCACAATTTTGTGTGGAGCGAGGTTGTCAATACGGGTTCCTGCAAATGAGATTCTACCCTCCCTTGACTTGAGAACACCGGAGACGGTTTTGAGCATTGTGCTTTTACCTGCACCATTGCTGCCGATAAGGGTGACGATTTCTCCCTCGTTTACAACCAAAGATAATCCTTTAAGGGCATGAATATTGCCGTAGTAAGTATGAATATCCTGAATATCAAGTAAAGGTTGCCCCTGGCTCATTAAGCTTCTCCGCCTTTCCTTGCTGCAACTTTTTTGGCCATCATTATTCCAAGCCGTCCTAAATAGGCCTCCACCACTTTTGGGTCATTTTGGACCTCCTTCGGTGTGCCTTCAGATATCTTGATCCCGTAATCGAGAACCGTTACCCTGTCGGATACACCCATGACCACGCGCATATCATGTTCTATAAGAAGGATGGTGAGGCCCAGCTCGGTACGGACTTTTTCAATAAACCGGGTTAATTCGGCGGTCTCCTGTGGATTCATGCCTGCGGTGGGTTCATCTAATAGTAGCAGCTTAGGCTCTGTTGCCAGGGCCCTTGCCATTTCCAGCCTGCGTTGATCTCCGTATGGAAGGTTTTTTGCCAGGACATCGCCTTTTTCTTGAAGCCCAATAAAACCGAGGAGATCTTTGGCTTTTCCAAATGCATTTTTTGCCTCACCTACGGCTGACCTGTTCCGCGTAATTGCACCCCAGACACCTGCTTTCATGCGGCAATGTTGACCTACAAGAACATTTTCAATGGCTGTCATGTTATTAAAAAGCCTGATATTTTGAAAAGTCCTGGATATCCCTAATGAGGTGATCACATGGCTTTTTGCGCCATTGATGCTTTTGTCCAAAAAGCGGATATTGCCTCCGTCTGATGGGTACACGCCAGTCAAACAATTAAAAAGCGTTGTTTTACCTGCCCCGTTGGGCCCAATGAGCCCTGCGATCATACCCGCCTCTATCTCAAAATCTAATTTGTTCAGGGCTATAAGACCACCGAAGTTTTTCGTGAGCCTTTTTGTTTGTAGCAGGATTGCCATAATGCTCTATCTCTATTCCTTGAATTCCATCTTCCTCCTTGCAGAAGGAATAAAGCCCGTAGGCCTGTAAATCATCATGATAACCAGCAGGGCCCCAAAGGCGAGCATCCTGTATTGTTGCACACCGCGAAGGACTTCAGGGAGCCCGATCAGGATGACAGCGCCCAAAATAACCCCCGGGATACTTCCCATACCCCCGATAATGATCAGGCACAGGACATTGATGGAAACCATCAGGGAGAAATTTTCAGGGAAGATGGATCCCTGCCTGGCCGCAAAAATAGCGCCGCCAATCCCGGCAAATGAGGCCCCAATGGCAAAGGCAAGCAGCTTGTATTTTAGAATGTTGATTCCCATTACCGCGGCAGCGTCCTGGTCTTCCCGCATGGCGATCCAGGCCCTTCCGATACGGGAATTGTTTAGTCTATCAGCTAGAAAGGTAGAGAGAATGATGCCGGCAAGTATCATATAGTACCATCTGAAAGGGCTGTTTATGATAAAGTCCCCGATTGCTGGCGGATCAATTCTCAACAGGCCCCTGGGCCCATTAGTAACATGATCCATGTTGTTAAGTAATATACGGATAATCTCTCCAAAGCCCAGGGTCACAATGGCCAGATAATCGCCACGCATACGAAGAACAGGTATCCCGAGCAGGGCGCCTCCTCCTGCGGCAAGGGCCACACAGGCGGGAAGCATCAGCCAGAAGGGAATATGTATCCCGAAATGCGGAGAGGCCAAAAGGGCGTATCCATAGGCGCCAATGGCATAAAATGCCACATAACCTAAGTCAAGGAGACCGGCAAACCCCACAACAATATTGAGGCCGATACCTAACATTACATAAATACCAATATCTCCCAGGACCTGCGTCCAGTAGTTACCCACCAGGGGAGGCAACAGTATCAACATAACCATTAGAACAGACAGGTAGACATTATAAGGAATACGGATTGTGGATTGTGGATTTCGGCATATAGTACGAATAGATCGTCCTCTTTTGCCGTTTTGACCTCCAACTTCGGAATTATGATTATTATCCTGATCCCTCATTTCTCACTTCTCACTTCTCACTTTTTACTTCTAACTTTTAACTTCCACATTCAAATTATGTCCTTTCCGAGACAACCTCACCCAAGATTCCTCTTGGCCTGAAAATCAGGACAAGGACCAGCAGGCCGAAGGCTATGACGTCTTTGTATTCCGCAGGCATAAACAGGACGCCAAATGCCTCTGCCAAACCTAAAAAGAATCCGCCTAACATGGCGCCTGCCACATTTCCAATACCCCCAAGGACAGCGGCAGTAAATGCCTTAATCCCGGGTATGAAACCCATCATGTGATTGATCTGTGTATAATAAATGCCCACCATAACGCCCGCGGCGCCAGCCAGGGCGGAACCGATGACAAAGGTGGTCAGGATAATCCTGTTCACATCAATGCCCATAAGGGAGGCGGCCTCCCTGTCCTCTGCAACCGCTCTCATGGCCTTACCTGTTTTGGTCTTCTGGATGAAAAGATAGAGCCCTACCATAAGAAAGATAGAGCCTAAAATAATAAATATCTGGAAATAGGAAATACTGACCCCGCCTATCTCTATGAATTTCTCCGGTATAATATCTGGATAGACCTGCATGCGGGCCTTGATAATAAGCATCATCACATTCTGGAGAAAAATAGAGGCGCCAATTGCACTGATAAGAGGGGCAAGCCTTGGAGCATTGCGCAATGGCCTGTATGCAATGCGTTCTAATAAGGCGCCGAGCACGGAAGAGATAATCATTGCGACCAGGAAAGCAATGATGATTGAAAAGCCAGGGTGAGCATCAGCGAAACCGCTATTTACAAAATACGTAAGGGCCGCGAATCCACCAAAAGATCCGAACATAAATATTTCACCGTGGGCGAAATTGATCATGAAAAGGATTCCATAGACAAGTGTATATCCCAGGGCCATAAGGGCATAAATGCCCCCAATGGTGAGCCCATTAATAATCTGATTGATGATTACTTCAGGATTCAGGAGGTAAGACATGGTCTGGTCCGCAGTTGGCTGTCCGTTGTCAGTTGATTAATTCCGAACGGCTGTTAGAGCAGCGATTGATCAGGGAGAAAAGGATAACATAGAACTGTCATGTCTTCTCAATAACCAGGGGCTTTATTTCCATAACAATGCATTGGATCAAAAGATCATCTGTTTGAAAAATCGCTTTCCGTCTTCTTCAACAACCTTATAGATCACTACCACGGAGCCGGTCCGGTCGCCATAAGTGTCGAAGGCAATTTCACCGGTTATCCCATTGTGTTTTGTATCAGCCACTGCGTCTCTCAGGGCCTTTTTCCCTATAACCAGGCTCCCGTTGGGCCGTTTTTCCGCTACTTTTTCGACTGCCATCATGAGGATATTGGCTGCATCATATGCCTGAGGTGAAAACGTCTGCTTAGGACCGTATTTAGCCTCAAATTTTTTCACCCAGGCGGGGTCCGGTTGTTTCGCGTACGTAACATAACAGCCATTAGCAGCCTTTCCGCCAGCCTGGATAAAATCCTTCTCAGTATAACATCCATCGTCGCTCATGAAATGGGTCTTTCTCAGGCCCACTCGTTTCATTTGCCGGACCACCAGGGATCCCTCTGCGGCCATGCCCCCGAAGTAAATTAGCTGGGGTTTTAAGGGTTTGATCTTGGTCAGTACGGGCGTAAAATCCTTGTCTCCCCGTGTTATGCCCTCAATTGCAAGAATTTTACCCCCTTTGGCCCTGATATGTTCAGCAAAATCTTCACCAAGGCTCTGACCATAGTCCGATTTATCGTGTAAAACTGCTATCCTTGTCCACTTGCGGCTATATACGAAAGAGGCGGCCCTTCTGGCCTGGATCTTATCATTCCAGCATGTACGAAAGAAAATGGGTATCCCACGTGCGGTCAGTTCAAGGGCAGTAGATGAAGGGGAAATCATGACCACCTTGTACTTGTTATGGATATCCGAGGCCGGCTTGCTGCCGCCGCTGCACATATAACCCACAAGGCCTACTACCAGGGGATCATTGCACAATTTCTCGGCAATGGCCACGGAAGAAGGTCCGGCACAGCCGTCATCTTCTGCCTGCAGTACCACAGTGTGACCCAAAATAGAGCCCTTTTTTTGAACGGCCATTTCTGTGCCATACTTGATGTCGATACCCAGGCTTGCATAATCACCGGTGAGCATGGCGCCCAGACCTATTTTGATCGGTTTTCCTGCCGGAATCGTGATCGTCCCCCACTCATTGGCGCTTGAAGAGAATGGAATCAGAACCACACAGAAAGCGATCGATAAAACGAATATATTTATCCTTTTAACCATAATTGTCCTCCTTTTTTTGGGGCACTAACGTCTCGGAAATTCTATCCCGCCATGGCGGGATTCCATCATTCCAATCCCGCTAAAGACGGAATCTTCGACTTTCCAATTGGGGCGAAGCCCCTAAGTTCTGCAGATAGGCGCAGATTTCAAAATACTGAAAATCAGCATTCATCTGCGTCCAGAGTCATTCCCGTTTTTCTTCTTTCGTACATTGTCTTTTATCCTGTTTATGTGACCGCGTCCTAAGCCCTTAACCTCACAACCTAATTCAAAATAACGTTCAATCGTAACGTCATCCAAAATTCCGAAGCAGTCCACAACCGCGATAGGGGCACCGGACATGCCGACTACATCATCGGGATCCAATTTCAAATATGGCCGGTGCCGGACTGCAAAGACTACTGCATCACAGCCTTTAAGGGCATTTTTCAGATCAGTTGTCATTGTAAATTCATTAAGATGCTCCTGGTTTCTAAAAAAGCGAGACCAGCTAACACCCGACGCAGGGTAGGTATCCTGTTTTTCAAGTTCCCACCAGTGCTGTACATAGGGGTCATGGGCCTTGACCTCGGCCCCCATCTCAGTCAGTTTGCGGACTATGATCTCTGATCCACTGTAACGGGTATCACCCACATCCTCACGGTAAGAGGCCCCCAGGACGGTTACCTGTGAGGCCGCAACAATCCGGCCCATGTTTCTCAAGGCATCACGCACCAACTGGGCAACATGCAATGCCCTTGTATCATTAGTATTAATGGCCTGTGGGGTGATCTTAAAGATATCGTTTTCAAAACCCATCAAATGCTTGTATGCCCAAAGGCCCAGGCCCCCGTCTTTGGGGAGGCAATAGCCCCCTATACCTGGCCCTGGAAAGATAATATTGCTGTGCGTTGGCCTAACCTTGATGGCATCAATCACCTTGATGAGGTCCACACCGTTTGTCTCTGCGAACAGGCTCCACTCATTGAGAAAGGCCAAAATAGTGGCCCTGTAGCTGTTCTCAACAATCTTGCAGGTCTCGCTCTCAATAGGCCTGTCAAGAACCGTTAACGGGTATTCATCCACATTCAGGACCTCTGATAAAAACCGGTTGACCTTTTCCCTGCTTTCCGGATTTATCCCGCTGCACACTCGCCAGAAATCCTTTACTGAACGCACATAGTCCTTTCCGGGCATTACCCTTTCAAAGCTGTGTGCCAATAATGGCTCTTTATCAATGCCCCGTGCCGCAAAAGCCTTTTTGATAATGGGATAGGCAATATACTCGGTCGTACCAGGGGGTACAGTAGTTTCAATAAGGACGAGACAATTGGGTGGGATTTTTTCTCCAATGATCCTGAAACTGGACTCAAGGGCGCTTATGTCCGCGTACCCGCTTTTCAGGTTGCCTAATTCCTGTTTGATGAAATCACACTGGACATCTACTACCAGGACATCGGCTAATTTGAGGGCATCATATGTGTATGTGGCAGTCAGTGTTCTTTTATCGTTGACACAGCGTTCAATCAAAGGAGACACTTCAGGGTCTTCCGCCCTGATGGGAGAGATGCCCCTGTTGAAGAGCGGGATCTTCCAGAAACTCCGGGAACTCGGTCTTTGCATGCCAATAACAAATTTACCGGGTTTTCCTGTCTTTTTGTCCACAGAATCGGCTACGACTCCTGCCATAACAGCGCCAACAAACCCCAGGCCCATGACAACAACAATTTCCAGCCCCATCTCTTTTCGGGACTGTACAAGCTCTTTAAGTCTCGCAAATTCCTTTGTGTAATCTTCCTCATCTGGAATCTTAAATTTTTCCCCATCCGGGCTGATTGAATATTCCATATACTATAATAACTCCTTTTGTAAGCGTTTACAGGTACTGGGTTCACCCCTGCCCGACGGATGGCAGGCGGGGTTCAGGGTTACCTTTACTTTAATTGAACCTTTTTATCGCGTGAAGCATTGAGAGTACCCTAAATAATGGAAACACCTAAGGATGTCAAGAAGGAAGGAGCTTCAAAATTGATAGCAGGCCCCTATAAAAACAGTGAACAGGGCACTTGAAGGCTCAAGGCTTTTCCCTTATACCTTACGCCTTGTGCCTTATGCCAAATGGCTCCACCAACGACCCGCGGTAATCCTCTCTCTAATCTGGAAAAAGCTTCAAACTAATTTTCTGAAAGCATGTACTTGACAGTCTTGTAAAAATTCCAATTTACCGTCACTCCCGCGAAGGCGGGAGTCCAAAACTGACTGAAATGACTGGATTCCCGCCTCCGCGGGAATGACAAAAAAGGCGGATAAAGACTTTTTACGAGTTCATCATACTTGTATTGCTGAATACTCGATATTCTGTTATAAGCTCATCATATTTTGTAATAGTTTAGCACTTTGAAAACAGGACCGGGACATGGAGATCTCCATGTCCCCACAATCCGTGATCGATTTTTTCAAAGAGCTAAAATGTTACCATATTTTAAACAATAAAGGAGGAAGCATTATGAGGGTTTTTATTGCCGGAGTTGACGGATACTTAGGATGGTCTCTTGCCATGTATCTTACAGCTCGAGGACACGATGTTGCCGGAGCAGACTGTTATCATCGGAGAGACTGGGTGGCCGAAATGGGATCTCAATCGGCCACCCCCATAAAGCGAATGACCGAACGGCTTCAGGCATTCAGAGAGACTTTCGGGACTAATCTGCAGTTTATTCGAGGCGACATAACTGATTACAATTTCGTGTGGAATTTTTTCAGGGCCTTTCAGCCGGAGGCCATTGTTCATCTCGCTGAAATGCCATCGGCCCCGTATAGCATGATCGATGTGCACCATTCTGCCTTTACCCATACGAACAACCTAATAGGGACCATTAATATTCTCCATGTGATGCGTGATATCTGTCCTGATGCCCACCTTGTCAAGCTTGGCACTATGGGGGAATATGGAACACCCAATATAGACATTCCCGAGGGATTTTTTGAAATTGAATATCGCGGGCGCAAGGACACATTGCCGTTCCCAAAGCAGGCCGGAAGCTGGTATCACCAGACAAAAGTGCATGACACCAATAATATCATGTTCGCCTGTCGCGTATGGGGGCTCAGATCTACTGATATCATGCAGGGCGTAGTATTCGGAACCCGTATTGACGAGATGGGTTATGATGAAAGTCTGCTTACCCGTTTTGATTTTGACCAGTCCTTTGGCACTGCCATCAATCGTTTTTGCGCGCAGGCCGTCATCGGAATGCCCTTAACCCCTTTTGGGAAGGGACATCAGAGAAGAGGTTTTTTACCTCTTCGCGACTCCATGCAGTGTCTGACCATTGCGATTGAAAATCCCCCTGAAGAAAAACAGTACAGGGTCTTCAACCAGTTTGAAGAGATCTATGACCTTACTGAACTGGCCGTTAAGGTTCAAAAGGTCGCGGCTAATCTGGGCCTTACGGTTGAGGTACGAAACCTTGAAAATCCCAGGCTCGAGCTTGAGGAGCATTATTACAATCCCGACCATCAGCATCTTATTGACCTGGGATATAAACCCACTCACGACATTGAGACCGAATTGAAGATTATGTTAAAAGACCTGTTGAAGTATAAACATCGAATCGAAGCCCGGGCCCATGCTTTGATTCCTGACATTAGATGGGATGGATCAAGGAAGAAAGTCGGGTTTATAAAGTGAAAAGTGAGGAGAGGTGAGGGCTAAGGACTGAGGACTGAGGGCTGAGGGCTGAGCTCGCCTGCCGTACTGCGGGCAGGGACAGTGGGCAGGGGCTGAGGTTGAAATATCAATAAGTAACGTAAGATGAAAATATGAATAAAATTAAGCGGTTTGAAGATTTAATAGCATGGCAAAAAGCCCGAGAACTTACAAAACAAATCTATTTTTGTACAAACAGCGGACCTTTTTCAAAAGATTTTGGATTACGTGAACAAATCCGCCGAGCATCTGTTTCGATCATGTCTAATTTGGCGGAAGGATTTGAACGTGGTGGGAGACCCGAATTCCATCATTTTACTGTAATCGCAAAAGGCTCCTGTGCGGAAATCCGGTCACAACTATATGTCGCACGTGATGTAGGATATATAAATAGCGATCAGTTTAATCAGTTATATAGCCTTGCAATTGAGGTCTCCCACATCCTTGGAGGTCTTAGATCAGCCCTTCAAAAACAAAGAGATAAAAACAAATGAAATCTAATAATAAGCATAACACTCAGTCCTTAACCCTTAGTCCTGACAACTCATCTTTGTCCTCAGTCCTCAGTCCCCAGCACTCTCACAAGCCAACATGTTGGCTTGTGACCGGTGGTTGTGGCTTTATCGGAACGAATCTTATTGCTCGCCTCCTGAAAAACGATCCGGGCACAAATATCAGGGTGCTTGACAACCTTTCAGTCGGGACCCGCGAAGACCTGGCTACCGTCTGCGGCTTTACCGAGAGTGACATCTCTTCACTCAGCCCTGAGTCCTCAGTCCATAGTCCTCAGTCCTTAGTCCTCAGTACTAGTGAAGACGCTTCATCAGTCCAGTTGTTTGTTGGAGATATCCGAGATAAAGAAACCTGCCTGAAATGCTGCAAAAACACGGATGTTGTCGTTCACCTTGCCGCCAGCACCGGTGTTCCTGCATCCATTGAAAACCCCGAGTATGACATGACTGCAAATGTAATCGGGACATTTAACATGCTTGATGCCGCAAGAAGGCATCGCGTCAAGCGTTTTATCTTTGCATCTTCAGGTGCGCCCATTGGCGAGTGTGATCCGCCGATACACGAGGAGATTGCGCCCCATCCTGTATCGCCGTATGGGGCAAGTAAATTGGCCGGGGAGGCATATTGTTCGGCCTTCTTCCTCACCTTCGGTCTGGAGACAATTGCGCTTCGCTTTAGCAATGTCTATGGGCCCGGATCCGGCAGGAAAAATAGTGTTGTGGCCAGGTTCATCCGGCGGGCTATGGTCAGCGAAAAGCTTGAAATCTACGGTGACGGCAAGCAAACGCGCGACTTTATCTTTATTGACGATCTGATTCATGCAATCTGTCTCGCAGCAACAGTAGGCGGGATTGGTGGGCAAATATTTCAGATTGCCACAAATACAGAGACAACGGTGCGCGGCCTGGTAGATAAACTCCTTCCAATTTTGGCCGATTCATGCTATGAGGGAATTGAAGTGCTCCATAAAAACCCGCGCAGGGGAGACGTTTTCCGCAACTTTTCGGATATATCCAAGGCCAGGGAAGTGCTCGGATGGAAACCTGAGTGCAGGCTTGAGGACGGCCTGAACAGCACCGTGAGATGGTTTATTACACACAGTAAAGGAAAATCCGCTTAAAATTGCGTTTTTTTGAAGTATTAGTATTGAGATAGCCGCAAAAAGGCACAAAATACGCAAAAAGTCGAATTTGACCTTATCTGTCATTCCCGCGGAGGCGGGAATCCAGTGATTTCAGACAATTACGGACTCCCACTGTAGTTTATCCCGCACTTGATGCGGGGCGGGAGTGATGGCCTTGGAGACTTTTTACAAGTTCATCAGTATTTTACAGTTACCGGTAAAGGAAAACAGATGTCAAGTCTTAGACTATTTGGAATTATTGTCGGCGTTATTGGACTGTTAGCCACATTTCTTGTCTATCGGGGTCCAAAATGGAAAAGGGTCAATTTTACAGTATTTTCTATAATCAATATTTGCCTGATTGCTATTAGCGCAAATCCGAATTTTATTAACTTTACGCGTGATATATTATCACTTCAGCAGTACCAGTATGGGAGACTCCTGGCTCTTCTTATTATCTCAAGTCTATTCTTGCTCTTCTATTCATTCAATACCAAGTCAAAGCTGGAGAGTCTCAGAATACAGATGGATAAATTGGTTAGGAACCTGGGAGTCACCTATTTTGAGGAAAGAGTAAAATTAAAAGATAACATTAAACCGATCATGGTGCTTTTGCCTGCTTACAACGAAGCGGAAAACCTCAAAGAGCTTCTTACCCGTCTTCCCGGCCAGATATGCGGCATAGAGACAGGTGTCCTCGTAGTTGATGATGGCAGCGACGATGAGACATTCCTTGTTTCTTCTAATGCTGGTGTTTCTGTAGTAAAAAATCCCATAAACAGAGGCGGGGGCGCGGCATTGCGTTTGGGATACGATTTACTGCAAAAAGGTGGCTGCCAGATTTGCGTCACTATGGACGCAGATGGACAGCATCAACCTGAGGAAATAGAGAAACTGGTTTACCCCATCAAAAATGATGTATATGAGTTTGTTATAGGCTCTCGCATTCTTGGTCAGAGTGAGAAGGGTAGTCTGTTCAGGCTCACAGGGGTATATTTGTTTGGTTGGATAATCAGCCTTTTGTTGGGGAAAAAGATCACTGATCCATCAAGTGGATTCAGGGCATTCAAGATGGAGACCATTGGCCCAGTTTCTTTATATGAAGATCAATATCACACGAGCGAACTTATTATAAAGGCCGCCAAAAATGGTAAGCGTATCGGGGAAGTTCCTATTACAATCTTAAAAAGAAGGCATGGAAAGAGTAAGAAGGGTAGTGATTGGAAGTATGGATTGAATTTCGCCAAGGCAATTGTAAAGGCATGGTGGAAGTGATTCATTCGATAATTTAGGCACCGATAGATCACAAAGAGGAATATATAGATTATGCTTGATAAGCTTTTAAATTTAACGATCATTGGTCCCTTTATAGTCAAAGTATCGAAAAGCAGCTCATTAGCTATCAAAAATATACCGGCTATTATGTTATTGGGCATATTTCCCGAACAAAGTAAAAATTCAAATCATTACCTGTTTTTTTATTATGTTCGCTCACTAAACCTTTAAAATAACAGCCAATTTAAAAAATATTGTTGTGGAAAAATTTTTTTCCTTAACAATATTTGCCAAAAGTTTGAATACTTCAAAGGAAAAAATATGGATATGCCAAAATGTCGTATTTGTGAAACAACTTACGAGGCTTTCATGTCTTTCGGCAACATGCCGATAGCGAATGGTTTTTTGAAATCTGAGGATTTTGGAAATGAATACGTCTATGAACTAAAGGTGGGGTTCTGCCCAAGATGTGCGATGGTTCAGATTTTGGAGCAGCCGGAGAGAGAACGTATGTTTCATGAGAACTACGCCTACTTTTCATCTATCTCAACCAGGATGGCCGCTCATTTTCAGAATTTCGCAAATATGATAATGCGACAGTATCTTGGCGAAGCGAACCCCTTTGTCGTTGAAATCGGAAGTAATGACGGCATTATGCTAAGACATTTTGCAGATGCTGGGATCAGGCATTTGGGCGTGGATCCATCAGCAAACGTGGCTCAAGCCGCGAGAGAAAAAGGGATAGAGACGCTCTGCGGGTTTTTCGATGAGAAATTAGCGGAAGATATTAAGGCGGAATATGGTCGGGCTGATGTCATACTCGCAGCGAATGTAATGTGCCATATTCCTTACCTGCATTCGGTAGCGGCTGGGGTGGCTACCCTCCTTAACACGAAGGGTGTTCTTGTCTTTGAAGACCCATATCTTGGAGATATTATTGAAAAGACATCCTATGATCAGATCTATGATGAACATGCCTTCTATTTTTCGCTTGCATCCATCGAATATCTCTTCAGCGAGCATGGGATGGAAGTAGTTGATATCATGCCTCAAAATGTGCATGGCGGGTCCATGCGCTATGTGATTGCGAGGAAGGGAGTCCGACCAGTGTCTCCTGCGGTAGCAGCACAAAACTCCAAAGAGAAGGCGTTGGGTCTAAAAAGCAGGGCCACGTTTGATCTTTTTCGCAAGAATGTGGAACATTCTCGGACAGAGCTTGTAAATATTTTGGAATCACTTAGACAGCAAGGCAAGCGCGTCGTGGGATATGGTGCGACTTCAAAGAGTACCACCGTTACTAATTACTGCGGCATAACACAGGCCCTGGTGGAATTCATTAGTGATACGACTCCGACCAAACAGGGCAAATACAGCCCTGGTGTGCATATCCCGGTCAGAGACTATCGCAAATTTTATGAAAACCATCCAGATGTTGCCTTACTCTTTGCCTGGAATCATGCGGAAGAAATCATGGCAAAAGAAGAAAAATTCAGGCAAAGCGGCGGAAAATGGCTCACATATGTTCCAAGGGTTGAGGTGATTGATTGATACCGGTTGCTAATCCAAAGGCCCAATATTTAGCGCACAAGGAAGAAATCGATGAGGCAATCGAGCGGGTTCTTCAAAGCGGATGGTACATACTTGGCCAGGAGGTAAAATCGTTTGAGCTGGAATTTGCTGCTTACATTGGTGTTAAGCACTGCATTGGAGTCGGCAGTGGTACAGAGGCATTGCACCTGGCTTTAAGAGCATGCGGTGTCGGTTCAGGGGATGAAGTAATTTCGGTTTCGCACACCGCTGTGGCCACAGTGACGGCGATTGAACTTGCAGGAGCAGATCCTGTCTTCGTGGATATTGACCGGGATACCTATACCATGGCTCCTGAGGGCCTGAAGCGGGCTATAACTCCCCGAACCAAGGCTATCATCCCGGTACACATTTACGGACACCCCGCTGCCATGGATGAAATTTTAGCCATTGCCCGAGAACAAAGCATCTTTGTTATTGAGGACTGCGCCCAGGCCCATGGCGCTTTGTACAAAGGAAAGAAGGTCGGTTCCTTTGGGGATATGGCATGTTTCAGTTTCTATCCAACCAAAAACCTTGGTGCGCTTGGTGATGGAGGGGCGGTGGTCACAGATAATAAGGACCTGGGTGAAAAAGCCGTTCTTTTAAGAGAATATGGCTGGGCCAAGCGTTATATTAGCCATTTTTCAGGGTTGAATACACGCCTTGATGAGATCCAGGCAGCAATTCTACGCGTAAAATTGACATATCTTGATCGGGATAACATGGCACGTTCAAATCTGGCTCTACTATACTATAAAGGCCTCGCTGATTTAGATCTCGTCCTTCCAAAGGTGCGCGAGGGTTGTACTCATGTGTTTCATCTGTTCGTAGTCCGCAGCACAAATCGCGATGATCTGTTGACAAAGCTTCGCGCACAAGGGGTCGGAGTGTCTGTTCATTACCCTTTGCCGGTACACCTGCAGCCCGCATATAAAAAGTTTGCCCGCGATCTGCCTAATACTGAACTTGTGGCCCGGGAGATCTTATCCCTTCCAATGTATCCTGAGCTTTCTGATACCCAGGTAATTAGAGTTATAAATATGGTCGAGGAGTTGTTTCATGGGTGACCATATTTGGGAAGGTGTTTATAGCTCTTTTAATGAAATTCCCAAGGCAGGTTCCGGATTTACTGGAACTGCATGGATTAAAAATTCGTTAAAAAAGATATCAAAATTGCGGTACATTGCTCAGGAGAAAAAATCGATTCCTTCAATGCCTGAATACCATGAAAGCCTGCTTCCGGTCGTAGCATGTATGGTTCACAATGATCGGGGACGGGTAAAAATTCTGGATTTCGGTGGTGGTATCGGGTTTATATATTTTCATGTTTTTCAAGCCCTGGCGGGCAAAAAAAGCCTTGAATATCACGTCGTAGAGCTGAAGGCTGTGTGTGATGCAGGCCGGGAATTTTTTGATGGAGATCCAGGCATTTTTTTTCATGATGATCTCCCACAAGACATCCGATTTTTTGACATTGTCCATCTGGGTTCCTCATTGCACTATATTGAAAAATGGAAAAGAACAATTTCCAGCCTCAGTCGTTACCAACCTAAGTACTTTCTGTTCACAGATCTTGCGGCAGGGGATATCCCCACTTACGCAACAAGGCAAAACTACTATGGTTCGATGATTCCCATGTGGTTTTTCAACGTGGCGGAAATAATTGATTTCATGGATGAACTAAGATTCAAGCTGATTTTCAAAAGCACTTTCATTCCTAAGATCTTAGGCAGGGAGCAATCTTATCCCCAAGACAACTTTGAAAAAAAGTACCGGTTGGGAAAGCCCTGTATACTACTTTTCGCAAAGAGGAAAAAAACATGCTC
The DNA here is from genome assembly GCA_030613055.1 of Desulfobacteraceae bacterium. Classification (GTDB taxonomy): domain Bacteria; phylum Desulfobacterota; class DSM-4660; order Desulfatiglandales; family Desulfatiglandaceae; genus JAUWMR01. The sequence goes on from JAUWMR010000001.1 coordinate 48,862, forward strand.
CAGGGCATAATTTTTAAGGAGCTCAAAACATTTCCTGATGATCGAGGTTTTTTTCGGGAAATAATACGCTGCACGGACGATTTTTTTAAAGAAGGCTTCGGCCAGTTAAGCCACTCTCTCATGTTCGATAACGTGATAAAGGCATGGCATTATCATGAAATTCAGACGGACTGGTGGTATGTAGCCTCGGGAGTGATACGAGTTGGACTCTGTGATATGCGCGAAGATGGCCCTACTCATAAAGAAACCATGGATTTTCTGATGGGGGACTTACAGGCTGCCAGGGTAATTAAGATTCCTCCCGGAGTCGCTCATGGTTGCAAAACTGTGCAGGGGCCAGTTCATCTCTTTTACATAACCTCTCATGTCTATGATCCCACCGATGAGTATCGAATTCCGCATGATGACCCGGGGATAGATTTTGATTGGTTGAAAGGGCCGACTATAAAGTAGCCATCTATAGGTAAAACGCAATGATAAGCAGATCGCCGAGTCCTCATCAATATTTTGAAAAGAAGAAGATACTTGTCACTGGAAGCAGCGGGTATATTGCCAGCGCCATTGTTGGTGCTCTTTCTGGAATTCAATGCACGATATATAGGATGAGTAGAACTGTTGGTAGGCATACTATTCTTTCATCAACAGCTCGGATAAAGGATTTGGAGGCAGATCTTTCGTCCGAAGACGATTGGAAATACTGGCTTAAGGACATTGATATCGTTTTTCATCTGGCTGCTCAGACGAGCTCGTACAAAGCGGACAGGGATCCCTTGGGTGATTTCAGATCTAATGTGTTTCCCATGCTACGTATGCTTATGGCCTGTGAAAACAACGGCTACAAACCAATCGTCATATTTTCGGGAACAGTTACTCAAATCGGGCTTTCTAATCGTTTGCCAGTAAATGAAAAACATTACGAAGCGCCTATCACGATCTATGATATTCACAAGTTAATGGCCGAAAAATACCTTTGCTATTATGCAAGCCGCGGGATTGTCAGGGGATGCGTTTTACGGTTATCCAATGTGTATGGACCTGGCCCTGAATCCGGCAGCAAAGACCGTGGCATACTTAATTTAATGGTCAAAAAGGCTTTGTCCGGTAAGCCTCTGTCTGTATTTGGCACCGGCGAGCAGGTACGTGATTACATCTACATCGATGACGTGGTACAAGCGTTCATATTAGCTGCTACACATATTGATAAGGCGAATGCAAATTATTTTATCATAGGTTCTGGTACTGGCCATACAATTGGCGATGCAATTCGCCTCGTTGCAGAAACAGCTTTTGAGAAAACGGCTCATCGAGTCGAAATAAAGCAAGTTGAACCACCACCAGATATTTCTTTAATCGAGGAAAGGAATTTTGTTGCAGATATAAAACAATTTTTTGACTGCACCGGCTGGAAACCTCAGTATTCGCTTTATGAAGGTATTAGACGGACAATAGATCATTATTTGACAAACTGTAAGGAGAAATGAGTGAAGCAATCTAATCCGCAGGAAAGCAGGCTGTGGGCGTATATCAACCGCACACACATAACAGAAAAAAACATCAAGGAACTGGAACACTTCAAATCGAATATGATAAATCACAAATTGTCGATTTGGAATCCAAAAACAAACGGTATTCGTTTTTTAAAGGAATTGATTTTCTTTATTTGTTCTAATCTGGCCCCCAGTGAATGGGAAAAATTGAGAAAGATTCCAAACAGGGAAGTAGGTACGCCTTATTCAATACAATATAACGACGAAACTGTATGTCTGGACTACCTGCAAGCGGTATTCGAGATATGTTTTATCGAAAAATATTTTAATTTCAGGAATTCTACAGTAATCGAAATTGGAGCAGGCTACGGGCGAACCTGCCACGCGATCCTAACTAATTACGACGTTAAAGCATATTTTATTGTTGATCTCAAAAACTCACTTAAACTTTCAATGAGTTATCTCAAAGCTGTTCTGGACGAGGAACAATATGACAAAATTGCTTTTGTTAGCACCAATCAGTTCAACGATATTAAGAAACAAAATTATGATCTCTGTGTTAACATTGATTCATTTGCTGAAATGGATGAAGAAACGGTCTACTTGTATCTGAACTTCATAGACCGCCAGTGCACGGACTTTTATGTAAAAAATCCGGTTGGGAAGTATTTTGATAAGGACCTGGATTCCCAGAGCGAAGGAAATAGTGTGGTTGAAATGGCATTGGAAACAGGTATATTGAGAGATATTATCAATATTTATAATAATAGCCAAGTCGAGCAGCAATCAGAAAAATATGTCAAGAGCTATTGCCCTTCTCGAAATTGGTATTGCGTTAGCAACGGATGGGCTAAACCGTGGAGCTTTTACTGGCAGGCATTTTATAAAAAGAGGTAGGGATCATGCTTAAAGGATTATCGTCTCTCAAGAAAAAAAATGTTTTGATAACAGGTGGGATGGGTTTCATAGGCAGTAATATCGCTCACAAATGTCTTGAGTTAGGCGCCGATGTGACAATTTATGACTGCCTTGACCCCAAATCTGGTGGAAATATGCAAAATGTAGAGGGTATTAAGGATTCTGTTAAAATTACCATTAATGACATCCGTAACTTCGAACCAATATGCGAAAGCATATTGAAGCAGGATATCCTTTTTCACTGCGCCGCTTACACCTCCCATCCGAACTCCATGAAGGACCCCTTAGTTGATATTGACGTTAATTGTAAAGGAACAGTAAATGTTCTTGAGGCGGCTCGGCGTTTTAATCCGGATATCAAGATCGTACATATAGGGACGAGTACCCAAATCGGTAAAATGTATAGCCAGATAATCGACGAGTTGCATCCGGAATTCCCGGTAGATATCTATTCCGCCAACAAATCGGTCTCTGAAAAATATGTTCTCGTTTACGGCAATGCGTATAAAATGAGAACAACAGTTGTTCGGCTGGCCAACACATATGGCCCTCGGTCAAATTTGAAATCACCCGACTTTGGCTTTATGAATTACTTCATTGGGCTTGCTCTTCAAAAAAAACAATTGACTGTTTTCGGCGATGGGGCACAATTGCGAAATGTAACCTTTGTTGAGGATGCTGTTTATGCGCTCCTTCTTGCTTCTATTTCCGAAAAAAGCAACGGGGAGGTCTATTTTGCAGTATCTGATGAACACCTAAACGTAGCGCAAATTGCCGAGGCCATTACGAAAAATATTGGCGGTGAGGTTCAATACGTTGAATGGCCGAGCGACAGGGAAATAATTGAAATCGGTGATTCTGTCATAAGCGATGTTAAGATCAAGAGTGATCTAAGCTGGGTTCCTCGGCATGATATCAATTCGGGGCTGAAAAAGACAAAGGAATATTTTGACGATTGCCTGAAAAAATACCTGGGGTAATAGCAGTGAAAAAAATATATGTTTTGGGGGCATTGGGACACATAGGATCCAGGTTGATTAGAGATATTCCAATTACCTATCCGGATGCACACATCGTTATGATGGACAATATGTCTGCCCAGCGTTACTGTTCTCTGTTCAATCTCCCAGCAGAAGGCAAATACTCATTTATCGAGGGAGATGTCCTGACGTTTGACCTTGAAAAGTTACTTGACAAAGCGGATATAGTCATTCAGCTTGCCGCAATCACGGACGCCGCCGGAAGTTTTCAGATAAGAGAAAAGCTCGAATACGAAAATTTTACTGCCACAAAACGGGTGGCAGAGGCATGCCAAAAAAAAGGAGCGGCCATAATCCACCTTTCTTCAACAAGCGTTTATGGCACGCAAAGCAAGGTAGTGGACGAAAATTGTCCTGAAAGTGATCTCCAACCTCAAAGCCCTTACGCCGAAACCAAACTCAGGGAAGAAAATCTACTGAGATCGCTTGGAGATTCAGGGAATTTGCGATTCATTACCTGCCGATTTGGCACAATTTGTGGGACATCGCCGGGTATGCGTTTTCACACTGCGGTCAATAAGTTCTGTTGGCAGGCGGTGCTAGGCCAACCTCTCACGGTATGGACTACTGCGTATGATCAGAAGCGGCCATATCTTGACTTGTGTGACGCTGTGGAGGCAATTAAGTTCATTATCTCCAACGAGTTATTTGATGGGCAAGTGTACAATGTTCTTACGGCCAATTTGACGGTGAGAAACATTGTGGACATGATCAGGAAAAGGATAGCCAATATAGAGGTGAAATTTGTTGATTCCCCCATCATGAATCAATTGTCCTATGATGTGTCAAATGAACGATTCAAGAGTTCAGGTTTCAGGTTTCGGGGTGATCCTCAAAAGGCTGTTGAAGAAACAATTAATCTGCTCCATCTCAGCCACCAGAGATGATCATGGCAAAGGGGCTAGATTATGAAACTCCTATATGATTTTTTGGAAATGGAATATTTTTAAAACCAATCAAAGGAAAAGAAGATGTTCACCCGAGATGAGTTTGAAGACCTTCGGATTAAATCCGGTGAAAAAATGGCAAAAGATGAACAGTTGCATCAGGATGCCCTCGGTATTTTAGTGAGAGCTGATCGATATTACTGGATACATCAAACGAATTGGCTGGGGGAACCCATTCTTCAACTTCCACAGGACATGTTTGCCCTGCAGGAAATTATTTATAAAACAAGACCTCGATTCATTATTGAAGTCGGTGTTGCCTGGGGTGGATCTCTATTGTTTTATTCCACCTTAATGGAAATATTGGGGGGGGAGAAAGTAATAGGAATTGATATTTACATTCCAGATGATTTAATGGATAGAATAAATTCAAAAGGGAGGATTTCAGATCGAATATATTGGATAAATAATTCCTCTGTTGCTGATACTACAATTGAAGAGGTAAAAAAATTAGTAGGAGACTCGCGTAATAATTTGGTCGTCCTTGATTCAAACCATACACATGATCATGTATTACAGGAATTAAGGCTTTATTCACAAATTGTAGGTAATGGGTATTACCTCGTCTGTGGGGATACAATAATAGAACATATGCCTGAAAAAGCAAACAGAGAACGCCCCTGGGGGCCAGGCAATAATCCGAAAACCGCCCTTGATGAGTTTTTGGAAGAAAATGACAGATTTGTTGTTGACAAAAGACTAAATAACAAACTTTTGTTTACATGTAATACTATGGGCTATCTGAAGTGTATAAAAGATGCATAATGATCGCTATCGTGAAGTGAACCCGGATAGGTCAACTAATAAGATATTACAACCTATCCCTTGCTTAAGTCATACCTGATGCTGGAAATGTGTCCCAAACAACCTGAACCGCTAATTACAGCAGCTATTTTCACCTATAGAAGACCTCGCTTATTAGAAAAGACACTAAAAAGCGTTGTGAGCCAGACGTATAGAAACATAAAAATATGTGTTTATGATGACGCTTCAGATGATGAAACCGAACAAATTGTTCGCACTTATTCAGATATAGATAATCGTGTATCTTACTATCGCCATAGAGTCAATGTGGGGGTTATTAAAAATTGGAATTTCGGCTTTAGAAGAGTGGCAACAGAATATTTTTCCCTCTTATCTGATGATGAACAACTGTTACCTGATGTATACAAAAGCGCATTGGATCTATTCGATAAACACCCCGACTGTGCATTTATAGCATTGGCTCCTATTCGCGTTAATGATAAAAATGTTAAGCTCTCCTATTTTAACAGTTTAGACCCAGGATATTATAGGCCATCAGAGGGTTTCAAACTGTTATTAGAAAATGGAATGCCTTGTTTGCCGGCAACGGTTTTCAAAACCAAATTTGCAATGGACACGCCGATTTTTGGTGATAATAACTGCTATATGGATGATTTTCTTTGGTTTCTGAAAATTGCTTCAAAATACCCTTTTGTAACATCATCAGATTTGGGTGCTATTGACATAATTCATTCATCGGCCGAGAGTTCGAAGTCGGAGTTAAAAAATTACTGGCCAACCTGTCCGGAGAGAATCCATTTGCTCATTTCACATCTTGATTTTCCTGCCAGTGTGAAGATGTATGCGGAAAAAAAATTGTTTCAAAGATATAAGCACAGGCTTATTTTTTCTTTAGTTTCGTCTTTATCAAGAGGGTATCTTTCGGAAGTAGAGGAATGTCTTAATATTATAAAAAATTATTTAAAATCAAATTATATTGTTTTGGTTCTTAGGTTATTAATAAAAGTTAACAATAAATACCCTAATTTAATTTCTCTTTTAACAAAATTCATTGTTAAAAATAAATTCAAGATTTATGATAGATATATTTTTCTAAAAACTTTATTTTCTTAAACAAATTTAGCCTTACAAGAATATAGGATTTTAAGGAAAATCAAGATGAAGTTATCAATCGTACTCCTTGTCAACAATAGGCGAGTTGATCTTAAAAAGATGATAAACTCTCTTAATAATCAGACCCTGCCTCACAAACATTACGAAATCATTATCGTTGACAATGGTGCTAATAATAAATTTTCGGAAACTCTCGAAGGCCCTCCCAATATCAAGGTATTGAGACTTACCTCATTCCAGGGAACCGCCGGGGGATTTAACCAGGCCATTTCTTACGCAAGCGGCGAAATCATTCTTTTACTTCCCCAGCCTGCCAGCTTGAACCGCGATTTCTTGAACGAATTGGTAATAATGTTTCAGTCCGACGCATTAATAGGCGCGGTTTCTTTTGGTAACCAAACGTCTGATTTTGAAACCGGTTATATCGCGGTTCCAAAGATTAACCGTCTGGGGATGGTGACATTCCACAAAGAAAAATATGATGATAAACTTCACCCCACCCAGATTCTGTCCGGTGAAATTCTGGCTATCAAGAATAAGGTTATTCGCGACGTAGGAGGGTTTCTTTTCGACGAATGGCTTGGGAGTTATCTTGAAAAACTGGATCTTTCGCTCCGGATGCAAAAAACATCGTGGAAAATGTATGTTGCACAGCGTGCTTGGGGGACATTGTATTCGAGGAAATCACATATTGAGAAAGCACGATATCGTATTGGCAAGTATGTGCATTTGGCAGCCAATAGACTGTTTGTGTATTATTATAATTTTCCAAAAATTCAGTTCGCTAAAAAATTCTTTTTACTACTTTTTGGCATACCTCTGGGAGCAGCTCTTAATGCCAAGACCCTGCATATGAGGGTATCCCGTTTCATCGTGTCAACTGCTCTGTTGCCTTTCAGTTTATTGTATTTATCTCTCCGTATTCTTTCCCGCGCAGAGATAGAATCAGAAACCAATAAAGGAACAAATTCGAAAAAGAAAAAAAAGACCAGGAAGCCATATGCGGAAATCGGAATAATATGCTTTATTCTGATTTCATGCGTTTTGTATTTTATAAAAATGGAGATTGTAGATATTCCGATTGATACCAAAAGCTATCTATTATTATTCGTATTATTGTTGTTGGCCTTCATGTATTATTTTGTTGGTGGACTCAGGTTTTATATTGTTTTTAGAAGGTTCAAATATTTTCCTAAGTTTTGGGAGCTTTTTGCTGCGGCTGTAACAAGCCAGTTTTCAGGTTTCATTACTGTTTTTGGTAGTGGACAGTTGATTATTTCTCCCTTTTTAAAACAGATGTATCGTATTCCCATTGGAACAAGTGCCGTATTGCTTGCGGTTGATCGTACGTGCGCATTGTATATGTGGACTATTTTCGGGATAATAGGTATATTCGGTCTTTTTTTAAACAATACCGGCCTTTTTGTCTTGATTGCAATACCAATTCTTTTTTGTTCCGTTTGGATTTTTTTTGCCCTTATAAGATCTTTTGACGATTCAATTCACCGTTTTGGAGTACCCGAATATGGTGGAAATACTCTTAATAAAATAAGCGATGATATCTTGGTGCAATTAGTAATATTATTTACAATTTTTTCACGATTTATTTTTATTATCTGTGAATTACTTGTTATTGCTCACATTATGAAATGCCCTATAAATTTTTTAGATGCCTGGGTGATCATGTCATTTAGCACTGTTGCCGGTTTGCTTTCCATGATGCCCATGGGATTGTTAGGGATGGATGCCACAATGGTCTCGCTGTTTTATTATATAGACATTCCCATAAGTGTAGGCGTTGGGATAGTGCTCATTTATAGGGCTCTATCGAGCCTGTCTTATGCTGTCTTGTGGGCGCCTTGTGGATTGTGGTTTGGGAAAAAGCTTTTATCAAAAAATTAGATCTTTTTTCAAGAGTACAGAGAAATGCGTTTAACGTGATAAAGCTGGTAAATTTAACCAAGTCGCGTGCAAACGAATACCTACCTCATGCTCAATTGATATCAGCTAAATGATGCTGAAGGATGGATATCCATTCTATTAAAGAGGGTCTATTATGACCGTAAAAACAGGATTCGCTCACAGTCATAAGTATATCTTTCCGTGGAAAGCTTTTAAACACTCTTTCAGTCTTAATGGCTCAATTTCCATTATGTCAAGCCCTTATAGGACATTATAAAGCGGAAACAGGGATGCGAAAAAAACGATATAATGTATCTGATCCCATGATGGAAACTATTAATTAGCCACTAATTCATAAACAAAAGACAATCAAAGATGCGTCTCAATTTCAGCCGATTTCTTGAAATACCACCATGGGTATACCTTCTCATATTAGGTATCATTACTTCTTGGGCATACCCAATGTTAACAGCCTGCGATCTTTATGGCTATGATGCTTATGCTGTAAGCATATATGCAGGAAATGGGTACACTGACATAGATGGTTCAATTTTATATCGTCCACCCGTTTTTGCGTTGATGATCGCTATAAGTTATTGGCTTTTTGGTGTTTCACATGAAAGTTCGTTCTGGGTAATTAAGGCTTTCTGTGTCGCTAATCCCATCATAGTTTATGCTATTGGTAAAGTGTTATTTGGCAAAAGAGTAGGGTTTTCTGCAGGCCTTCTTGTCTTAACATCGTATAGCATAAATTATTGGTCGCTCCGGCACCTCGACGCAATATGGCCTTTTTTTATACTATTTTCTACATACTGTTTATACATCGCTTTTGAGAAAAATAAAGCATGGTACTTTGTACTGTCTGGCATTAGCCTCGCTCTTGCATATCTTGTTAAAGAGGTCGCCCTTCTCTTCTTTCCCTTGCCGCTATTGATATTCTTTCTTATAAATGATTATAGAAAAAAGGCCCTTTTCATCAAAATTTGTCTTTGTTATGTTATAATATTTATTGTCCTTCTACCATGGCCCGTTTATCAATTATTGCATGATCGTCCACCTGGAATAGGCTTGATACTCGGATATGGAGCGGGCGCCGATGTTATCTCCTTGATAAGTGCACCAGGAGTTTCTGGGCAACAAAATTTAGGAATTATTCTATTAAAACAGCTGAAATCATTGTGCGAGGGAATTTATTATTATTATCATGGGTCAGTGTGCGCCGTAGATAATTGCTTCATTCTTGCGCCCTTATTTTTAATTTCCTGGTTCTTTGTCTTATTTGCTTCTATTCGAGGTCATAAGCAGCCTCGAATACTGCTTCTCCATATCCTGCTATTTATTCCAATGATTTACATTCAAGGCATTCACGATATGCGAATGGGGCAAACGATAGTTGTTTACTTATTATCCTACCTGGCATTGGCGTATTTTATTCATTCAATCTTGGAACTCGTAGCTCGAAGAGCCTTAAAACTCCGTAAATATATACAAGGCGCCTTTGTCATAATTATTGGCTGTTTTGTAGGAATACAAATATTCGCAAAATTTAAAGATGATTTTGGATACAAAACGATTCTAAAAAAAAATCAATGGTATCAAACCGTTTTCGGTATCAAGGACAATGAAAAAATACGGCATCGATCTAAGACAATTGCTGACGACGACGACTTTTTTGAAATAGTAAAGAAGTTTTCAACACCTCCGAACAAACTATACATAGCAAGCAGCGGCAACCGGTTAGCCAGGGATATCTATCTTAAATTGAAAGGACGGAATAGGCTGTTTTTACTTCAATATCAAATGGTTGGACAACTTATGGATAATAGCCAAGTGCCCCCGGAAGAGCGGGCCCTTTATCTAAAGGTATATGTAATTCCTGGTGGTAGAAATCTGTATTGGTTTGAGCCAGTTTACAAATCTCAAATTGCAGGAATGATAGAAAAAGAAAAGATTACCCATATCCTTGTACAGTCCGGTCTTGATGAAGGGTTGGACAGATATTTTTCTACCTTTTGCGATAGGATACCCATTCTGTCTGAGCAGGTCAGCATCTACCATGTGATATCAGATCCAATGATATTGCCATCTCTACCTCCTATTATAAATATTAGATCGCTTTATAAATTGGATAAGGCTTGCAAAAAAAGAAGGGAGGATGATTTAGCTTTTTTAAAAAGCTGTTATATAGAACTTTTTCCTTATGATGGATATGCAGTTGAAGGAGGCAATCGTGACGATTTGGCACGATCTTCTGAAGCAATGAAGCAGGATATGTTCTCGGTTTGTCAGAAGGGGAAAGACTGTTTTAACGACAAAGATTATAAAAACGCTATAGATTTATTCAGGCAAGTAATTCGAATAAATCCTGATTTTGCTGAAGCATATTGCCTTTTATTCTATGCTGTAGCAATCATGGAGCGCCAAAAGGCAATCCTTCTCAATCCAAATAGCCCTGTTAGTTATAATCATTTTGGTTTATTTTTAGAATGGAAAAAATTGATTGAACCCGCAATAACACACTATAAGAAAGCCATTAGCCTTGATCCAGGTTACCTACCGGCATATCAAAACTTACTCAACATTTACATAAATCAAAAAAGATATTATGATACTATTAATGTCTTTGATCAATTAACCAAAAATATCAAAGGGTTTACCGGTCCAAAAAAGCCACTTTTATCTCAGAGTTTTATTGAAATAGGTGATGAATATATAATAATTAGAGATCTCTTGCTGGCAAAAAAGACTTTTGAAAAAGCAAACCAAATTTGTCCTCGTGCTTCCATTTTTTACAGGCTGGGCCTTATAAATCTGAAATTGAAAAATTTTCATGCAGCATTAGATAACTTTCAAAAAGCCATCGGGTTGGATTCAGAAATACCTAAGGCATATTATCACATGTGCCGTATTCATTTATCCCTTGATGATATGGATGCTGCCTTAGAGGACTACAAGGAACTGAAAAGCTTAGATAAATCTCTTGCAGACGTGTTAAATAGAATAACTGACTATAGCTTGGAATAGTTGACAGCGCCTAATAATGATACTCTGTAATTGGACATTTTATCTGATATTAGCACAAATTGCCTGGAATTACCCTTGCCGATTAGCTTCTCAGTTCTGTCACCATTGGCTCTGGTCTGTAGGTTGAAAAAGTTAATAATGTAGACTATCTGGACTCATCTTGCGGGGTGTTTTATTTATTGACTCTTGGTTGATTATTTCATTATTTTTCTTATGATAAACCTGTATTGTCGTAAAGCAATTCTTTTTCGGTTGTTATCTTAAATTTGAAAAATAGAAGTCATGCCTCTTAAAAAAATACTTGTAACTGGTGGCTGCGGATTCATTGGAACAAACTTTATCCGCCATACCCTTGAGAAAAAACCGTACTGGAGTATTCTGAATCTGGATGCATTGACCTACGCCGGCAATCCTGCTAACCTTGAATCCATGCCTGAAGATATGGCAGCAAGATACATGTTTGTACATGGAGACATAAGGGATAACGAACTTCTCAAACGGCTTTTTATCAAGCACAACTTTGATGCCGTTATCCATTTTGCCGCCGAGTCTCATGTAGACCGGTCTATCTTAGGGCCTGAGGCATTTGTTGAAACAAATGTGATCGGAACATTTCGCCTCCTTGATGCCAGCCTGAAACACTGGAAGGCTCACGGCAGACATCCGGAATTCCGTTTCCTGAACGTCTCCACTGACGAGGTCTATGGCAGCCTGGGGAAAACGGGATATTTTACTGAAAAGACGCCCTACGATCCCTCAAGTCCTTATTCGGCTTCAAAGGCCGCTGCCGACCATTTTGTCAGGGCCTATTTTCGAACCTATGGCCTGCCAGTTCTGGTCACAAATTCTTCGAATAACTATGGGCCGTATCAATTCCCCGAAAAACTGATCCCCCTAATGATCCTTAATATTGTTGAAAGTAGGCCTGTTCCCGTATATGGCGACGGGAAAAATGTCAGAGACTGGCTTTATGTGATTGACCATTGTGATGCCCTGATCAAGGTTCTCGAAGAAGGAAAACCGGGGGAAACATATAACATAGGCGGCGGAGAAGAACGCCAAAACATTGAGGTTATTCATAATTTGTGCGACATCCTTGACGAGCGGCTTGGCCGCGCGGGAAAGAATTCGAGCAGGCGGTTCATCCAATTCGTTACGGATCGCCCGGGTCATGACAGACGCTACGCCATTGACTCCTCTAAGCTTAATGGTGAACTTGGATGGAAGCCGGAGCACTCTTTCGAGGATGCTCTGGAAGCGACTGTAGACTGGTATCTCCGACACAACGAGTGGATAAAATCCGTTAAAACAGGAGAATACCGCAAATGGATTGAAAAAAATTATCACACACGCTAAAACATTTGCTGAAATGCTCACATAGCTCACTCTGGAAAGGAAGATTAGCAAAATGAAAGGAATTATACTCGCTGGTGGTTCAGGAAGCCGTTTATATCCTGCTACAAGGGTAGTTAATAAACAACTTCTACCGGTATACGATAAACCGATGGTCTATTACCCTTTATCGGTACTGGTCCTTGCTGGTATTCGGGAAATCCTTGTTATTTCAACCCCACAGGATCTTCCTCGGTTTCAAGATCTTTTTGGAGATGGGAAGCAATGGGGCCTTTCCTTTTACTATGCTGAACAGCCTCGTCCAGAGGGCCTCGCTCAGGGATTTGTTATTGGTAGAGATTTTATAAAAAATGACAATGTTTGCATGATATTGGGAGATAATCTTTTTTACGGCCATGGTTTTATTGAGCAACTCGATAAAGTCATGGCCAGAAAAAATGGGGCCACGATTTTCGGTTGCTGGGTCAAAGATCCAGAACGATATGGTATAGTTACATTTGACAAAGCGGGTAAGGCGATAGCCATTGAAGAGAAGCCACAACATCCAAAATCTAACTATGCTGTACCCGGTATATACTTCTACGATAACCGTGTTGTTGATATTGCCGATAGTCTCAGGCCTTCTGAAAGGGGAGAATATGAGATTACTGAAATCAATAACAGATATCTTGAGATGGGAGAACTCCATGTGGAGATCCTTGGAAGGGGGATCGCCTGGCTGGATACCGGAACACATGAAAGCCTAATTGAGGCATCAGACTTCATCGCAGCAATTGAAAACCGACAGGGCCTGAAAGTCGCCTGTATTGAAGAAATTGCTTACAACAACGGTTATATTGACGCAAAACAGGTGAAAAAGCTTGCGCAATCACTGAAAGATACTGCCTACGGCCAGTATCTAATAGATATGCTTAAACATCATGGATAGCCGGCAATGAATGTTTCAGGGACAACAATTGAAGGGGTAATGGTCTTTGAACCTCGCGTGTTTGACGACAACCGTGGTTTCTTTATGGAGACCTATCAAAAGGAAAGATATAAACAGGCGGGTATTGATTGTCATTTTGTTCAGGATAACCTGTCGTATTCGGTCCAAGGCACCCTCAGGGGTCTGCATTATCAACTTCACCATCCACAGGCAAAGCTGATACAGGTCATCTACGGCGCGATTTTCGATATATCGGTTGACATCCGCCGTGGTTCATCAACATTCGGCAAGTGGACAGGAGTCCATATTTTAGGAAAAAACAGGCGTCAGGTTTTTGTTCCCGTTGGTTTTGCCCACGGATTCTGCATAATCAGCAATTCTGCCTACGTTCTCTATAAATGCAGCGATTTCTACAAGCCTGAAGATGAAATGGGTATCCTGTGGTCTGACCCGGAAATCGCTATCGAGTGGCCCATTTCCGATCCATTGCTTTCTGTTAAGGACAGGGAATATCCCTGCTTGAGTGATGTGCCTGAAAACCGGCTGCCACTCTATGAAACTTGTGAAACTAAACAACAAGAGGACCATCACACATCCTGATGTGGAATATTTTGGTTCCTCTTATATTGACACCTAAAACGCAATGAAACATTCCATCAAAAAAACCATTTTAATATTATCTCTTTTCGCTATCCTGGGTTTTTTGATCTATTCTAATACACTGGAGGCACCTTTTGTTTTTGACGACGTTATAGATATACAACGAAACCACAATATCCGCTTAACCGAATTTTCATTAGGACAAATCCTAAAAGCAGGATTCAATAGTTACTCTTCGTCTCGCCCAGTTTCCTACATCAGCCTTGGTCTTAATTACTATTTTCATCAATTCAATGTCGCGGGGTATCATGTTGTAAATATCATAATCCATATACTCAGCGGCATACTTCTTTATTTCTTTATCAATACAACACTGAACATTACAGGATATGGGATACGGGATGTCCGATACGCGATAAAACAAAGCACGGACAATGAAAATCAGAATGCATCCGGCATCGATCATCCGGCATCCAGTATTCAATCCTCTAATCCCTCACTCATAGCCTTTTTTGCTGCTTTGCTCTGGTTGGTCAATCCGGTTCACACACAATCGATTACATATATTACACAGAGAATGAACAGCATGGCAGCCATGTTCTGTGTTTTATCCATGTTTCTTTACGCTAAAGGTCGGATTGCTCTGAAGCCCAGATTAGAACACGTGCAGTCAGAAGAAGTCGTAAAGAGTAAAAGGCAAAGCTCAAAAGACGCCCGACAAACGTCAATCAGGTATCATTTGCTTTGGTTTGCAGGTTCTGCCTTAGCCGGGATGCTGGCGTTAGGCTGTAAACAGATAGCCGGGACTCTGCCGTTTTTTATTTTCATATACGAATGGTATTTCTTTCAAAATCTCAGCAAAGACTGGATAAAACAGCGCTTTAAGTATGTATATGGGGTTTTAATTGTTTTTGGCCTGATTTCCTTTATTTACCTGGGGTCTGACCCCTGGAGAAAAATTTTATCAATTACTGATTTTGCCAATAAGGAGTTTACTTTCTCTGAAAGGTTATTAACTGAATTTCGGGTTGTAATATACTATCTTGGGCTGCTCTTTTATCCACATCCTTCCAGGCTGATGGTAGACTACGACTATCCCCTTTCGCACTCATTGATTGATCCTATCACAACCCTGCTTTCCCTGTCTGCCATTATCGGCCTGATCGGACTGGCTATTTACATTGCCAAAAGGGAACGCCTGATCTCCTTCTGCATTCTCTGGTTTTTTGGAAACCTGATGATAGAGTCTTCTATTATACCCGTTGCCATCATATTCGAGCACAGGACCTACCTCCCGTCAATGCTTGTATTTCTTGCTATTGTGATGTTGGCGTTCCGGTATATTCGACAAAAGCTGTTTGTTACCGGAATACTGTGCGTTACCATAATTGTGTTCTCCATATGGACCTATCAGAGAAACGAGGTTTGGAAAGACAGCATTTCATTGTGGTCGGATAATGTAGAAAAAGTTGAGAACAAGGCCCGCCCCCGTATCAACCTGGCAAGTGCCTTTTTTCAGAAAGGCGAACTTGAAGATGCGCTGTTCCAGTATAGTGAGGCACTGAGGATCAAACCGGAATATGCAGATGCGCACTATGGCATGGGTTTGGTTCTGTTTGCCCAGGAGAAGATTGATGAGGCCATCCGGCAATATTTAAAGGCACTGAAGATTAGGCCCCGCTATTCCCTGGCGCATTATAATATAGGAAATGCATTAGCAAAAAAGGGAGACCTTGATGAGGCAAGAATTCATTACCTTGAGGCATTGCGTACTAAACCCAACCACGCAGAATCTCACTATGGCCTGGGTATTGTGTTATTTGACATGGGGAGGATTAATGAAGCTATCGGGCATTTTTATGAGGCATTGCGGCTCAATCCCGACTACGCCGAACCTCACAATAATATCGGTATTATATTGAAAGCCCAGGGGAGGCTCGATGAGGCTATTGACCATTTTTTCGAGGCCATACGCATTAATCCCGACTATGCCAAGGCCCACCATAACCTGGGAATTGCATTTGTGTATAAGGGAAGATTTGACGAGGCTATCAAGCATTTTTCCGAGGCTGTACGGATTAACCCCGATTATGCTGAGGCACATAATAATCTGGGAGTTGTCATGCAGGAAAAAGGCATGCTCAAGGAGGCGGCGAAACATTATGCCGAGGCACTGCGGATAAATCCCGACTATACGGACGCGCGCGACAACCTTGAACAGATCTCGCAATAAACAACCATTAACACCCAGTAATTTTTAGCCCTATTTGGGTTCCGGTTTTATCCTGCACCCTATTCCCTTAAGGTTGGGAGTGCCAAATTGCTTATTCAGTTTTTCCGTAGAAGTAAGCATATTGAAGTTGGATCTTTCCCAATCAAAGAGCGTCTCCACATTTGCCTCAGGGAACCACCATCCATGTGAGGCGCTTATCACCCTCGGATCAACAATATCCGTAATATGTGCGATATGAGTTATCCTGCCGAATCTGGTTTCAATAACAACAACATCTCCCTCTATGATTCCGTATTTCCCGGCAGTCTCAGGATTGATTTCGGCCTTTGGATGCGGCCTTTTATCTCTTAGCCCCTTGATCCATCTGTAGGACGAATGAAGAAAATACCGGCTCTTCGAACTGGTTAATACTAAAGGATAGTCAGGATCATCGTCCTCCGGAGGACCACTAAATTCAGGCAGTGACGGGAGATTGAATTTTTCTGCCGTGCTTAATTTCAATTCCACCTTTCCGGTAGGAGTTCTAAAGCCTTTTTTTTCATAGGCATTATATCTTTCATGGCCTTTTAAATAACCCTTATCAACGAACTGGCCGTATGTAAGGCCGGCAGGCTTAAGAACATCTTCCAAAAACTGGTTATAGTCATCGTGCCAGTATTCCGTAGGACTGATAAGTTTCCCTAACTCATTAATTATTTTTATGTCGGGCCAGCATTCTTCCGGCGGATCAACAACTTTGGGCCGGGCCAAAATATAACCGTGGCCGAGACCAAAGTGGCCAATATCGTTGAATTCGAACTGGCTTGCAACCGGTAATACAATATCCGCCATTGCCGCGGTTGGAGTCATGAACAGATCAGCAATTGCTATGAAATCAAGGTTCATGAATGCCTTATATGTTTGCGGGCTGTCGGCATAAGACATCATGGGGTTCGCACACATGGCATAGAATCCCTTAACCGGATAAGGGATCCCTTCAAGTATCGCCTTTCTGAAAAAGGCCGGAGGGACGGTCATTAATCTGGGTATAGTATGATGATAGGTGCTGATCATCTCTTTCCATTTGTTGGGGAAAAGATCGGCCCGGACAAACTGGCCCAAGCCCATGATCTTCGGATCTTTCGCCTGAACGTTGCCGCCTGGAATGTCGAGATTGCCACATATGGCCATCAGGCAGATCAAGGCCCTTGTTATATGAAATGTATGGATATTGTGTTCAATTGGATTTCCCCACTGGATCACAGCCGGTTTTGATATTGCATATAATCTCGCCGTCTCCCTGATAAGGTCGGGTGGAACCCAGGTTATCTCAGATACTTTTTCAGGGGTGTATTCTCTTACATGATTTTTAAGGTCTTCAAAACCGTAGGTCCACTTGTCAACAAAATCCCTATCATACAGGGACTCTTCAATGATGACGTTCAAAAGCCCCAGTGCAAGCGCATGATCCGTCCCGGGCCTTATCTGAAGCCATTTTTTTGACTTTTTGACCAGATCGATCTTTCTCGGGTCAATAACTACCAATTCTGCTCCGTTTTTTAATTGTTTTAGGAGCATGCTGCTTATCTCCCCCTCCTCGTTGGTGGAGGTGATATTACTTGCCCACAAAACGATGAGCTTGCTCTTGTGATGAAAGTCCGCAACAGGATAAAAGCCGCAGGTATGGATACCGGTTATCTCGCGAGGAGCATGGCACACGTCCTGAGAAGTGACGACATTGGGAGACCCAAACAGGTTAGCAAGACGTATCAAGACAAAGTGATCCAGCCCTTTGGGCATTCCAAGGCCAAATGCAACCGCCCTTGCCCCGTATTTTTCTTTTATTTTACCCAGATTTTGAGCTATTTCCTTAAGAGCCTCCTGCCAGGAAATCCTCTCCCATTTTCCCTCACCCCGTTTTCCCGCCCTTTTCAAAGGATATTTGAGGCGATCCGGGTGGGTGAGACGGTCGGGAGACGCGAGACCTTTTGGACATATGTAACCCTTGTTTAAAAAGCCGTCCGGGTCACCTTTGACCTTGACAATCCTGTTATCCTTCACCCCCACGAGTAACGCGCATCCACCATGGTCCATTCTCGCGCAGTGCGTCTTTACCCAACGTATGTCTTCTGCCATTTGTAATCCTCATGCTTTTTCTTATGTGTGGATTAGTTCCGTGTTCCATTTCCTCCTCTTTTTATTACTTCCTTTACATGCTATCGTACCCAAAGATCAATTGCAATCCCTCACCAAGCATGAAGTATGGGAGACAAGCAATAAAAATCCCGTCCCTTTAGTGAAAGAGGACGGGGATTTTTTGGAAAGGAGGTTCCACACACACACTATGGGTTGAGTTTCTATTTGGTTCTCGGCAAGACCTCCGGCGGCTTGTTTGTGTTGCCCGTGGCATTGGGATAGTCTGTGGCCTTGTAGGCCTTCTTGTTGTGTTTGATCAGCTCGCGGGAAAGTTCCATAAAATCATTGTGTCTTTCCATTGTAGACAAAAACCTGGCCAGGCTCATCCATCTCGTCTCAGACCTCTTTGATTTCGCCAGGGTTGAGGCAGCTAAAGCATACTGATCATTTGAGCATGAAAATATTTCAGGGTTGATCAAAGAGGTCATTGAGATCATAAGCCCGCTTGCTGTTGACAAAAGCATATCCATAAGTTACAAATATCCTTGCGATTTTTTTGCGGAGATAGACTTGGAGCGTATTGAGCAAGTCCTGGTCAACCTGATTGAAAACGCGATAAAATTTTCCGATGAAAAAACTTCTGGATATAATCTCAAATGTTCCCAGTTTTAGCGGCCTTCCGGAAGACCAGCTAAAAGAAATCAGGAATATCGCTCTTGACAGGCATTTCAACAAGGGCGAGATCATATTTTCAGATGGGGATGAGGGAAATGGCTTTTTTGTTGTTGTAGAAGGGCTTGTAAAGATCTTTAAGGTCTCTTCAGAAGGAAAAGAACAGATTCTCCATATTTACGGGCCGGGAGAGCCATTCGGCCAGGTTGCTGTTTATGCGGGAAGGTCTTACCCTGCAAGTGCTCAGGCCATTGCCAAAAGCCATGTCTTGTTCTTCCCCAGGACGGCATTTATTAATCTTATAACAAGGATTCCTTCTCTGGCAATGAACATGTTAGCTGTCCTTTCAAAGAGACTTCGCGAGTTTACTGTTCAGGTAGAGAACCTTTCCTTGAAAGAGGTCCCGGGCCGCTTAGCCGGATATCTGCTTTACCTTTTAGATGAACAGGAAAGTAAAGACAGTGTGACTCTAAATATCTCAAAGGGACAGCTTGCAAGTTTATTGGGTACAATTCCGGAGACACTGTCACGAATCTTTGCAAGGATGACGGAGCTGGATTTAATTGAAATGGATGGGCGCAGAATCAAGCTGCTCAATCGCAGTGGACTGGAAGAACTTGCTGAGCTTGGCCGAATGGATGGAGCCAGAGGGTAAAGGGCGAAAATGAACCAAATGGCTACTGATGCCACTGATCATCATTTAATCTCCGAGTTTAAAGCGGGCTCCATGGATGCCATGGAGAAAATTGTTGAACGATATCAGGGCCGGATATTTACATTCGGGCTTAAAATGTGCGGTCATCTACAGGATGCCGAGGATATTGCGCAAGAGACCTTTTTGAATGCCTTTAGATACTTAGACAGATTTCGGGAAGAGACCAAGTTGAAAAACTGGCTTTTCAAGATCGCCGCCAGGGCTTGCCTCAGAAAACGGAGAAAAAAGAAGTGTGAACCGGATCAGGAAATACCCTTGGATTCTTTTGTCCTCAAGGATGGCTCCAACGGCAAATACGAGATCCCGGATTGGTCTAATGACCCCTCTGACAATGTTTTACATGCTGAGCTAAAACAGACCATTGACACTGCCATTCAAACCCTCCCTCCCAAGTATCGCCTGGTCTTTAATCTCCGAGATATTGAGGGATTCAACACCGAAGAGACCTCCGAAATCCTTGGAATATCCGTTCAATCGGTCAAGACAAGATTACACCGGGCACGCCTTTTTTTGAGGGAAGAGATATCAAAGCATTACAAGGAGGGGAAGGTCCAGTGAGAAAGGACTGTAAAAAATATTTTAAAAGAATATCCGAATACTTAGATGGTGAGCTTGATGATCGGACCTGCAAAGAAATCGAGGAACACTTGCAAGACTGCCCTGAATGCCTGGAATGTATCAATTCATTAAAGAAAAGCATCCGGTTATGCAAAGAGGCCGGAAATGAAGAGATGCCGGCAGACACTCGGGAGCGTTTGAGATCGACACTTAGGGACTGCTTTAACCATAAATCAAAATAGCCCTTCTCTTGTCCTTATATCCCCTAACTATTTTGTAACCTTCCGGCCTTTTTAGTCTCATTAGAAAAAACATTTCTGGGTACTCATTTTCCTGAAGATCTAAGAATTTTATCCAAGGAGTAAAAAGATATGGAAAAGTTTTTGTTTGTGATTTCCAAGGGTTTTGAAAAATCAGGGACTGCAACGAGGGCAATTCAGTTTGCGAGCATTGCAGCTGAAAAGGGTCATCATATAGAGGTCTTCTTGATCGATGATGCCATCCACTGGGCTCAATTAGGAATGGCAGAAGGGATCCGGTCGTCTACTGGAGAACACATGAAAGATCTTTTAGATAAACTTATTGCGAATAAAACCCCAATCCATGTCTGCGAGGCATGTGCGGACAAACGCCTTATATCACCGGATGAATGCATTACAGGTTCTGTAATATCCGGAGGCGCAGTACTTGTAGATATGATGACAAATCCGGAGTATAAGGTATTCACTTTTTAGACCCCTTTATACAGAGATAAAAAAATGACCAAAGATATTTCACGAAGATCATTTATAAAAGGTGGCCTGGCTGCAGCAGGAGCCATAGCTGCTTCTTCCGTTCCGCTCCCAGCTACTGTAAGAGGGGCAACCCAGGAAGAGCTGGCAACCCTTATTGATATCAGGAAATGCATTGGGTGCGAGGCGTGTGTCGAGGCGTGCCAGGAGGTAAACGGACGCAAGTTCCCGGAACCTAAAAAGCCATTTCCAAAAATGTATCCAAACAGGGTTAAAGTATCTGACTGGTCTGACAAGCGGGATGTTATGGATCGGTTGACTCCATACAACTGGCTCTTTATCCAGGAATCCACCGTAAAGGTTAATGGCGAGGAAGAGACATTTACCTTTCCCCGGCGCTGCATGCACTGCCAGAATCCTCCATGTGCCGATCTCTGTCCATGGGGTGCCGCGCGCAAATTGAAGAACGGGATCACCCGGATTGATGCGGATGTCTGTCTCGGGGGATCAAAGTGTAAGGCTGTATGTCCCTGGCATATTCCGGAGCGGCAGACCGGAGTTGGGTTGTACTTGGATATTCTGCCCTCCTTTGCAGGAAATGGGGTGATGTACAAGTGTGACCGCTGCTATGACAGGGTTGAACATGGAAAATTACCTGCCTGTATTGAAGTCTGTCCGGAAAAAGTGCAGAAGATTGGACCCAGAGATGAGATTCTAAAAGAAGCGTATTCCATTTCAAAAGAAATAAACGGTTACATATATGGTGAGAAGGAAAACGGCGGGACAAATACGATCTATGTCTCCCCGGTTCCTTTTGAGAAATTGAATAAGACTATAAAAAAAGGTCCAGGAAGACCACATTTGAAACCGGTTGAAGATTCCATGGCCCATGCCGACAACCTGGCAAAGGCGATGGTAATTGCTCCGATAGCCGGAATTGCAGCAGCAGTGGGCAAAGCTTATAGTAGTCGATCACAGGGCAAGGCAGGGTTATGAGGCCTCTATGATTTATTACAGTGTGTAGATTACCAATAATTATCAAGATAGCAGAGGAGAATAGGGAATGAAATCCAAAAATGATTACGAACAATCCGGTGGCAAAAAAGGATTGCGCTGGATATATATATTAACCTTCATTGTGATGGCATTCACCGGATTTGGCCAGATGCCCATATTCAAACGCTATTATGTATCTGATATCCCGGGGATGGGCTGGTCGGCAGATTTTTACCTGACGCACTACATTCATTATCTCGGCGCCATTTTTCTCTTGGGGCTTTTTGCCTATGTCATTGTAGATTATGTTCTTTCTGGCAGAAAGGAATTAAGCTTGATATCTTCAGCCTATGTGCGAATTGCCCTGTTGGGAGGCATTGTCACAACGGGGATTTTCAGAGTCCTCAAGAATATGCCTGATGTGGTTTTTTCACCTGATTTTACGCGCTTTATAGATATTTCTCACCTCGGCTTCATGATGCTATACATTTTTTTAGCCCTTGTTTTCCTGATTATGAAGTCAGGATGGGTAGTAATAAAATGAGTCAGAAAAGACATTTGACAGGATTACAGGATTAACATGATTTCAGTCCAGTTGATCAAAAAAGGAAGCGTCGTCCGGATATATCGACCGTGATGTTACATCTCTGTGCGCTCTGTGGACTCTGTGAGAGATAAACACCAGGCTATGTCGAGAAAAAAAGTTGAAAAATATATAAAATCAAGGATTACAAATATACGATAAACAGGATGAAAGAAAAATCATCTTGTTTATCTTGTTTATCCCGTCAAAAAAATATTAAGTTGATTGTGAGGCCAAAGCCGTGCAATGCAGAAACCATCCTGATCGCGAATCATATGTAAAATGCCAGAAAATGGAGATCGGCTACTGTGAGGAATGCCTTGAAAACTGCGAGGCATGCACCGATCCCTGCACCTACTGCAAGTTCCGGTCACAGTGTATTATCTGGGAGATGTGTCGAAAAAGTGAAAAGAGATACCGCCTTGAAAAAGAGGCAAAAGGTTTACCATAACGTCCCAGAGCCGCGCCGATTCTTCAAAGCTTTCTATTATCTCCCTCCCAATAATCCGGTTCTACTTAATAAAATATTTACACAATCCTAATCTAATACTAACATACAGATAAGACACTGTGTTATAATATTCCCAAACATTAGAGACTCTAAAGGAAAATGCCACCATGGCAAAAGAACGTATTCTTGTAGTAGATGATGAAGAAGATATCCTTGAGCTGGTGAGATTCAACCTCGACAGGGAGGGATATCAGGTAATATGTGCCACATCCGGTGAAAATGCCCTGAAAATTGCAAAAGAAGATTTCCCTAATCTGATCGTGCTTGATCTCATGCTTCCCGGCATAGACGGGCTGGAATGCACAAAACTCCTTAAAAACGATCCTGACACCATGGACATTCCCATTGTGATGCTGACGGCCAAAGGGGAAGAAGCTGATATTGTCACCGGCCTGGAGCTTGGCGCTGATGACTACATCACCAAGCCTTTCAGCCCGAGGATTTTGGTGGCAAGAGTGAGAGCGGTTTTGCGCAGGAAGGTGAAAGAACCTGCAGAGGTCTCATCGGTTCTTAGAATTCATGATATTGTTATTCATCCCGGGCGTCGTGAATTGCTCATAGACAATAATTCTGTCCCGCTGACGTTTACGGAATTTGGTATCCTAATCTATTTAGCAAGAAGACCGGGATGGGTATTTACGCGCGCGCAAATTGTGGACGCGGTTCGAGGCGATGATTACTTTGTCACTGATCGCTCGGTGGACGTCCAGATCGTGGGTTTGAGGAAAAAACTGGGACCTGCAGGACAGTACATTGAAACCGTCCGGGGGGTTGGATACAGGTTTAAGGAATAGTCATGACGAAAAAAAGACGGTTGCTCTGGCAACTCTACCCATCATACCTGCTTATTACCGTCATATCACTTGCGGCCGCAACCTGGTTTGCCACCAGATCCCTGAAGCAATCCTTTCTCGAACAGTACGCCTTCGACCTCGAAGCCAGGGCTCATCTTGTAGAGAACCAGATCCTGAAAGGCCTTTTGTCTCATGATCAAAAGGGTATTGATTTACTGTGTAAAAAGATAGGAGCCCGTGCCGCGACACGCATCACGGTTATCTTACCATCCGGTAAGGTTATTGGTGATTCCTCAAATAACCCTGAGAAGATGGATAATCATATGGACCGTCCGGAGGTAATTAAGGCATTGACCGGCGGCGTGGGCATATCCACCAGGTACAGCCGTACGCTTCAACAGTATATGATGTATGTTGCAGTACCATTGAGAAACAATTCCGAAATCATCAGTGCAACCCGCATTTCCATAACTCTTACTGCCATAGATGAAACAATAAAGAGTATCCAGATAAAGATTGCTATTGGAGGTGTTATTATTGCACTTCTTGCCGCAATCGTCAGCCTGCTGATCTCCCGGCGTATCAGCCGGCCAATCGAAGAGGTTAAAAAAGGGGCCGAATCCTTTGCCCGGGGAAACTTAGAATACAGGCTGCCGATCTCAAATTCAGAGGAGATCGGGAGTCTTTCAGAAACCATGAACCAGATGGCCGCTGAACTTCACGAACGGATAAGGACTATCACACGGCAACGAAATGAGCTGGAGGCGGTTCTTTCCAGTATGGCGGAAGGGGTTATCGCGGTCGATTCCGAGGAGCGCATTATCAACATGAATCAGGCCGCTGCTGAAATATTGGAGTGTAACCTGTCCGAGGTGCAGGGCAGGAGCATTCAGGAGGTGGCCAGGAATACGGATCTGCAAAACTTTGTGAGTGATATATTATCCTCCTGGGAGCCGATTGAAAAAGACATTGTTCTGTATGAGGACGGTGAGCGGATTCTTAACGGGCATGGCACAGCCCTGAATGACGAACAGGGAAAAACCATTGGTGCCCTTGTTGTTTTACACGATGTAACCCGTCTAAGAAAACTTGAAAATATTCGTCGTGATTTCGTGGCAAATGTATCCCATGAAATCAAAACTCCCATAACGGCCATTAAAGGATTCGTTGAAACACTCAGAGATGGTGCACTAAATCGCGGCGAGGACGCCGGGCGTTTTCTTAAGATTATCGAGAAGCACACAAACCGCCTGGAAGTCATTATTGAAGACCTTCTAAGCCTTTCCAAGATTGAGGAAGGTGCGGATAAGAGCTCTATTCCCCTCTATAAGGACCATATAAAAGAGGTTCTTCAGGCGGCAATTCAAGCATGCCAGGTAAAGGCCGGTCCCAAAAATATTCGCCTGGAGCTTTCATGTAATGATGAACTGACCGCGAACATTAACCCTGAACTACTTGAACAGGCCGTAGTGAACCTGCTTGATAACGCGATCAAGCACAGTAATGCGGAAGGCGTGGTGAAAATAGATGCAACACGAAAAACTGATGAAACCATTATTCATGTCCGCGACCGGGGTTGCGGTATTGAAAAACAACATCTGCCGCGTCTCTTTGAGCGGTTCTACCGTGCGGACAAAGCAAGGAGCCGCAAATTGGGCGGCACGGGCCTGGGTCTTGCCATCGTAAAACATATTGTCCAGGCACATGGCGGCACGGTAACGGTTGAAAGCACTCCGGGCATAGGAAGCACCTTTACAATCCACCTGCCCTGTGATTAATTCCCTAATTGAGGTAAAGCTGAATGCTGATAGCTTCACAATTGAGCGTTTTTTGCTCAATTGAGGTAAAAGGTAATAGCTCAATATTTAGGGGTATAGCTCATGGATTCCCGCCTACGCGGGAATGACGGAGTGGGATAAGTGCCTGTCATTCCCGCGAAAGCGGGAATCCAGAAGTTTAGTATTCAAGGGCACTTACTCCGATTTATTGAGCTAATACGGTAAATGTTAAATCTCTGTTATGTTTCAAGCAGACCATAACTTAACACATCCCTAATACTCCTTTAACTATTCCGCGCTATAATTATCAGCAGAATATCATAAAAACGGTGGCCATTCGAATATTCATTCAAAAAGAATAAAGAATCCACGCCCATCGAAGATCCCGCTATGCGGGGAAGGACATGGTTTTAAAATCGAAATAAAGTAGAGGGTAATAATGGAGAAAAAAAGATATGTGAGCAAATTGCAATCTGTTTTCGATTTGGCGGATTGCGGAGACCTGAGTCTGCCCAGGGGTGTCTTTGGCAGGGTGATGTTTAAATATGATGAAAAAGAGGATTTAAAAGAATTCACGATTTTGACCAGAGATATACCTGAAGACATTCAGGCCAAGATCAAATCATTATTAAAAGAGAATATTGATATCCTGTATTCATTGGATCATTAGCAGAACGTTTCAATGAACTACTCCACAGCAAGCTGCGGGGCATAACCAACTTTCATGATGTTTTTCTGCTTATTTGTTTCTCCTTTCTCTATATTACCGAAACAACTCGATATCAGGAGTAACATTTTTTTCGGGGTCGCAGATACGACCCCGGGTTGAATGCTTTTTGTCTAAAATTTCACCTCAAACTGGACGCCGACTATGGTCTCTTTACCCAGGCCGCCAATATTTTGGTCGCCGTCCTCCTGATCACCCCAGTCATACACAAAGTAGTTAGGAGTAATCTTAAAGTGCGGGGCAACATTCAGAGGCAGGGTAAGGCCCCACATGTCACGTTCACGCTTTCTGTCGTTGAGAATACCCGCTCTGTCCAATTCCTCATTCTGCATACCCCAGATAAAATGGATGCCTGCGAGAGGAGAAATCGTATAACCCAGATCAATCCAGAAGGCATTTTGTTCAGAGTTGGCAATTACCCTGTTGTCGCCCTGGGCATCCCACGCGAAAGCCAGTGCATTAATGCCACCGCCACCTGCAGTACCGATGTTTTCACCCATCACATATTCCGCTGCAAGGGAGAAGGGACCGTAAGCGAACTTGACAGGGATGGCCCAGCCATAGGCCATAATTTCGTCATCGTCCCCAGCCAAAATAGTTGCAGCTGTTCCAGCGTCTCTGGCATATTTAGCCTTGTAATACATAAAGGCCGGATAAATGGTGACCGGACCAAACTTTGCCGTGAGCAAGACCTCAAACTTGGGCATGCAGCTCTCTTCCTCGGCCGCGGCCCAGGTTCCTGCTAATACACTGACACCGGCAGGTAATGCCTGCGCGCCGTTGCCCCTCATATACACGGCGGAAACATCCAGAGAGAAATTATCGGTCAGCTTGGCATTAATCTGAACGCGCGGCTCCCTGTCATTTCCATAGTTGCCGAACCCGGCACCGTTTGAATGACGGTTATCATCTTCCTGGGCCATCGTCTGCTTGGGTTTCAATTTGGCAAAGGTCTCATTGGTCTGGCCGACTATCAGCTTGAAGATATCATTTATCTGCCACCAGCCGTATGCATGACGGGTTGTAACACCCTCACCGCTTGACTCACCGTCAATCCCGAACTCGATATGCATTCCGACATTACCCTCTTTGCTGACCCACTTTCCATAAAATCGGGTAATCGAGGGAACCTCGAGAAGAAACCTGGTATGGGATGAATCCAGAGCTCTCGCAGGACCACCTCCGGGCACGGGAGCATAATTATTTACATGAGGCGTCTGCATATAGTCCGCATCCCTGTGCTGCCAGTAGGCGTCGACGAATACGATACCACCGATTGTGACCTTGGCCATGGCCGGAACCGCAAAGGCCATTACGAGCACTACAGTGATCGCTAACAAAAAAATCTTTTTCATTACTCTTTCCTCCTAAAGTGTTTTTTGGTTAAATATCCAAAAATAATAACAATATCAAAAAAAAGATTCACCTCCTTTCCTCGCGAAATCATCTCAAAGAGTCCTCCTAACTCCCTGAGAAGTTACAGCAAGTGGAGTAAAACAAGTCCTAATAATAATGTCAAGCATTTTTCTTCATTTTTTTACATTTTTTTCTCCATGCCTCATGCATCTTGACAAAAAGACTCTCCATGATAAAATTAGTTTAAAATTTGATGGACTCGTAAAAAGTCATTTCACCTGTCATTGCGAGGTACGAAGCGACGAAGCAATCTCCTGATTTCAAGCTGTTACAGCCAATGAGATTGCTTCGCGGAGTTTATCCCGCTATGCGGGGCTCGCAATGACGTACTTTTCGATTTTTTACGAGCTCATCAAATTTGATATAGCCACAAAAAAGCCCGCCAGAAGACGGCGGGCAAGCTCTACGCGGGAATCCATGAGGTTGGTATGCAAAGGCACTTACACCGATTTATTGAGCAGATACTATTTAACGATATCCGGACAAAGGAGAAAACCTTATGAAAGTCCTTGTAAGCGATCCCCTCTCCGATGTAGGGATCGAAATATTTAAAGAGACGCCGGGCATTGACGTGGACGTCAACACCGGGCTTACCCCGGAAGAATTAGCCGGGATTATCGGTCAATATGACGGGCTGGTCATACGCAGCGCGACAAAGGTCACATCAGACATTTTAGAGGCCGCCCGTAACCTGAAGGTCATCGGGAGGGCCGGAATCGGACTGGATAACGTTGACATACCGGCCGCCAGCCAGAGGGGGATCGTGGTCATGAATACGCCGGAGGGCAATACAATCACTACGGCGGAACACACCATTTCCATGATCATGGCCCTTTCCCGGAATATTCCCCAGGCAACATCCTCCCTTAAGGAAGGAAAATGGGAAAAGAAAAAGCTAAAAGGGCAGGAGGTCTTTAACAAGACCCTGGGCCTGGTTGGTGTCGGTCATATTGGGCGGATCGTGGCTGACAGGGCCAGGGGAATGAAGATGAAGGTCATCGTATACGATCCCTACATCAAGCCCGAGGCTATAGAAAAATTGGACTTGGAGCCAGTCTCCTTTGACGAATTGCTTAAGAGATCCGATTATATCACGATCCATACCCCAAAGACAGATGAGACAACAAACCTCATAAACAGGGACACCATAGCCAGGATGAAAAAAGGCGCCATGGTAATTAATTGCGCCCGTGGCGGGATCGTCAATGAAGATGATCTCTACGATGCCCTTGAATCCGGCCATTTGGCCGGAGCAGCCTTAGACGTTTTCAGCACTGAGCCTCCGGGAAACATAAAATTAATGGGCCATTCAAACTTCATCTGTACCCCCCACCTGGGCGCTTCCACAAGCGAGGCCCAGGACAACGTTGCCCTGGATGTTGCCGAACAGATCGTGGCATACCTTCTTCACGGAACCGTAACAAATGCGGTCAATGTGCCCAGTATCAGCAGCGAATTGATGAATACGTTAAGACCGTATGCCGTCCTGTTAGAAAGGATGGGATTATTTCAATCCCAGCTCGCTGACAGCGCCATTTTAGAAGTCCGGGTCAACTATTCAGGCAGTGTAACCGAATATGATGTAAGCCCTCTGACTACGGCCATGCTCAAGGGGCTGCTCACCCCAATCCTGAAGGACGATATAAACTTCGTAAACGCCCCCATTATTGCGGCTGACCGGGGAATAAAGGTGGTTGAGTCAAAAAGCAGGACCTCTGAGGATTTTTCCAGCCTTGTCAAGCTCACGGTCAGAACCTTAGAAGGCGAAAATATCATATCCGGCACTATTTTCGGCAAGACGCTTCCCAGGATCCTGCGTATCAACAGTTTTTATTTAGAGGCTATTCCGGAAGGCCACAATCTGCTCATACATAGCCAGGACAGCCCGGGTGTGATCGGCCGCATTGCAATCACCCTTGGAAATCAGGGCATTAATATCAGTCACATGAAAGTAGGTGAAGAAAAAGAGAATAACCAGAATGTGATCCTCCTGACGACCAACTCGATTGTAAGTGTCGAGGTGCTTGAGGAACTTCGCGGGCTTGAAAGCGTTTTTTCGGCAAGAAGAATAGAATTATAGGCAGTAGGGGTCAGGGTTCAAGGTTCAGGGTTCTGGGTTTACGAAACATAAGATTTCGATCCCGCCGCCGGCGGGATCGAAACCGGGAACCCGCTGCAAAGCAGTGGGACTGAGCCACAGCGTAGCTGTGCGAAGAAATGACACAGTAACTAAATCCGACTTTTTGCGAAACCATTATTATATTGGGAGATAAAATATGTCTGAAGAAGAAGAAAAAGGATTTGTAATAAAGGACAGGAGGTCTCTGGATGAAAAGGGCGAATTAAAGGAAAATGAAACAGTAGAGGAAAAGACACAAGAAGAACCCACAGAAAAGACCTCAAAAGAGGAGCCCCGGACAGCCCCGCTGCCGGAGATCAGCTTCACCTCGCTGATTTTCAGCCTCAGTTCTTCCGCCCTGTTTCATTTTGGTGAGATTGCCGATCCTCAGACCGGTGAAAAGAAAAAAGACCTGCCTCTTGCCAAACACGCCATAGACACCATTGCCATGCTCAAGGAAAAGACCGGGGGCAATTTGACGGAAGAGGAGCAGAAATTCATAGAAAGCATTCTGACCGACCTGAAATGGCGTTTTGTAAAGGCAGCAAAATAAACCCCCGCTGCAAAAGACAGGAAATAGATCAACGGAGGAAAAACATTTGACAGGATAACAGGATAGACAAGATATATATCCAGTTAATCAAAAAATTATCATGTTAATCCTGTTTATCCCGTCTAAAAATATGTGAACTACTACCGAAGAAAACAGGAGATATTATGAACCATAAACACACTAATAAAAAATACTTAAAGCTTGTCGTTTGGACCTTTTTCTGCCTGATAGCCGGTTTTTTGGCCGCATCACTGACAGGCCTCTTATCGGCTCCGGACGCCCAGACAAGCCCGGTCATGCCAGCGGCCCCTGGATCATTTTCCCAGCTTGCCAAAAAAGCCAGTCCGTCCGTGGTGAATATCAGCGCAGTAAAGGTTATTAAGGGACGCGGGCGCATTCCTTTGCCTTTCGGGCCGAATGATCCCTTTAAAGATTTTTTCGAACGGTTTTTTAGAGATCAGGCACCAAAAAATTTCAGGCAGCAGAGTCTCGGAACCGGTTTTATCATTGATAAAGACGGCTTTATACTGACCAACAACCATGTAGTGGAAAAGACCGACGAGATAAAGGTAAAACTGGCAGATGAAAGTGAATATAATGCAAAGATTGTTGGGCGCGATCCCAAGACAGACCTGGCCCTTATCCGCATTAAGCCGGATCGGCCTCTTATACCGCTGCCATTAGGTGATTCGGACAGGCTTGAGGTTGGGGACTGGGTGATTGCCATTGGAAATCCCTTCGGCCTCGGGAATACGGTTACCGCGGGCATTGTGAGCGCAAAGTACAGGCAGATTGGCGCAGGCTCCTATGACAACTTTATCCAGACCGATGCATCCATCAATCCCGGAAACAGTGGGGGCCCTCTTTTAAACACATCCGGTGAGGTGATAGGCATCAACTCGGCCATATTCTCCCGGAGCGGTGGCAGCATTGGCATCGGGTTTGCAATTCCCATAAACATGGCAAGGGATCTCCTGCCCCAGCTCAAAAAGGGGAAGGTAGTTCGTGGATGGCTTGGCGTAATGATCCAGAAGATTACCGCCGAACTAAAAGACAAGCTGAGGCTTGCCAATGAAAACGGCGCTCTAATTGCGGATGTCACGGCCGGCGGGCCAGCAGAAAAGGCAGGTATCAAGCGGGGCGATGTGATCATTTCATTTGACGGCAGGGAAATCAAGGAAATGAAGGACCTGCCATTTATAGTCGGCTCCACCCAGGTAGGCAAAACTGTTGTTGTTGAAGCTATCCGGAAAGGCAGGAAAATGTCTTTCAGAGTGAAAATAGGTGAACTGAAAGAGGAAAAGGGAGCCCGTAAGGCTGCCGAAACAAAACCTCGCTTAGGCATGACCGTAAAAGAGCTTACACCACAGCTTGCCCGAAATCTCGGCCTGTCGGAAACGAGCGGCCTTGTGGTCATTCAGGTTGAAAGCAATTCACCAGCCCAGGTGGCTGGCATCAGGCAAGGGGATATCATTCTTGAGATAGACCAGGCTCCCCCTAAAGACATTGAGCAATTTTATAAGAAAATCCAGGAATACAAAAAAGGAGATACTGTTCTCCTCCTGATAAAACGTGGAGGTTCCACTCTCTACCTCACCCTGAAGGTCCTGGAATAATATTTTAGTGAATGCAATCTTCAATCGAAAATCGTAAATTTCTTGCTCCCGCCAAACTGAATATCAGGCTTAAAGTAACCGGTGTCAGGCCGGACGGATACCATGAACTAGTCTCTATAATGGTGCCTGTCGGGCTGTTTGATCGACTTGACCTGGCACTGACACGGCCAAACGGAATCACCCTTTCATGTAAGGGGTTTTCCGTGCCGGACGATAAAGAAAACCTGGTTTTCCGCGCAGCTTCTCAATTTTTTTCGCAAACAGGCCTTAATCATGGTATTTCCATAAAGCTCACCAAAAATATCCCTGTTTCAGCAGGGTTAGGAGGAGGAAGCAGCGATGCGGCATGCGTTCTAATGGCCTTAAATGAAATGTGCGCAAATCCCCTTTCATCTAAAGCTCTGGCAGAGATTGCCGTTGGCTTGGGGGCAGACGTGCCGTTCTTTCTGCACGGCAGGCCGTGCCTGGCAGAGGGAATAGGTGAAATCCTGAATCCGATTGAAAATTGGCCAAAATTCTGGTATGTTATCATTACGCCTGACTTTAATGTTTCAACATCATGGGTATACAGGAATCTGAAATTAAAGTTGACATCAGGGGAATATCTCTTTATAATAAAACGTTTAGAAGAAAAGCCTGTTAAGCTATGTGATATCCTTGAAAATGATCTTGAATCGGTAACCGCTTCTCATTTCCCCATCATTTATCACATCAAAAGGTCATTGATGGAGTCAGGGGCGGAGGGTGCCTTGATGTCAGGTAGCGGCCCGAGTGTCTTTGGTATCTTTG
The DNA here is from genome assembly GCA_030613055.1 of Desulfobacteraceae bacterium. GTDB lineage: Bacteria > Desulfobacterota > DSM-4660 > Desulfatiglandales > Desulfatiglandaceae > JAUWMR01. Next base: position 81,845 of record JAUWMR010000001.1, read on the forward strand.
CATCAGAAAATCAGGCACTTAAGGCAAAAAAGGCCCTCATCTGCCAGGACTTGGGGAATATTTATGTGGTCGAGGGGCTGAACTACAAAGATCGTTAAATAGTCGAGTCCCCGCCTGCCGTCCTGCGGGCAGGGTTGAGTTGTAAAATCGTACCGCCTTTAGTGGGAAATGAATGAACTACCCCGCAGCCCCGCTCTGGCGGGATCTCCGTTACGCTCCGACAAGCTACGGGGTATCAAGGGATAACATGTTTTGTCATTCCGTGCTTGACACGGAATCCAGAAAAACTGGATTCCCGCTTTCGCGGGAATGACAGGAACGAAGCAAGCTTCTTTGAATTAGACCCAAAATGATTAAATGTTCAGTTTTTAGGCAAAGCGTCATGAATTCATATCATATTAACTACTTAACAACTCAACTTCTCAATCATTTAACAAGGCCTGGAGTAGTCAATCTTTTTGTGATGCCGCACTGGGGTGTCGTCAAGCGGTAAGACACGGGCCTTTGGAGCCCGCATTCGGAGGTTCGAATCCTCCCACCCCAGCCAGTAAAGAATACTTGCCCGGACGACATGGGTTTCTAAATCCAAAATGAACTACCTCGCAGCCCCGCTCAGGCGGGATCTCCGTTACGCTCCGACAAGCTACGAGGTATCAAGACCAAAAAATGTAACGCGGCAAGCTGCGGGGAATTAACCCTTGTCCGCCTTTGGCGGATTAAAACACAGAAGAGGTCACTTTTTGACATTTAAATCCGAAATGAAGCTTTTTGGTGGAACATCAAATCAGACCCTGACACTCGAGGTCTGTGAATACTTAGGGATCGAGCCAGGAAAAATAGCCAACAAGACCTTCAGCGACGGTGAAACTCAGGTGGAAATAGGGGAAAACGTCAGGGGAAGGGACGCCTTTATTCTTCAATCCACCTGCACACCGGTCAACGACAATCTGATGCAGCTACTGATAATAATCGATGCCTTAAAGAGGGCGTCCGCCAAACGGATTACAGCAGTAGTTCCATATTACGGTTACGGTCGCCAGGACAGGAAGGTCAAACCACGTGTTCCAATCAGCGCCAAACTTGTCGCAGACCTTATTACAGTGGCAGGGGCAAACAGGGTTGTATCTATCGATCTTCATGCCGGACAGATCCAGGCCTATTTCAACATACCGGTAGACAATATTTTTGCCGCGCCAATTTTACTGGAATATATTCAGACCAACTTTCAAAACAACCTTGTTATCATATCGCCCGATGCCGGTGGAGTTGAAAGGGCCCGTGCCTTTGCCAAGCGACTTAACGCCTCCCTGGCCATCATAGACAAACGGCGGGAAGCACCCAACGTGGCTGAGGCTATGAATATCATCGGAGAAGTTGAAGACAAAACCGCCATTATCCTTGATGACATGGTCGATACCGCGGGTACATTAACCCAGGCCGCTCTCGCGCTTAACAGCAGAGGGACAATCGAGATTCATGCATGCTGCACTCACGGTGTCCTTTCCGGCCCTGCTATCGAAAGGATAGAAGAGTCTACTATTGACAGCCTGTTTATAACCAATACCATCCCCCTAAACGATAATGCCAGGAATTGCAGTAAAATAACCGTCTTGTCCGTGGCAGAGCTTTTAGGAGAAACCATTAAAAGAATTTACGATTCTCATTCTGTCAGCACATTATTTGTTTAACAATATAAACGTCCTGACCGTGAAGGCGTTTTTTTACTTTGTGAAAAATTTTATTAACATGTGGAGGTGATAAATGGCTCAGGCTACACTTGTTGCCCGGGTAAGAGAAGAAAAAGGAAAAGGGGCGGCCAGAAAGCTAAGAAAAAACGATCAGGTCCCTGCCGTTTTCTATGGTCCAAAAACAGAATCAGTGATGCTTGCCGTAGATTATCCTGAACTGGCACGTATCCTGAAGGAAGATAGTGGCGAGAACGTTATCCTCGACCTGCAAATACAATCAGAAAGCGGAACAGAAACTCGAAAAGCGATTATTAAAGATCTCGTGGTTGACACTATTAAGGACACTTACCTTCATGCGGATTTTTACGAGATATCCATGGACAGGGAAATTACGTTCAATGTACCGATCCGTCTGCTAAATACTCCTGTGGGTGTCACAAATGGTGGTATTCTCCAGGCCATCAGACGAGAACTGACCGTCTCCTGTCTGCCTGACAGGTTGATTGATTCCTTTGAAATTGATGTGTCCGCCCTCGACATCGGTGATTCACTTCATATCAAGGATATTGAACTTCCGGAAGGTATTAAATCTACGGAAGAAGGCCACCTTACCATTGCAGTGTTAGCGGCCCCCACGGTTTCGGCTGTGACGGAAGAAGAGGAGGAAGAAGCCGAGGGTGAAGAGGAAGCTGCCGCAGCAGAAGACGTAAGTGTTGAAGCATCAGAAGAATCGCAGGAATAGGTACCAGGGAATTTCTGCTAACTTGAAAATAGTACACCTGATTGTAGGCCTCGGAAACCCCGGAAAGAAATACAGGAATACAAGACATAACACGGGGAATATGGTAATTGAACTGTGGAGCCGAAACCTGGGAGTATCTCTTACCGGCAGGCGGTTCCAGTCAAGGAACGCCCTGACGGTATTACATGGAAAACATATCCTGCTTCTCTGCCCGGATACCTTTATGAACTTAGGCGGCAAGTCTGTCAGGGCCTGTGCCGATCACTACCGCCTGGATACGGAAGAAATACTGGTAATCCACGATGACCTTGATTTGCCTGTCGGAAGGATCAAGGTTACGAGGAGCGGCAGTGCCGGAGGGCACAAGGGGGTGCTTTCGGTTGTCAAGCATCTTGGCAGTATACAATTCCCCCGGATTAAAATCGGCATCGGACGACCGCGACATGAGGAAAGCACTTCGGATTATGTTCTCTCGCCATTTTATGTCGACGAAAAACAAATTATGAAAAACGTGATCCGCATGGCCGTCGAGGCATGTGAATTGTTCATCCTGGAAGGACTTGAACCGGCAATGAATCTTATCAATTGCCAAAACTTAACTAACTAAGGAGGTATAAAACTGATGCAAGGATTAACCGATTACGCGCCCTATTTAGGGTTTTTGAGCCTGATCATCGCCTGGCTGATCTATGGTTATGTCAAAAAACAACCTAATGGTACTGAGTTGATGCAGGAACTGGAGGATGCGATCCATGAGGGCGCAATGGCCTTCTTGAGGAAAGAGTATTCCATTTTAGTCATATTTATAGTCGTCGTGTTTTTGCTTTTGGGATTGGTGCTCGGTGAATGGAAAACATCCATCGCCTTTATAACCGGGGCTTTCTGCTCCATGTTAGCTGGCTTTTCCGGCATGACGGCAGCGACAAGGGGCAACTCCCGAACCGCACAGGCCGCAACAGAATTCGGTCAGGCCAGGGCACTTAATGTCTCCTATTTTTCCGGTTCTGTCATGGGATTGGCCGTAGCCGGACTTGGGCTCTTAGGATTAGGGTTCTGGTTCTGGATTTACGGGGGCGACCCAGGAACTGCCAAGTATATTAACGGCTTTGCCATGGGAGCAAGTTCCATTGCGCTGTTTGCCCGTGTGGGCGGCGGTATTTTCACAAAGGCGGCGGACGTTGGAGCTGACCTTGTGGGTAAAGTCGAGGCAGGTATTCCCGAAGATGATCCCCGAAACCCCGGTGTTATTGCCGATAATGTGGGCGATAACGTGGGCGACATTGCTGGGATGGGCGCAGATATCTTCGAGTCTTTCGTGGGTTCGGTAATTGCCACCATCGCCATCGCGGCGACCTTGGCCATTACACCCGAGTTCTTAGATAAATTTCCCGTACTGAAAGGGCTCACACCGACAGCCATTAAGCTGAAATACATGGCCATGCCCATCCTGGTTGTAATGGCAGGTATGCTTAGCTCCTTTTTTGGCGTATTTTCCATCAAGATCTTTCAAAAGGGAAGTCCAGCAGGTGCCTTGAGATATACCACTTTCGTAGCTGCTGCTATCTTTGTGGTGCTTACCATTATTATTACCAAGTCCATTGGCATGCCTGTCGGCGCTTTCTGGGCCGTGTTTTCCGGGCTTCTCTGCGGCATTGCCATAGGTCTACTTGCGGAATATTATACATCCGGCCCCCCGGTTCGCCGTATCGCCGAACAAACAAAAACCGGGCCAGCCACGGTTATTATTGCCGGACTCGCCGTGGGAATGCAGTCTACTTATCTCCCGATGTTAGGTATCTGCATTGCCACGTTCGTCGGCTTCAAGACAGCAGGGATTTACGGTATCGGTCTTTCTGCCGTGGGCATGCTGGCAACGGTAGGAGCCACCATGACCGTTGATGCGTACGGCCCTATAGCAGACAATGCCGGAGGTATCTCTGAAATGGCCGGCCTTGGCCCTGAAACCAGAAAAATCACAGACAGCCTTGACGCCCTCGGCAATACTACGGCCGCCATAGGAAAGGGTTTTGCAATCGGTTCTGCGACCCTCACCGCACTTGCCCTTTTTGTGGCTTATACACAGGCGGTTGGCTTGACAACTATCGACATTAAAAACCCGATGGTCGTCATTGGCGTCTTTATCGGAGCTATGGTCCCTATGGTCTGTGCGGCCATGACAATGACTTCCGTGGGAAAAGCCGCTTTCGCTATCATGGAGGAAATCAGGCGACAGTTCCGGGAAATCCCGGGTCTCCTTGAAGGAAAGGAAGGTGCTAAGCCGGATCCGAAAACCTGCGTATCTATCGCAACGACATCTGCGCTGAAAGAAATGGTTACCCCCGGTCTCGTGGCTATTCTTACCCCCATAGCCGTTGGATTCATCCTTGGCCCGCAGAGCCTTGGTGGCACGCTTTTAGGCGCCACGACAATGGGAGCATTTTTGGCGCTTTTTATGGCCAATGGCGGCGGTGCATGGGATAATGCAAAAAAATGGATTGAAGAAGGCAACTTAGGTGGAAAAGGTTCGGACAACCATAAGGCCGCTGTTGTGGGCGACACGGTTGGTGATCCCTTTAAAGACACCTCGGGTCCGGCCATGAACATCCTCATTAAGTTGATGGCTGTGGTTTCCCTCGTTGTTGCTCCTGTTTTAGCCAAATTTGGTGGGCTTTTATAGAACTTAAGGGCTTCGCCCCAAATGTAATGTCGAAGATCCCGTCTTTAGCGGGGTAGGAATGCTGGAATGCTGGAATAATACCTGCCCGCCGGGCGGCAGGCGGGCAGGTATGCGGAGGGGCGGGCCCCTTTCCTCAGCCCTCTGTTTTCTTATTACAGTGCAGCACGGGCCGGAGATCATCTCATGGCGCTTCCCTCACAGGGAAACAAGCTATAGAAAAAGGGCTTACTGCTGCAAAAAGGGCTTACCCGATATCAAAAAATGTATTGGGGGTTGAAATGTTTAATATAGGTGATTTGGCTGTTTATCCTGCGCATGGCGTTGGCGTGATTGAAAAAATCGAAAACCAGGAGATTTCAGGTTGCCAGCAGGAATTTTATGTCATGCGGATCCTTGATAGTAAAATGATCATAATGATCCCTACTGGTAACGTGAATAATGTCGGGTTGAGGGAGATCATTGGGCATGGGGAAGTCCCAAGGCTTTTTTCCATCTTGAAGAGGAGGGATGTCCCCCTTGATAATCAGACCTGGAATCGGCGGTACAGAGAATACATGGATAAAATCAAAACCGGTTCTGTCTTCGAGGTCGCCGAGGTCTATCGTGACCTCTTGATCCTGAAGATTGACAAAGAACTGTCCTTTGGTGAAAGGAAGATGCTTGATACAGCCAGAAACCTGCTTGTAAAAGAAATATCTCTTGCAAAAAATGTCGGTGAAGAGCAGATAGAAAAGGACCTCGACAAGATCTTTTCCTGATGAAATTGGGGATCTTCAAGGGCTGTAGATACAGCCTGTCAACAACGCTTTGGCTGCAATCGACACAAAGAAAAACCTCGTGGACAATCGTGTTCCGGCATTACTGTGGAACTTGAAGCAAACAAAAAATACTTCTACGAAATCCATCAAGGCAGTCATGATATCCGCCTTGATGTTTTTCTGGCCTCGTGCCCGGTTAACCTGACACGATCAAGGATACAAACACTCATAAAGGACGGCCACGTCAAGGTAAATACCCGGTCAGCGAAACCAGGTCACAGGCTGTGCCCTGGCGATCAGGTTTCTCTTTTTGTCCCGCCTTCCTCTCCTCTCCCTCTCGAACCCGAGGAGATGGGATTTGACATCATCCACGAGGATGACTCCATTGTCGTTCTGAACAAACCTGCCGGTCTGGTCGTTCATCCCGCTCCCGGTCATGCCACGGGTACGCTGGTTCATGGGCTCCTTGAACATTGCAAAGCTCTTTCCGGAATCGGCGGCAAACTACGCCCGGGTATTGTTCACCGCCTCGACAGGGATACATCGGGCATCATGGTCGTGGCAAAAAACGATCTGACCCACACGTTTCTGACAAAACAATTCAAGTCAGGTCTTGTAAAAAAGAAATACGTGGCACTTGTACATGGTCAGATGGAGGGAGATAGAGGAAGAATTGATTTACCTATCGCACGTCATCCAAAGAAGAGAAAACAGATGTCTGTTATTCTCTCCGGCGGAAGAGGGGCACTGACCCTGTGGCAGAAACTTGAGGAATTTGAAAGCGGTTTTTCTCTTCTGTCCATTACTTTAAAGACTGGACGGACACACCAGATCCGTGTGCATTTATCTTATATCGGCCATCCTGTTGCGGGAGATCCGGTTTACGGATACGGCCGGAACTGGTGGAAAAAACACCCGCTTAATAAAAAAGGCTTGTTCCCCAAGATCACCAGACAAATGCTCCATGCAGTATGTTTGGGCTTCATCCACCCGGAAAAAGACCTATTTGTGAAATTTGAAACTCCCCTTCCGGATGATATGGCACAGGCCATTCAGGCGCTCAAACAGTGCAACCATCATCCCAACTCCAACACATCCCTGCTAACCCCAATGATCCTGAACGGGATGGAGTTAGGGTGAAGACATACTTTATCTGGCAGGCAAATAAAGAGCTTGACATGAACAAGAAGGATACTATATTAAATAACATTAAATTGTTTTCCTTCCTTCTGGAGGATTCGGTATAGGCCGGCATATCTGAGTAGACTCAATAACAAATCTGCTGAGTCACCTTCTCTAACTCTCACATAAAAGGGTTTCCAAGGTTGATCTCACTGCCCGGAGCAGGGCATTGTGAATGCTTATCAGTTTTTTCGCCCATATCACAGACATGTTTAAGCTAATAAAAAAATATTTTTCTGCTCCTTCCCAATTTGTTTTCAAATTTATTATTGACGGAGATTACGTATGAATCTTGTTGAACTTAAACAAATGAAAATCAGTGAAATAACAGACCTGGCAAGGGACTTTCATATTGACGGTGCCTCAGGAATGCGCAAGCAATCCCTCATTTTCTCCCTCCTTCAGGCCCATTCTGAACGAAACGGCCTTATATACGGTGAAGGGGTTCTGGAGATCCTGCCAGATGGTTTTGGCTTTCTGAGGGCCCCCGACGCAAACTACCTGCCGGGGCCCGATGATATTTATATTTCTCCCTCGCAAATCCGCCGCTTCAATCTGAGAACAGGCGATACAGTTGCAGGCCAGATAAGGCCGCCCAAAGACTCGGAAAGATATTTTGCCCTCTTGAAGGTTGAAAAGGTCAACCATGAAGATCCGGAAATCTCAAGGGAAAAGATCCTGTTTGACAATCTCACACCGCTCTATCCCGACGAAAGAGTTAACCTGGAAACCTCGGCAGACAATTACTCAGCAAGAATCATGGACCTGATGACACCTATTGGAAAGGGCCAGCGCGGTCTGATTGTTGCCCCTCCGAGGACAGGGAAGACGATGCTTCTCAAAAACGTGGCCAATAGCGTTAGTGCCAATGACAAAAGCATTCACAAAATCGTGCTCCTCATAGATGAAAGGCCTGAGGAGGTAACTGATATGTCTCGATCCGTGGACGCTGAAGTCATCAGTTCAACCTTTGATGAACCTGCTCAGCGCCATGTACAGGTGGCTGAAATGGTGATTGAAAAGGCTAAAAGATTAGTGGAGCACAAGCTGGATGTCTTAATCCTTCTGGATAGCATTACCCGGCTTGCACGGGCCTACAACACCGTTGTTCCCCCCAGTGGTAAAATCCTATCAGGTGGAGTAGATTCCAATGCCCTTCATAAGCCTAAACGCTTTTTTGGCGCGGCAAGAAATATTGAAGAAGGCGGCAGCCTGACCATCATTGCTACTGCCCTTGTTGATACTGGCAGCCGTATGGATGAGGTCATCTTTGAGGAATTCAAAGGTACCGGTAATATGGAAATTCATCTGGATCGAAAACTGACAGACAGACGAGTATTCCCTTCCATTGATATCAATCGATCCGGAACAAGGAAGGAAGAGCTCCTGATCGAGGAGGCAGACCTGAATCGCATATGGATACTGCGTAAATTGCTTGCCCCCCTGACGCCGGTAGACAGCATGGAATTTTTTCTTGATAAAATAAAAGGAACAAAAGATAATAATTCATTCCTGTCTTCTATGAGCGGATAATGTATAAATCATGCTTTCAAAGGGAGAAAACAAGAAATGAAAAATGGACTTCACCCAGAATATTATCAGGCTAAAGTACACTGTGCTTGTGGAAATGAATTCGAAGTTGGCTCCACGGTCAAAGAAATTACCATTGAAATTTGCTCCAAATGCCATCCTTTCTTTACAGGAAAACAAAAGCTGGTTGATTCGGCAGGCAGGGTAGAGCGTTTTAGAAGGAAGTACGCAAAGTTCAGCAAGGACCCTGCCGGAGGCAAATCGAAAAAATAAGCAACTACACATATTCAAAGTTTCCCGCTCAAAGCGGGATTCAATGGTTGTTTGCTTAACCCTGAACCTTGAACCTGATGACCTGGGTACCTGCAATCTGTTGAATACTTAATGATAATTTACGATCACACCATGAGCGACGTTATTTGTATGGCCCCGCTGTCCGGCTATATTTAGCTTCCTGCTTTCGTCTTTATTTCTCCTCAGTGCAAGATTGATTACTTGTAATTATCACAACGCAGAGGCGTTGTTGTAACCACATAAAAGGTCGGTAATACTTTAGCGTTTTGAAAATATCAATCGTGGATTGTAGGGCCCGCCTGCCGGCCTAACAAGCAAGGCCAACAAAAAAATAACCCTGAACGGTGAATCCTGAACCCGTGAACCCCTACAAAAAAGGTTTACAGCCATGTTTGGAAAAATAAGAGAAATCGAACATCGGTATAATGAATTGGAAGGGAACATGGCCCGCCCAGAAGTGCTCCGGGATCGGAAAGTTTACCAGGAGTATGCCAGAGAACATAGTATGCTCACACCTATTATTACTGCATTTAGGAAGTACCGCTCTGTCCAGGGCGAAATTGAGAGCAATCGATCCTTACTGGATGATCCGGATCAGGACATGATTAAACTTGCCAGGGAAGAAATTAACAGCCTTACATCAACCCTCACAGGGCTTGAAAAAAATCTCAAAATTCTTCTACTGCCCAAGGACCCAAACGATGATAAAAACATTCTTCTGGAAATAAGGGCAGGCACAGGCGGGGAAGAAGCCGCCCTTTTTGCGGGTGACCTCTTCAGGATGTATTGTCATTACGCAGAAATGAAGGGATGGAAGACGGAAATTCTCAGCCAGAATGCTACCGGTATCGGTGGGCTCAAAGAAATAATTATTCTTTTTGAAGGTCAAATGGTCTACAGCAGGCTGAAATATGAAAGCGGAGTTCATCGCGTGCAACGGGTTCCGGAGACAGAGGCCCAAGGTCGAATCCACACATCTGCAGTCACCGTGGCAGTTCTTCCAGAGGCGGAAGTAATAGATGTTGAGATCAATCCCGAGGAACTGCGTATTGATGTATACCGCTCATCAGGCCATGGTGGCCAGCATGTAAACACTACCGATTCCGCGGTCCGCATCACCCACCTCCCTACAGGACTCGTTGTTACATGCCAGGATGAAAAATCTCAGCACAAAAACAAGGCCAAGGCCATGAAAGTGCTCCGTTCCCGTCTACTCGACTTGCAGCAGGCAGACCAGCAGTCGAAGATTTCCGAGGAACGCAAAAGAATGGTCGGGACCGGTGACCGAAGTGAAAGAATCAGGACTTATAATTTCCCACAGGGGAGGACTACCGACCATAGGATCGGCCTTACCCTGTACAAACTGGGCAGTATTCTTCAGGGGGACCTGGATTTAATTATCGATCCCCTGATCACCCATTTTCAGACAGAAGCAATGAAAAAAAATACTGGCAACTGATCATCGGCGTCTTGCAGAGTAAAAAAACTGGTCCACCGCGAATGCCTAAGTCCTGGATAATAAAAGACCTCCTGAAGGTCTCTGCTGACTATCTGAAAGAAAAGGGGATAGAAAGCCCGCGCCTTACCGCTGAAGTTCTTCTTGCCCACCAGCTAAATATTGACCGTGTGAACCTCTACTTGAATTTTGACCAGCCTCTGATCGAAAAGGAAATCACGGGCTACCGTTCGTTTATCAAACGCCGCGTACGGCACGAACCTCTCCAGTACATCACCGGTCATAAGGAATTCTGGTCCTTAGACTTCATGGTCAATCCCCAGGTTTTGATCCCCAGACCTGAAAGCGAACTATTAGTAGAGCTGGCCGTATCCCTGATTAATATCCCTGCCGTATTTGAAAACCTCCCGCCAAAGGTCCTGGACCTCGGAACCGGATGCGGGGTTCTTGCCATATCATTGGCGAAAGAGATCCCGCACGCAAGGATCTGGGCAACAGACTTATCTGAGAACGCGCTTGATCTGGCCCGGCGCAACGCAAAAAAACACGGAGTCCCGGACAGGATAGAGTTCCTGCAAGGTGACCTATGGGAACCCCTGACGAATCAGGGCATCATTTTTGATGTTATTCTTTCTAACCCGCCTTACGTCGCCACAGATTCGTATGATGCGCTCCCTCCCGAGGTCCGGGACTATGAACCCCGACAGGCTTTAGATGGAATGAGAGGCGGCCTGCATTTCATTGAGAAAATCATTAATAAAGGGTTTGACTTTCTAAGTCCCGGCGGATGGATCATACTCGAAATGGCCCCAGATCAGACAAATAGAGCACTGGAATTAGTGGAACAATCTAAAGGTTATGGAAAAAAGAAAAAGATCAAGGACCACAGCCATCTTGACAGGGTCGTAATGGCCCAAAAGGCCTGAGCCAGTTACCTGAAAACTACATCTATTTGGCAGATATGGATTTTTTTATCCATTCATGTATCATTATGTGACCGGTGTTTAATCCGCGATTTAGAGGCATTTCCCCAAAAAAAATATCGAATATTATAACATTTCTAAGTATATGCTCAATAAATCGGGTTAAGTGCCTTTGAATACCAACCTACTGGATTCCCGCGTAGGCGGGAATCCATAAGCTATACCCCTAAATATTGAGATGATACGTTTCTATATGACCAAATACAGGATAATTTTGATAGACTCCGACCTTCATGCCTTTTTCCGTAACAACTCACTTCAACCCTATGAGTAATAGCCCTGCAAGCATGGCCCCGGGAATGGCCAGGGGATTACTATTCCTGAGTATGGTATGGATTTCCCAGCCCACATCCCTTGCCAGCCGGAACACGTTTATTCCCAGCGCTTCCATAGAAGGCCGGGCCAGAGAAGGATACCTGCACTTACCATGGTTCATTAATGCATCACAGGGAATATTGCTGCAGAAAACCTCCTTGCAGGAACCTGCCCCCAATCCTTTCGAGAGAACAAACCCCCGCCCAACAGCTAAGGTTTCAAGCTCAGAGGCAATAATATATACTTTTTTAAAAACGTATAACCCCTCTGGTGAAAAAAGCTTTTCCGGAGAAACATCGATTTTAAATAACAGAGCAGCGCAGAAATCGCTGATCCACGTCCGTGCTTCTTTCGGGCTCATGACATTGGGAGGACAATTTGCGCTCTGACCATACCCGTCACAAAGCGGCGGTTTGCACATCTCAACAATATCCTCTTCTATTGAAATCATGCCCGTCGGAATAATCCTGGTATCGCTTGCGCCAAGCCCTACTGCCTGTGCTTCCATCTCCTGCAGGCAAAAATGAATTTCTTTATCTGAGATGTTTCCCTGCATACAATGTTTTCCGGCTCAAGGTTTCTTGTAATTGCTAAGTATTTCGGTGTATAATTTTTACCACGAAGCACACGAAAGGAGCGAAGTTGTGCATTGTTATGGACAGAATGCTCCTTTTTATTGAGAAGATACCTTAATTTTTATAGTGACGAAAGTATAATTTCAGGATACATTGCAAAAAGTTCCATCCATGCTTATAGTTAGAAAAATATCCAGGCCCATCGAAGATCCCGCTATGCGGGGGAGGACCTGGTTTTAAAATCGAAATAAATACACCGGTCAACTTTATGTATTATTATTCAAGATTGAAATACACATGCATCTTTTTTTTATTGGTATTTCTTCCAATGCTTATTGGGACTCAAGTCCATGCCGATCGTCCCTTTCCAAAGCCGCAGGGCCTGGTCAATGATTTTGCCAACGTAATTCCCCCTGCCTATAAGCAAAAGATAGTCGCGATAACGGGTGAGCTGCTTCAAAAGACCGGCACGCCCGTGGTCGTTGTGACCATGCCGGACATTGGCGGTGCAGAGTATAACGACTATGCCAACCGCCTGTACAGCGCATGGGGACTCGGCAAAAAAGGGGAAGATAAAGGGATTTTGATCTTTGTCACTATCAAAGAGAGAAAGATGCGTATTGAAACCGGCTACGGCGTGGAGGGCATTATCCCGGACGGACTGGCTGGAGAAATACGCGATCGTTATATGATTCCTTATCTCAAACAAGACAAATTCGGCCAGGGGTTGCTAAACGGCACCGTTGCCGTGGCCCAGATCGTGGCAAAAGACTCAGGCATTGAATTGACTGGCCAGGCGCCTGTTAAAAAGACTCTGAAGAGACGTTCAGGCCTATCCTTTCTCCCCATCATCCTGATTATTTTTTTTCTTGTGTTTTCTTCCAGACGCCGAGGTGGTTCCTGGCTGCTGTTTCCGCTCCTTCTCATGGGGATGGGCGGAGGAGGCAGGTACGGAAGCGGCGGGTTTGGCGGGAGTTTCGGCGGGTTTGGCGGCGGGTTTGGCGGGTTTGGCGGTGGCATGAGCGGAGGAGGAGGAGCCGGAGGAGGGTTTTAGGATGGCAAAAAGCATTAAAGATCCAAAAGAAATATTCACTGAAATCACTGAAGACTATAATATGATCTTTGGTGATGATCTTGTCAGCATTATTGAATACGGCAGCGCCACAGGCGAAGATTACCGGCCCGGGAAGTCTGATATCAATTTCATGATAGTCCTCTCGGAATCCGGGATCGAGGCGCTCGATCAGGCGTTTGATACTGTAAAAAAATGGCGAAAAAGAAACGTGGCAGTTCCGCTCTTTTTGACTGAAGGTTACGTGGACACGTCCTTGGACGTTTTTCCAATCGAATACCTGAATTTCAAGCGGAACTATGTTCTCGTCTTTGGAAAGGACATCCTGAAAGACCTGGCATTTAACCCGGGTTTTATACGCCTCCAGTGTGAGCGTGAGATCAAGGGCAAACTGCTCATACTCAGGGAGGCATTCCTTGAGACCTCGGGAAAGGGCAGGGCATTAAAAGAGGTGGTCGGGAATTCCATGTCTGCCTTTATTGCCATTTTCGAGGCACTTCTTTACCTAAAAGGAAAAGACATACCCGGAAAAAAACGGGAGATTATCAGTGCCGTGGCAACGGTATTTGACACGGATGCCGGCGTCTTTGAAAAATTGCTTGACATTAAGGAGGAAAAAACCAGGCCAAGTGAAGCGGAAATCCTGGAATTATTCAAAAATTATCTGAGGGAAGTCCGGAAATTGGCGAAACTGGTAGATACTTTAGGAGGACAAGATGAGTAAGACACTAAAAACCGTTCTGATTATTGCCGGCATACTGGTAGTGATTATCCTGGTCCCGATTATGTACCTGAAGGGGACATACAATACACTTGTAACCATGGATGAGGGTGTCAAGGCGGCCTGGGCCCAGGTGGAAAACCAGCTCCAGCGGCGTTACGACCTGATTCCCAACTACGTGGAAACGGTCAAAGGGTATGCAGCCCACGAAAAGGATGTCTTTGTAAAGGTCACAGAGGCACGTTCCAGGGTGGCAGGAGCCAATAGCATTCCTGACAAAATACGGGCCAACAACCAACTCTCCTCTGCCCTGTCCCGCCTGCTTTTGGTTGTTGAACGCTATCCCGATTTAAAGGCCAACACCAACTTTATCCGCCTGCAGGATGAACTGGCAGGCACTGAAAATCGAATTGCCGTCGAACGCCGGCGATTTAACGAAGCCGTCAAGGTATTAAATATCAAAATACGCCGATTTCCCACAAACATCATTGCCGGAATGTTCGGTTTTGAAAAGGCAACATTCTTCGAGGTGCCTAAAGAACGACAGGAAGCGCCAAAAGTAAAATTTTCAAGGAGCAGGGCAGATTATGATACGGGCCAAACTCTGGTTTAGATGTGCAGCCATGCATGATCCTGTTACACCGATTATTGTCAGGCCGGCCATCTTGAGCTGGGAGGCCAAGCAAAGGGACGTGGACCTAACTATTGACCGCGTCTTTAAGGGTGACGAACTGGTCATGCGGATGAAGGGATGGGTCACGGTTGATGTAAAAAAAGTCATAGAACTTGTGAAAAAATATGGCTTTTTAAAAGTATTAGATGAAAAGGATCTCGTTGTGGAAATGGAAACCGACCGGGACTATGAACAATTAGAAAAAGAACTCCTTAAGAACTTTCAAGACCAGTTAAACCTGGAAAAAATATGACGTTGTGAATGTCAGATAGAAAAGCTCCCTCCTGCGAGGCGCTGGGCAAAATGGAAGAAAATAATCCTGAAGTTGTCCATATCCCTATCGATGGAATCCTGGATCTCCATACGTTCTCGCCAAAAGAAGTGACTTCGGTTGTAGATGAATATATCAGGGCGTGCCTTGAAAAACAAATCTACGAGGTCAGAATTATTCATGGAAAAGGGAAAGGCGTCCTCAGGCGGACGGTCCATGCCCTGCTTGAAAGGCATCCGGACGTCATGAACTTCGGGCTTGACACCGGTCATTCAAGCTGGGGGGCAACCCTGGTCTTTCTAAGGACTAAATAACTGAGGCAGTGTGTCATTGAGACCTTTTCTTCGGTTCCGAGGCTCCCGGCCTGGTCTTTTCTACGACTTATCTACGGGGGAGTCTTGCCCCCTCCGCATTCCCCTCGCCAGGCTCAGGGCTGCGGTTTCCCCCGCTGATAAGTCGTGAAAAGGACGGCGGCCTCCCGCCAGTCACTCAGAAAAGGCATCAAAGCCACGCTTCATCTATTGTTGAAACAGGTGTAACCCCGTGGTTGTCTACTCTTGTGATTTCATCTGTGCTTTTGCTGTGGAAAACATTCTCTCCCTGTCAACCGGTTTTACATTCTTTACGATCCATTCCCTAACCTTTTTTCCTGCAGTAAGTGATTGTTTGTAGCACATGAAATCAAGTTTTACACCAAGCTCATCAGCTACTTTTGTTGCCAGAATTGGCCATATCTCACCAATATCCCCTATTACTGGAAGGCTGCCCGGAATCCTGGCAAATCCCGACATCTCCATACGGAATGGCATTCGCATCAACTTTGCCTTTGGCAGGCCCTTGTCCACGGCACTTGAGACAATTTTAAATTTTCTCTCCTGCAACCAGGCCTTTTCCAGGTTTGGATCGAGATCGATCCGGATGATTTTCTTATCGGCAAGTGAATAGGTCCAGCACCCTTCCCAATCCGCCCATATACCGTGACCGGTAAAGAGCTCAAACGGCCCGTCATGAATTTCCTGAGAAAGCGCAAGGGCAGACTCGATAATCACATCTGCACTGTCAATGATCCTTGCAATCCGCTTGCAACGCTCGGAAATAGAGATAGAATCCCCAACAGCCAGGCCAACCTCCCCGCCGCCCACCAACTGGGGCACCGTGACCAGGACAGGAATATTGTGCCCGGCTCCCGCGCCTATCATGGTATACGGGTCTGCACCGTATCCGGCCATCTGCTCAAAGGGAACCCCATAACGCTTTGCCAGGGCAAGGATCTCACGGGCCAACCTTTCCGTTCGAAGGCCCATGGGATAGGCCATGTTTCCCGCCACTTTGATAATCGTATTTCCTTTTACCCTCCGCATCCTGCGGTAAAGAGCCATGTCAATGTTGATTTCGTGTTGATATCTCTCAAGAAGCGGTTTTGAGATTATACTGACCTCAAACTGTCCGTCTGACGGCAGTTTTTCCGGATCAAGGCCAAAGGCCCTGCCGTCAAACCGTTCCACCTTTTCAAGGGTGCCGCACATCTCATGATTGATCACCGCGGAACTGGTAGAGACCCCGTCAATGATTCCCTTGTGCATCAATTCCGCAATGAGGGTCGTAACACCTTCATGGATATTCGGCCCACTGCCTACCACAGCAATTACCCTGCCACCCCTTTTTTTGGCCTCAACTATTAATTCGACAGCGCGCTTCACCCTGGCCTTTACCTTTGGCGCCAATCCCTTGTACATGCTCTCTATTGCTTTTCGATCAATGGCCACAATCATCTGCTCCTTTCCTTTGATAGCTTATACCCAATTAAGCATTTCCGCTATCATCTATGAGCTTTTTTATCACACGGGCATGTTTTTCCGCAGCTCCCTGGTTTTTCAGGGCCTCCTCCTTAGCACGTTCACCATACTCATTAAGTGCCTCCGGGTGTTCCAAAAACCAGATTGCCTTGTCAGCCAACATTTCAGGGCCGGATACCGGCACGGCCGCTTCTGCTTCTTCCAGCATTGATGTTGCGTCCAAAAAATCTTCCATTGAAGGGCCGTAAAACACGACCTTTCCCCAGATTGCCGGCTCTAATGGATTCTGCCCTCCAAGCGGTACAAGGCTTGCACCGCAAAACACGATCGTTCCAATGCTGTATACCTTAAAAAGTTCTCCAAAAGTATTGATAATGATTACCTTTTCTGTGCGCTCTGCTTTATCTTGCCCAATATCGGTCCGTAGTTGGCAGTTAAGGCCGCGTCTATCAATCATAGATGCGATTACCGGCGTTCTCTCGATATGCCTTGGTACAATGATTAGGATTGTCTCCGGAAATCTTTCAAGGATTTTCTCGTATACATCCAAAATCATTTCCTCCTCGCCCTCACGCGTGCTGCCTGCCACAAAAACCCGCTGTGAAGGGTCAAGATTCAGGATCTGCCGCATTTCCGCTTCCATTACCGGTTCCGCACTGCTCCCCAACAGGTCATATTTGGCATTGCCGTTTATCTCAATTTTTCGAGGGTCCGCGCCCATTGATCTGATTCGGGCGGCATCTTCTTCCAGGATCATACTGAAGACATCAAGGTTTTCCAGGACCTCCCTGAAAAAGGGGCGCAGCTTGAGATAGCCTCCAATGGATCTTACTGATATCCGGCCGTTAATCAAGGCAATCTTGATCCCCATGCGGCGCGCCTCGAAAAGCCACGCGGGCCAGAGTTCGGTTTCAAGAAAAACCATGACATCGGGGCGGACCATCAAGAGTGCCTTGCGCACTGAACCCCAAAAATCAACAGGAGCGTAAATCACCGGAACATCTTCCCTAAAGGTTTGTTCCGCCATTTCACGGCCATGTTCCGTCATGGTTGAAAGAATAAACGAACAGCCTGGCACTGTTTCTTTTAAGACATTGATAATTGCAGCAGCTACCTTGACCTCACCCAGGGAGACCGCATGAATCCATATGCGGGGGGACCCGGAAAGCCCACGGGCAGCCCTTTTTGGCAGGAATCCCAAACGCTCCTCAAGGTGTCGCCTGTGCCGTCCTGTTATCCGGGTATAACCCCAAAAAACGGGAAGCAAAAATACGAATAGGCCACTGGATAGCGCCTGATATGGTCTGTAAAAAAATCTCATGATCTTATTTTTATTCTTGTTTCTCAATAACAGGAAGGATAACACCACCTGAGGGTATAATGTGTACTTCGGGATTAGGTGGGCAAATAGTTTCACTCTGATCAAATGCCTGCTCAAGGTCATCAGCATAAAGGAAGCCCATTTTTTCACCAGTTTCTCTAGGAATATCCTTTGAGACCAAGATAATCTTGAAGCGGTGCTGGGTAGCTAATGTCAACCCTAAGGCCATGTTGAAATCAATTGCTCCGCCTTCCATGATCAAGCGATTGTTCTCAAAATGGTCAAGCACCCCACCCAAGAGGTTGTCTCCATATCTGTAATGAAACCTTTCAAAGCTGTCCACAAATGCATCAGGAAGATTCCCGGAACAATCTGCTGCTAAAATAATGCAGCCGCCCTCTTTTGTAACCATTGAGGCAGGGACAAGAGGCTTTACGATCTGGGGACCTTCTGCGTAGGGAAAGGAAGTTATGATTGTCAGGTCAGACTTCTTGGCAAACCTTTGAGAAATAATTTTCTTGCTCTTCTCAACCCCTGCAAGATGGGCGCGGACTGGATCTCCTGAAACCAGATCATAGACCTGATCTTTCTGATCCAGGATGCTGTTGATCACGTAATCAAGCTTTGCCGAGCGGGCAATCGCGCAGACCTGTTCGTAGAAAAGATTTCCCTGTATCTTTCCAAGGCCGGTCCCCTCATGAAAGGTGTATTTGAAATGATGCTCACGGATAGCATCAAAGTCAGCGACACCCGGAAAAAGGATCTTTCCTCCCCCGCCAAACCCATTCATAGGGTGTGGGAATATGGAGCCTATCCCTATCCTGAACGTTGCCTCATAAGCAGTACGGTTGATCTTTACATCCAGGCCTGTCTTTAGCCTGCCCACGGGCACAAGGTCCGGGGCATGACAATCGTGATTAATAAACTCGTATGTTTCTATGAGCTCTCTTCCAAAGGTGGTTTCAAGCTCCTCATATGTCAATCCACGATGCGTGCCAAGAGAAATTACCACGGAAATATTATTGTGGTGAATGCCGGCATCATCCAACTCCTCGAGCAAGGATTCAAGGATAAGCCTCTTGGGAGATGCACGGGTCAGATCCTCAATGAGAACAGCGACTCTGTCAGAGGGGGAAAGATGATCTTTTAAAAGTGGAGATTGTATTGGGTTTCTTAAAGTTTTTTTTGTCAGTTCACTGATATCGCTTGGAACCGGTTGATCGATAAAATCAGCGAATGTGAGAAGATTCCATTGGGGGGGGATTTTAAAGTTTACCTTTTGACTTCCATAGAGAGTAAAGGCCTTTTCCATTTTCATATGACTTCTTTGGACCCAACTGTCATTCCCGCGAAGGCGGGAATCCACAAACAGGCATGGGGTTGACTGGATTCCCGCCTTCGCGGGAATGACGACATATATGTGTCAAACTGTTTGGCGGCAAGTCAAGGCCCGCTAAACCAGACGTCCATCAACGGACACTACCGGAATTTAAACCAGCAGGTACTTTTTTCTGACCTCCTCGTTCCCTCTCAGGTCCTCGATGCTCCCATGATACCGAATTACGCCATTATCAATGATGTATCCCTGATCACTTAGTCCCAGGGCAACCTTTTGATTCTGTTCCGTTAACAAAACCGTCAATCCTTTATCTCTTAGCTTACCTATCCGTTCTTCCAACACTTCAATAATCATGGGGGCCAGACCCTCGGTCGGTTCATCCAATAGCAGAAAATCGGGATTCGTCATAAGTGCTCTGGCGACTGTCAGCATTTGCTGTTCACCGCCACTTAAAAAGCCGGCCTTGCGGGAGTCTATATGTCTTAAGGCCGGAAAAAAATCATAGACGCTGCCCTTAGTCCACGTTACATCGCCCCCTGTCTTTCTTTCCGATATCTCAAGATTGTCTCCAACTGTCAGGTCGGCGAAGACCCTCCGGTCATCAGGCACATATCCAATTCCCTGCCGGGCAAGCTGATAAGGTTTTTTGCCAGCGATAGGTTCCCCTTTAAATTTGATGGTCCCCCTACGAGGAGGTGTCAGTCCCATAATGCTTCTCATGGTGGTGCTTTTACCGGCCCCGTTTCTGCCTAAGAGACAGACAATCTGCCCCGCAGGGACACTGAGCGAGACATCGAACAGGATATGGCTCAGGCCATAATAGGTATGGATATTCTCCACTTCTAACATGGCTCGGCACCTCCTAAGTAGCATTCCTGAACTTGGCTGGAATTCCTCACTTCATCAGGTTCTCCCTGGATAATCGTCAGCCCCTGATGCATGACCATGATACTCTGGGCAACATTGAATACTACTTCCATATCATGCTCGCAGAACAAAATGGTTAATCCGCGTGAATCGGCCAATCGCTTTATTAGCTCCATGGTAGCTGTGGTCTCTTCGGGTGACATACCGGCAGTAGGCTCATCAAGAATCACCAGTTCCGGTTCATTGCCTAAAGCTATTGCTATCTCTAATGCTCTCTGATCGCCGTGGGCAAGGGAACCCGCCGTACTCCCAGCCTTATCCAAAAGACCCACGCTTTCAAGTATGCTGTTAGTTTCCTTAACAGCTAATTTCTCTGCCGGATAAAAAAGCTTCCTGCTCTTTCCCTGCTGGGAGAGAACTGACACCTGAACATTCCTGAAGACTGTGAGCCGGGGAAAGATGTTCGCTATTTGAAATGACCGGGCTATCCCTCTCCCGCAGATCTGATATGGAGGCAGCTTGCTGATATCCTCATCTTTAAAGACAACCTTTCCCCGGTCCGGCTTCAACTGGCCGGTAATCAGATTAAAAAGCGTTGTCTTTCCCGCGCCATTAGGGCCGATCACTGCCACCAGCTCACCCTTTTCCACAGTGAGGCTGGCCCCGTTCACGGCCTTGAAATCATCAAATGATTTATGTATTTCCTCAACGCGCAGCATCTACTTACTTCCCCCTTCAATGGCCTCTTTACTCTGGCGACCGAATTTTTCCAGGATATAGCCCCATACTCCTTCCGGCAGAAAGAAAATAAGCAGGATCAGTATGATCCCTAAAATTAAAGTCCAGTACTCTGTATAGATACCGACAAAGGTCCTTAAAGAGATCATTATTGCTGCCCCAAGAACCGGGCCGGCAAAGGTAAACCAGCCACCCAAAAGGCACATGATAAATATCTCAAGAGAGAAAACCCAGAACAGGAGATCCGGAAAAACCGAACCTTCCACTACAACAAAGAGAACTCCGGCGATCCCGGCAAAGAATGTGGCTATGACTATAGCGATGAGCTGATGGCGTCTGACATTAATGCCGATTGCTTCACATCGCTCCGGATTGTCACGGATCGCCTGAAGGGTCGCGCCAAACGGGGACTTGAAAATCAGGTACATTATTATAAGACAGATTGCCATGATAATCAGGGTAAAGTAATAGGCGCTGTTCTGGGAGGAGATAATGGGAGGCATGGGAATACCATGCATGCCATCATCGCCGCCGGTAAGACTGTACCAGCGGAAAGCGATCGCCCATATCAGCGATCCCAAGGAGATCTGGAGCATTCCAAAGTACAATCTGGTCAACCTGACACAAAATGCGCCGATGAGCAGTCCTGTAAGCGCTGCAATGATGGGGCCTGCTATAAAGCCGGTCCACACAGGCAGGGAAGTCTTTGTCAGCATAAGGGCAACGGTATAGGCCCCAACACCGTAAAAGGCCCCATGATGAAACTGAAACAATCCACCATGGCCCACTACCATATTGAGGCTCATGGCCAATAGAGCCGTCACAAAAATTACGGCAAGTATATAGGTGTAAAACCTTGGAAGGATCGTCGGCAGAATAAGTAGAATAATAAAGATAACCACCAAAGGCCCAACTGATTTCAGGTTGAAGATATCCCTGAACAACGTCAACTCCTGATAAAATCGTTTCGCTTCGCTTCACGATTTTATAAAGCGCGGCTCCGCCGCTTGGTAATTAAGTTTTCAAGGTGACTACTCACGTAGTCAGGCTGAGTAGTTACTTTTCAAGAATGATAACATCAAGACAATAGCAGCGAAGCTGCGTTATATAAAATTTCTGCAAGAAATTTTATCACCATACAGATTTAAGCATCCCCCTGGGCTTCCAGGTCAACACAATCACCACCGCAATGTATGGGAAAACTATGGCGAACTGTGGCCAGAACAGAATACCAAAGGCTTGAGTCAATCCGAAGATAAGTGACCCTACCAGGGCCCCCCACATGTTCCCCAATCCCCCGATTGTAACAATAAGGAAGGCTTCGATAATAATGTCATGATCCATTCCGATAGTCACACTTATAGTAGGGGAAACCAGGGCGCCTCCTAATCCGGCAAGGAAACAGCCCAGGACGAAAGCAAAGGCAAACACCCAGCTTACATTTATGCCAATTGCGCCCACCATCTCTCTATCAACAGCCGCTGCCCGGGCAATCTTCCCCACCTTGGTTTTGTTCGAAAAGAGCCACAGTCCAATACCCACCAAAGGACCAATAATGAGGAGAAACAGGTTATAGCGCGGAAACGGTGAGTCAAATATGTTCACAGAGCCCTGTAATAATTCAGGCGCCATGATCGACCTGTAATCGGCACCCCAGACCATCTTTACAAGATCGCCTAAGATGAGCATCAGGGCAAAGGTGAATAGCAGCAGCATCAGGTGTTCTCTTTCGTAAAGATGACAGAACAGGGACCTCTCTGCTATAAGGCTCACAAGAGCTACTACAAGGGGGGCCAGGATTAGTGCCAACCAGAAACCGGCTGTGCCGCCGCCCAACAGATTGGAAATGCTAAAGGCCGCAAATGCCCCGATCATATAAAGTGAACCATGAGCAACATTCGGGACCCTGAGCACTCCAAGCACAAAGCTCATCCCGGCAGAGACGATAAACAGAATCATTGCCCGGCTAAGACCGACAAGGAATTGACTGCCTAAGGCAGAAACAGTAAAAGCTTGCCCGATTTCCATGGTTGGTAATTCCCTTTGAAGTGTTTAGTTAAGTAGTCAGATTGTTGAGTTGTTGAGTTGTGAAAGGCAAAATCTTTAATCAGCTAAACCAATTAACCTCTCAACTACTCAGCTTTTCACGTATCTGCTCAATAAATAAGGACAAATCCCTTGCGAAGCCGCCTCACGCCTTCGCTGCGGTGGGCTTTTTGTGGATTCCCGCCTTCGCGGGAATGACGAACTAATTTATGTGCCTGTCATTCCCGCGAAGGCGGGAATCCATGAGATATTATCCTAAATTATTGAGACGTTCTACTTCTTCTTTCGGGCCTCCGCAATCTCCTCACAAGTCGGCAGTACCTCATCGCCTGCCAGGGTAACAATATCAGTGGCAATCACAAACCCATATTTTGGCGACTTCTTGGTTACACCTAAATACATGGGGAGAACAACCTGATGGTCACATGCTCGCATCTCAATCTCACCCGCCGGGCTTGCAATCTTCAATCCCTCTAATGCATCAATGAACTTCTCCCTGTCGAGCGCTCCTGCTTTTTTGAATGCCTCGGCAATGAAATGTGCCGTGATATAACCGTGAAACGCAGGAAAACCCGGAGGGTTCCCATAGGCTGCTTCAAATTTTTTCACAAATTCCCTGTTGGCTGCGGTATCAGGATAATAAAAATGGTAGTCCATGGTACCAAGCACACCCTCAGGGGCTTCCGCGCCGAGCGGCTTAAGAACAGCATGATCTGTGGCAGAGTGAATCCAGATAGGGACCTTCTCAGCCATGCCGGTTGCCTTGACCGCTTTCATGATATTGGTCATGCTGCGGCCTCCGGTACAAAAAATAACAGCATCAGGTTTTGCGCCCAGGATTGCGGTAATATAGGGTACAAGATCAGGTTCGCCCGGTTTCCACCATGATTTTCCGATTACCTCTACATCAGGCTTCAGTGCTTTCAGGTTTCTCCAGGCAGCATTAGCTATATCATGACCATATGAATAATCATCCCCGCCAATCCAGTATTTCACGTACGGCTTTTTAGACAGGGCAACGCCACCGGCTTTGCCTGCCATGGCCGTATTTTCACCGGTTGAGAAAACGTAACGATGGCCCTTCTCCCCAGTGATTCTCTCGCTTTTGGAGATCCAAACCATAAATGGCACCTTCTCTTTCTTTGCAACAGCATCGGATACGGCCAATGCAGCCCCGCTGTTAATTGTCCCAACAAGGACATCAACGTTTTCCCTCATGACCAATTCCTTGGCCATATTTAGGGCGATATCCACCTTAAACTTGGTGTCACGAGTGGTGAACTCGATCTTGTTTCCCAAGACCCCTTCCTTGTTGATCTCTTCCAGGGCCAGTTTAAAGCCATTAAGGGCATCCTTACCGTAAACAGCCGCCGGCCCGCTGTAGCAATCTATGATACCAACCTTAATTGGACGTGCAATCGTAGGTGGCCTTGTTGCAAAGTAGACAACTACAGCCGCTATTACCACCAGTACTACAATAATACCCCATATATATCCCTTTTTCATTTCATATCACCTCCGCAATCTGATTGGTGAGTCATAACTCCAGCGCATTGCTTAAAAAAACAGCGCTCCTGAAACTTGATAAAACCCAACTGTATGCCAAAAAACGCCTAAAAACCTTTTTCACCTCCCTATAAACTAATCGCCTCCTTTCCTAACAATAGACTTGGTTAAGTGGTTAAAATTATGCACATATTCGTTTTTAGTCCCGCCATGGCGGGAGACGTTCACCATTTCGACAGTTACAAGCCCTTGAAATAAGGACAATAATTTTCCAACTCAACTAATTAACAAATCTGAACAAGCATCTTTTATCATAACATCGTTAACATCGCCATCTATGTCAACCCTTAAATTGTAGCAGTAAAACAGAAGACAATATACATATCCAGAGTCGTAAATGCAATGAAAAAGCCGGCTTTATCCAAGTTCAACTATTCCCATTACCTATTCACCTACCCTATAATTATAATCCGCCTTATCCTTCACTTCTCACTCCTTACTTTTCACTCCTCACTATTAACCCCGACTTCCCTGCATCGGCAGTCAACCTGGTCGGTGACAGGTCCCGGGCGGCATTTCCGGCCATATTTCACGTAGTTGACATTGGGAAATGCCACCAGCGCCTGAGGGAAACAGTCAGATTCTTTGTCCCCGAAACACTGAGCAAATACAGAGAATGGTAATAGTTTAGCTCTATGAAAAAATCGATCATAGATTGTAGGGACGTGGGGATCTCTTTTTTAAAAGCCGCATCACAAATTCACCCAATGCTAACAACACGCCCCCTGGGCTTTGACCATGGGCGCTGAACAGGCAGGGATGGGGTCTTAATTATGAAGATTCCCGTATGGGGCTGTCCTTTGCTTGACTGGAAAGGCCTAACTGCCGTGCCATGTAATGGTGTAAGCATATGCGGCTTTTAAAAAAGAGATCCCTATGTCCTATTCCTGATTTTTAAAGGGCTAAAGTGTTACAGAGAATAAATATTTATGCGCAAAAGTATTGCAAACCATAAATCTTGCCTGCTATATGAAGATATCACGAAAAGGATCTGCCATGAATTATTATACTGTCAAAGATATGGAGCCAAAAAAACTGGCGGAAGGTGTTGAGATGCGGGTTATTCCCGGCGAAAAGATGACCATGGTCTTTTTCCGTATTGAACCGGGCATTAAGATACCTGAACATGCCCATCCCCATGAACAGGTGGGTACCGTACTTAAGGGCTCCATTGAACTGATTATTAATGACGAGAAAAGGATTGTAAATCAGGGAGATGCCTATCACGTCCCTTCTAATGTGATACACGGCGGAAGGTGTTTGGAATCAACTGCCGAGGTTCTTGAGATCTTTTCTCCCCCGAGAGAAGATTACTTGTAATACCTTATCTCTTTGAAAACAGTTTCTGGGCATGGGAATCTCTTCTTTAAAATAGCCCTGTCTTCTCCGTGTGGGAATGTCATTTGGAAAAAGCCGCTCTAATTATCTATGCTATCGTGTTAGTCATAAGCCCTTTACTTTTCGGGGCAATAAATACCTATGCTTACACGATGATGTCTGTGGGGGTCTTAACCGCCTCGTTCCTGCTGGTCATAAAAAACGTCAAAAAAGATAAGAAAACCAGTGTCTGGGGGTTCTCATTTCCCGGCACCAGCCTTAATTTCCTCTTTCTCATCATATTAGCATTCCTTATTTTCCAGGTTGTTCCCTTGCCCGACTCTCTTCTTGGTTTATTATCTCCGGAAGCCGAGGTGGTTGGGGGCAAATCCATCCCCGCATCCGGCATTGCAGTGAAAAATGCCGGGTTCAACGAGTGGTTTTCTCTATCTCCCTATTACTATCCCGTTCGCATGTCTATTGTAAGATGGATAGTCTACGGCCTGTTTTTTTTCGGCCTGATTCAGGTGCTAAATTCCAGAAAGAGGATTGAGGCGCTGGTCATTTTGATATTGATACTCGCCTGTTTCGATACCCTTTACGGCCTGATGGAAACCTATTCCGGATCTCACCATATCTGGTGGTACAAAAAAAAGAGTTATCTTGAGGATGTAACAGGGACATATATCAACCACAATCACTTTGCAGGATTAATGGAGATGTGCCTGCTCCTGGCCGCTGCCTATGTAGCCTCACTCTCAGAGAGAAAAAGGAAAAGAAAGACAGCCGCCAGACATAAGACCAGCCTGAGACGCAGGATTTCACAACTTTTATCCGGGGAGCAGCGCTTCAACAAAAGGATCCTTGTTCTCTTTTCCGCCGTCGTTATAGGTATCGGGCTTTTCTTCTCTTCTTCCAGGGGGGGCATCCTTGCGGCATCAGGGGCCATGCTGTGCATGAGCCTTTTGTTTGTGTTCAGAAAGGCACACCGGCAAAAGGGTCTTATCCTCTTATTTCTCTTTTTGATCATTTCTGTTTACGCCCTTCATATCGGGGCAGATTATACGTTAGGCAGGTTTGAATATTTTGATCAAAGCTTTAAGGAAAGAAGCAGGTACGCAAAAAAAACCCTCGATATGTTTTACGACTACAAAACAACAGGTGTCGGTGTGGGTAATTTCCGCTATGCCTATCCCAAATATCAGGCTATTGAAGACCGGATTTTCTACATGAGACACGCCACCAATGACTGGGTAGAATTCCTTGCTGATGCCGGAATTATTGGTATGTGTTTATTGCTTGCAGGGATATCATATTACCTTTATCGCATAATGAAATTATGGAAAAAGAGAACAGACCCCTTTGCCATTGGATTAGGGGTCGCGCCGGTAGCGGCCATGACGGCCATTGCTATTCACTCCTATTCGGATTTTAATCTGCATTTTCCTGCCAACTTCCTGGTGCTTGTGGCGATTGTGGCTATCGGCTACAGCGCCCTGCATTTGGAAAGACATCATGGCAGGGATAAAACATTTATTCGCTACCATATCCAGCCCCTGAAATACAAAGGATTCCTGACACTGTTCTTTGTCTCCGGAATAGTTGTCTGGAGCGGGTTCTGGGCAGTTCGTCATTTTGTTGCCGAGTGTTATTGCAATACGGTAACGGAATATTCTTCTTTAAACAGGGATATATACCCATCCCTTAAAGAAATTCAATCCGCCATCGCATGGGATGCCAGCAATGCCCGATACTGGCAAAAACTGGTTGTAAGACATATGCGGTTTCGTGAATCACGTATCTTAGATGAGGATTGGGACATTGAAGACAGGCGCAAACTGCAAATGGAAATCATAGGGGCATTTGAGAAGGCAGTAACACTAAACCCCTTTGAGCCGCAGTATCACGCGCGGTTAGGTTGGGAGTACTCTACTATGATGGAGGATCCGGATCATCAGGAGAAATGGCTTCGCGCGGCAGACATATCCATGGAAAGGGCCGCCTTTTTTGCAGGGGATCAAAATCCGGGTCTTCACATAGATATTGGCAATTATTGGGTGGTTCGATCCAAACAAACCATAGGGCTTGCCATCTCGGAACACCGGTCAGCCTGGGCAAAGGCGTGCTGGCATTATAAAAAAGCGCAAAGCCTGGGAATTGAAAACAGAAAAGCATTGAGAGACAGGATAGTAGAATTCGTGTGGAAATTTTACCCTGATTATGAGATTGTAAGTGAAGTCGTCCTCTCTGTGAATAAACCATAACGTTGCAAACCTACAACGAGGGAAAACGCGCCATAGTGCGCCAGATGTGGCGTAATGGTTTAGAATTTTAAAATGTGGGTAGTTTCCTTAAATAAGCAAAATATCCCCGGTTAAGGGGAGCATGTAACATCTCAATAAATCAGGGTAACGCCTACTGGATTCCCGCCTTCGCGGGAATGACACGCGCTTCCATTAATTCGTCATTCCCGCGAAGGCGGGAATCCATAAAAAGCCTGCCCCAGCGAAGGTATGGGGTGGCTTCGCAAAATTGAATTTTTCCAAAAAGTTAAAAAAATGAGAACACCCAAACTCATAAGAGCCCTTTTTACTTTCCTGGCAGTCTTTTTTACCGGATGTTTTTCCCTGTCCGCATATGGTTTAACCGTAAAAACAGATATCCATTCCCAGTATAGTATCAAAGAACCCGGCGCCATAAATATGGAAATAGATATCACGAACACAGGCACGGCAACTGTCTATGACGTAGTCGCTACCATCACTATTGCCGACTGGGCTGAACCCTATGATGAGCTTGGAGACAACCCACCCGGCGGCAAGATTAATATAAAGAGCCGGTATGTTAACCCCAGGCTGAAACCGGGAAAATATCTTGTAACTGTTCTTGTCCACTTCGAGGAACGAGGCGGCGCCACACACCGGAAATATCATTTCTTTGAAATTGCCTACCGCCTGGATAAAGCGAGCTCAGATCCTCCTCGTGTTTCTGTGGATCTCAAATCTCCGATCATCAATAAAAAAATCATGTGGGGCCAAAAGCGTAATATCCTGGTTTCCATAAAAAACCATAATAAAAAACCCGTAAAGGCCCATGTGCATTTTTGTCTCCCGGACGGTCTTGCCACCTATGAGCCCAGCAGGTTCTACAGATTATCCCCTAAAAAGGAAATAGCCGACACAATCCCGCTGATCCTGAGGAAAAGGGCGCGCGATACGAATACATACAAAGCGGTTGTTTGGTATGAGCAAAATGGCACCCACTATTCGGAACTGCTTAAAGGGAAGATCCGGGTTGTCTCAAAACCTGTGTATTTCCGATGGTACCTTGTCCTGGGAATTACTGTTTTATTGATCTTCTCCGTGCTGATATATTATCGTGGTAAAAGGCGCTGATTGGTTACCGGGCTTGTGCGGGGTTTTCAAATGCATTCTATATCTCTATCAGTCTTCTTCCCCTGCTATAACGAGGAAAAAAACATCGAAAATCTGGTACTCAAAACCATTCATGTCTTAGATGATCTGGTCAAAGAATATGAAATCCTGATAATAAACGACGGGAGCGCTGACAGTACCGGAAATATTGCGGAAAGACTGAGCATGCAATATGATCCCGTACGTGTTGTTCATCATGAAAAAAACAGAGGCTATGGCGCAGCCCTGATTTCCGGATTTGGAAATTCGGTTCATGACTGGATATTCTTTACGGACGGAGACCATCAATTCCACATGAAAGAAATCGAGCTGCTTCTTGCCGGGATCAATGGCTGTGACGCGATCATCGGATCCAGAAAAGTGAGGAAAGATCCCTGGCAGAGAATAGTCTATGCCAGGGCATGGAATATGCTAATACGGCTCTGTTTCGGGCTAAAAGTCAAAGATCTTAATTGTGCGTTTAAATTGATCAAGAAAAAAGCTGTTAAGCACATTGCACTTCGCTCCTCAGGAGCATTGATTAACACCGAACTCCTGTTAAAACTTAAGGCTTCCGGGGTCAGGATCAGGGAAGTCGGTGTATCGCACAAGCCACGGCTGTTTGGGAAACAGACCGGGGGGAACCCAAGGGTTATACTGAGGGCCTTTTACGAGCTTATCAGGCTGTTTCGCGAACAAAGGCTTTCCAGGCCGGGAGTTAATTGATCGTGACAGGCATTCTATTCCTGTTTTTTTCTCTGTGGGCCGGCTTTCTCATTGAAGATAAATTTGGTTTCTTAGAGAAAAACTTCTGGGCAAAAGTATCATTTGCCATAATTGTCGGAAGCCTCCTTTCAACATGGCTTGTCTTTTCTCTTTCCCTGATTATCGGGTTTTCCAGGGTGTCTTTGTGGCTCAGCCTTGTTTTAATAGCCGCCTATATCTCCTACGCGCGGATCAGGAAAAGAAAAACACTTACCTGGTTCAGGCAGGAGGTTTTTGTTGAAAGATCCATATCACCGGTTCATATACTTCTCCTTTTATTTATCATGCCCCATTTTATTTTCGGTGTCTTTAAAACCGAAACGGGCGATATCCTTTACTTAGGCAATTACACGGATCTATCCTATCACCTTTCCATTGTCTCCGCATTTATTGAACAACCCTTCTTTCTTCCTGAGAGCCCCCAGTGTGCCGGTGCAAAGATGAGCTACCACTTTTTGGTCAATTTCCATTCAGCTATACTTTGCCTGGGCGGCTTTGATCTATTCCTGTCCGTGATTATCCCCCAGATTATGTTTTCATTTGCCCTTGCCACAATGGTCTACTGCTTTTACAAACTTCTACTTAAAAACGAACTAAGCATCTTTCTCTCCTCTTCCATTCTCATCTTAGGCCACATTGCCTTTTTCAATCTGCTTTTTGGCCTGTTTGGAATTGCGCCACATAATATGGAACTTGATTTCACCTCGTGGACAAATATCAAAGGTCTGTTGCTCTATCCGTTTTCCAATTTCTTAGACCCGGTTACTAACTTTTTTCATCCCCAGCGCCCCTTCCTTTTCGCCTTTCCATTAGGTTTGATCCTGCTATCCGGTATGTACCGTATGTTTCTTAATAAACAGGCAGACTATAAAATCCTTTTCGGCCTTTCCCTGCTGCTTGGAATTACGCCTCTTTTTCACATCCATACCTTTCTTGTTCTTGCTCCCGTACTTGTTATTACTGCTATCTTCATGCGATGGGATCTCAAACGAACCGTTGTGTGCTTGATTCCTATTGTGCTTGCAGCCGTCCAGATCTTGTTTATCCTCTCCCAGCCCAAAGCCCCCGGCTTTTCCGGTTTTGATGTGCACAGGTTAGGAGGAGGGCTCAGCGAGTTGAACATTCTAAATTCCGTATTCTTATCAAGGATTGTGTTCTGGATTAGGGCTGCAGGCCTTCCCTTGATTTTGGGAATCGCCGGTTTCGCCTTTTACTTCATAAAAAAGAGGGCGTTTTCCTTGCGGTCATCAGAGGGAAGGGAAAACGTCATACTCCTGATCTTTTCCGCTGTTCCGTTTTTCTTCTTCTTGCTGATCAACTTTTACAGGTTCTCTCCCAACTGGGGAGACAGCAATAAATTTTTCCTTTACCTCAACGTGATGCTTGCCTTTTTCGCCGCAAAGCTTCTTTGGGCCTGGTTTGACAGGAACATGCCTGGAAAGATATGTGTCATTTTAATAATTTTAATTGCAGCCATAGGTCCCTCCGTGCTTAAGAGGTATGTTGTTTTTTCAAGATCAGGCAGCCTACTTTTTTCCGGGTGTGACAGGAATGTCGCTGCGTGGATCAGGCTGAATACTGAAAAAGATGCCATATTTCTAACCAGTGATCACGTCATCCATTTTGTGCCTGCTCTTTCCGGAAGAAGGGTAGTTGATGGGTCGTATACATGGAATACCGGCTTCAAGAAACCTGGAACCGAACGTGCTGTCAGGAGGATCTACAGTACTGGCAACCAGAGGCTCATCAGGAAATATAACATAACTCATATTCTCGCCGGTCCCCGTGAGAGACAGGAGTATGTAATCGGCGAGCAGGCCCTCGGCAAATTTGCCCTAATATATGATCAGACGTGTGGCGGTAAGAACTACAGAATCTACGAGGTTCACAGGAAATCAACGCAGGGGATTAAAACACATAAGGGGATTTTAAAAACAAACAAATCCGGAGGCAGAGGAGTATTTCTAAGCGACTTAAAACCGGTCATGGCCATCCAGGATTTCAGGACCTTACGATTCGACGCCAATATCGATGATAAGCCGATTGTCCTGAATGGGAAAAGATACGCTAAGGGGCTCGGCACCCATGCCAATTCCGAAATCATCTTTAATCTCCCCGCGGGATACAGCTATTTTGAAAGTGATATCGGTCTTGATGATACCGAAGACAAAAAACCCGGCAGCGTAATATTTGAGGTGCATGTGGACGGAAAACTAAAATACAAATCACCTGTAATGCGCTGGGATTCCTCAACCGATCATATCAGGATTTCCATAAAGGGCGCAAATGAACTGATCTTGATAGTGGATGACGCAGGTGACGGAGACACCTGTGATCATGCAAGCTGGGCAGGAGCTATGGTCTATTGATACTATTGTTTATTGCATCTTTGAAAGCCGCGTTCTGGGAGTGTGGTCAGAATCCTTAACTTTAGTCACTTTAGATCACTTTAGTCACTTTACACTCCTGAGTATTCACACCTTAAGGGCTACTCAAAACTCATCTTATAAAGCCCGTATTCAAAATGCTGCTCATGGGCCTTTGCGACCTCTGTTAAGCGATATTTGTCCATAATGGCCTGGCAAAGCCTTCGGCTGCTGGCGCCGCTTGTATTACACCAGTAATCATAATGAAAATAGACATGACCCTGGTATCTTGCCATCAAATGCCTTATGATATTGAGATTGCTTATCGCCATATATGCCTGAACGGCACTTCGATCCCACAGGAAAAACATACTTGGATTATGGGTCACAATGACGGAACGCTCGGGAATCTTTTTTATAAATTCCCTGGCATACAGGTGATCATATCTTGCGCCCCAGGCGGTTTGTCCGACCCTTTTTACAAGGGGAAGAAAACCCACAAGTGACGAAGCCACGAGAATTACAATCAGGCCGACGGCGATGGCCTGCGAAGTTCGTTTGACCAAAAGCCCCCGAAAAACACCTGCCCCTGCTCCCGCAAGTATTGAGATGGGCATAAAAGAAACCAGGGCATAGCGAACATCAGCGCCGTAACGGTAGCTGCCTGCGTAAAAAAGGAGAAACACGCCCCAGAAAAGCAGGAACCATAAAAGAATCATGAGCCTCCATCTAAATGACATGCCTTTCAAGAAAAAACCGGTGACAGCGAAAACAGTAAATAAAACAGGAAATGCCTGGTTATTAAAATAATAACTCCCGTTAACACTCAGGTTGTTTTGGAAAAACTCAAGGGAAAACTTAGCGCCCTCCGCCCCCCATGAATGGCCGCTAACCGCGTACGCGTGCACTAAATGGGGCACCAAAAAAATGGTGGTCAC
Source organism: Desulfobacteraceae bacterium (assembly GCA_030613055.1). Taxonomy (GTDB): domain Bacteria; phylum Desulfobacterota; class DSM-4660; order Desulfatiglandales; family Desulfatiglandaceae; genus JAUWMR01. The sequence goes on from JAUWMR010000001.1 coordinate 115,254, forward strand.
AAGACCGAAGGCCCACAGTCTCCTATCAACCAATACCTGAGGTTTAAATAATAGAAAGGCGAGAATAACCCAAAATAAAATGAGGATCGATTCCGAGCGCATCTGACATGCGAACGGCAGGATTAAGGCTAACAGGTAAAGATAAAGATTCTTCCCTGATCTGAGATAAACGACAAGTATCAGCGCAGTCAGCCCCGCAAAAAAACTGGCGGACGGTTCGCAGGCCCCGGTATTGCTCCACACAAGGTTGTGCGGTATCAGACCAAAAAAAATAGCTGCCAAGAGGGCACCGAAATATTCTCCCGTCAGGTACCAGGTGATAAAAAAGACAATAAGGAGACTTCCGCAAAAGAGGAGATTGTTAAGAATAAAAAGACACATTTCATTCGCGCCAAAAACCTCAAATGCAATGCTGATCAAGAATGGCCAGCCGTTCGGTTGCTTATTATATTCAATCCATTGGGGACGGTATTCATCGTATTCAAAAACGCCGTAGTGACAATGTCCGGTCTCGTTGGCAAAGGCGATATTCTGTCCCATGTTTGCGTATATGTGTTCATCATAAAAGATTCGATGTGTGCGCGGGGCCACAAAGCACACGGCAAGAAAACCTATAACGCAAACGATGCCTAAGATGATGCCTGAGCGGGCGCGCAACGATTTTAAAGCTTCAATAATATCCCTCCCGCAAAAAACAAGACCGATCAATATTAAGAAAAAATTGATCTTTAGATTCCAGGGAACCCATTTCTTTAGAATATCCTTTGTCTCCTCCTTATCAATGAAATCCACGAAATAAACTACGACCCCAAAGAACAAAAAATATAGCGCGTATATAACAAGCGGGAAGAAACGATAATTATAGATTTTCTTTAATGTCATTTTTCAACTATTATGTCTTCGATAAACAGATAATTAATGCCGGTCCGCTCAAACATATCAAGGGCGTCATCCGGCGAACATACTAAGGGTTCTCCGTGAATATTGAAACTGGTATTTAGAAGAATCCCTTTTCCAAGCCTCGCTTTAACTTCAAGCAATAAATCACGAAAGCGAGGATTTTCGTCTCTTACAATATGCGGCCTGCAGGTCCCGTCAATATTAATGACGCCTTCCATGAGCTTGAGATTCTTTTCCTTGACCCTGAAGGCGGTAGTCATGAAACGATTATCATCAACATCCTCCCGGCCGTCTGTATGAACGAGCAATGGCAGGTCTTCATAAAGGATGCTCGGACAAAAGGGCTGGTACCAGACGCGCTTTTTTTGCAGAATATTAAGTTGATCTTTTATCTGCCTGTCATCAGGACGCGCTAAGATACTCCGGTTTCCAAGGGCCCGTGGCCCGTACTCCATCCTTCCCTGAAACCAGAGAACAATCTCGCCTTCACAAATCAGGCGCGCCGCGGTCCCTGCAACATCTTCCACAGGACGAAATGAGAGGCCCCTGCCTTCCAGTGCTTCATGGATCTCGTTTCTCGAAAACCCCGGCCCGAGATAAAGATCGCTCAAACCATAACAATGGTTATTGATAAACGATTCATTCACGGCCATGGCTGAGCCCACTGCGAGCCCGCCATCGCCCATATGAGGAAAGATAAAGGCCCTTTCCACTTCATCTAATTCAGCAATCTTCATGTTGAGCTTTATGTTGGAAAATACGCCCCCTGACAGGGCTACCTTATTCATGCCGGTTATCCTGCATGCCTCACGAACCAGGCTCAACGCGTTTTTCTCGAGAGCCCGCTGGGCCATATACGCAAACTGCTCCGAAGGATAGCGCCAGAGGGTCTTTTTCAGCTCCCGGTACAGGCCGGTAGACCGGTAATCAGAAATAATATTAAGGCCGTTGATCTCAAGGAGCTTCATTAAGGGATTCTGTTGGTCCTCTATGGGATAGGCGTAATTTGCAAGGGCCATTACCTTGCCTTCATCTTCAAGTTCCCGCATATTCATGAGGTTAGTGACGTGTTCAAAAAAAATACCTAATGAAACCCTGGCCGGCATTTTTTTTACCGGATGCAATGCACCCTCTTTATAAGACCAGAGGCTTCCCGACAATCCGTCTCCTACACCATCTAAGGTCAAAACCGCGCAGTCGTCAAAACCGCTTGTGCGGGCGGCTGCCTGAGCATGTCCTTCATGATGATCGATCAGACTCAGATGATAGTCCGAAAACCCCATTGCTTTAAGGTTCCTGTTCAGGTGAAACCGGCTGAGCCCCATGGAAACGGCATTGGGTTTAAGTTCCGTAAGCCTGTACTTGGCCCACTTCTTAAAAGATGTTAGCCGGCCGGGCTCCTTTTTCCTCCTGCGAAGCAGGTAGTATTCCTCTTTCAGCCTGGGAATGATCCGGGTCAGTGTCTTGGCAGGATCACTGGTTGAGACCCCGATGTCCCTGACATGTTCAGGGGAAATACCTGCAAAGGCAAGGCAGGCCAAAATGGAGTGTTTGGGAAAGCCCACGTCAAGCTTCCTTCGGCTCAGTCTCTCTTCATTAACTGCAAAGAGAACCTCGCGTTCCCTGAGCAATGCGGCCCCTGCATCGTGACCATCCCATATTCCAAGAACAAAGTGCGGCCTCATTTTCTTACCCACTCAATAAACCTAAAGGCATTTGAAAAAACCTGCCTTGCGGACCCGGTTTTAAGCATGGCGAACACACGTTGAAATGTTTTCGGCCGCAAATAGAACCTCCTGTAAGAATACCGGCGAAAATCGTTCACTTTTTTAGCGGGAAGACCTGGAAGTTCAAGAACCGCGCTTCCCTGGGAAAAGACGGCGTCTCCCCGCAACCACCCATAACGCAGGGCTTCCTCATAAAGTCGCGTCCCAGGAAAGGGTGCGGCAGTATAGAACTGGGCAATATCTAACGGGAGTTTCAAGGACAAATTAAGTGTCTGTTGCATGGTTTTTTCGGTTTCGCCCGGTAGACCCAGAATAAAGTGACCCGCGGTTTTTATGCCTAACTCGTGGGCAGTGGATACCGCGGCAACGGATTGGCTTATACTGATCCCTTTGCCCGTTGCTTTCAAGACATCATCATTTCCCGACTCAAGGCCATAGCTGATCATCCACAGACCGGCCTCTTTCATCTGCATCAGGATCTTTCTATCCACCGTATCTACACGGCTGTTGCAGGTCCAGGAAATGTTCAGCCCGCGGCGAATTATCTCCGTGCAAAATTCCGAAACATAATGATTGTCTAATGTAAACGTATCAGCCCATATAAAAAAATCCTGTATACCAAATCTTTCCATGTCTGTTTCCATTTCGTCCACAACATGATCCACAGGCCGTTTTCGAAGCTGTTTCCCATAATAGATAGAGGCCGTGCAAAAAGAACAGGGGTAGGGGCAGCCCCTAACCGGGGCTACAATAAGAAAAGGTCTGCCCGCAAGAGGCAGCCTGTAAGAACAATTTGCCAGCGTGTGCCACGCGGGAACAGGGATTTCACGTGGAGAGAGAAACCCTGCATCCGGGTTGTGAACTATCCTGCCGTTTTGACCCTCTCTGAAAGAGATACCATTTATGGAAGACCTTTGTTTTTTGTAATGACGACATATTTCCCGGATGGTAGCTTCCGGTTCTCTTCTAACGACAAGATCTATGCAGGCTTCTCCAAGCGCATGTTCAGGGTGTATTGTAACATGTGTCCCCATGACACCCGTTACGGTTTTGGGAATGTGGTGCTTGATCAACCGGGCAATGCCAAGGTCGAAGTTAATTGTAGGGGTCCCTGTTGTCCAGAAGGCAAAATCGGGCCTATCCCGGATCACCAACCCCTTTAATGTCTCCATATCCCCGTTGCCCGCGGGAAAATCCACAACCCTGACCATATGGCCGTCTTTTTCCAGCAATGCCGCGGTCGTTGTCAGGGAGACCGGTGGCCACTGGGTTCCCCAGATTCCTGCCTCCTGGGTGCAGCGCCCCTCTCTTGTATAACGCCGGCCCTCAGGAGCAGGAGGATTGAAGAGCAGGATTTTGGCTTTTGGGTTATTCATAAGTTAAAAATACAGATGTTTTACCATACTGAACACATATCTGAACGCAACTTTTCTGATGCTTATCTTCGAATAGCCCCCCTTCCGCCTGTATTCATGAGAAGGAACCTCGGCCATCCGGTAGCCCTTCTTCAGGGTCTTTATGATCATCTCCTGCTCAATGGTGGTTATGTCCTCTCTCAAATCAAGGGCCTTAAGGACATCCGTGCGTATGGCCCGGAAACCGTTCTGGCTCTCAGACAGCCTCACCCCGAACCGGTGATTAATACAGGCAGTGATAAACGAACTGCCCATAAGCCTGAAACATTCGTCAAATCCGCCGTGAAGCTCACTCGATCCGCCTAAGAGCCGGGACGCGGACACATGATCGGCCCTGTCATCAAGTATTGGCCGGACAAGGTCCGGGATGTCATCGGGATCGTGAGACCCGTCAGCATCAATAAAGACGGTTACCGGCCTGTGAATATGCGGTATTGCGCAACGAATGGCATCCCCTTTCCCTTTTCTATTATCAAGAATGACATCAGCGCCTGATAAGCGGGCAATTTCTTCCGTCTTATCAAGTGAATGCCCGTCTATCACCATTATATCCGTTGAATGCCTGAGACAACCCGTTATAACATTTCTCACGGTCGTCTCTTCGTTAAGCGCAGGTATAACGATAGTAAGGGCTTTGCTTATTTCTGACCCTTTTGACATTTCAAATATCCTGTATGCCAACTTTTTAATAAAATTTTTTCGTTTTATTCGTCTATGAGAGCTGTTTTAGTCGCAAAATGCCCCTTCCGCATAATTAAAAAAAACTCGGCGAAGTCCTTTCAAATAGATGCTGATATGGTTACCGATTTTTTTGTCTCCACAATATCTTGGGGTTTCATCCACCTCTCTATGCCCTCACCCCTGGGTCCGGGTATTTAGGGTATCGCAATCTACCCTTAGCTTATGGAAAAATTTAGCGGTTTTTTTTAGAAAATACTTGACTTTATTGACATTAATACAATATATATCAAATCTTGTAAATTCAAATCTAAAATTAACAAAAGCAAATAAACATAGGATGAATTATCCTCTTCATACAAGGAGGCCCCAGATGAACTCCAGATCAAAGGGTTTGTGTGTGCTTATTTCATTGGTTGTGGCAGTATTTCTTTTTGCTGCTCAGGCCCATGCTGCAACACCGATAGCCAAGGTATCCAGGTTCAAAGGCAAGGTTATTGTCAAGTCTGGTAAGAAGATTACCCTGGTCAAGAAAGTGGGTCAGGTCATCTATGACGGCGACGTTCTTCAGACCGAAGAATCTGAAGTTCAGATCACCTACAATGACGGCGCCCTTATGAAGGTCAAGGCATGGTCGAGTGTCAGGATCATTGAAAGAGAAGAAAAGACCGGATGGTGGATATTTAAGACCAAAAAAATAGCCCGCAGGATGCATTGTTTTGTCGGCAAGATGTGGTTTAAAAGCGGCGCGTCCAAAAGATTAAACTACCTGGAAACTCCGACTGCCGTCTGCGGTTTGCGGGGTTCTGAATCATGGTCTGGGTATTTCAAGGGTGACACCTATTATCTCGTGGTCGAAGGTGTTGGAACCTTTTCAGGAAAATGGAAAAAGGGCATGCCGCCCATGTCCACGATTACAAACGCCATGTCAAGCGGTGATTACAAGACCATCAAAGAATTCTTGGATAAATATATGGAGGAAGTAAAAGAGACACTGGAGGAGACTGCCGAAACAGTGGAGGAGACTACGGAAACAGTGGAGGAGACTACAGAAACCGTTAAGGAAACCGTTAAGGAAACCGTCGGGTTGAGCACGACGACTTCAAGCACCAAGCATGGTGAATAATAATTTTGTGCTGGGATTAAAAATCGGACAATTTAAATATAAGAGGACCTGAATTTTAAAACTCCACGTTGAGAGGTAAATACCAATGAAAACAGCAGTACGCGCCATATGGTTTTTAGCAGGCTCTTTGTTTCTGTTTGCTATTGTTGCAACGGCCCAGGAGGGTGCTATCAGTGTCGGCAAACTGAAGTTACACCCGGGCGTGACCGTGGAAGGGATATTTGACGATAATATTTACCTTGGAAACGGAACAAACGACACGACTGAATTAGAAGAAGGAGACTGGATAACCCATGTCAAGCCCACCGGCACGCTGGTCTACACCATTCCTGAAAGAGGTGAAATGGCCCTGGGTTATGAGGGGGACATTGCCTTTTACAGTGATTATAACGCAAATGACTGGGACAGCCACAGCGCGTTTGCCCGGCTAAACTATGAGGCCCCGGGCGGACCTATCTTTGGTGGTGATTACAGGTTTACCGACACTGAGGACCCTTATGGCTCGGATAACCAGTACAAGGTGGGGGTTGCGCAAACCGAACGCACACTGCACGACGCAAAGATGAAGTTGGGGTATAATTTCAGCAACCGGGTCAGGCTGCTCGGTTTTTATAACTACAATACACAGTCATATGATCGTATCGAAGACTGGACCCAGGACTATACGGCTTACGAATATGGTGTGGGGCTCGAAGGCAAGGTGCTTCCAAAGACATGGATCTTTGCAAGGTATCATACCGGCGAACAGGACTATGATTCCCACGCGGTAGGTGGGATGGTTGACGAGAACAACGATGCCGACTATGACTGGCACAGGATAAACGCCGGGTTTAACTGGGACTCCGGGGCCAAACTGAGCGGGGAGTTAAACTTCGGCTACCAGTGGCAAAATCATGATAATTCTCTTGATCCAAATAATAATTTGTATGAGGACAAAGACACCTGGATTGCAAACACTTCTGTTTCCTTTAAACCCACACAAAAAACGACCTGGTCTATAACAGCGACAAGGGCCGTAAGGAGTTCAGGTTCCAATACAAATGAATATTTTAACGATACCGGCATCGGTATTGATCTGTGGCAGAGATTTCACACCAAATTCATCCTTACAGGCGGGTTCTTTTACAGCGAAAACAATTACAACCTGCCAATACCAATAAAAAGAGAGCAGGAAAACTGGAACACTTATGGGGGCATTGCCTATGAGATCCGGAAATGGCTGACCTGTGGTTTCAAATACACGTACTTTAAGAAGGATTCCAATTATTTTGAGGACGAATACACGGTCAACAAGTATATGGTTTCACTTGGTGTGAGGTTCTAAGAGAATAAAAGTTTAAATTTCAAGCAGTAACAGCGACAGCGTATAAAGGGGGGCGTAAGCCCCCTTTTTTATTTACAGCCGTTCTTATATGTATTTTGCTTTTTATTCTTGCTTTATTATCCTCAGCAAATTAAAATTAACAGTTCTGAATTTGCTTAAATGAGTTACGGCAACCCCTTTGGTTCACCGACTTCTATGGAGTTCCGCCGTAGTTTATCCCGCACTTGATGAGGGGCGGGTATGACTGGGGCAGAAAAGGAATATATTCCTTTTAATGGGCCTGTTTTGTGTGAGAAGATAATATAAAAAAGAGGTCTTTATAATGTATCCAAAACTTTTGCGTTTATTTATTATTGTTGCCCTGTGTTTTGCGTTCAGCGCCTGTATCACCGGCGGCAAGGTCGTTAAGGTCACAACGGTCAATACAAGTTCCGCGAAAAAATCTCAACTGAGTGGGCTCAGGGAGACGGATCTGGCAAAGATAGAGGAAATCAAGCGGGAAAGAAATACCAAAAAGGACATTGATCCGGGGCTGAGCAGTCTCATTGACAAGACACAGCACTTTTCCGCTGCCGAATATATTACTAAATATCCTGAGGCAAGAGGCGGCGCTGGCGGTGATTACAAGGTTGGCGGTTTTGATGTTCTGAGCATTACTGTTTATGAGGAAAAGGACCTGTCCAGGGAGGCTATAAGGGTCTCAGGGGGGGGCTTTATCTCTTTTCCCCTGATCGGTCGCATCACGGTAGAAGGTCTTACAACGTCACAGATTGACAGCCTCATATCACGCAAATTAGCGCAAGAACAATACCTCTTAGATGCCCACGTGTCTGTCATGGTAACCGAGTATAACAGCCAGCGCTTTTTAGTCTTAGGATCTGTGGCAAAACCGGGGAGCTACTCTCTTAGGGCAAGGGAGCGCGTTTTAGATGCCATTTCAAAGGCAGGAGGCGTTGGAATTAGACGCGATGGTTATCAGGGTGCAGGCAAACAGGGCATGGTCATTCGAACCGAACACCCGGGCACTGCCCGGGAACGCAAGATTGTTATTGATTTAGATCTTCAGGGCCTCCTTAAAGGTAGAGACCAGGTTTCCAATATATATCTGAATGACAAAGATGTCATCTTCATCCCCACGGCCGAGCATTTCTATATCATCGGACAGGTGAAATACCCCTCGTCTTATGCAATTACTGACAAAGAGATTACCCTTGTGGAAGCCATCAGCATGGCAGGAGGGTTCACACCCATCGCGGCACGAAACAAGACCCGTATTATCCGGGTGGAAGACGGTGCTGAAAAAATTATTGAGGTAAAGGTGGGCGCCATTATCAAGTCAGGAAAAAAGATACAGGGTGTGATGATACAGCCTGGCGATGTCATTGTAGTGCCTGAGAGCTTTTTTTGATTATGGAACAAAACAGAGAAGAAAAAATAGACCTTCGCGAATACATGCGGGTCATCATGAAGCGGAAATGGACCACAATCACGGTCTTTTCTATTATTGTGATTAGCGTTACCATTTTCAGTTTTACTGCCACGCCTATCTATCAGGCCTCAACCCGCCTCGTCATCGAAAAGGAAAATCCAAACGTGGTCTCTATTGAGGAGGTCATGGCCGTTAACGCATCCGGCACTGATTATTACCAGACCCAGTACAAAATAATTGAGAGCCGGACTGTTGCCCGTGAGGTTATCAAGCGCCTTCACCTGAGTAACAGTGACGAATTCTTTCCAAAACCAAGAGATACCCTTGTCGCCAATATAAAGCGTTCTATTCAGGAAACAATGACATCCTGGAAAGATGCCTTCACCGACCTTCTGACTCCGGAGGAAAACAGAATCGATACATCAGGGGAACAGGAAACGGATTCCGACCTTGTATCCAGGTTTATCGAGAGGATAAGGATTACACCTATCCGCAACAGCCGCCTCGTTGACGTGGGTTTTATGGCCAAGGATCGCGCCCTTTCCGCCAAAATTGCCAACACCGTTGCTGCCGCTTATATTGACCAGAACCTTGAGACCAAGCTCAAGGCAGCCCAGGATGCTGTAAAGTGGCTCCACAACAGGATTGATGAAGAGCGCAAAAAGGTCGAAAAGGCCGAGCAATCCCTGCTTCGATACAAAGAAAAACACCACATCGTCACCGACTTTTCAAGTGATGTGGAAAAGGTGACTGCCCAGAAACTTGCGCAACTAAACGCCCAGGTGGTGGATGTAGAATCAAAACGGGTCGAGGCGGAAACTCGTTACAGGCAGGCCATGGCCCTGACTGGAACCCCGGATATGTTAGATTCCATTCCGGAGGTACTCGACAATAAATTGATCCTGCAGATCAAGTCAATGGAGGTTGAACTTTACAAACGCATATCCGAGCTTTCCAAGAAATACGGACAAAAACATCCTCAAATGCGGGCCATTGCCGCCGAGTTAAAAACCCTTAACAAGCGGAAATCCCAGGAAATCAATCGTGTCATAAACTCACTTAAAAATGAGTACCAGGTTGTAATGGCTAAAGAGAAATCATTGAAGGCATCACTTTCAAGACAGAAAAAGGAATCGCTTGATCTTAATCAGAAGGCAATCGGGTACAGCGCGCTTAAACGCGAGGCCGAAAGCGTAAGGAATATGTACCAGGTCTTGATCAAGCGTTTTAAGGAAACATCTTTGACTGAAAACATGAGAACGGGTAATATTCGTATCATTGATCGCGCTGAGACGCCGAAGTACCCTGTAAAACCCAGAAAAAGGCTGAACGTGCTCTTAGCCGTTATTGTAGGCCTTGTGACGGGCACAGGTCTTGCGTTTTTCTTCGAATATTTAGATAACACAATCAAGATCCCCGATGATGTCAAACAACACCTCAAGATTCCCTATCTTGGTCCTGTCCCCATATTTGAAGTAACAACCAGTCGTAAACCGGGGAACCAATACGCCGAACTGGTGACACTTCACTCCCCCAAATCAACGGCAAGCGAATCGTATCGCGGCATACGCACCAGCGTTCTCCTTTCTTCTGCGGAGTCAGCGCCGCAAGTCATCCTGATTACCAGCGCAGGTCCCAGGGAAGGAAAAACAATTACAGCGGCTAATCTTGCGATCACTATGGCACAGGCAGGGAGCAAGGTAATACTCCTTGACTGTGATATGCGCAAGCCCAAGATGCACAAGGTATTTAATATGCCAAGGGATCGAGGAATCTCGAACCTCCTGGTGGGAAAGGGTAATCCGGAAAGCGATATTATTAACACCCAGATATCCAACCTTGATATTATTCCCTGTGGTCCTATACCCCCAAACCCTTCCGAAATGTTAGGATCGGCCCGAATGGTAAGCCTGCTTGACGCACTGCGGAAACGCTATACACGGATTCTCATTGATTCTCCTCCGTCCACTGCCGTAACAGACTCGGTAATCCTCTCAAAATCAGTTGACGGCGTCATCCTGGTCATTCGTGCAGGCGAGACAGTACGGGAGTTCACAAAAAACGCCATAGGCCAATTCCAGGCTGTGGGCGCTAATGTGTTAGGTGCGGTCTTAAACTGCGTGGACATGTCAAAGGACAGCTATTATTACTACCAGTATTATTACTACTACTATGGCGAGGATGGCAAAAAGAAAAAGTCGTTCCGGAGGAAAAAAAGCCCTAAAGGCCGCTATGATGGCCAAGAAGTGTAATCATTGATAGACCTTCATTGTCACATCCTGCCAGGCGTGGATGACGGACCAGCCACTCAAGATGAAAGCCTTGCCATGGCGAGCGTCGCCGTGGAAGACGGCATCCATACTATACTGGCAACACCACATACCCTAAACGGCGTCTATTTAAACCCTGCCGGTGAAATCCTATCCAGGGTAGCAGAGCTTCAGCGAACCCTGTCTGAAAAAAGAACAGGTCTCCGGCTGTATCCGGGCGCGGATATACACCTGTGCGCGCATATGCTTGATCTGATTGAGAGAGGGGAAGCTATTACTATCAATAACGCCGGAAAATATATACTGTTAGAATTGCCTTCGCAGGCGATTCCCGTAGGCGTAAAGGATGAGATATTCGCGCTGAAGCTGAATGGTATTACACCAATTATCACGCATCCGGAGCGAAATGCCGTGATCCAGCATGATCCGGACATACTGTACGAACTTGTTTCAATGGGAGCGCTCGGCCAGGTCACGGCCATGAGCCTGACAGGAGGCTTTGGCACGATGGCCCTGGGCTCAAGTGAAATCATGCTAAGGCATCGACTGGTTCACATCATTGCAAGCGATGCCCATTCAGCCGAAAATCGCCCGCCCGTTTTGTCCGCGGCGGTTGAATATGCTGAAGAGATCCTGGGAAGCCATGAGGAGGCTGCGCGAATGGTAAACGATATTCCCGGCGCAATCCTTAAAGGGGATATGCCTGATATTCCAGAGCCAATCCCATTGACACACAGGATCCGGCCCTGAGCAATTCAGGTTTTTGTTTATTTTCGTTAAACATGCTTGTTATAATCATTTCAGTATGTTATTAGGTTTACATGCTTGAGCGCAGAAAGACCAGCGTAAAATTAGAGGAAAATTGTGAAATCTCGGTTTAAAAAAAACATCCTCTGTATCGGAGCAGGCTATGTCGGCGGTCCGACCATGGCAATGATTGCCTACAAGTGCCCTCAATACAAAGTAACACTCGTAGATATCAACCCGACCCGTATCGCCCAGTGGAACTCGGATAATCTTCCTGTCTATGAGCCAGGTCTTGACAAAATTGTCAAAGAAGTAAGGGGCCGGAATCTTTTTTTCAGTACTGAGATAGAAAAGGAAATAGGAGAAGCCGAAATCATCTTCGTCAGTGTCAATACCCCGACCAAGACATTCGGGGCAGGAGCCGGCATGGCCGCTGATTTACAGTACTGGGAGAAGACAGCCAGACAGATACGACGCCACGCAAAATCAAACAGTATCATTGTAGAAAAAAGCACCCTTCCGGTAAAGACCGCCCTGGCAATGGAAAGGATCCTCACGTCAACTAAAAACGGCATATATTTTGATATCATTTCCAATCCTGAATTCCTGGCAGAAGGCACTGCCATTAATGATCTTGAAAACCCTGACCGGGTTCTTATCGGGTCCAGGGACACTCCCAGTGGCCTTAAGGCCAGAGATCAACTCGTTGAGATATACGCTAACTGGGTGCATGAAGACCGTATTATTACCTCTAACATCTGGAGCAGTGAGCTTTCAAAACTTGTTTCCAACGCCTTTTTAGCGCAAAGGATATCATCAATAAACTCTATTACTGCCCTTTGTGAAAAAACCGGTGCCGATATTATTGAAGTAGCGCGTGCCGTCGGAATGGACAGCCGTCTGGGGAACAGGTTTTTAAGTCCCAGTGTAGGCTTTGGCGGGTCCTGCTTTAAAAAGGACATTCTTAATCTGGTCTATCTCTGTCAGCACTATGGACTTGAAGAAGTAGCTTCTTACTGGGAGGGTGTTGTCAAAATAAATGAATACCAGAAAGAACGTTTCGTATTGAACATCTTAAACGGCATGTTCAACACTTTGGCAGGCAAGAAAATCTGCCTTTTCGGATTCGCTTTTAAGGCCAATACAGGAGACACAAGAGAGAGCCCCGCCATTTTCATCGCCAAAAGGCTGCTCGAAGAAAAGGCTGAACTGGTAATCACTGATCCAAAGGCGCTAAGTAATGCAAGAATCGACCTTGATGGTGTTGGCGAAAAGATATCTTATGTACAGGACCCTTATGAGGCTTCTTACGGATGTGATGCCATTGCCGTTATGACTGAATGGGATGTATATGCGCGCCTCGATTTTGAGAAAATATACAGGTCAATGACTGAACTCGCATTTATTTTTGACGGCAGGAATATCCTTGATCATAAGAAATTATTTGAAATTGGCTTCAATGTCTTTCCTGTCGGCAAACCCGCATTGACGCATTTTTAGTTAAGACACGATTAAGTATTCAGGTATTTAATAGACAAGATAACCCCGCGTTCCGCGGGGCAGGCAAGGATTAACTTGATTTTTTTGTAATAATTTAGCCCTTTGAAAACAGTACCGGGACATGGGGATCTCTTTTTTAAAAGCCGCATCACAAATTCACCTAATGCCAGCAACACGCCCCCAGGGCTTTGACCATGGGCTCGGAGAAGGCTTGCCTGCCGTCCGGCTGGCAGGCAGTGATGGCGGTTTTAATGATGAAGATTTCTACATGGGGCTGTCCGTTGCTTGAATTTCAGGTCCTAACTGCCGTGCCATGTAATGATGTAAGCATATGCGGCTTATAAAAAAGAGATCCCCACGTCCCTACAGGCTATGATCAATTTTATCAAAGAGCTAATTTATTGCGATTTTTTTTAATTCGTATAAATCCTGTTAAAAGAATTTTGTTATGATCCACGACCTTAAACGAATACTTATCACTGGAGGAGCCGGCTTTTTAGGCTCTCATCTCTGTGACCGCCTTGTTACTGAAGGGCATGATATTTTATGCCTTGACAATTTTTTCACCGGTATTAAAAGAAATATTATACATCTGATTGACAAACCCAATTTTGAATTGATACGCCATGACCTGGTGCAGCCCATTTTCCTTGAAGCAGATGAAATATACAATCTGGCCTGTCCCGCGTCACCTATCCACTACCAGTATAATCCTGTCAAAACTGTAAAAACCAGCATTATGGGCTCAATCAACATGTTAGGTCTTGCAAAACGTGTAAAGGCCAAAATCCTTCAGGCCTCAACCAGTGAAATCTATGGCGATCCTACTGTACATCCCCAAAAGGAAGACTACTGGGGAAATGTAAATACCATAGGGCTCCGGTCCTGCTATGACGAAGGAAAACGTTGCGCTGAAACCCTCTTTTTTGACTATTACCGGCAAAACAGGGTCAACATCCGGGTAGTTCGTATATTTAACACCTATGGCCCAAGGATGCACCCGAATGACGGTCGCGTTGTCAGCAATTTCATTGTCCAGGCACTGAAAAATATAGACATAACCATCTTCGGCGACGGAATGCAAACCCGTTCTTTTTGTTATGTGGATGATTTGATAGACGGCCTGATATGTATGATGAATGGTCCCGATGATTTCACCGGCCCCGTAAACCTTGGAAACCCTGATGAACACAGCATCCTTGAACTTGCCGAAACAATCGTCAGATTAACTGAAAGCAAATCCAGGATCATATTTGAATCCCTTCCCCAGGATGATCCCAGGCAGCGTCAGCCGGACATTTCTTTAGCCATGGAAAGACTCAACTGGAATCCAAAGCTGAATCTTGAAGAGGGGCTCAAGCGAACTATCAAATATTTCAGGGCACTTCTTTTTCCTTAGGAACAAGGGCACCGACAGGGCATATCTCAACGCAGGCAAAACAATCCCCACATGAAAGGTCCGGCGCTTCGTTCTCGCCGTAGAAACTGATTATCGTATCAAATCCCCGCCTGGCAAAGGCCAGAAAAGATCTTTCCCGACTGTTCCTGCATACATGGACGCACCTGCCGCACAGGACGCATCGATTGGGATAGTAATCCAGAAACGGATGGTCTGTGTCTATGCCGGGCTCCTTTAAAAACTGTTCCAGGCGTTTCGGCTTCAAACCTATCTTCAGAAACCTGGCTATTCGCTGTAGTTCGCATTTTTTATTTGCAGGACAATGGCCACAGTCCACAACATGCACGGACAAGAGGAGTTGTAAGGCCGTGCGCTGCAAACGCCTCACAGGAGGAGTATCGGTCTTTACGACCATGCCCTCTTCAACCCTGACAGTACATGAAGTTACCGGTTGATCCACCCCCTCGATGTCAACAAAGCACAACCTGCATGAGGCTGAAACCCTGTTAATGCCGTCTATGTAGCAGAGGTTGGGGATATAAATATCGTTGTCAAGACAGGCCTGAAGTAGATTTTTTCCCTCGTCCACTTCAACTTCAATATTATCAACAAGAAGTTTAACCATAATCTAAATCCATACTAAAAATTGAATGTTGACGATTTTCGATTGGAATAGCAACGATACTCAATCATCAATCGCCAATCATCAATCATCAACGGGCCGTTCGATAACTGGCGCGAGATCCGGAGGGGATACCTTAATTACCGCGTTATATTCCGTGGGACAGGCGACCATGCACTCGCCGCATTTCACACAGAGAGACTGGTCAACCCCTTTCTTCCTGTTCTTTGTGGTAAAGATGGCCTCAACCGGACAGCACCCCACGCATGCATCACAGCCACGGGCACACCTGTCCAGATCAATATAATAGGCAGTCAGCGGCCGGCACATGCCTGCCGGGCATCGCTTTTCCCTGATATGGGCCTCATATTCACCCCTGAAATACATAAGGGAAGTGATTACGGGGTTGGGAGCAGTCTTGCCAAGCCCACAAAGAGATCCATCCTTTATGTCTTCTCCTATGACTCTTAATTGCTCCAGGTCTTCTTCTCTGCCCTCCCCCTTAGTCAGTCGCTCTAATGTGTTAAGCAGGTGACGGGTTCCTATTCTACAAAAAGTGCACTTGCCGCATGATTCCTTCTGCGTAAAATCCAGGAAATATCGCGCCACATCTACCATACATGTGTCCTCATCCATAACTACCATGCCGCCTGATCCCATCATTGCCCCGGCCCCTGTCAATGAGTCGAAATCAATGGGGGTATCCAGAAAATCAGGCGGAAGGCACCCGCCTGAGGGTCCGCCGATCTGGACGGCCTTAAACTCTCTCTTATTCGGGACACCACCACATATGTCAAAGATAAGGGTCCGCAACGTAACCCCCATGGGGATTTCTACCAACCCCGCATGAACGACATCCCCGACCACGGAAAAAATGGCGGTCCCAGGGCTGTTTTCCGTGCCAATTCCACGGTACCAGACTGCGCCGTTCCCTAAGATTGGAGGAATAGAGGCAAATGTCTTGACATTATTTATTACGGTAGGCTGCTCCATAAAGCCCTTTTGAACAGGATATGGAGGGCGATATTGGGGCATGCCCCTTTTCCCTTCAATGGATTGGATCAGGGCTGTTTCTTCACCGCAAACAAATGCGCCGGAACCCTGGAATACCTCTATCTCCAAATCAAACTGGGTCCCTAAGATGCCCTTTCCCAGAAGGCCAATCTCCTTTGCCTGCTGTATCGCTTTTGAAACTATTTTCACTGCAAGCGGATATTCCGCCCTCACATAGAAAAAAGCCTTCCGGGCACCCACAGCGTAAGCGCAGATAGCCATCCCTTCAATGACCTGGTGTGGATTGCTCTCCAATATCGTCCGGTCCATATATGCCCCGGGATCCCCTTCATCTGCATTGCATATTACTATCTTATCCTGTTTACCGGCCTCCAGTGCAAACTCCCATTTTTTTCCTGTGGGGAATCCGGCGCCACCCCTCCCTCTAAGGCCGGAGTTTTTTACTTCTGTGACAATTTCTTCAGGTGGGAGCTCAAGCGCCTTGACGAGCGCAGAATATCCTCCCTCGGCAATGTAATCATAGATGTCTTCCGGATCAATCAGCCCGCATTTTTCCATAACCACCCTTTTTTCCAGGTTGAACCGTGGAAAATCCGAGACCGGTGGAATCAAATCGTTTTCCTCCATCGCGCCCAGGACGTGCTCGAAAAGCGGATCACCTTTCTCAAGATAAGACTTGACCAGCATCTTTGCCTTACCAGGCGTTACCTGGTGATAAAAAATCGGTGGAAATCCGGGATTATCTATGATCACAACCGGCTCAGCATAACAATGACCGATACAGCCGACAGAATGTATACGGGCATCTATGTTTCGTTCGGCTAAGACTTCAATAAACGCTTTCTTTGTCTCTAAGGCCCCTGAGGCAATGCCGCAGGTAGCCATACCTATATGTATTTTTGGAACAGGAGCTTCCTTAAATGCATTCCGGCGGGCCTCGGCCTCCTGGCAGATGGAACCAAATACTTTACGGGGTTTTTCATTTTTAGCCGGATTCATTTTCCTGTTTCTCTCTTTCCTGTCTTTCTTTTTCTATCTGGAATCCAAGGACAATGCCTTCCACCTTGCTTGGAGCAACATGGCCATTAACATCCTCGTCAACAACGACCACAGGGGCTAAGGCACAGCATCCAACACATGCCACTCGTTCCATGCTGAATTCTTTATCAGGTGTGGTTTCACCATCTTTGATCCCGAGCTTTCGTTCAAAATTTTCAAGGATAATATCGCCTCCCTTTACATGGCATGCCGTACCGAGGCAAACTTTGATGTGATGTTTTCCCGGCGGATGAAATCGAAACTGATTATAGAATGTGGCAACGCCATAAACTTCACATGTGGGGATTTCCAGGTATTCTGCCACCATCTTTATGGACCCGGGCGACAGATAGGCATGCCTTTGTTGAATCATCTGGAGAATCGGTATAAGATTCCCCCTTTCTCTGCCAAAATCAGATAGTCTCAATGCAATATCATCTAATATCGCCTGGTCTTCGGCAACTATATCTGTATCCATAAAGACCCCAATAACACAGTTAACTACCCAGGTTGTCGGGCATAAAGTTCACGCCTTCCCGCCGACCGCCTGCCGGCAGGTCGAGTGCTCAAGTTCCAAGTTTTAAGTGTTTTTCATTGGACATTAGTTATTGATAATTGGACATTGGATATTTTTGTACTCTGTCTCATCGTGTCCTTCGTGGTAAAAACTATGCCCCGATATATTGAGCTGTTACGTTTGAGGCGACGCTTCACTAGATCTTCTCCATGGCACCATAAGCGTCCTGTATCCTGTCTCGAAGTAAAAAACAGAGCCTTTCCAGTACATTAAATCCAAGCGCCGTGTTCTCGATCATAATCTGTCTTAGTTCCGATCCTCTCATGACGACAACTTTTACGGGCTTTTCACTGGTAGCCGAAGACATGAGAATATGAGGCTCGCCTAACAGGGTAGACCAGCAACCAAAAACCCTTCCCTTGCCAAGGAGTCCGATGACAACGTTGCCCGTACGCGTGCCTAAATCCACAGTTCTTTCCAAAAATACGCGACCTTCTGCAATGACATAAAGATGTTCTCCAAAATCACCTTGCCGAAAAACATATTCTCCGGTATCATATGTCTCCACCTGGCAGAGTTTCGCTATTTTCTTGATATCGCTTTTGTCCAGCCCTTTAAAAAACTCACAGTCTTGCAAAACATCCTGTATCTCTGATGAATCACTCATTTATTACTCCTCATGATTAAAAAACGGATTGCTATAATTCGCGATCAAAACAAAATCGTTCATTAGATAGGGCACTCAACTGCTCAAAAAAGCAAAGAACAAGGAAAATGTTCTACAAGCATTTTGAGCACTCGTATCTTGTAGTCATAATACCATTTCAATGTGTCACGGAAGGGAAGATGTTGGGCCTCTTAGATGAAACACGGCTGCAATATTCATCCGTGATGGGTTGGAATACGAAAAGCTGGCTTGGAAAAACCCGGTTTCCTCTTATTCAGACTTATCGGAATTTATAATGGCCAGGGGGCCCATATCCGCATCTTTTGCTTGATGCGTCCGGCAATTCCCCTCAAAAAGCACGCCTTCATGTATCACCACTGTAGGAGATTGAATATCCCCATAAATCTTGCCGGGCGCATGTATTTCGACCCTTTCATCGGCCAGGATATTGCCGTGAACCTCCCCGCTAAGCACAATAGAGGAGACATGGATACTGGCCTCAACCATTCCTGCTTCACCAACAATCAGGGTCCCGCCGTCAGTTATATCCCCTTTAAATCTGCCGTCTATCCGAACGGTCCCACGAAATGTTAATTTTCCATCAAACTCCGTATCTTCCCCTAAAAAGGCATTCATCGCATCTTTCTTTTTCATAGTATAAACCTCTACTTGAATGGAAATTGGCAGTGCTCCCCGAATTCAGACCAGGGAGTAACAGCCTCAAATTTTAGTATATTTAATTAATGCAGAACCAACAATGGCCTTTCGCCATGTCTCTTATTGCGCTATCTTCCTATCACATGAGCCTGTTCTTTGCAACAGGAACTACGCCTTCCTTTTGGCTAACAATCTGTTTTTCGTATAAATTTCTAATCAACCACTCAACTACTCAACAATATCTATACTAAAGAACCTTTAGTACGTTCAGCCAGCCAGGCCGGGCAGTCGTCGCTTCTTCAATAGAGCTTGGTGATCCTAATACCTTAACGATTCCGCCTTCTTTCAACTTTCCAATCACATGAGCAAAGTCTTTAAAATCGTCCGGCCTCGTCCCAAGTATCTCATCACGCATCTGCTGCCGATCTTCTTCAGTATCACCGATAATAAAACGAAGCAGGGATTTGTAGCCCCTGGTGTCCGGGAGCAGGTACATGTCTAAGTCTCTAATGGCACCGATAATACTTTTGGTAAGTTCTCCCTCGCAAAGTTCTATCTTCTCCAGATAAGAGACCGTATTGTCAAATACTTCAAGAGTATTAATTAGGTTGGGGTCCCTGTAGGAGATAAAATCCAATACTCCGGAAAGACGGTCAAGATTACAAAAGGCACCATATGCCCCACCCTGCACTCGGATCCTTTCCCACAGATAGGCATTTCGCAAGTAACGGGTGACAACCAGGGCAGAGCCATGGAATCGATAACCCGACTTATAAAGATCCACCGCTTTCCCCACATAATTAACCTTGGTAGGGATCATCATCCCTTCAAAAAGGGCCGGATTACTGGGAGACCAGTTGGCTTCAACTGCCGCTGCTTCAGGTAAGGCATTCACAAAATTGTTTATATGGCCCTCAAAATCAGACCAGTTACGCTCATCTAAGGTGGCATTAATAATCATAGCCCTGCGATTCACTAAGATTCCACGCATTTCATCAAGTACAGCGAGGACCTCAGGCCATTTTTCTTCTACGGTTCGAACGAGTTGCCTTAAGAAAAAAAGATTGCTTATCCCTCCCATCTGCTCGGCGGCCCAGTCGGCCTCGTCAAAGTGAGCCCGCAAGCGAAGGCTGACGGCCTGATGACCACCCTGAACAAGTTTTTGTTCGGCGCGGGCCTTTTCCTCTAAGAGCATCTGTCGAAATCGTTCCTGATTGTCTAACCGAACCGTCAGAAGAACATCATGCAGTATACGGATTAGCTCTTCTGTCTGGAAGAACATTGCCTTGCCTCGCAGAAATAGCCGGGTAGCAGCCCTCTTTCTGTTTTTTATCGCAGATGAAAATATCTGCGGTCTGATCCCGCCGGTTTTACGGCCGATGCGCTGTGTCAGGGAGACAAAATCCTCCTTCTCTGTGCCCATTTCAACAAGCGCCCTGCCGAAAAGGGGAACATAAGGCAGATACTCTTGCTTAAGGGCATGGAGGTCAAACCCGATGTCCATATAGGCAATGCCATTGGTGAAGAGATCGTGAAACAGGATGGTTGCCCCCTTGTTTTCCGACCGCGCCAGAGGACTTACCTTATTCTTTCGATCCAGATCCGAAAGTTTCAAGACCGGGATCATTGCAAGGGCCTCGGGAGGATCAGGCGTTTCCTGTAATCGTTTGAGTTCACGTGTGCTGGACATAATGCTATTCAGCTCGCTCGAATTCATGTCCGAGCGGGCCCTGGACAACCTGTCTTTCTCAGCATTTTCTTCTCTCTCCCTGAGAGCCGGATCTGGCTTAAGAGTCAGCGTTGCGCGGTGTGGATTCTCTAAAAAAAGATCATCTATTATCTCTTCAAAAAATGAATTGTTGGATTTGATACTGGCCTTAATCATCTCAAGCGGCGCCTCAAATTTGAGTAGTGCCAGGGGATCACCATCATAAAGCCAGGTAGTCAGGGCCCTAAGCATCAGCAGCAGGCCCCTTGGAAAGTGGCCGGCATTGTTTTCTCGCAGGTGGAATTCAATTGTGTTGAGGGCCGCTTTTGTGGTTCGGGGATCAATCCCTTTCCGAACCAGGGTCTCTAAAGTTTCCATGACAAGACTCTCGACACTGTCCACACTCCCCATATCCACGCCTTTGAGCCCCGTTGAAAAATAGACCTGCCGCAGTTCAGTTCCCAATCCCCCACCTGCTATATCTTCTCCCAATCCCGAGTCAATAAGGGCCTTGCGAAGGGGAGATGCGGGCATTCCTACCAGGATATATCCCAGAATACGCAGGGCAAAATTGGTCTCGACATCCACGGTCTCCGACAGCAGCCAGTTAAGCGTTAACATACCCTTTCTAATGGTCCTCTCGTCTTCTCCTGCCATAAATGAGCGGACAATGCGCCTTGGCCGAACAAAAGGAGATTGCAGGGAGATAATAGAATCAATCTCCGCATAATCGAAATTCTTCAGCCATTCGCTGATAAAGCTCAGGCGCTCCTCAGGATCATCGTCCCCATAAAAATAGATTCGCGCATTAGTGGGATGGTAGTAGGTTCTGTGAAAGGCCTTAAATTGTTCAAATGAAAGATCCGGTATCTGTTTTGGATCACCACCCGAAGCAAGGCCATAGGGATTATCAGGGAAAAGGGCTTGAAGAGAGTATTCTGCAAGCACATTATCAGGCGAAGAATACGCCCCTTTCATCTCGTTAAAGACAACACCTTTATAGATCAGCGGGCTGGATTTTTTATCTGTTTCAAAATGCCATCCCTCCTGCTGAAAGATAGAAGGGGTCAGGCGTGGGTAAAACACCGCATCTAAGTAAACATCAATAAGATTATAAAAATCCTTAAGGTTCTGACTGGCCACGGGGTAGCACGTCTTATCCGGGTAGGTAAAGGCATTGAGAAAGGTATTAAGGGACCCTTTTAAAAGCTCGACAAACGGTTCCTTTACCGGATACTTTCGCGAACCACAGAGAACCGAATGCTCTAAGATGTGGGCCACACCGGTGGAATCCGGCGGAGGTGTGCGAAAAGTAATACCAAAGACCTTGTTTTCATCATCATTTGAAAGGGACAATAGTTCCGCGCCAGTCTTCTCATGACGATAAAACCCTGCCCTGGTTCTCAATTCCGTGATGTCCCGCTCGCTTATCAGCTCGAACCCGTGGATAACTGTCACTATCTGCTCCTTGCCTTGGATTTTTTTTCAAATGGGTGATCCATTTCTAATTTCCGCTAATAACTGATGGTCCAGTAAAAAGTCGGGTTTTCCCTTGTCTGTCATTCCTGCGAAAGCAGGAATCCAGTGATTTCAGATAATTATGGACTCCCGCTGTAGTTTATCCCGCACTTGATGCGGGGCGGAAGTGACGTGATTTTGACTTTTTACGAACGCATCAATAATTCACCTATAAAAAGGCCTTTAGACAGGATTATAAGATAAGTTCTTTGATTTACAAAATTAGTAATAGTTTAGCTCTTTGAAAAAATCGATCATAGCCTATAGGAACGTGGGGATCTCTTTTTTAAAAGCCGCATCACAAATTCACCTAATGCCAGCAACACGCCCCCCCACCGGGGCGTAGGCCCTATGGGCCGGAGGCTGGGCTTTGACCATGGGCGCTGAACAGGCAGTAATGGCGGTCTTAATTATGAAGATTTCCGTATGGGGCTGTCCTGTGCTTGAATTTCAGGTCCTAACTGCCGTGCCATGTAATGGTGTAAGCATATGCGGCTTTTGAAAAAGAGATCCCCATGTCCCGTTCCTGTTTTCAAAGGGCTAAAGTGTTACCAAGATAAAAACACTCTCCCGCTATAAGCGGAATTAATCCTGTCAGGAAAAAATAGCTGAACTTTTGCGTTAACCACTATTTCAATGCGGGACCCGCAGTGACAAACACATATTTATCCGGGACAATGATCTTCCTTGCCACCCGATCAATATCTTCAAGGGTGACCGCCTTAATATCCTTGATATAACGTCTTAAATCATCATAGCCCAGACCATAAAGCTCATTAAGGGCCATATGCATGGACTGGTTTCCATTTGTCTGGAGTCTGATTTTAAGTTTCCCCAACAGATACTTCTTTGCTGCCTCTAATTCTGTTTTACTAAGGCCGTCTTTTCTAATCTTTTCGAGTTCCCTTAAGACCCCTTCCTTTGCAACGGATAACTTGGAAGGATCACACGCTAAATAAACGCCAAACACACCAGTCTCAAGTCCGGGTCTGCGAAAGGCCGTTACCGAGTATGCCAGGCTTTGCTTATCCCTGAGCTTAAAAAAAAGCCTGCCCCCCTGGCCTGAAAGTGCTGTTTCAAGCAGGTCCATGGGCGCATTGTCCTTGCTCAATAAATCGGCACCTATATACCCTATTACGAGATGGGTCTGTGCCCCAGGCCTGTATAAATGGACTTCCCGGATGCGGGTCAATGGGGGTTCAGAAGGTATTTCCAACGGTTTTTTGGAAGTGGGCCTGAGCTTTCCAAAAAGCATTCTGACATGAGGAACCAACTGCTCCTTATTCACATCTCCTGCTACTGCCAGGACAAGGTTCGACGGTATGGCGCGAGACTCATACCATTGAACCAGGTCCGTCCGCGTGATGGATCGAATGGTCTTTGCCGTACCGGTCTGGGGATGCCCGTATGGATGGTGTTGAAAAAGTGTTTTATAAAACAGGTCAAAAAGTTGAGGCGTGGGTCTGTCCTTCTTTTCCCTGATAGCCGCGAGGATGTCCTTCCTGACCTTTTCCATTTCAGATTCCGGGAAGGCGGGATTAAGCAACACATCCGCAAGCAGCTCAAGACCTGGATAGAGGTCTTTGCTTAAAAACCTCGCTGAAATGCCAAAGCTGTTTTTCCCTGAAAATCCTGAAAGACTCCCTGCCCAGGAATCAATGGTTGATGCGATTTCAAAAAATGTCCTTTTACTTGTTCCCCGGGTCAGCATCTCCGAGACAAAGGCGGAAATTCCCCATGGATAAGGATCTTCAAGTCGAACCCCACCGAGAAAGGCGGCACGGATAGACACCATGGGCAGGTTGTGGTTCTCCTTTATGATGAGTCTTAGGCCGTTTTTTAGTGTCACCATAGAGCATTTTTGATCCAATTCCGGGATGCCTGCCCTTTTCGCATCTGATGCACCGGTCATTTTTGAAAACAGGGCCGTGATCTGCTGCCCTGATAGTACGACCCCTGCCCCCTTTGGTGCAAGGACACCGATCGAAAGATTCTCCGGTTTCAGATAAATACATGCTACCTTTCTGATATCATGAGCCGTAACCTGCTTTATTCTCTCCACATACTTATCCGAGTTAAACATATCACCGGTCATGGTCTCAAAAAAAGCCAGGGCCCTTGCCTGCCCTGACATGCTCTCCATCGCAAAGACAAAATGGGCCTCAACTATGTTTTTGGCCTTTTTTATATCAGCTTCCGAGACCGGCTTGTGGGTGATCTCGACAATTTCCTGTACAATGGACCCAAGGGCGTCATTCAGATTTTCCGGTCTTAACGTCGCGTCAATAGAAAAAAGCCCGGGATCTGCCAGGGCATAAGCCCCCGCGTCAATATGGTGCACCAGGCTTTCTTGCATCTTAAGACGTCTGTAAAGCCTGCAGCTTTCTCCATGTCCTAATATGATTTCAAGAATATCAAGCGCCGGCATATGGTCGTGGGTCAGGGCTGGTATATGCCAGGACATATCCAGATAGACCTGTTGAACCTCCTCATTGAGTATCGTTTTTCTCAAGGAAGTCTGTTCGGGTTCCTCTGGTCTTGAAGGTTTTCTACCGGTTCCTTTGGGAAAATCTTTAATAAGAGACCGGACAGTATTTAAGGCCCGATCCGCATCAAAATCCCCCACTGCAACCAGAACCATGTTATTGGGCGTATACCATTTGTCTATGTATTTGAGGATGGCCTCACGATCAAAGGACCGGATTGTCTCTTCATAACCGATTACCGGTCTCCTGTAAGGGTGTTTCTTATAGCTAAGACTCATCATTGCCTTTGACAGGCGCCTGTTGGGATTGTCCAATGCCCGGCGGTATTCCTCTAAGACAACCTCTTTTTCCCTTTCAAGTTCCTCCATGTCGAAAAGGGAATGTTGAACAGCATCTAACAGGACATTCAGGCCGGTATCGAAGTGAGAGCTGGCAATCTCCACATAGTAGACGGTTCGATCAAGGGATGTATAGGCATTGATACGACCGCCTGATGCCTCAATGGTTCTGGCGATCTCCCCGGTCTTTCGGGTAGGTGTCCCCTTAAAGATCATATGTTCAATAAGGTGGGTAATACCGGCCTCTTTGTCCGTCTCATTGGCGCTTCCGGCTTTGACCCAGACCTGGATGGACGCAACAGGCGACGTATGGTTTTCTTTGAGAATCACGGTGAACCCGTTATCCAATTTGAATCTGCTGGTACCGTCGGTCAAAGAAGCCGCGTACAGGCCTGTTGCGAAACACATGGCACAGATGACCCGGAACCCAAAAAAAAGAAAGATTATGGTTCGTATTTTTGGCATAAGAAAATTTTTTCTAAACATATTCAAAGGTTTTGCCCTCCTGTTAGTGGGAGTCTTAGATATTGGGCTGTTTTTCCTTGACATACTACATGTTGTATCTAAAATGATAAGTCTATGATAACATTTTAACCGTTTGAAACAAGCTTTTTAGGAGAATGTCCATGGGACAAAAAGGAAAAATCCTGGTCACGGAAGAGGGAAGCTTTGATTTGAGCAACTACAGGTGGGACGATCACCGGTTTTCTGATCTTTTAGTCAGAGAAAATCCTGTTGATCAGGATCAGGCCATGGCTATCAGCCGGTTCCTGCGCGAAGAGATCTCCAGGATGGAGCATAATACCATTACCATGCCTGTTATTGAAAAAATTATTGAGGCCAAACTGCTGGAATATGGACTGACAAAGACCTCGCCTGTACGGCTGAACAAATCTATTTTCATTAAAAACGGGCCGGTTCTTTCTGAAAATGCAAAAAGGGTACTGGAAAGGAGGTACCTTAAAAAGGACGATAAGGGCAGGCTTATTGAAAGCACTGAGCAGATGTTCAAAAGAGTGGCCCACCATATTGCAAGGGCGGAAAAGAAATATGGAGACGCCGATCACGCAAAGAAAATGGAGGAAATCTTCTACGGGATGATGACCGAGTTTAAATTCCTTCCCAATTCCCCCACGTTGATGAACGCTGGACGAAGGTTGGGGCAATTAGCAGCCTGTTTTGTGCTTCCCGTTGAAGACAGTATGGAGGGAATCTTTGATGCCCTTAAAAACGCCGCGCTGATCCATAAATCAGGCGGTGGAACAGGATTCTCTTTTTCACGCCTCCGGCCGAAAAAGAGCCGGGTAGGCACAACCGGAGGAGTTGCTTCCGGCCCGGTTTCTTTTATGAAGATCTTCAACACCGCTACGGAGCAGGTCAAGCAAGGCGGCACCCGCCGGGGTGCCAATATGGCTATTTTGAGAGTCGATCATCCGGATGTGATGGAGTTCATCTACAGTAAGAAAAAAAACAGGGACCTGAATAACTTTAATATCTCGGTTGCCGTAACAGATGCTTTCATGGATTCCATGAAGAACGAAAGCCTCTATGACCTGATAGACCCAAGGGATGAAAGAAAAGTTGGAGAACTAAATGGCGCTGAAGTGTATCAGGCATTGGTGAAACAGGCATGGGAAAACGGTGATCCGGGTATAATTTTCATAGACAGGATTAACAGGGATAATCCTACCCCGCGCATAGGTAATATAGAAAGCACAAACCCGTGCGGCGAACAGCCATTACTGCCTTTAGAGGCATGCAACCTCGGCTCCATCAACCTTGCCAAATATGTAATCGAAAACAATGAGGAGCCTTCTATTGACTACGAAGGCCTGAAAGAGATTGTCTGGTGGTCGGTTCGATTTTTAGACGACACTATAGATGTATCCAAATATCCACTGCCGGAAATTGACGAGATGGTGAAGGGAAACAGAAAAATCGGTCTTGGTATCATGGGCTTTTCGGACATGCTGTACCAGTTGAGAGTGCCGTATAACTCGGAAAGGGCACTTGAAATAGCCGAAGAGGTAATGAGTTTTATCGAAAAAGAATCCCACGAGGCATCCATACACTTAGCTGCCGAGAGAGGCGTTTTTGCCAATTTCGATAAAAGTATTTTTGCAGACCGTGACGGCTGCGCATACAGAAATGCCACAACCACTACTATCGCTCCCACCGGTACGCTATGTATCATTGCCGGGTGCTCCAGCGGTATCGAGCCCTTGTTTGCCTTAAGTTTTGTCAGACACGTCATGGATAATGATGAACTCTTAGAGGTCAATCCGTATTTTGAGGCAGTGGCCAGAGAAAGAGGCTTTTACACCCGTGAACTGATGGACACTATTGCAAAAAAGGGTAGCATCAAGGACATGGAAGAGATCCCGGATGACGTAAAAGAGATCTTCGTGACTGCCCATGACGTGACACCCGAATGGCACATTCGGATGCAGGCATCGTTTCAGAAATACACTGATAACGCAGTGTCAAAGACGGTCAACCTGCCCCGGGATGTCACCGTGGAAGATGTCCTGCAGGTTTACAACCTGGCTTATGAACTGGGGTGCAAAGGAGTAACCATTTACAGGGACGGGAGCAAGCAAGACCAGGTGCTTTCCTTAACTGAGGAAGGGAAGGGGGAAGATGTTTTTATGGCTGCTGTCAAAGAGCGGCCAGATACCCTTGAAGGGTTCACCACAAAGATGGTTACAGGTATGGGCAACCTTTATGTAACAGTGACAGAATACGATGGGAGGCCCTTTGAGGTATTTGCAACCATAGGCAAGTCCGGGAGATCCACCACTGCCAAGACAGAGGCCATTGGCCGGCTTGTTTCCCTGGCCCTCAGATCAGGAGTAAGGGTAGAAACCGTAATAGACCAGTTAAAAGGTATTGGCGGTGAGCATCCGGTATTTCAAAAGGACGGCCTGGTCCTCTCCATACCGGATGCCATCAGCCGGGTACTTGAAAAAAGATATCTTCAAGATCAACCAGGCAATAAACGGGGTAAATTTGAAAACAGCCTTTCGGGAGAAACCTGCCCTGAATGCGGCCAGACCATCAGCTTTGAAGAGGGCTGCATGACGTGCCATTTCTGCGGCTTTACCAAATGCGGCTAAATTTTGCACAGGGGACTGCCTTGTTGTGAGTTCCTCCCATAACTTACCAAGTTGTTCTACTAATGCGTTCGCTGATAGTGTCTTTCTTAATACCTTGCTGTTCTGCACGGGATGACAAAAGACTACCGTAACAGCTCAATAAATTGGGGTAACTCCTTTGGTTCACCGACTTCTCTGGATTCCCGCCTTCGCGGGAATGACAGGTGCTTAGCCTGTTTCGTCACTCCCGCGAAGGCGGGAATCCAGGATCCAATGCCCTAATTTATTGAGCTGTTACATATTACCTCCTTTGGCTGTAGTAATTTTCAATCCGATTTAGGGCTTCAATATAATCCTGCTGAAATTCAAATTCGGGATAGCGGCTGATCTCTACTTTAAGTGGTGCAATGTGGGGCAAAAGATCAATGCCGTAGCGATTTTCCCCTTTTTTGTCCGCCTCGTGGGCAATTAAAACACAATAGTAACCGGCCAGGAGCCTGAGACCCTGCGTCCTGCGAAACAGATAGGCCCTTCCCCCGATCGTGTTCAGGAAAAAACCCGCGTATTGATAGCGGACTTTCATGGAAGGCCTAACGCGCTCAGGATCGGGGCACCGCTCATCTAAGGTAATCCACTTGTAGAACATTGCCAGGTTGTACTCCATGGAGTCCCGTTCGTTTGCGATCACCTTGCGAATCAGGCTAATATCTTTACGGCCCAATACACGAAAAAAATGGTAAAGGTTTTTCACTATGATTTTGGGGTCTGTGCCCTCACCTGCCGGAACCGGAGGACGTGCGGAAGAACGTTGAAGGATCTTTTTAAAGCGGGCATAGCTGTTACCATTTGTATCCAGTCGCCGGACGTATTGCTTTTGATCCAAATAATAAAAAAACTCAACTATCTCTTTTTCTGCCTTTTCGCAATAGGCCTCTTTCAGAGAGGGCTCCGTAGGGAACTCCTCTTCTTTCGGGAGAAGGGCAATTCCCCGCCTCTCTTCCTCGGCTTCTGTAACAGTTGGCTGTTCCGGTAAAACGGGCTTCGTTACGACCGGAGCGGCCTGTTTATCTTCAAGCGCTTTTGGCTGCTCTGGTTTTTCGCGTCCAACTTGCGTGTAAATAAAATAGCTTACGCCCGCTATTGCCACAATTACCATCAACCACCACCATATATGGCCTTTTGCCCAGTTTTTCATATTTTTTTCCTCCATGATAATACTTCCGCGCATTGCTTGCTTCAAGGTACATTATTCAGTCATTACTTTACAGGAAAACTAAGGATCACCCGTGTTCCCTTGCCCTTTTCGCTCTTGATCTTGATCTCCCCGTTATGATTCATGACGATCTGGTAAACCATGGTTAACCCAAGACCCGCACCCCGTGTCTTAGATGTAAAAAAGGGATCATAGATGGAATCCTGATCCTCCTTGGCTATGCCGTATCCGGTATCAATGACTTTGATCAGTATGGTATCCTGTTCCTTTTTTGCTGCAAGTGTCAAGTTTCCACCTTCAGGCATAGATTCCAGGGCATTTTCTATTATATTGGACAGGGCGACAATGAGTTGCGGAGAATCCATTTTTATCAAAGGCAGATCGTTGTCAATCTCGGTTGAGAAGGTTATCCCCTGTGCCCGGGCAAGGGGGCCAAATTCCTTGATGACCTGATCCAGCGTGCCGCTGATGTCATCCATCTTGAGTGTAACCGATAAGAGAATACCAAACTCGTGCACCTGTTTAACCAGGCTTTCCAGCCTTCCTGATTCCTCCTGAATGATGGTAATGTATCTTGTAAGTTTTGGTTGTCCTTTTAACTCCTTTTCCAGCCTGCTGGCAAAGCCCCCAATTGTAGTAATCGGATTTCTAATTTCATGTGCAACTCCCTGCACAAGATGGCCCATGGCCATTAGCCGTTCCGAACGGATCAATCTTTCCTGGATGGCTTTTAATTCTTTATCGGTCAGTTCGAATTTCTTTTCCAGCCTGCGATAGAGCTTCGCATTATCCAATGCCACAGCGATCTGCTGGGACATAGTCGTCAATAGCTCCAGATCGGACCCGGTAAATGCCTCCTTTGATTTTTTGTTTAGCACCTGAAGGGCGCCGATTGTTTTGTCTCTTAAAACCAGCGGCACACAGATCATGGAGCTTGTCTCAAATCCGGTTTTTCTGTCAAATTTATTGCTGAAACGCGGCTCCTTTCCTACATCCCGGATCACAATGGGTTTGCCTGTTTGTACTACTCGACCTGCTACACCTTCGCCCAATTTGAGTTTAATTCCCTTGATTGGTTCCCTCTTTTTTCCACGGGCAAATCGAATAAAAATTTCATCCTTTTCTTCATCCAGTTCATATACCGTGCTTGCCTCGGCATTCATAAATTCCTCTGCCCATTGCATGGCATAATTGAGCACGTCCTCAATCTTCAGCGACGAATTGATAATGGAGCTGAATTTGAGAAAGGTCTCAAGTTCCCTTTCACGTACGTCCTTTATGTTTCGCTTTTTCAATTTAAATTAGCCCGCCCTATTGTTTTTTTGCCCATAAAGGCAATACTCCTTTGGACCGGAATTCTAAGGGTTTGACTTTTTCATGGTGGACTTTTAGAAATAAGACGTGCAATGATCATCTCCGTCAGGTGGGAAAATTTGATGGAAAATGAATATACACAAAATATGTGTGATAAGCAATTAAAAGTGGTACTCTCCCCGGCAGATTGGAAACCACAACAATGAGAATACTTTTAACAAATGACGACGGCATTCATGCCCCTGGGCTTTTTGCCCTGCATGATGCCCTAAAATCCGATCATGATCTGGATATTGTGGCTCCGGAATCTGAAATGAGTGCAGTAGGGCACGCCATTACACTGACCTCACCGCTCAGGGTCCAGGACGTTTCTAAAAACGGGGCGTTCTACGGGTATGCGGTTACTGGAACACCGGCAGATTGTGTCAAGATAGCCGTGAAGGAATTACTTGAAAGGCCTCCTGATATTATCCTTTCCGGAATCAATCCCGGGGCAAATGTAGGCGTCAACATTCTCTATTCCGGTACTGTTTCTGCTGCCACGGAGGGGGCATTTTTCGGTGTGCCATCTGCTGCAATCTCTCTGAATACCAGGCAAAACCCGGATTTCAGTTTTGCTGCTCAATTCGCGAAAAAGATCATACGGTTTATGATAGAAAGCGGCCTGAAAACGGGAGCCGCGCTCAGTGTCAATATCCCTGCGGTGACTCCGGACAAGATCGCGGGCGTGCGTCTGACGAGACAGGGAACTGCCAGGTTTGAGGAACACTTTGAAAGACGAACTGATCCGAGAGGAAATATCTATTACTGGCTTACCGGAGAAACACCTGTTGAAAACGGCAGCACTGGCACTGATTCAAACGCCTT
Source organism: Desulfobacteraceae bacterium (assembly GCA_030613055.1). Classification (GTDB taxonomy): domain Bacteria; phylum Desulfobacterota; class DSM-4660; order Desulfatiglandales; family Desulfatiglandaceae; genus JAUWMR01. The sequence continues at coordinate 146,823 of JAUWMR010000001.1, forward strand.
GAAAGAAAACTGGATTACCATTACACCAATCCACTACAATCTCACCTGCCATGAAGAGTTAAAAAGATTAAAGTCTTTTCTCCCTGATTCGTGGGGCGTCCCCAAGTCTGATTCCTGATCTTTTAATACCGCTGGTAAATTCTCTCCTACGCTTGCTGGTGAACTGTATCCATTCCGGCCTGCATATCCGGCCAGTGATTATTCCACGGATTTGCCTGCTCATAGGCATAAGCGGCTTGCAAGACCAGATCATCTCTGTATCTGGGTCCAACAATCTGCAGGCCCACGGGAAGACCCGTTTTAGTCAGCCCTGCCCGGACAGTGGCGGCCGGATGGCCCGATAGATTAAAGGGATATGTAAAGGCAACTGCTCCCAGGAGTGGTATAGGATGGCCATCAATCTCGGTGGGTGGAGGCCCTTTGGCTGCAAATGCCTCGGTTGGCATGGTGGGGGTCAAAAGGATATCAAAACGACTAAAAAAATCTATCAGTTCCTGATTTAGCGCCGTACGGATCTCCTGGATTCTTATGTGATCATCTAATGACAGGCATCTTGCATTATCCAGAGATTGCACAAGGGTTCTTCCCATTTCAGAACGGATATTTTCCAGGTCCTTATGTACCTGGGCGTAAATATCACAGATAGTGAGGTCAGACCAGGCTTGACTCACCTCAGGTATCTTTCCTTCCCAGATCTCAACCGTGTGGCCCATATCCTCAAAAGCCTTTACTGCCTGTTCTACTAAAGGCATCACATCTTTCTGGACAAGGGCATATCCTAACGTTGGGCTGAAACCGATCCTCAACCCTCCGGGAAGTTTGCTCAGACACTCCACATAGGAAATGCCCGGTGGAGGCAGGGAGCCCGGATCAGCAGGATGATATCCTGCCACACAATCTAAGTACAGGGCCGCGTCACTCACGGTTCTGCTCAGGGGTCCAAGGGTCCAGACTCCGCTCATATAAAGCAAGTGCATGGGGACTAAGGGAATGCGTCCATTGGAGGGCTTTAATCCAAAGCAGCCTGAATAGCAGGCCGGAATCCGGATTGAGCCACCTGCATCGGAACCAGTCGCTAAAGGGACCATGCCTGACGCAATCGCGGCTGCCGACCCCCCGCTGGATCCTCCGGGTGTTCGTTCCAAATTCCAGGGGTTCCGTGTCACGCCGTACAGCCGGTTTTTTGTAAAACCGGTAAATGCAAATTCCGGAATATTTGTCTTACCCACTACAATGGCCCCTGCCGCCTTAAGCCGCGCAACCTGAATCGAGTCCTGTAGCGCAGTATTATCCTTAAAGGGAATTGATCCGTAGCTCGTGACCATTCCCTTTACTTCCTCCAGATCCTTGACGCCGATAGGTATCCCTGCCAATGGTCCCGGGTCCTCTCCTGCGACGATACGTTCGGCCATATCTTTTGCCTCTTCCATTGCCTGTTCGGCCCGCAAGGTAACAAAGGCATTGAGTGACGGGTTTATCGCTTCGATTATTTTAAGGGTCTCCCCCATCAGTTCCACAGGGGAGAGATCTTTGGAGCGGACAAGTTGACCCAGTTCCTGGGCAGATTTGAAGTATGTGGAAGTCATTTCTAACCCTCCCCTTCTTACTCTTCAGTTGTCTCTTTTTTAGACAGGATAACAGGATAAACAGGAATCTATTTATAAGTCACAAACTCAGGCTTTATTGTAATAATCCTGTAAATCAAATAAAATATCCTTATAAAATACCTGGCAGATAAACTCTTAATATGGAATTAAGATAATCTCTCTGGGCATTTCTTAAATGTGAAATGAATATTTAGAATCATTTCCGATCAATCATAAGAGTAGGTTAAACCAGATTATAGTCGAAGGGTTTAAACCAATCAATTACCCTAAAACAAGGAACTGGTTATCAGGATAGTTAAAGGATTTACAGGAATTCAACAAAATCAAGTTAATCTATGCCTGCCCCGCGGAAAGCGGGGTTATCCTGTCTAAGAGCATGCCTGAGCAGTTACTATTCTCAAATGAAAAGGCCCCAAATCACGGGGCCCCTTCACATAAAACGCTATGAGCTATAACATGCTAAAACAGCGGGTACAGTAGAAACGCGCCAGAGGTGATGACAAAGAAGACAGCAAATACCAGAAGGAGCCAGCCCATTATCTCCCTGAACTCCAGCTTGGCCACGGCGAGCATTGCGATGGCCCAGAACGGCTGTATCATGTCGGTCATCATGTCACCCCAGGCATAGGCCACGACGATTTTATTCGCGGCAATACCTAACTCCTTTCCGGCAGGCAGGAGATAGGGCGCTGTCACGGCCCACTCTGATCCGCCTGAAGGGATAAGGTAATTGAGAAATCCCGCGTACCAGTAGGTAACAAGTAGAAATGTGCCCCCGCTGCAAACGGCCACGAAGGCCTGGGTAAATACCGTGGCTAATGCGGTGAATTTGAACAGGCCGAAAATACCGGCATAGAAGGGGAACTGGATAACAATGCCCCACACGGCCTTGCCCGCTTCTTCCGTGGCCTTCAGGAAGCTCCATGGGCGCCAGTGAAAAAGAATGCCTAACATCAGGAAGAACAGGTTGATATTGTTCAGGTTAATGGTCTTGGCAAAACCAACCTGGCTCATTTTCCAACCCAACCACCAGAATCCGGCTATGGCAATAATAAGGCTCCATCCCCACCACCAGTTGGCCCAGGAGGAAAAGCTTTCATATTTTTCCGGCCTTGGCGGTGATTCATATAGCTTGAGCCTGTCCGCTAATTCCGGCGAGAGCTTAAATGTCTTCTCTTCGGAGGGGTGCATGAGCGCCATAAGAGCTGTAACAACAACAAGGACGATAACCAGCAATATTAGATTAAAAGGAGAGAAAATAGTCTCTGTTGTAGATATGGTGCCGGGCAGGTAACCACCCTTGATCAGGAAGTTATTGGGTGTATTGACCAGCAAAGGCGCTGAAGCGGAAAGACCTGAGTGCCACGTGCAACCAAGGCCCAAATAGGCCGAAGCCACAAGGAGCCGGTAGTCAACCTTGGGATTGTTTTTAACAATATAAAGTGCCAGCATGGCACTCCCGATCAGGCTGAGCCCCCAGTTAAACCATGCGGTGAGCATGGAAAACAGAGCCATGATCATAATGGCCTGCCAGGGTTTTTCTTTATTTGCCCATCCGGAGATGCCATTCAATAATGCCCTGACAGGGGGTGAACAGGCAAGTATGTAGCCGGTCATCATGATCAGGCACATCTGCATGCCGAATTTCAAGAGGATCCAGAATCCCTTTCCCCATGCCTGTACTGCCTTGGCGGGTCCAACATCTCCCCAGATAAGTGCCATGATAAAGGTGATAATACTCAGGATCCATACAATGACTAAGGCATCAGGGATCCACCTTTCCGTCCAGATTGTTAAACCGCCGCCCCAATTTTTTAGAAAATCGAGTCCGGACTTTTGTTCATTATCGGCCATGTCAACCTCCTTGGATAAAGGTTTACGCCAGCGCAATATTTTTTATTCGACAATATTGAATTTATTGTTCCTTTTTGTCACCTCCTTTTATTTCAATTGCCGAAAAATTTATTGCCCTTTTCTTTTAAAGCAAAAAACCCCTGCCGCGGTGCCTCCGCTTCAGGGGTTTTTTTTGCACAAGTGTTTTCACTGGCAAGCCTTTAAGATAATAGGATTTTAATATATTATGGTTTTACTCAAACTCATTATGAAATTGGCTACTATATTTATGTAAAATTGTCAACATGAAAAAATTGTAATTATCTAATGATGTGAAGGAACCGTTTCCAGTTCGGCCAGGACCAGTAGATGATAACCGCCTTTCCTTTTAGCTTGTTTAAGGAGACAAACCCCCAATATCTGCTGTCATGGCTGTTATCGCGGTTATCGCCCATGACAAAAACTGCGTTTTCAGGAACTGTTACGGGCCCGAAATTCTCATGCCTTACGTATTCGTCCAACACGTGATGATTACATTCACCCAAGAACTCCAGGTAGTCATCCGCCAGCATAAGATCCCTGTCGCTATATTTCCCGATATATTCCGTCTTGATCCGTTCACTATTTACATGCAATATGTCGTTTTTTATTTCAATTCTGTCTCCCGCGACGCCGATAACTCTCTTGATAAAATCCTTCTTTTCATCTTTTGGCCATTTAAAAACTACAATATCACCTTTTTTCGGCTTTTTAATCTCTATGATGTGGTAGTCAGTAAATGGCACCTTAACGCCGTAGATAAACTTGTTTACCAGAATATGATCACCAATTAAGAGTGTAGGCTTCATGGATCCAGAAGGAATCTTGAATGCCTGAACAACAAAAGTACGAATAAAAAGGGCAAGAATTACAGCAATTGCCGCCGCTTCAGTATATTCACGGAATGTACTCTTTTTTTTCACTGTGTCTCCGGGCATCTGTTCGACAAAACCTCCTTGAAGTGACGAAATGGAATTTAAACCTCCTGTCATATTTTGTAAAGTGAATTCTGCTGTCCACTCATAACTATAGATCAGGAGTTTGAGAAAAAAGCCCAAATACAATATATAGTGCTATGATTGCTTTTTGTATACTATATATATATAAATTATATAAAATTTAGTTAATTTAAAAAAATAGTTGACAAATATAAGACCATATGCTTTTATTTATAATAACGGTGTATTTTATTCGCTGGTTAGTGATTCTTATGAAACGAAAAGGTGGAGGGTAAAGTGAATAATCCCGTACAAAAGATTAGAGAAGATCTGCTAATGAGCAAGGCCGAGCTTGCAAGGAAGGCAGGAGTTTCCCCATTGACCATTGACAGGGTCGAGAGAGGTAAGTCCTGTCGAGTGGAGACCAAGCGTAAAATTATACTGGCCCTTGGGTATAACCTCTCCGACAAAGATAAACTTTTCCCAGAGGTCTAATAGCAGAACTATGCCTACTCACAAGAAGAATCAATTAATTGGGCTGGATATTGGTAGTCATTCTATCAAGCTGGTGGAGATAGATGACAGCAAGAAAGGCAGGATCCTGAAGAACTTCGGAATGACAGGGTTGCCACCTGAGGCCATTGTTGAAGGCTCTATTAAGGAGATGGAAATTATTTCATCCGCAATAAAGGGTCTCTTTAAAAATTTGAAGGTGAAAAATAAAAATGTGGCAACCTCAATATCCGGTTTCTCAGTGATTGTAAAAAAGATATCTTTAACAAACAAGGAGGAATCAGATCTCGAAGCTACTATTCAGGACGAAGCCGAACAATATATTCCCTTTGATATTGATGAAGTGAACATTGATTTTGATATTTTGTCTGTTAAAGATGAAACAGGTGAGGTGGAAGCCGAAGAGAGCAAAGGTGAACCCTCAGGGCAGATGGAAGTCATGTTGGTGGCGGCAAAAAAAGACATGGTTGAAGACTATGATAGCCTGCTTCAATTAGCGGGCCTCAATTCTGTTGTCCTTGATGTAGATGCATTTGCCTTGCAAAATGCCCTCGAAATAGGCGCAGAAGAATCCGAAGGTTGCTGTGCCCTCGTGAATGTGGGCGCCGAGGAATTAGGAATAAATGTAATAAAAAACGACGTGTCTCTGTTTACCAGGGATTCTTCCTTCGGCGGATCACAGGTTACCGAAGCGATAATGTCACAGTTCAGTGTGCGCTTTAAAGAAGCAGAAAAGATAAAACTGGGAGGAACCAAAAAAGACAGGGACGAAGGCATTCTCGAAAATATCTTTGTGTCCGTGGTTTCGGAGTGGGTACAGGAAATAAAGCGGGCCCTTGATTTTGTTGCGAGTACATATCCTGATGAAACAATAGAAAAAATTCTGGTTTGTGGGGGCTCTTGCAGGATCCCTGATTTTCAAGAGTATTTAAAACTGGAAACAGGCATAACGGTAGCGGAGCTCAATCCCTTTACAAATCTTATAATAAATGAAAAAATTTTTGACCCCAAGTACTTAAAGTATATAGCGCCGCAAGCTGCTGTCGCAGTAGGCCTGGCCTTAAGAAGCATCGGTGACAAATGATAAAAATTAATCTCCTGCCCTTCAGGGCCGCAAGAAAACAAGAGAACATAAGAAGGCAGATCAGCGTCTATCTCCTCTCGGTGGTTTTGATTCTCTTGGTATCAGGATATTCCTGGTGGCATTACAGCAGCAAATTATCGAGGTTAAAGGCAGAAAAAGTCCAGAAAACAAAGGAACTGGCAACTTATGCAGAGACTACAAAAAAGATCAAGGCCATAAAAACTAAAATCGCTCAAATCGAGGCAAAACTTAAGGTCATCAGAGGACTTGAGGAGAAGAAGACCGGACCGGTTCTTCTGTTGGACGAGATCTCCACGGCCGTGCCCAAAGACAGAGTATGGCTTTCTGCTCTCTCGGACAAGAATGGCATCCTGTCCCTGAGTGGTACGGCACGAGACAACGATACGGTTGCCCTTTTTATGACGAATCTTGAAAAGGCAGCACATATTAAATCAGTTGATCTTAACTCCACAGTATTGAGAGTCCTAAAAGCACAAAATCTAAATCTCACCAATTTTGTATTGACCTGTAAGACCTATGCATACAAAGAAAAGGCCAAACCAAAACCAAGGAGAGGTCGTGGAAAGAGGCGCTAAATTTCCTGCTTAGAGGTATAAGAAAGATGAAAGCTGCGTTAATAGAGAAAGTAGAAAAGATTAAGATGCTTTACAGGATCTTGATCTTTGCAGTAACGCTCCTGGCAATTGGGAGCTCCTTCGTCTTTCTTGTCTATTTACCGAAAACCGAGGCAATCTCAAAGACCACCAAGGAAATAGTAAAGCTGAAACAGCAAATCAATAAGGCTAAAATAACGGTAAAAAACCTAAAAATCCTGGAACAAAAACAGGCCCGGATTGACGCCCAGTTTAAGGAGGCCCTTAAGCTCCTGCCCAACAAGAGGGAAATACCGAGCCTTTTGAGAAGCGTTACACAATTAGGGAAGGATTCCAACCTCAAGTTTCGTCTTTTCAAGCCTATGAAAGAGAGGCCCAGGGATTTTTTCATTGAAATTCCGGTTTCCGTGCAAGTCACTGGCACCTATCACGACGTGGCCGTATTTTTCGATAAAGTGGGCCGCATGAAACGAATTGTAAACATCATAGGGGTGTCCATGTCTCCGGTAAAACCGCTTTCCACAACACTGAATACCAGATATGAGGCCGTAACTTTCAGATTTAAAGGTGAATAATAGGAATGCAAGGTAACTACTCAATATGCAGGGTTAGTATAAAAGGCTTAGGCCCGCCTGCCGTCCGGCGGGCAGGCGTAAGGGTTTTATCCGCATAAGGCGGATTTGTCCAAAAAATATTGAGCAAATATAATGCGAGTAAAACAGAACAATATTACCAAGTTTGTCGCGACATTTGGCGTGATTGCAGCTCTGTTCTTTCTATTGCTTGCGAGCCCGTCATCATACGCTGCCCAGGCAGTTGTGTATAAAGAAGCTCGCCCGAAACACAAGCTGAAAAAAGTCCTGAAAGATGAAGTTGTCCCAAAACAGATTCCGGCAAAGGCTCGCATAAAACCCGAGACGATAAAACCTATTAAGGATAAAGAAATCCCCAAACAGGACCCGGCAAAGGCAGAGAAGGAAAAGAAATACTTCTATAATCCTCACGGTAAGATCGACCCCTTTGCTCCATTTATCATAAAAGACCAGGAGTCTCTCAAGGATTACAGGTTTGATGCCTCGAGTGGAACAAAATCAAAACAACTTGCACAAATGGAGAACCTCCTTAGAAAACTGAGAGATCCCAAGACTGAGCTTCAAAGAATACATATATCAAAACTTACTTTGACCGCTGTCATTAGGGGAAAAAGCAAAAACTGGGCCATGGTTAGTGATCTGAAAGGCAGGGGATACCGTTTGGAAAAAGGCACCTATATCGGCAAGAACGGGGGTGTAGTGGACACGATAATCAGTGAAGAGAAAGACACCGCTTTTGGGAAGCAGTCCATTAGAAAAGTTACCATAAAAGAACCTTTCATAAATCGAGATCAAAAAATAGATTACCGGTTTATTGATATAGAAATGCCTAACAGGATTTCTGCATATAAGTGACTGTAGTTGAACCACCTGACATTAAATTAAGTCATAAACGGGGGAAAAACAAATGAGGGTTGAATTAAAACTTTTTATAATGGGAATTTTAGTCCTGCTTTTTGGGATCTCCTGTGGACAGGAAATCCGACAGACGATGACTCCCGTGATTCCAGAGCCTGCCGACGGTCGGCTAAAAAGGGTGGTTATCCTTCCGTTTGCCGACTATACATCATCTTTTGCCGCTTATGGCAACTGGCGAATGAACGTTCTGGTTCACGAAGCAGTACAGGACGAGTTCTATCGCGCCGGATTTATCCCTGCGGCGGAAGAAGGTGTTTCAAAATTTCTCACAAACAAAGGGGTGCTTAAACCCACAATTGAGGTTTCCGCAGAAACAGTATCGCTTCAAAGAGAATTGGATGCTGAGTGGTCGAATCGACTTAAAACGGAATTCAGAAAGGCGATGTCTCAAAATATTGCCGCTCAGATAAAACGTGGACATATCCAAAAGCCTAATGCCTTAGACAGCCAGACAATAAAGGAAATGGCCAATACATTTGGAGCCGACTATATTATACGGGGTCGTGTCATCGATTTTCGCATTGCCCACCAGGACACGTTTAATCCGTTTAAAACCGGTATCCTGCCTGTTGTTCTCAAGGTCGGACAGCGGACTGTTTTTGGGTTAGCAGAAACAGAGACTTATGAAACAATTGACAGGGAAGCAATAGACAGGGCCTTTGAGCGTGCTAAGGCTGACGACACTGACCTCCGTTATCCGTGGCCGACCAGCATAGACTACAAGCGCCTTAATGCAATGGTCTGGGGAGGCGGAGGGTTGATAACAGGTGCCCTGGGCCAAAAACAGGGCCTGGTCCCTGAAGCCACTGTCCAGCTAAGGATGCTGGTCCAGGACGCACTTACCGGAGAAATCGTATGGCTTAACAGGGCTGAAGTGAGGACCTCCCCGATGTCGGTCTGGGAAAAGGATGATCGTGACGGCCTCTTTGCAACCTCTCTTAAAAAGACTGTCAAGAGCCTTGTTGACAATTTCGTTGCAACACTCGAATCAGGGGGGATAGCTAAGATTGACAGGCAGGGATTGACCATTGCTGCTGAAATGATCAAGGTTTCAAAGAAAGAGGCCTCAGAGGCAAGAGAAGCGGCCGCTGAAGCCAGAAAGGCGGCCGCTAAGGCAAATGAATCCGCGAAACAGTCTAAAAATGCCGTGGATCAGGCAGGGATCGCTTCTTCTGAGGCAAGGGACGCGGCCCATGATGCCCAAGCTGCGTCCGGAAAGAGTGAAAAAATATTCCTGAAAATCATCAAGAAATAAAAACAAACAAAAGAGATCTGGCACAAACAGAATCTCTGTGTGAAAATATTTAAAGAGCGCGGCAAAAACACAAAAGGAGAAACAAATGGCCAGAATATTTTTAATGGCTCTGATCCTGTGGCTGCAACTGCTCCTTCCGGCATTTGCGGGCGTGATAAGCGATATACGGGTGGGGAAAAAGGCTCAAAATGAAATTGAAATTATCATTAAGGGGGAGTACTCGTCCTATCGGGCCTTTACCCTTCAATCTCCTTTCAGGTTCATTATTGATCTGGAAGGGGCCCGGCTAAAGAAAGGCCTGCCCCGTTCCATTGATATCAAAGGGTCCATTATCTCCAGAATACGGGCTGGCCAGGGGGGAAATCGTTCCCGTATTGTTCTTGATTCTGCTGACAAGGCATTACTCTTTCATTCCAATATACAGGAAAAAGACCGCGGGTTGATTGTTAAATGCTGGCGCCAGGCAACAGCAGAGACAATGCCGTCGCATAGCGCTGGATCCTACACCAGCTTCCCTGGTGCACGTCCGGTTGTGCCTCAAAAGGCATTAGATGATCTATTGGGCCGTCCTGAAAAGGCCGCAACACTGCAAGGGGATGACACAAAAAAACTTGCCCGATACTCCGGCGATAAGATAACCCTGGACTTCTATAAAACCGATATTCACAATGTTTTTCGACTATTCGCAGAGATTAGCGGGAAAAATATTATTGTAGATGAAAGAGTCAAGGGAGAGCTTACACTGGCCCTGACAGGAGTTCCCTGGGATCTGGCCCTTGATATTATTTTAGAACAAAAAAACCTGAGAAAAACAGAAAAGCTCAACACCTATATCATTCTCCCCATGCCTGGAAAGGCCACAGGGAAAGGCGAACTGGTTGTTCACAAGGTCTCTGATGAAGTCCTTCAGCCGGCAAAATTAAGAAAGCTTAAAAAGGAGAACCGTCAAAAAGCCCAGAACCTTATTCTTGAAGGCCATAACCTTGAAACACAGGGAAATAAAGAAGAGGCCCTTAAAATCTATGAAAAGGCGTATAATTACTGGAAGAACAACATCGATCTGATTAAAAAGACTGCCTATCTCCACTATATATCAGGTAATTTTGCGAGGAGTTATTTCTATGCAAAAGAGGCCTTAAAAATAAACCGGAAAGACTCAGAGGCGGCCCTTTATGCTGCCCTTCCAGCCGTACGGATGGGCAAAAAACATGAAGCAAAAATCTTATTCAAGGCGGCCATATCCGGAAGCCCCAAGATCCCCGAGGCATATTATAACTACGGTCTATTCCTTGAAAGACAGAAAGACTATGATAATTCCCTGTATGTCTATGAAAAATATGAAACGCTTTTCGGCCCATCCTTGCAGCTCAGTTTGGCCATAGCCAGGCTTTACGAAGCACAGGAAAGAAATAAGGATGCCTGTAATAAATATACAGAGCTTCAATTTTCAGGGTTTTCCATAGATGAAGATACAGAACGTTTGATTCAAACAAAGATCAAAACCCTTTGTGATTAGGGGGAAAGCATGAAAAACAAAAGCAATATCGTCTTATCTTTCATATTGTTCATTGTCCTGACCGGGTGTTATTACAACACTCAACAGGTAGTTGACAAACCGCAGGATGTTCCTATGCTGGAGCCCCCTGCCCCACCTCCGCCGGTTGATAAAAAGGCCATAACCAGGTCTTCTTCGAAAATCGAAGATGAGGCCGGTTACAAAATAAGGCCACTGGACATTAAGATAAAGGCAGGAAAGCCCTACCTTCCTGTGGGTGCGGAAATTATTTCAAAACATGGAAAAGTGTCTTTAACCCATGTTATTAAACAGATGCTGGACCTTAAAGGCCTTTCCGTGAGCTGGGCCGATGATGTGGATCAGGCAAAGCTTGTGGATTGTGATATCAAGCCGGAGGACAATTTCTGGGACGCTCTTGATAACATTCTGCGGCAGGTGGACTATTTCTATGAAACACAGGAAGATACCGTCATTGTCAAGTACAAAGAGACCAAAAAGTATCACCTGAGCATGCCCAACATCACTGAAACGTTTCAATCCACCTTAGGTGGCAACATGCTGCCCAGTACCGGAACCGAAGGCTCCTCCGGCCTGCAGGCCTCAGCTACGCTAACGGCCAACAGCCCGGAACTTGACTTCTGGAAGAATATCGAAGATGCCCTGAAGCAGATAGTAAGTTGTGACGGCTGTCCACCTCCTGTTATCGAAAAATCATTAGGCTTGATTACCATAAGCGCGCCCCAGAGGATCCATAAGGATGTTGACAGTTATCTTTCTTCAATAAAAAAGGAGGCATACAAACAGGTAATTATCGAGGCAAAAATCCTGGAAGTCATATTAACGGAGGATCATGAGACGGGGATTGACTGGAGTTCGGTCTTTTCTTCCAACGCCGGCGGCGGGTTTAATTTCCAAGTAAATAACCCGTCGAACATATTGTATAAAGGGGGATTAAAGGTTGCCGAGTATCTAAGCAATATCACATTAGCCGCTCCACTAAACTGGAATGTCGCGCTTGATGCCTTTTCCGAATATGGAGATACCAGTATTCTTGCAAATCCCAAACTCCATCTCCTGAATGGTCATTCCGCCGTATTAAACGCCGGACAGGAGATAGTCTATCTTTCCGGATGCGCAGTTACTGAATCTGACGCAGGAAACCGCAGCTCCGAACCTGAAACGAGTTCCGTACACCTGGGTCTTGCAATTGGACTTAAGGCAAATATTATTAGCACCGAAGAGGTTATTTTATATGTGTTTCCTGCCCTTACCAGAGGGAATCTGGTAAACGTCGGCGCAGCCACGCTTTGCGGCCAGATTCAGGCCCCTCAGATAAATGTGAGAGAAATGGCCACCCATGCCAGGGTGAGGGATGGTGAAATACTTATTATAGGAGGCCTTATTGATAAACAAGATATAATAACCCGCAATAAAATCCCTTTATTGGGAGACATTCCCCTTATTGGGAAGCTTTTCAGGCATGAAGATATAGACAAACAAACAACGGAACTGGTAATAATGCTGAGGCCAAAGATCGTAACCGGCGGGCATCTTATAGAATCAAAGACACAGTGACAACCGGGTAACGCCCCTCTTCGTGTCATTCGTGGTAAAAATTATACCCCGATTTATTGAGCAGATACCCCTAATATGTCTCTGATCTCTAAAAGATGTTCTATCTTCCAGGGGGTTTCCAATTCTTCGTTCCTGTAAGAAACAAAATGCACCCCCGCAGCTTTGGCCGTCTCATAATCGACCTGAGAATCACCCACATATAATGACTGTGCCGGACGGATTTGAAAAAAGTCGAGTATCTTGAAAACAGCTTCGGGATGGGGTTTGGGTTTTTCAACATCTAATGACGACACCACAATGTCAAAAAACTCAGCAAGCCCGAAAAAATCAAGAACATCCCCTATGGTGTTGCTCCTGTTGGTCGCAATGGCCAGGCCAAATCGAGATGCAAGCCCCCCCAACAGGACCTTAAGCCCTGGTTCAATAATCATATCATTTATAAATGGCCAATAATCCATCTCCATTCTGTACGACTGGGTCTCCTCTACGAAAGGTGTGCCTTCAAAGAGATAGCGCACGGACTCATCGGCAGTGTGCATATGGACGAAATCGACCTTATCTGCTGTCATGGGGGGAAGACGAAAGCGCTCGAGAAGGTGATTGTAGAAATTGATATTGGCCTGCCTGGAATCAAACATGACACCATCGCAGTCAAAAATGACGGCCGATATTTTTTTTAGCGTATTCATAATGCTTCGTATTATCTCAATAAGTTGGGGCAGGACAAATTCCTGTTTATCCTTGCCTGCCCCGCGGAACGCGGGGTTATCCTGTCAAAAAAAGAGATGGCTGAATAATAACCAGTAAAGTATAATTCTAAGTGCTCAGTGTCAATATTTTGAATTCAAGATGGAGTAAAAATGGAAATAAAAACGGATTTTTTAGTCATCGGCAGCGGCATTGCCGGACTTAGCTTTGCCTTGCAGGCAGCCAGATCCGGGACAGTGGCCATCGTGACAAAAAAAGAAAAGATGGAAGGATCCACAAATTATGCCCAGGGTGGGATTGCATCTGTCCTTGATCCGGAGGACAGTTTTAATCTCCATATCAATGATACGCTTAAGTCCGGGGACGGTCTATGCCATGAGGATATTGTCAAGATGGTTGTCCGTGATGGACCACAAAGGATCAGGGAGCTTATCACCATGGGAGTGCGTTTCTCGCATCAGAGGAAAAACAAACAAAACCTTGATCTGGGACGTGAAGGGGGCCATTCTAAGCGCCGTATCGTACATACCAAGGACCTCACCGGCAGGGAGGTTGAAAGCATCCTTCTTGAGCGAGCCGAAGAAAATAAGAATATCCGGATCTATGAAAATCACATGGCCATTGATCTCATAACTAAATCCAAAATGATAAAACGCGGCATTTTAACCAGCGAATCCAGCCAGACCTGTTGGGGGGCGTACGTACTTGATCATAATCAGAATCAGGTTTTGACCTTTTTGTCCAGGATTACCGTATTGGCTTCTGGTGGAGCCGGTAAGGTTTACCGCTATACGACCAACCCTGATATTGCTACAGGTGACGGGATTGCAGTTGGTTATCGTGCCGGGGTAAAGGTCGCCAATATGGAATTTGTCCAGTTTCATCCCACATGTCTTTATCATCCCCTGGCAAAGAACTTCCTGATATCAGAGGCGGTTCGCGGAGAAGGGGGTATCCTGGTAGATAAGGAAGGAAAACGATTCATGGAAAAGTATCATCCCTTAAAAGATCTTGCATTCAGGGATGTTGTGGCCCGTTCCATAGACATGGAACTCAAAAAGTCCGGTGATGATTGTGTCTATCTGGATATCAGCCACAGGTCAAAGGATTTTATCAAAGACCGTTTTCCCCATATCTACAAGACGTGCCTTAAGTTTCATATTGATATTACAAAAGAGCCCATACCCGTAGTCCCCGCGGCCCATTATGTCTGCGGTGGACTCCTGACAGACGAAAATGGGCTTACAAATCTAAATAATCTATATGCCATTGGCGAGGTAGCCTGTACCGGCCTGCACGGCGCAAACCGCTTAGCCAGCAACTCCCTCCTTGAGGCCCTTGTTTTTGCGAGACGTGCCGCAACAAAGTCATCTCAGGATTTTGAGGAAAAAAAAGACCTTCCATTTCCCGGGGCACCACTATGGGATCCCGGCAGCGCAACAGACAGCGAGGAACTGGTGGTTGTCTCACATAACTGGGATGAGATTAGAAGGTTTATGTGGAACTATGTGGGTATTGTAAGGACCAATAATCGTCTGGCACGGGCAAAAAGGAGAATAGACAATATCCAGAAAGAGATAAAAGAGCATTACTGGGATTTTATCGTCACAAGGGATCTTTTAGAACTCCGTAACATTGCCCAGGTAGCGGAACTTATTATCACCTCTGCCTCGCTCAGAAAAGAAAGCAGGGGGCTTAATTACAATCTGGATTATCCTTTGCGCGATGACAGGCACTGGAAGCGGGATACAGTGATATGGATTTAGGGTTAATACCCGGCGTATCTTGACCGGTATAAAATCTCCTCAGGCACATCATGAGATTCTTCCATCTCGGGAAGATCCAGCCAGGTCTTGACAAGGGCATAAGTCAGCCCGGACGAGATAATTGTCAACGCAACATACAAAAGACCTAAAAAAAGCAGATGATCCGGGTTCCACTCCCATTCAAAACAAAAAGGAAACATATCCTTTCTCCTTAGCTTAGCTATTCACTCAATGGATTCAGTTCTCTCTCCCTTGGAAATACCGGCAGATACCTGTATGAGAGAGAAAACAGAAGAAAACCATACCCAATGACGGCAAAAGCAATGCCCCACTCCTGCCATGTGGGCAGGTAGCTCACAAACTTGTCAAAGGGCATCACCGGAACGGCCAGGGAAACAACTGTAAACACAAAACGGTTTATAACAATACCCGTGCAGTTCAAAAGGCAGCCGGTGATAAGCCAGCCCTCATGCTGTCTGGCCTTTGGAACAAGGAGTATAATGGCAGGGATGATTCCGAATATTCCGATCTCGGCCACCACAAGCCATACACCATAAGGTCCTTCCCTGTAAAAATCCATAAAAGCCAGCCCTGCCCTCGGAACCACACCATATATCCAGTTCACGGTATCGGTTATTTTTAAGACCATATACAGTGCCAAAAGCCACCCGGAGATCTTGGCCAAGGTCTGGAATGCCTTTTCAGGGACCAGTTTCTTCCTGGTGATCTTCTCCGCTAATTTTGTGCAGAGAATGGTAAAAGCCGGCCCTGCTGCAATGGCGGACAGGATAAAGAGGAAAAAGGTCCACGGCCAGATATAAAAACCCTCTCTGAATGCAAATGGTCTCGCGTACATGACACCATACATCCCGCCTAAGGAGCCCTGATGGAAAAAGGAAAGAAATGTTCCTGTAGCAGCAAACACGGCCATTATGCCATGGAGATTATGCCCAAAAAGGCGAAGCTCTTTTACCTTGTCTAACTGTCTGTTTTCAAGAATAAGGGGCAGGTATTCGATGGCCAACACGCCAAGATAACAGGTGATGCAAAATGACACCTCTGCCAGCATGGAGTGAACATTGACATGCCAGAAGATAAACCACCCCCGGATGGGCTGGCCAATGTCAATTCCCAACATGGCGATAGCTCCTGAATAACAGATAAACCCGATTATCACGGCCGCGTTAAGGATGTCTTTCAATTCTTTTTTTCCGATGATATAGGTCAAAAAACCGGTAAAAAATGCACCGGCACCTAAGGCAATAACTGCCAGATCAAATACGATCCACACTGCAAAAGCGAAATAATCGTTCATATTGGTCTGGTTCAATCCTTTATAGAGACAGAGAAAGGCCGATAAACCTCCCCATGCCAAAAGGCATAGCCATGGCAGGGTCCAAAGGAGAAATACCTTTGGAGAACACCTCTTGACTCCTTCCGGAAACAATGCTGAATCCATCTATTATCCTCCTGATAAAATCGCACGGCGATTAAATAATTATATCAGCGCATCTTTCTCTTATCTAACGCCCACTAACCAAGTTTAACCTTTGCGATTGGTTTAAATTCACCGGGCAGATAGTTATCGGCCATCCTGCGCACCCAATCCTTAGTGGACAGGTAGTAGACTTTGGGTTCTGTTCCAAGTTTTTCAAGAAGCCTGAAGGCGTAACGGCTCTTGACCAGCTCGGAGACCTTGTGCTCGGGATTTTTAAGGTCACCGAAAGTAATGGCCTGGGCAGGGCATGCCTCGGTACATGCAGTTATGTATTCGCCCTCTTCGAGTTCCCTCCGTTCTTCCGCATAGGCATTGTTCTTTGCCCTCATAAGGCGATGATGACAGAACGTGCATTTTTCCACCACGCCTCTCATACGGGGGGACACCTCGGGAGACAGGTACCGTTCCAGACCTTTGCCTTTTGGAAAGTAGGCATCCCACCAGTTGAAGGTCCTTGCATGGTAGGGGCAGGCCGCTATACAGTACCGGCAGCCAATGCAACGGGTATATATCTGGCTGACGATTCCTGTATGATAATCCATTTTTGTAGCGGTTGCAGGGCAAACGGAAACGCATGGAGTGTGATGATCACATTGCATGCAGGGCCTGGGAAAATAGCAGACTTCTGTGTGGGGAAATTCCTTTCCGTTGGTCACCTTATACAGACGCATCCAGGTGATGCTTCGCTGCTTATCCGATTCATCGGGCCTGACGGCCAGATTGTTTTCGGCCGCGCAGGCTACCATGCAGGTACCACACCCGGTGCACTTATCCAGATCAATGACCATCCCATAACTGTTGCCGTGACCATGACCTTTTTCCATGATCTACCTCGTTTCTAAACCTTTATTATTTTAACTGGTGTGTTCCACCATACCGGATAACCGCTTAGAGGGTCCTTTCCGGCATGAATGATATCATTTGGATTAACGCCTTTTCCCTTTGAAAACTCGTCATAGGCACTGTGCCCGAATCCTAAGGGCATAAATAAAACACCGGGCATTGCACCCTCAAAAAGGTTCGCGCGTACCCTGACCTCTCCTTCAGGGGACTTGATTATTATCCGGTCACCCTGCCCGACATTGTATTTAGCCGCAGTTTCAGGATTGATCTCTACAAAAGATTCATCTCCTCTCAATTGAGTATCAAACAGGGCCTTATTCAGGAAAGGCGGGTTTGGCACCCAGGTGCTGGTCAAGTTGATGATCTCAAAGGGTAGCATCATGAGCGGAAATGTCGAACGATCCGCATCAGAGGCTGTTTCTTCATAGTGGGGCATAAAGACATCATCTCCTTTTCCGGCAAGTCCCATGTCTCTTAATGCCCAGTCTATACCGGCTTGCTCCGCATATGCATTAACCGCAAGCTCTATTTTTGAGCTAAAAAATTCAAATTTTCCGGAAGGGGTCTCAAATAAATTGTCCCAGTTCTTGTAAGTATGCTCTAACCGGTACCACAGGCCTCCTGACACAATTTTCTTCCACATCTCCTCAAAAGAGGCATAGTCCGGTCCTGGCCCTGTACCCTCTTTCAGGCGTTTCCACACCGGATTAGTACCATCATAATCCACAAGGCCTGCGCCGGAAGAGTAAAGACCCTTTGCCCTTTCTTTAAGTACCTCCTCAAAGCGCTTCCAGGGAAAGGCGGATTCAACGGAATTACCTATCTGCTTTGCCAGTTTTAAAATGACATCTGCGGCGTTCCTTGTATTATAAACGGGTTCCAACACCGGCAGGGAAAGCCCGAATAAGGGATACTGGAGCCCGGCCGGCCAAACAATATCATCTGTCTTTTCAAGATAAGTATGGTCCGGGAGAATAAGATCTGCCATATAGGCTGTTTCATCCCGAAATGGAGAAAAGCTCACAATAAAAGGGATCTTTTTCAACGCCTTCCTGAAAGCGCCGCCATCTGGCAGTGTGTGAACAGGGTTTGCCGCAAACACAAGGAGTGTGTCCACAGGCGATTCTGGAGATCTGTTTATTGCCGCCGCCAGATTATTGATCAAGCTGTTACTGAACGGATATTTCGTGCTGCCTGCAGCGTCAAACCGTGGCTTTTCCAGGCCCTGGCTGGCAATATCATCGAAATCTATCTCAGGGAGAGAACTCAAGGGAATCGGCTCGTGAACAAGAATGCCACCAGGTTTATTAATTCTTCCCGTAATGGCATTAAGGCTGTTTACTGCCATAAATTCATATAAACTGCCACTAAGCGAACCTTTGCCCTTTCCGCAAATGGCCACAGGGGCCTTTGCCCCGGCAAAATCTCTGGCTAATGAAACGATGTCATCAGAGGCCACTCCGGTGATTTCTGCAACCTTAGCAGGGGAATATTTTTTCAGGACCATGGTTTTAAATCCCGCACGATCCTTCCCACCCGCCGAACTGAAGTCATCAAAGCCAAAAGAACACTCATTTACAAATTCGCTGTCATACAAGCCGTCCTTTATAATCACGTGACAGAGCCCTAAGGCCAGGGCAGCTTCTGTTCCGGGCTTTGCCGCAATCCACCGGTCTGCTTTTGATGCAGTGCTGGATGCCCGTGACTCAACCTGTACGATCTTTACCCTTTTCTTGGCCGGATTTTCATGCCACAATCCCCATGCATTAATCACCCGCCCGGGCGCGCCCCATCCCTCAAGGAGGCCACTGCCGAAGCTTAAAACATAATCGGCGTTTTCAAGATCATATGCCATGGGGCCTAAGGTCCCCTGCATTAGAAAGTTTGCCATCTCATAAGTGTCCTCTGCGCAGGGAATTCTGACATAATTCGGGCTTCCCACGGCCTTGACCAATCGTTCGATCATAAGGGACAGAGTTGATCTTGCTGGGTTTCCGTCAACAGCTGCAAGGGCCTCGGGCATAGCTTTCTCGCGCAAGCCGGAGATGCGACCGGCTAACATGGTAAGGGCCTCATCCCAGCTAATGTCAATAAATACACCGGAACCCCTTGGCCCCACGCGCTTCATGGGGCGAGTAAACCTGATGCTTTCATTGTACTGCAACTGAAGCCCGCCCATCCCTACGGGGCAAATGCCCCCCGGATTGACAGGGTAATCCGTGCGGCCCTCAATTTTTACTGCCCGATCATCAACCTTTCGGACTTCAATGCCGCAACCGCCCGGGCAGAGCGTGCATATGGATTTTTCATGGATGAATTCGCCAACCGGTGGAACCGGCACCCACGGCCAGTTTTGTGTCCATATGGCTATATCATCCGTGAGTTTCCAGGGGAGCGGAGTCAACTGGATACCCGCTGCTCCGCCAACAAGAAACTTTATAAAATTTCTTCTGTTAAGTTCCATTGTTCCTCCATCGCAGTTCCTGGTCTATCTGAAATTGTAATAGTCCGTTTTACGTAACTACTCAGGTTCTTTAGGCTGACGGTCCCGCGGAACGCGGGATTAGTAAAGGCCTGAACGCGGTACACATGGGGCTCCTATTATTGTATTACTGTAACTGCTTTGTCCCTGAAAAGAACTATTTCGATTTTCTTTCCCCTTCAGTCTTCAGTCTAAACACCTTCAGCCTGACTACGTGAGTAGTCACCCTTTTACTATAAAATTGCTGAACAATTTTATTTATGGCAGACAAAACAGGCGTTATTTTCTTCGTGCCCTTTCTTTGTATGGCATTCCGCACAGTCATCCATCTTCATTCGATCCCAGGTATTTGTCTTGTAACCCGCGATATTCTTTCCCCAGATATTTATACTGTAACCGGTCAAAAGATTTGCCCTGTAAATGGGTAATTTTTCCGTTTTACTATGATCTCCATGGCACGTCTGGCACTCAATTTTACCCATTTTGACATGTGCGATATGGGAGAAATAGACGCAGTCCGGTTGCCTGTAGTAAATGAGCCAGGGTATCTCCTTTTGTCCGGCAACATATTTCTCCATGAATTCTTTTTCTTGTTGTGTTTCTCCTAATGGTGATTCGGGGTCATCATGGCATTCCGTGCACTTCGCCAGCTTAGGGATTCCCGAAAAAGTCCCGTCATCGCGAAACTCATGACAGTAAAGGCATTTTTCCGTTTCCGTGTCTCCCTCAATACCGCCGACATCCGGGTCAAGATGAAGAGCGTGATTAAAACTTATGGGCTGAGGCTGTCTGGAATATAACGCCACAGGGTATACGACCCATCCAAAAGTGAAGGCCCCGAAAAAACCTGCAAGTAAAAAGATCCATCCGATTAATGAAAAAGGAGGTACAAACGCAGAGCCGTTCTCGGTCGGCAGGAGTCCCTTGAGAAATGAGATCCATCCACCCTTCGACGACTTTTTCGGGGAAGTTGCTGGATTTTCCATATGGTCAGGCCTCTTATGAATTGGTTGGCGGATTGTCTGAATAAGGAAAAGTAAATGTTGGGTATTTACTGAAAAACACCCCTTTTTGTCAAGGGAAAACCCGGTATTTCTCATCCCGCATCATATAATTCTCACCGCGTCAGGCACTATTTCAGCGCAGAACTAGTAAAGCATCCACGCGCAGAGGACGTGTCCTTAAAATCTTCTCAATCTCTTGCGGCGCCTTTTGGCTGCCTTGGCCTGTTTTTTCTTCCGCTGCACGCTCGGCTTGTCATAAAACCGTCTTTCCTTGATCTCGGAAAAAAAACCTTCTTTGGTTAGCTTTCTCTTAAGGTCCTTAATGGCCTTTTCTATCTGATTATTCTGGACGATAACTTTCATAATATTATTTCTCCTTAATAATACATCTAATAAAAAAAAGCACCTCAAGTAAAATGATGAGATGCTTTTCCTGACATTCAAAACAGAAATGCGTCTTAAACGCTCGCATATTTGTTACATGCTGGGCATTTGTTCTAACCTCTTCAACTTTTTGAAGGTCTGGAAGCACTCATAAGCTTTGGTGGGGTCGTACCGGCTCGACAGATCCGCGAATCCCTTTTCATGAGAACAAACACGGATAATTGCCGGAAACATAAGATCACCCCCTTCACTGTTTAGTGCAAAAAAAAATCTTAGAACCCGATACCTAACTTTGTTCAGGTTCCAACGCGAGGTCTTTGAAATTCATACAAATAAAATATATTATTCTTCAGTGCTTTGTCAATCATTTTTCCTATTTTTCATCGTGTTTTCTTGAGCCGTAGCTTTGCCACCGCTTCGATATGATATGTATGAGGAAACATGTCAACAGGTTGTATTTCAACTATCTCATAGTCCTTGCCCATCTGGCCAATATCCCTTGCCATGGTAGCCGGATTGCAGGAGACATAAATGATCTTTTCAGGGACCATTGACAGTACCTGTGCCAATACATCTTTATGCATCCCGGCCCGGGGCGGGTCAATTATCATAACGTCAGGTTTGGATTGGGTTGTTGCGTCCAGCTTTTCCCGAATATCACCGCAGACAAACCGGCAATTATAAATCCCATTTTCCAATAAATTTGTCAGTGCGTCCCGGACGGCACTTGCGCTCATTTCTATGCCAGTAACCGCACGGACCTTATTTGCAAGAAAAATCGGTATAGTGCCTGTTCCACTGTACAGGTCAAGAATCATTTCATTGCCTTCAAGCTCAGCATAGTCCTCCACCTTCCGGTACAAATTTCGTGCGGCCAAAGAATTGGTCTGGAAAAAGGAGTTTGCCGAAATCCGGAAAGTAAATGGTCCGATCCTGTCCTTGATATGGCCTATCCCCGCAAGAACAACCTCACGATCACCCACGGCTATGGAGGCCCTTCTTTCATTAATGTTATTTATCACGGTTTTGACCTGTCTGAATCGCCGGCACAGGGCTTCGGCTAAGGGCAGGACAATATCCGGCCTCTCCTCCGATGTAACCAAATTCACCATCCATTCATCAAAGGCCACCGAATAGCGGATCATCAAAAATCTCCAGAATCCCTCGTGGGTTTTCAGGCCGTAGACCGGTATCTTTGAGTCCTGTACATATTTCTTTACCTCCAGGAGGATCTGATTCCCTATATCCTGCTGGAGCAGACATGCCCTAATATCTATTACCTTGTGATATGTTCCAGGGACATGGAGCCCCAGGGCAAAACCGCCTTCTGTCTCGCGCATATCCATTTCACGCGGGAGGAACCAGCGGCGGTCGGAAAATGAAAATTCCATCTTATTCCGGTATGCTAATCGCCTTTCAGAGGGAATCACATCATGAACCGGCACCTCTGGTTGCTCCCCGATCCGTGCCATTGCTTCCTGGATATGGCCCTTTTTGTATTCCAACTGACGCTCGTAGGCTATGTGCTGCCACTGGCACCCCCCGCAATACCCGCTGTAAGGGCATGGGGCATCAATCCTGTCAGGGGATTGTTCTAACAGTTCCACTATATTAGCTTCGGCATACCCCTTTTTTTTCCTGATTACCTGCGCCGCCACCTTGTCCCCGGGGACTCCTCCTCTTACAAATATGACAAACCCGTTATGGCGAGCCACTCCCTGCCCGCCATAGGCCATTTTTTCAATCCTGAGTTCTACTATTTCTCCTTTACGCAATTTCATGGTTTTTCATTTGTCTCGGGTTGTTTGTAACAGGTCAATATGTCGGGGCATATTTTTTACCACGAAGGACACGAAAAGGGACGTTCCCATATAAAATGTGATGGCTTCGTAAAAAGTCAAATTTTCTTGTTTATCTGGATTCCCGCCTACGCGGGAATGACGATAAAGTATTTAATATCAAGCAGATATGATAGCCGTCATACCCGCGAAGGCGGGTATCCAGGCGTTTAAATGACTTTTTACGGGTTTATCAAATGTAGTTCTTCGTGTTTTTCTTGATCTTCGTTGTGAGCTATTTCCTTTCATTTTAAGTAGGGCATTGTTATGGACAGAAAGCCCCTGGTTATTGAGTAGATACTATTATCATCACATATTGTTCATGACAAGCAGGATGGAACAAGCGTCATTCGATAAATCCGCTCCTACAGTTGCTTGTGAACACACGTAGTGTAAAAAAACTTAACAGTTGGCAAATCATTTAACACAAACAAGGGTATTCAGACAAGGCGCAAAATAAAACGATAGCCTTTTTCCTTCGTATAAACAGGCTGATAGCAAAAAATTGACGTTATGGTATGGATTTTGCTATAAAATTTAGGTTAGCGGGAATTTTCATGGAGCAAATGATGAAGAAAAACAGGGCAAGGATAAAAAAGGAACACGGTTTTACATTAATGGAGGTATTGGTAGTGATTGCATTAATCGCTATCCTTTCAGCCATTGCCGTGCCCAACTTCTTTACCTGGCTTCCGAAGTATAGACTAAAAAGCGCCGTGACCGATCTTTTTTCCAACATGCAGTTGGTAAAACTACAGGCCGTTAAGACAAACCAAAGTGTAAGCATCACATTTTTAGCAGGTCCCGAACGATATCAATTTACAATCCTGGGAGATACAAGAACTATTTCTTTGAGTGACACTTACAGAAGCGGCATCATGTTTGGACGACCTGCCGCGGACCCAGGAGATACAGTTACATATGTTTCGGACATAGTAACATTCAATTCCCGCGGCATCAGTAATTGGGGATATGCCTATCTGACAAACTCTGATAATACCGGCTATTACCGTGTAGGCGCCTTAATCTCGGGTGTTATCAGATTAGAAAAATGGGTCAACGGTAGTTGGCAGTAAGTTAAGCAGGATTGATTTTTACAGTTTTTATTATGGTAAAGTCATATGCATGATAAAAGTAGAGGTTTTACACTGATCGAACTCATGGTAGCCATGGCCATATCGGGCGTTGTTCTTGCCGGGATATACACCACCTACCAGGCTCAACAGGAATCATACATCGTCCAGGAACAGGCTTCGGCAATGCAGCAAAACATCAGGGCCGCCATGTATCATCTCGAGAAAGACATCAGGATGGCGGGATATGATCCAACGAATAATTTAGGACCAAAATTTTTAATTGCAAACTCTTTTGAATTGCAAATTCAGATGGACCTCAATGAAAATGGAACAGTATTAGGTTCCGGAACCGACCCTAATGAACGGGCACGGTACAAACTTACGAATGATGGTAATGACGACGGAATCGCTGATGGCTCCCCATGCCGTTTAGGGAAAGAAATTTGGGGTGGTGGCCTTCAATCAGTGGCCGAAAACATTGACGCGCTCAACTTTGTTTATCTCGATAGAGATGGCGCGGTCACGGCCGTCCGTGCAGACATAAGGGCGGTTCGGGTAACCATTGTGGCCAGGGCCGCAAGATTTGAGAGGGGATATGTAAACAATACGCAGTACTTCAACCAGAATCCAGATGGAGCGGAGGTTATTTTACCTTCACAAGGCGACAACTTCCGGCGTAAGAGACTGAGCGTACACATCGACTGCAGGAATATGGGAATGTAAGGAAAATGAAATCATGAAAAATAATCAAAAGAAAACCAACCACATGACACCAGGGCATCCGGCTATGAGTAAAGAGGCAGGCTATACACTCATTGAAGTCATTATCGCCATGGCAATCCTGAGCATTGGCCTTCTTGCCGTCGGTTATATGCAGATCACGGCCATTAACAGCAACACAACCGGAAGTCGAATTACAGAGGGAACCACCGTTGCCTTAGGCAAGATGGAAGAGCTTATTACCCTCAGGTATACACACGCCGACCTGGCTGCCGGAAATCACCCTGATCCAAACTCGAATGATCATCCTGGTTTTAGTCAAACCTGGGATGTCGTTGATAACAGCCCTGTCGCAAACGCCAAGCGCATAACCGTGACAGTAAGATGGGCAGAAATAGGCAGGCAGAGACGAACGCAGCTTATGTTCATTAAACCACAGATTTAATTACGATGAGGAATCCGCAAAAAGGCGCAAAAATATCGTGACTACTCACGTAGTCAGGCTGAAGGTGTTTAGACTGAAGATAGAAGGTATCAGTACTGAGATAAAAGGACTGAGGGCTAAGTAAAAAGCTTAGGCCCCGCTAAATAACCTGAGCAGTTACAAAATATCTTTGTAGGGGAAAAACTAATGAAGGATGACGTTCTAAATAAAAAAAATGAAGAAGGGTCGGTTTTGATCATATCCCTGATCATGATTGTCTTGCTTACTTTGTTAGGGATAACCGCCACGAGGACATCAACCATCGAGGTGCAGATCGCCACAAATGATAAGTTTTATAAGCAAAACCTTTGTGTGGCCGATGGCACGGTTATGGAATGCGTCCAGACGCTGGAAAACGCCGGCCCTGCGGTTAAAGAAATGACTATCGGCCGGGATCCGTGGATAATGGATGATGTCGATAATGACAACATCGGTATCTGCGTAAGCGGGGTAACGGTTTCAAGCAATATGACCAATGCTGCTGCCCGTGATGACACCAACTGGCCCGTCGCATGCATCCAGGCATCACTTGATCCGAACAACAGCGAGTTCATGGCCTTTTACGGGGGCGTTGTTCCCGGCAGCTCTTTAGACATGACCAAACCCACCATTCACGGTTTTAGCGTTTTTGGCCGGAGCCAGCGTAACAACGGCCGTGTTGTCGTTGGAGTCGGCTACAGAAAAGCTATTTAGGAAGGGGAAATATTACCTCCCAAGAGGATTATTGAATATGCTCGATAAAGACCAAATTGAAAAAATAATTGCTTTTGCCGAGCAATATCCTGTCATCTCAGCCATATACCTCTTTGGCTCACATGCATCAGGTCATGGGAGAACAAAAAGTGATATTGATCTGGGCGTGTTATTTAATGAGGATATGGATGGTTTTACAAGAATAAATATGGAGACTGAAATCTCGAACCGCCTAAAGAAAGACGTCGATCTTGTTGATATGAGAAAAAGCGGCCCGTTCCTGCGGCACCAGATCTATAAATACGGAAAGACCATCTATCATGATGGGAGTGATTTCCCTTTCATATTCAGGGCTAATTCCATTCGTGACTATTTAGACACCAATTACTTGAAAAGGCAAAGGATGGCTATCCTCCATGGTCAATCATGACGTCATTCTGAGAAAAATCGGAAAACTAAAAGAATATGTAGACGAACTTCGCCTGTCAAAAGATATCACCTGGGAAAAATACAAGAAAGATATACGTGCTCGTGCTTTTGTTGAGCGGTACATTCACATCGCTATTCAGAATGTTTTTGATATCGCAAATCACATAATTTCCTACCAGGGATGGAAGGAGCCTGACACCTACAGGGAATCCTTTAGTGTCCTTGCATCACATGGGGTCTTGCCCGATGAAAAGGTATCCGATTTTCAAAATATGGCGTCGTTCAGAAACATGCTGATTCACCACTATGAAAAAGTAGACAATGCGGTGGTCTTTAGTATTTTCAAGAATAAATTAGGGGACTTTGATCTTTTTCGCGAGTTTATTCTGGAATATATGAAGAAGAATACATCTAATGTAAAGCGTTGACACCACAATCTAAATTTCATTCAAGTAATAATTAAATTCGTATTTTTTCTGGAGTGAGGAGCTTTAAAATGCCTACTCGACGGGATATTACCCTTGAAGCAATTTATGAAAAAGTTATTGATTTGCAACGTGATGTAGCTGAAATAAAAAAGACTCTAATTGAAGAGCCTGAATTGCGCGATGACTTTGTTCTGCGAATGAAAGAGATCGACCTTGAAAAGTCAATCACTGTTGAAGACTTCGGAAAGAGATACGGTTTAAAGTAATGTATCTGCTTGCCATTAAAGAGCAACTGGACAGAAAATTCCAGAAAATTCAGAAAAAAGACAAGGATATGATTCGAATAATTACCAGGAAGGTGCAGGATATCCTTATTGACCCTTATCGTTTTAAACCGTTGAAAAAACCGTTACAAAATAAGCGCAGGCTTCACATCGGCGGCTCTTTTGTATTGATATACGAAATTAATGAGGAAGAAAAAATAGTAACACTACTTGATTTTGATCATCATGATAACGTCTACAAAACATAAAAAATTTGCAATAAATAATATCGTCAAAAATAATGATTTGGCCCCTTTTCAGGCATGAGAACTGAAAGCCTAAAGCTGGATGTTCATCTGTGGGAGATATTCTAAAGGAACGAGAAAAGAAAAAGATCAGGAAGCAGCCGGTGAAGGATCAAGTAATTGTTTAATTGGCGAGAAACGGGCAACAATTTGATGCCACCCGTAACTCGTTACTTATCACTCGTAACTACAAAGGTATTTGCCATGAAAAATATTATTAAGAATAAGTCAGAGGACTTTGATCTTTTTCAGGAGTTTATTCTGGAATATCTTAAAATGACGAAGAGTAATATGTCCGATATAAAGCGCTGAGCCCGATTCTCGATTCACACTTGATTAAGTAAATTAAGATCTTCAAAGGAGATCATATAATATGAGAAAATTAACAACGCTAATAATACTTTTGTCCGTTTTCATTATGACGCCTTCCATTGCAAATGCGATTACAGTTTCAATCTCAGATGTAGCTCAGAATGAAAACAACGGAAATATGACTTTCACCGTTACAATTACAGATGACACTGTTACTGGCAATGCCAAATTTAATTATGCGACAGTTGATGGTACAGCCACAACGGGTGACAATGACTATACAAGTGCCACAGGTACAGTAACATTTAACAATGGGGACCCTGTGGGCGCGACCAGGACATTTGATGTACCTATCACCGGAGACACCAAAGTTGAAGATGATGAAACTTTCACGGTTACCCTGACTCCTCAAGGCACTGATACTGTTGCCGACAGTCCTGCGACGGGCACCATAAACAATGATGATGCGGCAACGCTTGCGATAGATGACGTTACGCATAACGAGGGCAACGCCGGGGGAACGACCTACACCTTTACCGTAACCCTTACGGGAGACGTGGACCAGGCATTCACTGTGGCCTACGCTACGGCAGACGACTCCGCCACGGCACCCGACAATGCCTACACGGCGGTAGCAGCGACCGCTCTGAATTTTGCGGGTACGAACGGAGAGACCCAGACCTTTAATATTACGGTCAACGGCGACACAAAGGTTGAGGCGGACGAGAGGTTTTTCGTGAACCTGTCGAACGTCCTGGCTGGCGGCAAGGACGTAACCATCAGTGATGCCCAGGGTGATGGCAATATCACGAATGATGATACGGCAACGCTTGAGATAGATAACGTTACGAATAACGAGGGCAACGCCGGGGGAACGACCTACTCCTTTACGGTAACCCTTACGGGAGCCGTAGATCAGGCGTTTACTGTGGACTACGCTACGGCAGACGACTCAGCCACGGCAGCCGACAATGACTACAATGCGGTGGCGGCGACCGCTCTGAATTTTGCGGGTACGAACGGAGAGACCCAGACCTTTAATATTACGGTCAACGGCGACACAAAGGTTGAGGCGGACGAGAAGTTTTTCGTGAACCTGTCGAACGTCCAGGCTGGCGGCAAGAATGTAACCATCAATGATCCCCAGGGTAATGGCAATATCACGAATGATGATGCGGCGACGCTGACGATCGCAGGCGTGACCCTGAACGAGGGCAGCGGCGGCGGCACGACGGATTTTGACTTCACGGTGACGCTGGACAATGACGTTCAAGACGGGTTTACAGTTGCTTACACGACGGACGATGGTACGGCCACGGTCGCCGACGGTGATTACACAGACAACGACAGCTCTCTGAACTTTGCAGGGACTGCCGGCGAATCGCATACAATCACGGTTGCGGTGACCGCGGATGGTGTGGTCGAGGCAGACGAGGCTTTCACTGTGGCGCTGGGTACGGTGACGCCTGTTAGTGCCGATGCGGGTGACATTACCAAGGTTGGCAGTCCTGCGACGGGCACGATCACGAATGATGACAGATATCAAATTACAATAGATGATCCCACTGTTAATGAGGGTGTGGGAAACGCTACTTTTACCGTATCAATCTCCCCGGCACTCCAGGCAGGCGATACAGTTACGGTCGATTATGCAACGTCAAACGGCTCTGCTGTAGCACCGGGGGATTATACAACAACCAACGGTACCCTTACAATCAACACTCCCGGGGCCACAACCGGTACTTTCACCGTACCTATTATTAATGACACTACTGTAGAAAATGCCGAAAACTTTGTCGTCGATCTCTCCACTTCCACCCCTGCTGCCACCACCAATATCAGCGATTCCCAGGGAACATGTACGATAAATGACAATGACGAGTATGTATTTTCCATAGCGGATGCTACTGCTGTAACCGAGGGTACGCCTGCGAGTTTTCGTATCTCTGTGACGCCGGTAGTTGCGACCGGTCATGTGGTGACGGTGGATTATTCTACGACTCCTGGGACGGCCACGGGGGGTGGCACTGATTACACGAATGCGGTGAGTGTACCGGCGACGGTGTCTCCTGGTGCTACTTTCGTGGATGTTACTGTGGCGACCAATGATGATGCTCTGGTTGAGGATCAGGAGCAATTTACTGTAACCCTGGATCCTGGCAGCGCCAGTTCGAGTGTGGGCAGTGCGAGTATCAGCAGTGTTGTGGGTGATGATACAAGCACAGGCACGATCAACGACAATGACACGGCAACGGTGGGTTTAACGTTGGCGAGTGATGGTGCGGAGCCGGCGACGAGCGCGACGTTCACGGTGACGATGACGAAGACGAACAACACGGGCAGTCCGATCACGGTAAGCTACATCTTTACTGATGGTACGGCGACCGGTGGTGCCGGTGTTGCTGGAGACGATTACGATAACACGACGACGAGTGTTCCGATTCCCAACGGCAGTGCCACGGCGACGATCACGGTTCCTGTTTTTGACGATGCGCTGGTGGAGGCGACCGAAGCCTTTCAGGTGACGTTGACGTCGACGGATAATGGCCAGGTGACGGTATCTGGCGGCGGGCCGATCAGTGCGGACATCACGAGTGATGATGCGGCAACGCTTGCGATAGATGACGTTACGCATAACGAGGGCAACGCCGGGGGAACGACCTACACCTTTACCGTAACGCTTACGGGAGCCGTAGATCAGGCGTTTACTGTGGACTACACTACGGCAGACGACTCAGCCACGGCAGCCGACAATGACTACAATGCGGTGGCGGCTACCGCGCTGAATTTTGCGGGTACGAACGGAGAGACCCAGACCTTTAATATTACGGTCAACGGCGACACAAAGGTTGAGGCGGACGAGAGGTTTTTCGTGAACCTGTCGAACGTCCAGGCTGGCGGCAAGAATGTAACCATCAGTGATGCCCAGGGTGACGGCAATATCACGAATGAGGACTTATATAGTATAGACGCCAGCGCCGGACCCAACGGGGCCATCGACCCATCGGGGGTTTCCAGCGTAACCTGCGGATCCCAGCCCACCTACTACATGACCCCTTACGAGGGCTATCATGTGTCACATGTGATGGTGAACGGCGCTTCCGTCGGCGGAGTCGGCGTCTATACCTTTGATCCTGTTGTAAACGACCAGTCCATCTATGCGGTTTTTGATTGGGGAGAGTCCAACAAGAGCTGTGTTGAGGTGAACCAGCAGCAGAACGCCGGGCAGTGGAACCTCCTGGGAACGTACAACTTCGTCAAAGGTAAAGGGGCTTTTGTGACCATAACCCGGGTGGACGGCGACGAAAACAGCACCTGCGCCGATGCGGTCAAGTTTGTTCGAACGAGTGACGGAACAGAGATCATCGTTGACAACGCAGACGCGGATTACACGGAAACCGGGAACTGGACCGATTCCTCAGCGCAGAATTCCTATCCCTCCGGCGTCGCGTCGCGATACTCCGATGATGGTGGCGCCATTGCCGCCTGGACCCCGGACCTCCCCTCCTCGGACACCTACGATGTCTATGCCTGGTGGACCACGGCCGGAACGCGCGCCCAGCATGCGCCCTACTGCGTCTACGGCTTATCGGGCAAAATCGTCACCGCCACAGCCGGCATACACGGGTATATTATCTCATCCGGCACCACCGTGGGACCGGATGCAAGCCATGCATTCACGTTCGATTCAGGGTCAAACGCTGTGTTTACCATCAGTGCAGAGACAGGCTATGTCATACAGGAAGTGCTTGTAGATGATCTATCCGCTGTCAACGATTGCGTGCCCCCTGCGACCGGGGCTACTGCCACCACCTACACCTTCACCAATATCAGTGCATCCCATAGCATCGAGGCGACCTTTGAGGACCACAGCGACACCTGTACCAATGCCACGCCCGTCACCTGCGACGGGGTGTATGACGGAAAAATCAGTCCTGAGGACGACTGGGATTATTTTAAACTGGAAACCGGAGGAGGTGTTTACACCATCTGGACAGAGGGGGAAGACGACACGTACGGGTATCTTTTGGACACCAGTTGCGTGACCGACAGCCCCATAGCCGAAGACGACAACAGCGGGCCCAACGAGAGATTTGAAATCGCGGATGTGGAACTGGCCGCGGGCACCTACTACATTGCCGTCAGACAGGACAACGACGGCAGTCTGAACCCTGATTTGGACTATACGCTTCATCTCTCCTGCCAGCATATCATCCGGGCCTCGGCCCAGTCGGGCGGGGACATTGTTCCGGGCGGAGACAACATCGTCAATCACGGCGCGAATATCATATTCACCATAACGGCTGATCCCGGCAACTCTATCGCGGATGTACTGGTAGACGGCCAGTCCATGGGCGGGGTGACCACCTATACCTTCACCAATGTCACTGCCAATCATACAATCATCGCTCAGTTCACAATGCCCCCGGGCCTGTGCAACGATATATCGGACCAGCCCCTGGATACCATACAAACAGGGGCCCCTGCCAATATCGTGTTTGTTATTGACGATTCCGGCAGCATGGACTGGGAGATCATGACATCAGAAAATGACGGCAAATTTGAGAACTATGAATATATCTTTGACGATCCCGGGGATCATGTCTACAAGACAGGGACAAACTCACAGATATTGGAAGAAGACGAAGAGGATCGAAAGCTCTGGAAGTCCCAGTGGTACATCATCAACAAAATGTACTATAATCCAAAGATGTATTACATACCGTGGCCTACACTGACCGACGCAGATCCTGATAACCCCAGGTCCCACCCGATCCAAAGCACCCCCACCTTTGACATAAATGCGACATTTGACACGGTGGGGCAGGCCTATATCGTAGAAAACGAGGGTACATTTGATGAAAATGACATATTCCTACCCTCTGGAGGGACCCGCTTCGTCGTGACAGGCACATGGCGCAGGTCTTCCGTGGATTACTGGCACGGGCCGGACCCTGCCAGGTCCATTTATTCCAACGACCTCGGTGCCACCGCCACATGGACCACCGCCCTTCCCGCGGCGGGGGATTACGAGGTCCTGGCCTGGTGGACAGCCACGGATGGCCGGGCCCGCCATGTGAATTACACCATCCATGCGGCAGGCGGTGACGAGATTAAGGCTAATCAATCCCACCAAAATAATGGCGGGCAATGGAACAGCCTGGGCACTTACACTTTCGGGACCACCGGCAGTGTAACCGTGACCCGGGAAGACGATCAAGATCACACCTGTGCCGACGCCATCGCATTTGTCCCGACAGTTGGCGCAACCACCATTAATATTAAGAGGGCCCATTACTATACTTGGGCCGATCTGGATGGGGACAACGCTCTGGACAGCGGTGAAACCGTGTATTTCGTCAATCTTGACAGTGGCACCTCAACTATCCAGTATTATGTGCTGGATGTGAGTGATGACATGATTGAGGCCGGCGACCTGACCCCCATTGCCGAGGCCGATGTTGCTGTGGAGGCCCGGCCCAAGAACCAGGACGGCTCTTTCCGCACCTATGCCGAGGACAAACAGAACTTCGCCAACTGGTTCTCCTTTTACCGGAGGCGGGAGCTTGCCGCTACCAACGCCATCGCCAATGTGATTGTCCAGATGCAGGGCGTGAACATCGGTTACCGGAGTATTAACGGATATCTGATTCAACCCGTGCTGCCGGTTCATGTGGGGACAGAGGATGAGACCAACGCCCTCCTGAACAAACTGTATACCTTCGGCATCATCGTGCATCAGGCATCTACCCCGCTGAGAGCCGGGCTTCGTGAAACGGGTAAGTATTTTGACAAGGACGACGGTGATGATGGCGGCGTCGGCGATTCTCCTATTGCCAGTGCTGAAGACGGTGGTGAATGCCAGCAGAACTTCGCCATCATGTTCACGGACGGGCACTATAACGGAGGTGCGCCGGGATTCGCGAACATCGACGGGGACCACGGAGTCCCCTATGAGGACGATCAGCCTAACACGTTAGCCGATGTGGCCATGTACTACTATGAGAATGACCTGGCCGACCTCTTGGAAAACGACGTGCCGCCCAACCCTGCAGATGATGCGACCCATCAGCACATGGTGACCTATGCGGTCTCCTTCGGGGTAACCGGCAGCATGGATCCTGATGATTATGACCTTGAAAACGGCCCGTATCCGGAATGGCCAAACCCGGCACTGAACGACACATACAAAATTGATGATATGTGGCACTCAGCCATAAACGGCAGGGGTCTGTTCCTGAACGCCTCAAACCCCATGGAGTTGATCGATGCCCTGGTAAAGATCATGGAGAACATCGTTGCCCGCACGGGATCCGCCTCATCGGTTTCTATCAACGGGGAAGAACTGTACGGTACCCTGGGCGAGAATATCCGCATGTTCCAGGCCAATTATTCCAGCGGGACCAAGACAGGAGACATAAAATCCTACACGATCAACGCTGTAACAGGCGGAGTGTCCGAGGTGCCTCTGTGGTCTGCTGCCACAATGCTGGACGATTTTATAGATTTACATGGGCATACAAACAGGGTCATTGCAACTTACAGCGGCGTATCAAACGCGGGCATACCCTTCAGGTACGCCAACCTCCTTGCCAGCGGGACGACCCAACAACTGGAATATCTGCGACCTGACTTTGGAGATCCCGTCATAGCAACAACCGAGAACCTTATAAACTACTTAAGAGGCGATGACACCAATGAACAAGAGAATGACGGTCCATTCAGGGATCGTGAGTCAAAGATGGGAGATATTGTCCATTCATCTCCCCTGTATTTTAATGGGGTCTTGTATGCGGGCGGCAATGACGGAATGCTTCATGCGGTGAGCGCTGAGGATGGCCACGAGATTTTCGCCTATGTCCCAGGTCTGGTGTATGAAAACCTGAAGGAATTTGCCAATCCGCGTTATCACCATTACTACTTCGTTGACCTCACACCCTTTGCCGCGGATATGGACGGCGAGAGCCTCCTGATTGGCGGACTTGGAAAAGGCGGAAGAGGCTATTACTGCCTTGACATCTCGGGGGTCTCAAGCGTGACCACCCTTACGGAGACAGAACTGGCCAACGTGGTCAAGTGGGAGTATCCGACATCAGGCACAACCACCGCCGACATAGACGATATGGGCTACAGCTTCAGCAAAGCCATTCTCATCAAATCGAACGATCCGGATGTGAACAGTGATGGTGAGCGCTGGATAGTAATATTCGGTAATGGCTACAACAGTGAAAACAGCCACGCGGTCCTTTTTATTGTCGATCCCACGGATGGAACCCTTATCAAAAAGATAGATACCGGCGCCGGCAACTGTAACGGGCTCTCCACCCCATTGCTCATTGATACGGATTCAGATGAAAAAGTGGATTATGTCTATGCGGGCGACATCAAAGGGAATATGTGGAAATTTGACCTGACCAGCGCAGACTATAACAACTGGGATGTGGCCTATTATGAGTCATCCGGCGTAACCCCACAACCCGTGTTTCAGGCTAAAGGACCCGCTGGCCTCCCCCAGCCCATTACAACCAAACCTGATGCCATGTTTCACTGCGAAAGGGAAGGGTTCCTGGTGCTCTTTGGCACAGGGAAATACATGGGCATGATCGATCTTATGGATACAAGCACACAAACAATATACGGTATTTGGGATTATGGGGATGATGATGACGATACCGAGTATCTGGGATCTTTTAACAGGGTATCAGCTCAAAAGCTTTCAAACCAGCCCTTATACGATGTGACTTTGTTGGAGCAGACCACCTCCTTTGAGGGCTATGTGGATATAGATGCCAATGGCCTGGATGAAGATGATCCCTATCTCAGGGTATTGAGCAATGAGCCTGCCTACTGGGATGTCACGTTAGAGGATTCGGGCACGACCCCCTGCGCCTGCGGCGACTGCCCTACCGGTGATGAATGCGATCCAAACAGCGTTGGCGCCTACCCCGATCCCGTCTACCACGCGGGATGGTATTATGACCTTCCGCTAAGCGGAGAGAAGTTGGTCAGCGATCCCATGATCAGGCTCGGGAACGCCGTGCTGGTGCCTTTTGTGCCTTCGGATTCGCCATGTACTGTGGGGGGCGACACGATTGTTATGGAAATGGATGCCTGCTCCGGGGCCAGGCTCTGTAGGCCACAGTTTGATATCAATGGTGACGGTGTGATTGATGATAATGACCTTATTTCAATCCCCGATCCGGATAACCCAGGTCAAACAATTATGGTTGCACCCACCGGCAAACGCTATGAAGGCAGACTCCAGCCCCCTGTAATATTACGACTGCACCGCGCTGATAAAGAAATAAAATATTTCAGCTCATCCGGGGGGAAAATCGAAACCATGACGGAAAAGGCAGCGCCCCTTGGCCTGATTTATTGGAGGGAATTTGATTAATCGGCTTAAGCCGTTAGGGAGGACAAACAATGTTTTCCAAGCATATACGACATACATCCACCATAATCGGAATCGCTTTTATAATAATCGCGCTTTTTACCTGTGTTGGCTACGCAAGGGAGCGAACGGACCTGCCCGAACATTATCCAGAAGAGTTTGACGGATGGGGACGTATTGACAGAATATCAGATGAGGAAATCGTTATAGACGACTCTCTTTTTAGGTTTTCCCCTTATGTCATTTTCAACACCCCGGCAAGGATGAATGTACCAAGGGATAGGTTTCGTAAGGGCCAATCCGTATACTATATTCTGAACGAAGAAAACAAAATAGTATCTATATGGTTGATCGAATAGGGCATAATCATTTAACCGGCGCAGAGTTCTTCCAATGTAGCGCAGGGCTTCAGCCCTGCCGCGAACCCGTGCAACACGGCAGGGCTGAAGCCCTGCGCTACGCTTTAAGTTAATGACATTGACGTTAGGGTAAACAGTAGCACCTTAAAAGGCTTACGCCCGCGGGCAGGCGTGAACCTGAAACTTGAAACAAGAACAATTACAATCTTCCACTATTTCTCACTCCCTGGTTTCCTATCAGCAT
Source organism: Desulfobacteraceae bacterium (assembly GCA_030613055.1). Taxonomy (GTDB): domain Bacteria; phylum Desulfobacterota; class DSM-4660; order Desulfatiglandales; family Desulfatiglandaceae; genus JAUWMR01. The sequence continues at coordinate 183,539 of JAUWMR010000001.1, forward strand.
AGAAAAACCGTAATCGTTCACCGCACCTTGTCAGAGCGGCTTTAGCCGCAATTTTCGATTGCTAAGACCCGAGTTCGCGGCTAAAGCCGCTCTTAGGGTAGCTTGGCAATTAAACCGATGAACTATTGCGAAAATTCTTTAGTTGCGTCAAGTAAGGTGATAAGATAAAATTATTCATGAACATGGTCGCGAATCCCCACGTTTTACATGGGGCAACGCCTGACGCTGCCGGTTTATCAGTGACACGATTCCTTCACTTTTTATATTAATGCAGAGGATTTAAGAGATGCCAAAAAGGCGGTCCGATCCATTTTCCCCTGAAAATGTCTGCCAGGTCCTTTTGAAAAAAGGGCTCCTCTCGGTTGACCAGAAAGACGAGATCCTTAGAAAAAAGGATGGTCTTCAAAAAAAGCTGGAAAGGCTGAGGGCCATGCGCCAGGCCTCCACTTCTTCAAAGGCCAGGGTTCAGAGCCCCATAACCATCATTGATATCATTAGCGCCTTAGACTTTATTAGAGCGGATGATCCTGAGAAGGCACTGGATGAAGAAGTGATTTATGAGACCCTGGCAATTGAATGGAAAATTCCCTATAAAAAGATTGATCCCCTAAAGCTGGACATTGATCTGGTCACCGGCACAATCCCTCATTCTTTTGCCATGAAACATCTGGCCCTTCCTATTGATGTCAAAGACAAATCCCTCATCGTGGCAACGGCCAATCCCTTCAACGTGGAAGTCATGGATGATATTGCCCGCGTAAGCCATATGAAGGTCATACCCGTTGTCAGTCCCAAAACAGATATTGTTAAACTCATGAACGAGTTTTTCGGGTTCAAGCGCTCCATCACCGCAGCAGAGCATGAATATGTAGGGCCCTCCATTGATATTGGGAACCTGGAACAGTATGTCCGGCTAAAATCAGCAGACGAACTCCCATCAGATGACCAGCACATTGTAAATGCCGTAAATCATCTTTTGAGCTATGCATTCGACCAGCGGGCAAGCGACGTGCATATCGAGCCAAAAAGGGAGGTAAGCCTGGTCAGGATGCGCATTGACGGCATTTTGCATACCGTTTATACCCTGCCAAAGGCCGTACACCCGGCTATCGTAAGCCGTATTAAGGCCCTCTCCCGGCTGGACATGGCAGAGAAGAGGAAACCCCAGGATGGCCGGATAAAGACGGATAAAGGAGGTGTAGAGGCTGAGATCCGCGTATCCACCATTCCCGTTGCCTTTGGAGAAAAGATAGTCATGAGAATAATGGACCCGGATATCCTTTTCCAGGAACTTGAAAATTTAGGCTTTTCATCCGGCGACCTGATCCGCTACCAGCAGTTTATTAGTATGCCTCACGGGATTGTTCTGGTGTGCGGGCCTACTGGAAGCGGAAAATCCACGACACTGTATTCGACACTTCGCGAACTCTCAACACCCGAGATCAATATCACGACCATAGAAGACCCAATCGAGATGGTTCACCAGGAATTCAACCAGATTTCGGTACAGCCTGTTGTAGGCGTTACATTTGGATCAATCCTGAGAAATATCCTCCGCCAGGACCCGGACATTATAATGATTGGCGAAATGAGAGACCTTGAAACCGCACAAAATGCAATTCAGGCTGCTCTGACCGGCCATCTGGTCCTGTCCACGCTGCACACAAATGATGCCCCTTCGGCCATAACAAGACTCCTTGATCTGGGGATACCTCCATTTCTGATTCAGGCAACATTAATAGGTGTCCTGGCCCAGCGTCTTGTCCGAAAGGTATGCGTCCACTGCAAGGAATCCTTTGAAATGGAAACCTCCGAATTAAGTTCCATTGGCCTGGAGGTCCATAAAAGAGGTAAAGTGAAACTCTTCCGCGGAAAGGGCTGCGTAAAATGCCGTGGCACCGGTTGTCTCGGGAGGACAGGGATCCTTGAAGTCCTTCCATTTACAGATACCATAAAAAAGATAGCAACCGCAGATACCGATCCCGAAGTTATACGCGTTCAAGCCAGAAAAGAAGGGATGATCACACTTAGGGAAAATGCAATTAAAAAACTGCTGGAAGGAAAGACCACCTACCAGGAGGTCCTCAGGATCACATGGGAACAGGCTTAAAAAAGTGACGAGTGACAAGTGACAAGCAAGGTATGATATTAAATGGCTAAATTGCCTAAAATTCAGGCGCAAATAAAACCTTTTTTTACTACACAGGTATTTATTAGACAGGATAACCCCGCTTTCCGCGGGGCAGGCATAGATTAACTTGATTTTTTTGAATTCCTGTAAATCCTTAAGATATCCTGATAGCCTGCTCTTTGCTATAGGTGTAGGTGATTTGTTTAACCTGCTCTTACGATTGATCGGGCGGAAATTATTATAAATATCCATTCCACATTTGAGAAAAGCCCAAAAAGGTTGTCTTAGTTCCATATTTAGAGTTTATGTGTAAGGTGTATTACCAGGATTTTTTATTTGATTTACAGGATTATTACAATATGGGCTTGTTTATGACCTATAAACAGATTCCTGTTTATCCTGTTATCCTGTCTAAAAAAGAGACCCCTGAATAGTTACCCTTTTTTTTAACTACACCCAAACTCGTAAGTCGTAAATTAATCAAAATGCTTACTCAACTCAGCATCTCCAATTTTGCCATTATCAAACACCTCGATATTACCCTGCGGCCCGGGCTCAATATCCTTTCAGGTGAAACCGGTGCGGGAAAATCCATTATTATCAATGCGGTAAACCTGATCCTTGGCGGCCGGGCATCTTCAGATTTAATCCGGAGTGGCTGCAAAGAGGCAAGGGTAGAGGGGCTTTTTACTTTTCCCGAGAACCGGTTGTTGACAGAGATATTATCTGAATTAGGGTTTATCTTTGACGGCGAACTGCTAATCAAAAGATCTGTTTTTCGTGAAGGCCGAAACAGGATTTTGATCAACGGCTCCATGGCTACCCTGCAAATGTTGTCTCGTTTAGGCTCTATGTTAATCAGCATATCAGGACAGCACGAACATCAACTACTTTTAAAAGCGGACAACCACTTATATTTATTGGATGACTTCGGCGGCCTGTCAGATGAGCGCCATCAGTTAAACGATGTATTTGGCGGATATGAGTCGATAAATGACAGGATCCGTCATCTCGAAAAAGAGATCGCCGAAATCGAGGAAAAACAGGAACTGACCCTGTTCCAGATTGATGAGATCGAGAAGGCGGAATTCGCCGTAGGAGAAGACGAGCAACTCGCCCATGAAAAAATGCGCCTTCAACACGCTGAGGAGATACTTAAGATCGTTACCGAAGCATATCAAACCCTGTACGAGCAACATCCTTCCGCGCTTTCCCAAATTTCCCGGTTCACAAAAAGGCTGGACAGAGCGGCCGCGCTGGAACCCAGGCTTGGATCCATCAGGGACACCCTTTCAGAAATTGAGGTGAAACTGGAAGATGTCTCCTTTTCACTCAGGGATTTCCAACAAAAGATTGATATGGACCCAAAAAAACTTGAACATGTGATGGAAAGGCTTGAACTCTTAAGCAGGCTTAAGCGAAAGTACGGTCCCAGCCTTGAAGACGTCTTTAAATTCAAAGAAAAGCTGGATACTATGATATTTGACCTTGAAGACAGGAAGAAAAAATTAGGCCAACTGCTTGATGATCGGCTGGAAATAGAAGCGGAATTGATTAGACGGTCGGAAGCCCTTTCTAATAAAAGGAAAAAGGCATCGTTAGTATTGGAAAAATCCTTGGAAAAAGAGTTGCACCAGCTTCATATGGCCGAGACAAAGTTCCAGGTGAAATTTGATGATGATCATCAGGAAAATGCGGAGCTGGAAAAACAGAAGACAAGTTCGGATGGATTCGATCGCGTGGAATTTTTAATTTCCCCCAATATTGGAGAAGAATTAAAGCCCCTTGCGAAAATAGCTTCCGGTGGAGAGCTCTCAAGGATTATGCTTGCCATGAAAACCATCTTAGCGAGAACCGCCTCTGTCGAAACGATTGTCTTTGATGAAGTTGATTCAGGGATTAGCGGTGCCACTGCCGAGGTGATCGGACAAAAGCTTTTGACCCTTGCAGAATATCATCAAATATTGTGTATTACCCACCTTCCGCAGATCGCCAGCCAGGGACAAACCCATTTTCTGGTAAAAAAGGATGTCGTTGACGCACGGACTGAGGCAACTATCTCAGAGCTGGAACCTGAATCAAGGGTTCATGAAATCGCGCGGCTTTTAGGTGGGCGCGAAATCACATCACGTGCCCTGGCCCATGCCAGCGAGATGTTAGGCTAAGAACCCATTTTAATTATCTGCCCTGCCGAAAACGGCCCTCCTTCCGTGGGTATTGCCAGGGAATGGTCATTTTCAACCGAGATGACCTTTATTTCCCCTATCTTTTCTCCCAAAAGGCCAAAAACTTTCCCCCGTCCAGAGGAAATTGAATCTCCCCGGGCAAAGACCGAAAAATAAACATCCGGCCGGAGCCCCACATCCACACCCGCATTGATCTTAATAGTGTCATCATCCACGGCCAGCACTTTTCCGGTCCAGGGGAACTCGGACAGTTTTTTTGAAACGGCCGATGCCTGGCGTTTTAAAATGCCTGGTAGGACCTCTCTCGCAAATTCAATGATTAATTCTTTTTCGTTTAGCATTTCAATTTTATTCGAGGGAACAGACTCTTTCTCCGATTCAAGCTGTGTTAACATAAGGGTCTGGCTCATAACATCCATCACATTAATAATCACTGAAACCTCATAGATCTTGTAGTATTTACGAAAAGGCCAGATGCCAGATTTTTTTGTATTGGTTTCAATCGGATTCACAATACCGGTAACAATGGCATGCATACCCAGATCCTCTGCCTTTTTAATAAGTTTAAGGCCAGGAGTCACATGCCCCAATCCGGTCAGCTTTTTCTTTGAAGAAGAGCCTCCCTCCTCATGGGACTCATGGATCAATATGCGGGGTGATTTTGTCAGAAAATTGAGAAATGTTGAGGTTACCAGTTCATCGCCCCCCTCTCCAAGTCCGGCATGCTCGATAATGGGGATTATCATAACCCGTTTTTTAAGATTAGGTGTGGACCTTACCTTCTTGGCAACGGACTTAGGAATTATCTTGTTGACTATTGCCTTTGTCTTAGCACAACCAAAAAACGAGGAAAAAAACAGTGCCGTGACAAGCACCATCACACCAATGAAATATTTTTTAATCATAATATGCCTTTCTGTATGATTTGCGGTCATGATTATCAAATAATAATAATCAGCGTATTTTCTCAATAACCAGAGGCTTTCTGTCTATAACAATACCCCACACAAAATAAAAGGAAATTGATCACCACGAAAGTCACGAAAAAACGAACCTTTCTTGTTAATAAAACACAATATCAAAAGTGTCAAATCCACCTTTCCATTCCTCGCGGGTCTCTTGAACCCTTATCACTTCTGCGTAAGGCGGTCCTTTATGACACCATAAAACCAATTTCTTAACTTGATCCTCAGGACCTTCTGCCAACACCTCAACCGTGCCATCGGATCGATTCTTGACCCAGCCGGAAACACCCAGCGAAATGGCCTCGTTTCGCGTAGAATCCCTGAACCATACGCCCTGAACCCGGCCCTCAATAATAAGATGTACCCTGATATTGCCCAAGCCCTTTTACTCACAGACTTCGTTACCTGGTTAAATGGTTGAGTAGTTAAGTTGTTGTAATGACATTATTATGTGCTATTTGTGACTAATCAATATGTTGGGGCAACGAATAACCCGTATCAAATATCCATCGAAAAACTTGAGAATTGGACATTGAACTTCCTTGATCTATTTTCTACCTAAAAGGCTTAAAAATTCGTCCTCATTAAGGACAGGCACGCTTAGATCCTCGGCCTTTTTAAATTTAGAACCTGGGGATTTGCCTGCAACAAGGTAGTCGGTGCTTGCGCTTACAGATGAGGCAAGCCTTCCGCCCTTTTTTTGAATAAGGTCTTTTACCTCAGAACGAGGCATTGACCTAAGCGACCCTGTTATTACAAAGGCCTTTCCTGCGGCAGGGGATGGAATCGCTGGCAAAACCGCCTCTGGATGCACGCCGGCCTCGATAAGGCGCCGGATATTTTTCATATTGGATTCATCTTCAAAATACGCAACTACGCTCTGTGCTATTTCCTCCCCAATACCCTTAACACCCGTATCCGGAGCATCCCCATTGCCTTTGCGATACGCCAAATCATCTATGGTAGCATTTTGAATTTCCTCAAGACGCTTAAAACGGTTTGCAAGGAGTTGAGCAATATGCTCCCCAACATGCCTTATACCAAGCGCATAAATAAATTTTGCCAGTGTAGTCTTCTTGCTCTTTTCAATGGCCTGAATAAGGTTTTTAGCTGATTTCTCCTTGATCTTGTCAAGTTTCACAAGATCTTCAACTTCCAAGTCATATAAATCCGCTTCCTCCCTGACCATACCTCTGTCACGCAACTGGGCAATAATTTTATCCCCGAGGCCATCAATATTCATGGCCCCTTTCGAAACAAAATGCTTCAAAGACTCCTTGATCTGGGCGGAACAGTTAGGATTTGTGCATCTTATTATTACCTCTCCCGCCTTTTTTATCACTTCAGCGCCACACACGGGGCATCTGGCAGGCATGACATATTTGTTCTCACGTCCGGTTCTTTTTGATTTAACAACCTTGACGACCTCCGGGATAACATCTCCTGCCCTCTGGATAATAACCGTGTCCAATTCGCGGATATCCTTTTTGCTAATTTCTTCCTGATTATGGAGGGTCGCACGTTTTACCAGAACGCCTCCAATTTGAACCGGTTCGAGGTGGGCCACGGGGGTAAGGGCGCCGGTCCGCCCAACCTGGACGTCGATCTTTATAATCCTTGTAGTCTCCTGGGTTGGTTTGAACTTAAACGCGAGGGCCCATCTCGGGCTTCTGGATTTCTGACCGAGCAGGGCCTGCAGTTTTAACTGATTCACCTTAATGACAGCCCCATCGATTTCAAAAAGAAATTGGTTTCTTATATCCTCGAGATGATGGCAGTAATCTGCAACCTCTGTGATCATGCGACATATCTTGAGATGCGGTCTGTTTACCCGGAGGCCCCATTGCTGGAGAGAAAGCATCATTTCGTATTGAGTATCAAATCCTGGACCACTGATTTCCCCGATACCATAGCAGAACATATTGAGCGGTCTTTTAGCAGTGACTCTTGAATCAAGCTGCCTCAACGAACCTGCTGCCGCATTCCTGGGGTTGGCAAAGGGCGGAAGATTATTGTCTAACCGTTTGATATTTAAGGCTTCAAACGCTTCTGTCTCCATATACACCTCCCCCCTTGCCTCCAAAAGGGCCGGTATGGGTTTTCCTTCTTCAGATTGCGTCAGGGTCAGGGGGACTGACAAAATGGTTTTAGCATTACTGGTGATATCTTCTCCAACATATCCATCGCCCCTTGTGGAGGCCACGGAAAGAGAACCATTTTCATAGACCAGCTCAACTGCCACACCATCCATCTTGGGTTCCACAGTGTATTGAAAATCGGGCGCGTCACCCAAGAGTTTTTTGATCCTCTTATCAAAATCCGTAATGTCTTTGTCAGAAAAACCGTTTTCCAGGCTGAGCATGGGAACTCGATGTTTGACTTCCGAAAAAGCTTCCAGGGGCTTCGTTCCAACCCTTTGCGTGGGGGAGTCGGGGGTTACAAGTCCGGGATGCTGCCGTTCCAGATTCAGTAACCGTTTAAAAAACCTGTCATATTCGGCGTCTGATATCTCCGGGTCGTCCAGGACATAGTACCGGTGATTGTGATACAGGATCTTTTCTTTCAGGTCTTCAATATCCTCAATTATTTTTTGCATTTCTCGAGAATCCTTGTGTAGACAAAATACTTAATCCCACAAACTGTAACTACTTTAGAGATAGTCAAATAGTTGAGTGGTTAAGTGGTTGAGTTGGAAAATTATTGTTTTAATTTTAATAAGTTATAAATATCAACATGGCAAATGTACAATTATTTTGCTAAAAACAAATATGCCCGTGAATTTAACCACTTAACTACTCAACTATTCGACCACTTAACGAGGTCTGTACTTATGGTTTTTAAGGGTGTCATTTTGCGTTAATGAACCTGCAAGACTCAGCAGTATTTCTGCGGCCGAACGCGATGTCTTTCTCAGTAATGGATTTGAAAATCCCGGCCGCCATTTCAGGTCAAAGAGTTCATCGGAAACCACAAGCAATGCTGCCATTTCAACCGATCGATAATGGGCCACAGTCATAAGGGCCGATATTTCCATTTCAACTGCCAAGACTCCTTGAGCCCGATAGTCTTTCACTTTATCTGGGGTTTCGCGATAAAGTGCGTCTGTCGTCCAAATAGTACCTTTTGCAAAGGGAAAATCCTGTTGTTTCAGCTCTTCTTCCAACATCCGGTTGAGTTTTGCGTCTGATTCAAGGGTCTTTTCACGGATGGGATAATGCGGGGATGTGCCTTCCTCGGAGATCGCACCTGTTGGAATTATGAGATGTCCGGTCTTCATATCCGGCTGCAAAGACCCACACCACCCGAACGCCCAGATCCTTCTTGCCCCCAATGCAATCAGTTTCTCCATCCCGGCTACTGCGTGAGGCGCTCCAAAAAAGGGCCCTGAGAGCGTTAGGGACAAATCTGTTCCGTCACTTACCCCATATAACCGGAATAGATTCATGTTATTGAACGCGATCTCTGCTGCTTGAGCCTGCCGGACAAGATATTTAAGCTCGGAAGGAATCATGACCATCAGGGCGTCCGGGCCCACGCGGGGATCACCTTTTCCCCTGACAGGCCTGATGATTCCTTCATTATTACAGGTATTCAATTCCCAGACCTGGTTAAGTGGTTGTTATAATAATCATATGTTTTATTTGCTTGAAAATTGGACATTATGTGTTTGAAAAGTTTTATTCCCCGGAAACAATAGTAAGTAACCCTTTAGCCCTTTGAAAACAGGACCGGGACATGATCGATTTTTTCAAAGAGCTAAACTATTACAATAGTAATTGTTTTCTCAATCAACCACTAAATAACTAAAATACTGAACGAGGTATGTATAAATATGGTTCTTCTCCCAATTAGCTGGGAGAAAGGGGTCCGGGAGCCGATAAGACTTTTGCCAAACCATCAATTCTTTATAGTTTTTAAGCATTTTTATCCGCCTGTTCTGTGGAGGATCACTGGAATCCTTGGCCCCTTGAATCCTCTCAGAATCACCAACCAATTTGGAGATGATCCATAAATATTAAATGCAATACATTTCAATGGCAACCTGAAAATACCTGATCGCGTTCTTACTGAGAAGAAAATGGCCATTTACTCAATATTTTGGAGAGAAAATATCAGTTTCAAATCACTTTAATTTAGATAAGTTGTTGAATTTACAATGCTTTAAATATTAGGATGGAAAAATAAATAAAGTATGGTAGTATTTATAAAAAGAAATCCCAGTTTGGACTTCCGCACGATTAATTTTATTGACAATATATATGAATATAACATAAAATTTTGAGTTTTATAAAAGTAGGTCAAATTCGATGTTTGAAAGCCTGACTGAAAAGCTAAATACCATATTTAAAACTATTACCGGGCGCGGCAGGTTAACCGAAACAAACGTTCGGGACGCACTAAAGGAAGTTCGCCTGGCACTTTTGGAGGCAGATGTAAACTACAAGGTTGTGAAAAACCTGGTAGAGGATATCCGCAGACGTGCGGTAGGACGGGAAGTTCTTGAAAGCCTGACGCCCGGCCAGCAGCTTATTAAGATCGTAAATGAAGAGCTGAGCCGCTTAATGGGTGGGGTCAGATATGGGCTTGAGCTCTCGGGCAGGACTCCCCATTCACTGATGTTAGTAGGGCTTCAGGGCTCGGGTAAGACCACTACTGCCGCCAAACTGGCGAGATTGCTCCTCAAACAGGGAAGGCATCCTTATCTTATACCGGCGGATATATACAGGCCTGCGGCGGTTGATCAGCTAATAAAACTGGGACATCAGATTGAGGTGCCCGTATACCCTGCAGATACGACCAAACAGCCTGAAGAGATCTGCCTTGATGCACTGTCTAAGGCAAGCAGGGAGTTAGCAGATGTCTTGATCATTGATACAGCAGGCCGCCTTCACGTCGATAAGGAACTGATGGCTGAGCTGGTTGAAATCAAGGCAAAAATAAACCCTGTGGAAATTCTACTGGTAGCCGATGCCATGACAGGGCAGGATGCGGTAAACGTTGCAAAGCGCTTTGATGAAAGCCTGGATATCACGGGTGTCATCCTTACCAAGATGGAAGGAGACGCAAGGGGTGGCGCTGCATTGTCCATCAAGGCGGTTACTGATAAGCCCATAAAGTTTATCGGTGTTGGAGAAAAGATAGATGCCCTGGAGCCCTTCTATCCTGATAGAATGGCCTCTCAAATCCTTGGCATGGGAGATGTACTGTCACTTATTGAAAAAGTCCAAACGGACTTCGACGAAAAAGAGGCAAAAAAGCTTGAGAAAAAACTTAGAAAAAAGCAATTTGATCTTGAGGATTTCCAACTCCAGCTAAAACAGATAAAAAAGATCGGCTCCCTTGATCAGATATTGGGCATGATGCCGGGGGTCGGAGAATTAAAAAAACTCAAGCAATTTAAGCCGGACGGAAGGGAATTGGTCAAGGTGGAGGCCATTATTAACTCAATGACCAGAAATGAAAGAAGGAACTATAAGATAATAAACGGAAGCCGAAGGCGGAGAATCGCAAAGGGTAGCGGCTGCAAGGTCCAGGATGTGAATCGGATTTTAAAAAACTTTACCCAAACAAAAAAGATCATGGAGCGGTTTTCCAGGACAGGTTTACCAAATATGGGATCATTGTTTGGCTAAACAGGAAAAAAATGCTCATCAATTTAAGGAGGTAACAAGGGCAAATGGCAGTTAGCATTAGGTTAACAAGGATGGGTGCAAAGAAGAAACCGTTTTATCGCTTGGTCGCTGCTAATTCCGAGGCACCGCGTGATGGGAAGTTTATTGAGATATTGGGCTATTACGATCCTATGAAAGATCCGGCGGTGATAAAAATTCATGAGGACAAGGTAAACTACTGGCTGGGAAAAGGGGCGGTCGTTTCTGAGGCCGTACGAGCCCTTTTAAGAAAGCAAGGATTGCTGAAGTCTTATTCATCGGAAAATTGAGGTGGCGTGGAGGCGAAATCATACACGGAGGTAATTCGAGATGAAGGACTTGATTGCATACATCGCGAAGGCGCTAGTGGACAAACCAGAGGAAGTCGCTGTTTCGGAAATACAAGGTGAACAGACCTCGGTTATTGAGTTGAAGGTAGCCAAAGAAGATCTGGGCAAGGTAATAGGCAAGCAAGGCCGCACGGCACGTGCCATGAGAACGATTCTAAGTGCAGCCTCCACAAAAATAAAAAAGCGCTCCGTTTTGGAGATAATTGAATAATCTTGCACCAGGCATCACCCGGCTATCTTCTCCCTGTGGGGACGGTAATTCGGCCCCACGGGTCAGTAGGTCTTCTTCGGATATGGCCCTACGCCCGATCTGAAGCTTCATTTATGGATGTTGAAGTAGTCCATATAAGGCCGGCATCAGGTAAAATCTACGAACACAAACTGATCTCCCTGAAACCCCACAAGAATATTTTTCTCATGAATCTGGAAGGAATAGGGACTAAAGATCAGGCTGAAAAATACAGGGGCGCTGAGATTTTAGTCAGCAAAGAGGCCCTTTCCTGTAAAAAGGACGAATATTTCTGGCATGAACTCTTGGGCTTTGACGTTTATATAGATACCGAAGAATATTTAGGCTGCATAACTCAAGTCATATCTACCGGCGGCAATGACATATACGTTGTGAAGCAGGGGACAAAGGAAATATTAATTCCCGCCACATATGAGGTTGTTAAAAAGATAGACCTTGAAAAGAAAAAGATGATTATCACGCCCATGGAGGGGTTGCTGGATTTGAATGAGGTTTGATGTCCTTACCATATTCCCTGAGTTGTTTTGCCCCCATCTTCGAGACGGTATACTGGGACGCGCGGTAAAAAATGGGATATTACATGTAAAAATTATTAATATCCGTGATTTTGCCAGGGGAACGCACAAGACTACAGATGATAGGCCTTTCGGCGGCGGCAATGGGATGGTCATGAAGCCAGGGCCGATTTACCGTGCATTGCAATCCGTTGACAGGGCTAATGGCAGCAGTCTTGTTGTTCTTCTCAGCCCTCAAGGCAAGGCCTTTGATCAATCCGTAGCGTGGGAGCTTGCCACCCTGGATCAGATTATTTTAATTTGCGGGCGTTATGAAGGGGTAGATGAGAGAATCAGGTTGATCTGCGTTGACAGTGAGCTGTCCATTGGTGACTATGTATTAAGCGGCGGGGAGCTGGGAGCCATGGTTGTCATGGATGCCGTGAGCCGTTTGGTTCCGGGTGTGCTTGGAGGAGAAAGGTCCAATATTGAAGACTCTTTCCAGGATGGATTACTGGAATATCCTCAATACACACGACCAAGGGTCTTCCAGGGGAAGTCGGTCCCACCAGTTCTCTTATCTGGCGATCATGAAAAGATACGTCTTTGGCGCAGAAAAGAGTCTTTAAAAAGAACGCTTGAAAAGAGGCCCGATTTGCTTAAAAACGCCTCATTGGATCGTGAAGACAAGGAGATTCTGGCAAAATTAAGGAAGTAATAAAGAAAAAAACTTTAGACACTCTGGTTTAAATAATACATTTAATTTTATGCGTCTTTACATCGGGCTTATCCATTACCCTGTTTACAACAAGAACCACCAGAGAATCGCCTCGGCAATAACAACCTTAGATCTTCATGATCTTGCCAGGCTCGCCAGGACATATGACGTCAAGAGGTTTTTCATTATCACACCCCTTGAAGATCAGCAAGCTCTGGCAGAACGGATAAAAAAACACTGGATCAAGGGATACGGGGCAAGCTACAACCGACATAGGAAAGAGGCTATTGAACTTATCACTGTGGTCCGGTCGCTAAAAGAAGCTGTCGATACCGTAGTTGAAGAAGAGGGAGAGGCATCTTTATTGATTGCAACCGATGCCTACGCGCAGAAAGATCGGTCAATCTCTTATAAGATGGCTAAAGGAATCATTCAGGAAAACAGGGTAGTAGTTTTAGTATTCGGAACAGCCTGGGGCCTTGATCATGCAGTAATAAATCAGGCAGATTATGTCCTGGCTCCCATTTCGGGCAGGTCCAGTTACAACCATCTCTCTGTAAGAGCAGCTGCGGCCATTACATTAGATCGATTGGTTGGCAGATGCTAAGAGCGGATTGCATTAATACGATCATTTTTGCTGTGTGCTATTGCTGCAAACCAAGGAGTATCCATTCGGGAGGATAAAATGAATATAATTGAAACACTTGAAAAAGAGCAAATGCGCGCGGACATACCTGATTTCAGGCCGGGCGACACGGTCAAGGTTCATGCAAGAATAAAAGAAGGTGATAAAGAGAGAATCCAGGTATTTCAAGGGGTTGTTATCCGAAAAAGGAAAGGAAATACCGGTGCCACCTTTACCGTAAGAAAGGTCTCTTATGGAATTGGCGTGGAAAGAATTTTTCCACTTCATTCGCCGCTTATCGATAAAATTGAAATTCTCACCAGAGGCAGAGTGAGGAGGGCACGGCTCTATTATCTACGGAACCTGCGGGGAAAGGCCGCCAGGATAAAAGAAAAAAAATACCAAAAAACATCAATTTCATAGAAGTTTATTGTCCACTCCATCCAAAAATCTACCCCTTTTTCCCGAGTGCTGCAGCCTCTCGGCACATGATCCATTTTTCTATGAATGCCTGGCCCGGGAGGCAGGGCATAATTTGATTGCCGGGGTTGATGAGGCCGGACGAGGACCGCTTGCCGGCCCGGTTGTAGCTGCCGCGGTTATCGTTCCCAAGGGTATTGAATTAGCGGGGGTCCAGGACTCAAAAAAAATGCCCGAAAAAGCCAGAGAAGTTGCCTTTGCCCTAATTCATCACAAGGCCATGTCCCTTGGCATAGGGGTTGTATCCCACAAGTATATTGATGAGTATAATATATTGAGGGGTTCTCTTGAGGCAATGAGACGTGCGGTTCTGGCACTGGAGCCGCCGCCCGGATTTCTTCTTGTTGATGGTATCCACGGAGTTCCTGTGCCCATTCCTCAAAAGTGCTTAATAAAAGGTGATCAGATCAGCCGAAGTATTTCGGCAGCGTCTGTAATTGCAAAAGTTTACAGGGACAGAATCATGCGTTCCTACCACGAGTTATATCCGGTCTACGATTTTGCCAAACACAAAGGATACGGGACCCGTAATCATTTCAAGGCCCTGAGGCAATATGGCCCATGCCCGGTTCACCGTATGTCCTTTAAAGGGGTCTTGGGTAATTGACAAAAGAAAGACTTGATTTAGGAAGACTCGGTGAAAGTCTGGCGCGACAAAAGCTCAAAGAACTGGGATACAAGGAAATCATTCGTAATTATCGCTGTCCTCTCGGGGAAGTAGATCTCATTGCAATGGATGGTGAGACCCTGGTCTTTATAGAAATAAAGACAAGAAGGGGCAGGTCAATAGGTTATGCTAAAGAAGCTGTTGATGCCAGAAAAAAGCGACAACTGTCAAAGGTTGCCCTGGCCTATATGAAATCCAATATATGCGGTGAGACCAGGGCAAGGTTTGATGTAGTAGCTGTCAGCCTTCCGGGGGGCAAGCCAAAGATTGAAGTAATTCGGAATGCCTTTGAATTAGCCTATTAGCTGGATTGTCAAATAGGCAACGTGTAATGAAAGACTCAAATATAAATAATCCTGAAATCCAAAATCCAAAATGTGGCACATTGTATGTAGTTTCAACACCCATTGGAAATCTTGAAGACATCACCCTAAGGGCCTTAAGAACACTCAAAAGCGTGGATATTATTGCAGCAGAGAACACGACCCATACAAGGGGGCTTTGCAAACATTACGGTATTAAAGTTAGGGTCTCGAGCTACAACCAGCACAACCAGAAAAAAAAGGCCCCTGAGTTGATCAGGAAATTGAAATCCGGCGCCAATGTAGCCATCGTGACCGACGCCGGGACACCATGTATTTCCGATCCCGGTGCATACTTGATTAGTCGAGCATCAAAGGAACAGATAGCAGTGACTGCAATCCCTGGTGCTTCCGCTGTAACTGCGGCCCTTTCAGTTTCAGGCATGCCCACAGAATGTTTTGTCTTTATGGGGTTCTTGCCAAACAGATCCGGTAAGAGAAGAAGGGAACTTAAAAAATTGTCTTCCGAGGAGCGTACAATGGTGTTTTTTGAGGCACCGCACCGCCTTGTTGCCATGCTCAATGATCTACGAGGGATATTTGGGGATCGGCAGATGGTCATTCTCAGGGAAATGACAAAGGTATTTGAGGAGACGAAAAGAGGGCCAGTGAGTGCTATCTTAGCACAGCTGTCAACAGAAAAAATCAAAGGAGAACTTACGCTCGTAGTAGAGGGCAACAAAAGGAAAGAAAAAAACCATGCCATAAGAAGAGATGTCCTGAAAAAGATAGACAACCTCCTTCAGAAAAAGAAAATAAGCATCAAGGATATTGCTTACCTCCTTGCCAGTGAAGAAGGCCTGAATTACAGGCACATATACAAAGAATGTCTTGCAAGGAAAAAGATTCTCCAAGGTTTTAAGGTGGATTCAATTGATCAAGAAACTCATGATCAATAACAATTTGGGAATACATGCACGGGCTGCCGCAAAAATAGTGGAACTGGCTAATCGGTACAAGGCCCATCTGTACCTAAAGAAGGACGATAAGGAAGTGGATGGCTCCAACATTCTGTCAATACTCACGCTTTCATGTCCCAAAGGAACAGAGATACAGGCAAGAATTGTAGGTGAAAATTCTGAGCGTTTTATGAAAGAGCTGAGTGAGCTATTTGAAAAAAAATTTGGGGAAACCAGATGACGGATAAAAATTTTAGCGATCAGAAGGTGCTGAGAGGTATTCCCGTCTCCCCTGGCATTATCATCGGTAAGGCGCGTTTGGTTGACAGGTCGAGGGTCAAGATCCTTTATCAATATCTTATAAGCGATGATCAGTTGAGCCAGGAGGTGGAGCGGTTTAAACATGCCATTAAAACCACTGAGGAGCAGCTTGCTACTTTAAAAAACCGGATGCCAGACAAAATAAATAAGCATAGTTTCATCATTGATAGCTGTCTGATGATGCTTAAAGACAGCATGCTCAACGATTCCACAATTAAGAAAATCCTGAATGAAAAGATCAATGCAGAGTGGGCTCTTAAAAAGTCACTTGACGAAATAAGAGAGGTTTTCAGTCAGATTGACGATGAATACATCAGCAACCGTATCAACGACGTGGAGAACGTCATTGAAAAGGTGCTTCGAAACCTCTCTGGAAAAGAACAAGAGAGCCTTGCCGAGATTAACCAGCGAGTGATTATTGTTGCACACGATTTGTCTCCGGCTGATACAACCGAGTTGAACATCAATATGGTGATGGGGTTTATTACCAACGTGGGTGGCCAAACGTCTCATACTGCTATTATGGCTCAGGCTTTGGAGATCCCTGCTGTTGTTGGGTTACAATCGGTCACTGACCTTGTAAAAGATGGGGATCTTTTGATCGTTGACGGAAAAACCGGCAGGATAATTATCAACCCCGATGACAGCGCCATCATTGATTACCAGGAACGGCATCTCCAGCGTGAGAAATATAGATCAAGCATAGCCAGGAAGAGCCATCTTCCGGCGACAACACTTGACGGGCACAGAATAGCCATCAAAGCTAACATGGAATTTGTGGAAGAGGTTACGGCGGTTAAAAACCATGGTGCAGATGGCATCGGTCTCTTCAGGACTGAGTTTTTGTATCTCAGAAGCAAAGGCCTTCCAAGTGAGGAGGAATTGTATCAAGACTACAGAGAGGTTGCTGAATTCATTTCGCCACTTGAACTGACCATACGGACTCTGGATCTCGGCGGTGACAAATTTGCTTCAGAACTCGAAATTTCCAAAGAGATGAACCCTGCACTCGGACTAAGGGCCATCCGGTTTTGCCTCAAAGAACCTGAAATTTTTAAGAGTCAGTTACGAGCAATATTAAGGGCAAGTGCCCACGGTAATGTTCAACTTATGTTTCCTATGATATCCGGTCTACAGGAAATCCTGGATGCAAAGGAGATCCTGTCGCAAGTGAAAGATGAACTGGATAGTAAAAATACTAATTACGATCAAAATATCAAAACCGGCATCATGATTGAGGTCCCGTCCGCAGTCACTATGGCAGAAGTCCTGGCTCGACACGTGGATTTTTTCAGTATAGGCACTAACGATCTCATTCAGTATGCCCTTGCAATTGATAGAATAAACGAACAGGTGGCATACATGTACCAGCCTTTTCATCCTGCAATCCTCAGGATGATCAAGCATGTGGTGGATTCTGCTAAAGAAGCAGGGATTGGGGTTTCCCTGTGCGGCGAAATGGCTGGCGACCCACTTTGCGTATCTATTCTGCTCGGCCTGGGTATTGAAGAGCTTAGCTTAAACTCAAGGGCCATTCCACTTATTAAAAAGATCATCAGATCTATCTCTATTGAAGAGGCCCGCATGGATTTTAGAAATATTAATAGGCTGAATACGGCCAATGAGGTCAGGGCATATATACAGGACCGAATGAAGGCCCTGGTCCCGGAACTGCAAGAAAAAGGATATCTCGATATCTGAGCAAGGCATATATCTCAAACAAAACACAAAATACAAAACACCAAACACTTAATGAATTCGCTTTTTTTATGAATTAATCGAAGATGGTCTCGCAAAAAGTCAGAAATCACCCGTTTTCGTCATTCCCGCGAAGGCGGGAATCCAAGAAAATCAACCACTTATGGGCTCCCGCTGTAGTTTATCCCGCACTTGATTCGGGGCGGGAGTGACGGCCTTGGAGACTTCTTACTAATTCATCAATCGAAGATAAATAGAACGTCAACGGCGACTAAATAATTATGAATGTGAAAGTCGTTTGTCAAAACAAAAAAGCATACTATAATTACTTTATTGACGAAGTCCTTGAGGCTGGAGTTGTACTTTTAGGGCCGGAAGTCAAGTCCTTAAGAGAAGGGCGGGCCAGTTTAGTGGAGAGTTACGCTAATGTAAAACGGGGTGAGGTTTTTCTCCACAACATGCATATTACACCATATCCATACGCTCATCATCTCCACCTGGATCCTGTCAGGCCCAGAAAGCTTTTACTGAACAAAAAAGAAATAAAAAGGTTGATTGGAAAAACCGAGCAAAAAGGTTACACCCTTATTCCTACAAAGGTCTATTTTTTAAAAGGATTAGCCAAGGTTGAGATTGCCCTTGCCAAAGGGAAGCGGAAATACGACAAAAGAAGAGCATTGAAAGAAAAGGACCTGAAAAGAGAGATAGAGGAGGCCAAAAAACGGCAAGAATATTGACAATTGCCTGATAAAAACTTATATTACAATTCTGGGGGCGAACCGGTTTCGACGGGGATAGTTGAAATTCAGGTCGCATATCGAGGTTCCATCTGCTCGTAAAACAGGTGGGTATAACGTAAACGCAGACGATTATGCGTATGCTCTAGCCGCATAAATGGCTAGCGTCCTTTTGGTCTGAGCCTGCGGGACCGATAAGGGCGACGACTAGCAGGCTAGCTGATCCGTTTAACCTGTAGATCGGTGATGCGAAAATAAATACGGGTTAGCCCCTCGGCAGACCCGCCCGGTTGTAATCCTTGGGGTGAAAATTTGAAATCGGGATAAATATGTAGACGCCTGAGTGGAATATTTTCGGACGGGGGTTCGACTCCCCCCGCCTCCACCACACACCCGAAAACTTTCAGGTATTGCCTTTCCATATTTGATAAAAAGCCTTTTTATTTCGCTATTTCATCCTGCCAGAGATATTTCAATATAATTTTTATATTTTATTTCTTTTTATGAACTCGTAAAAAGTCCAAATCCATATTTCTGATGTCCATAACTAATTGAAATTACAACATGCAAATTCTACTTTTTGTGTATTTTGTGCCTTTTTGCGGCTATATCACTTTTGAGCAATATTAATTCCTTCATTGGTATTGTATTTATGGTTCATGACATTTAAAATGGTTGCATGTTACAAATCGGAACTTTGAAACTTGATAACCGGCTTGTGCTGGCACCCATGGCAGGTATTACTAACCTTGCATTTCGCCGTATGATTAAAAAGTTAGGGGCAGCTCTTGTCTTCACCGAGATGGTCAGTGCCATGGGGTTGACTAAACGACAAAGAAAGACTCTTGATTATTTGAAGAGCCATCCCGATGAAAAACCACTTGCGGTCCAGATATTCGGTTCCGAGCCTGAGACAATGGCCGCTGCCGCAGAAATTGTCGTTGAATCAGGGGCTGACATGGTTGATATAAATATGGGTTGTCCCGCGAAAAAGGTTACAAAAACAGGAGCTGGAGGTGCCCTTCTCCTTGTCCCGAAAAAGGCCCGGGAAATTGTCTCAGCAGTCCGCCGAGCGTGTACCGTACCCATGACAGTCAAGATGCGGGCCGGATGGTCTGCCGATCAACCGGTTGCAAGTGAGCTGGCTCTCATGGTACAAGACAGCGGAGCTGATGCTGTCACAATACACCCGAGGTTTGTAAATCAGGGCTTTTCAGGGCAGGCCGACTGGACCATTATTACCAGTATAAAGAATCAGCTTTCAATCCCTGTTATTGGAAACGGTGATATTGTAAGGCCAACCTGTGCCTTAAGTATGAAAGACCAAACCGGTTGCGACGGTGTAATGATCGGCAGGGGGGCAACAGGAAACCCATGGATTTTTAGTCAGATTCTCGCCCTGGAAAATGGTCGGAAAGTTATGCAGCCTACATTAACCGACAGAAAGAATTTTATTATGGAACATTTTCACCTTTTATCAAAATCCAGTAGTGAGCGGCATGCAGCATTTGTCATGCGGGGCATCCTCCTCCGCTATACTAAAGGGCTTCCCAATAGTACCCACTTTCGGGCCACGATTACCCGTATCAAGGATTTTGATTCGCTTATTTCTACCCTGGATAAGTTCTTTTACTCTTTAGAGGAGAAACTTACTTGAAGGTCAAGTTGGCAAAAACATCCGGTTTTTGCATGGGCGTCCGCAGGGCCATGGAGATGGTGCTGGCAGAGACCAACAGGACAAAAGATCCCATTTATACCTTCGGTCCTTTGATTCATAACAACCAGGTACTTGATCTCTTGGCATCAAAAGGGGTTCATGCCGTAGAGAAACTGGAATCTCTCAATTCAGGTGAAATCGTAATCAGGGCCCATGGTATCCCGCCTCAAGAGCGACAGGCCATAAGAGAAACCGGCTTAAAGGTTATTGATGCCACCTGTCCACGGGTTGCCAGGGTCCATGCAATTATCCGTTCCCATTCACGTAAAGGCCATACAACCGTCATCGTCGGGGACAGGGATCACGCAGAGGTGATTGGCCTCGTGGGATACGCCGAGGGTCCAGTTCATGTAATCCAGAAGGTTGATGACGTTCATGAATTACCCCATTTAGAGCGGTTGTTGGTAGTCGCCCAGACAACACAGAATGAGGAATCTTTTCACAGGATCGTCAATGCCCTCACCAACCGGTTTAAGGATGTATTAGTCTTTAACACCATTTGCGACGCCACCTACCAGCGGCAGCAAGAAGTCAGGTCCTTTGCCGGACAGGTGGACGCAGTTGTAGTAGTGGGAGGATACCATAGCGGAAATACCCAGCGACTCGCACAGGTGTCAAGAGAAACAGGGTTACCCACATTTCACATTGAAACAGAAAAGGATCTGGATAAGGAAACGCTCTCCGGGATGGAAGTGGTTGGTGTTACTGCAGGCGCATCTACTCCAAACTGGATGATAAAAAACGTGGTTAAGACGATCGAAGGCATCCGCTCCCGAAGCGAATCCCCACTCTTTAGCTGGACAAAGCCTACGCTCAAGTTCCTGGTACTAAGCAACCTTGCCGTGGCCCTTGGTGCGTTTTCATTTTCCTTTGCAGCGACCATACTCCTGGAACACAATCCGGGACTCACATTTCCATTCATAACCTTTCTTTACATTTACGCCATGCACGTTTTAAACCGCTTCCTGGACAAAGGAGCCTGCGCCTATAACGACCCCGAAAGCGCAGCCTTTCTCAAAAACAACCGACCGCTGTTGATCTTAACGGCTATTGGCGCTGTCATAGGAGCGCTCGCTGTTTCTTTCAGTGTTGGCCTGTCCACTTTTTTTGCATTGTGCGGCCTGAGTCTGTTGGGAATCATCTATAGTATTCCCCTTGTTCCCATACAAATTCGACACAGGTATACCTATGCAAAGATCAAGGATATTCCAGGCTCAAGGAGTCTTTCCGAATCGCTTGCCTGGGTTGCTATCATAACGATTCTTCCATTGCTGGATATGGATCACATCGTCTGGCCTTCCACAATAGTTACGGCATTGATTGTATTTTCAATGAGTTATGCAAGGGCAATTCTTTTCAATATTATTCAGGCCCAGGGGGACCTGCTCGTAGGAACAGAGACCCTGCCCATCATCATAGGTGAAAAAAGTACACTGGCACTCCTTAAGATCATCCTTTCCGCAAGCGCGCTTATCCTGATCATAAGCCCCATTTTGACTCTGATCGGTCCTTTTTCCTTTGTAATGCTGCTCCCTCTTTTCGTTTTATCCCTCTGCCTTTTTGCTTATGAAAGGCGCTGGCTTTATCCTGGAACAAAGCTTGAGGCATCGGTGGAGGGCACTTTTTTTCTATCCGGATCCCTGGCAATCATCTGGCAAGCCGTATTATGGCAATCGTAAGCATTATCATTCCCACATTCAACAGGGCTGACAAGGTTGTGAGAGCCGTATCCTCAGTCCTTTCCCAGACCTTTGAAGATATTGAAATTATTGTCGTTGATGACGCATCAACTGACGGAACAAAAGCTGCTTTAGCTAAATATGGCAATAAAATCATATACATACAGCATTCTTTTAACACAGGTGTATCCGCGGCAAGAAACACCGGCATCCGAAAATCCACCTCAAAACAGGTTTCGTTCTTAGATTCTGATGACTACTGGCTTCCTGAGAAACTGGAAGTGCAGGTGGAGTTTTTCAACAGGCACCCGGAAGCCGTCGCATGCCAGACTGAGGAGATCTGGATCAGGAAGGGCCGCAGGGTCAACCCCCGAAAGAAACACCTGAAACTGACCGGGGATATTTTTTTACCCTCCCTAAAGCTCTGTTTGGTAAGCCCTTCCAGCGTCATGTTGAAACGGTCTCTTTTTGAAGAAGTAGGGACCTTTGACGAGGCCCTGCCCGCATGTGAAGACTACGACCTGTGGCTCAGGATCGCCTGCCGCTATCCGGTTTACCTGATTAAAGAGCCGCTTGTCGTCAAGGAAGGAGGGCACCCGGACCAGTTATCCGCCCGGCACAGGGGCATGGACCGGTTCAGAATCGAGGCACTCGTGAAGCTTGTAAAAAGCGGTAAGCTAAATAAAGGACAGCTTGAGGCGACATTGAACGAACTCTCTTTGAAATGCCTGGTTTATGGTAACGGCTGCCTCAAGCGGGGGAAGCTGGATGAAGGGACATACTATTTGCGGCTGCAGGAAATCATGAAAAGGAGAATGTAATGAAGTGCGAGAGATGTAAAGAAATAATAGAACAGGGAGAAGAAAGGGAACTGCACGGTCAAGCCTTATGCGAGGATTGCTATATGGACGCTCTTTCACCCGTGCGCACGTGTGACCCGTGGTCAGTTCACAGCGCAAAATCCTTGTCAAAGGCAGGAGGGGGTAACCTTGAGATCAATGAGACACAGGCAAAGATACTCCGGATATTAAAGGAGACCGGGGGAGCAGCGCCGCGGGTCATATCAGAGAGGCTTCAACTGAGGCCATCAGATCTTGAAAGAGAGATTGCGGCCCTCCGTCACATGGAAAAGGTCAGGGGTGAACTCAGGGAGGGCAAAAGGATCCTCCGCCTGTGGTGACCGGGGGAATTTATGGACAACAAATCCGTCATTGGG
Organism: Desulfobacteraceae bacterium; assembly: GCA_030613055.1. Lineage (GTDB taxonomy): Bacteria > Desulfobacterota > DSM-4660 > Desulfatiglandales > Desulfatiglandaceae > JAUWMR01. The sequence goes on from JAUWMR010000001.1 coordinate 206,685, forward strand.
TGGGTTGATCCGGCACTCAGCGTGGCGGGGTGGCGGGGCCACCCGCCCCACAGTTGAAAGCGGATCCCGCCGACAGCGGCGGAA
>JAUWMR010000034.1 GCA_030613055.1 Desulfobacteraceae bacterium
GATGCTCATCCAAAATTTGATCTACAGATTCACCAGCTGCTATCTTTTCCAGAATTAATTCAACTGTAATTCGAGTTCCTTTGATAACAGGTTTGCCCATCATTATTTTCGGATTTGAGATTATTAACTCGCTCATTATTATCTCCTTTTTAGGCATAACGGTTAAATAAGGTGCGGGCCGAAAATCTTGCCCGTCAAGGCCGCAGCGCTTCTTCCCGTCGCCTGAATCTTTTTGTTATCCATTTTTATCTATTATTTTAATGGCTTGGGCCATTTTAATAAGTTCTTCTGGTGAATAAACACGAATTTTTGCATACTTAAAACCGACGGCATCTCTCGTTACTATAGCTTGGGCGCTTGCATGGCGAGCAGCTTCATATAAAACTGCATCCTTAAAATCCGTAAATTTTGAATTTATTGCTGCCTCCAATACAGCTCTGTTGACAGGTGCAACAGCAAAAATAGATAAAAGCTTCGATATCTCCTTTTCTGCTTGTTTTTTACCAACAACCTTGGTTGCAAGGTAGAAAATTGTTGTGACTGTCGTTGCCCCTAAAAAACCAATGAACTCTCCTGCCTCAACCCATGAAAATATAACAGAAGCAGGTGCAGAAAACGGTTTGCGGTCAAGCAAGACATCAAGGACAACGTTGGTATCAAATAAAATATTCATAAATATTTCTCTTCAAGGTATTTTTTATAATCTTCTTCTGACACCTTTCCTTTTTTGAGTGATCCCATCAGAGAACGTGTTAGAGGAGAAATTTCTCTTTGCCTACCTGATAACTTCTTGTCAATGAGCGCAAAATAATCAGCAACAATTTTAGAAACAGATTTACCGGTTTTAGCTGAATATGACTTTGCACTTTGAATTAAATCTTCATCAAGCCGTAATGTTAATTTAGAATTCATGTAGAACCTCCAAATATAATGACGTATAAAATATATTGTATATGTACGCCACTAAAATGAGTTTGTCAAGTTTTGATGGTCTCGTAAAAAATCTCCAAGGCCGTCACTCCCGCGAAGCGCTTGCCCCAGCGAAGGGAGGGGCGGGAGTCCGGAAGCGGTTGATTTTACTGGATTCCCGCCCCGCCCTTCGCTGGGGCAAGCTCTTTGCGGGAATGACGAAAACGGGTACTTTCTAACTTTTTATGAGTTTGTCAAGTTTGGATAACGAAAAGCTCACCAGCATTGAAAGGCACAAGGCTTTCGCTGTCGTGTGAAGCGTCAAGTTGGGTTCAATATTTGCCTTAATCAACTTCTCCTGGCTCAGTTATCAGTTTAACGCCATGAAATATTTGGGAAATACGATCTCTTGATAACGTTCCGATTTTCTCAGATAAATCGCTTTTGTTCACCATGAAAATCCGGGCATGATCCCTTAGAGTTCATGATTCGAACCATAAAGGGGTTAGGCAACCGCCAATTTCTTTTCGTTCTGTACAGGGCATTTGACTTTTCATTTATAAGAATTAAATTTGATGCGTCTGTATAAAGTCCTTTTTACAGGTAATTGCGAATTTAAAAGAAGCACAAAATTCCAATTTACTGATAATATATTCCACAGGAGAAAAAATGATGGAACCCGCTGTTGAAAGCGAAGAGATGCATTACGAAGGAAACTGTATCCGGCCGCCAAGTGAGGCATACAGTATTCTTCTCCAGGTGACCGTGGGATGCTCGCACAACAAATGCACATTTTGCGGCACATACACTGATAAGAGATTCAGGATCAAGGAAGACAAAATAATCCTGGGTGATATCCTGTTTGCGGCAAAATATATGAAGCGGCAGAACAGGGTGTTTCTCATGGATGGTGATGCCCTGATCATTCCACAGAAACGGCTCATGTGGATTCTTGACCGGATCAAGGAGCATCTTCCATGGGTAAAAAGAGTTGGGGCCTACGCAAATTCCAAGAGCATCAGGATGAAGACCTTAGATGAGCTGGTTCGACTCAAGGAAAACGGGCTCGGCATACTGTACTTAGGTGTGGAAACCGGGGACCCTGGTCTTTTAAAAGAGATCCATAAGGGAACCAGCGCTGAAAACCTGATAAAAATGGGGAAAAAAGTGAGAGAGGCCGGAATCAAGCTTTCGGTGACGGTCCTGTTGGGCATTGCCGGCAGGGAAAGATCTCTTTTGCATGCAAGGGCCACGGGTAAGCTCTTGAGTGCAATGGACCCCAATTATGTGGGAGCTCTTACCGTGATGTTGATTCCCCAAACCCCGCTTCATGATGATTACATTAGCGGAAAATTCAATTTGCCATCAGAAAAGGAGCTGTTGTTAGAACTAAGGGAGATGATCGCAAACACCGATCTGAGCAGAGGCATGTTTTTTTCCAATCATGCCTCCAACTACCTGCCCATCAAGGCCAGGTTGCCCAAAGGTAAGCAGGAGGCCCTTGACATGATAGACTGCGCGCTCAAAGGTGAAATAGGTCTCAGGCCTGAGTGGATGCGTGCGCTGTGAACTAAACCCCTTCTTTCGCATTTTTCAGCACCGCGTAAATTTCAGGGGGAATATCTATCGCCTGGAAATCCTTCGGGTCTGACACATCCATACAAATCCGTTTTTCAAATCCCTCCACCATCAAATCATCACTTTCTGATGCTAATATAGTATATTTCAGAACAAGCGTTTTTCTGTTCAGGGCATCAATATTCGTCAGGATTCGGATTTCTTGATGATACCTGGCCGGTATTACGTACCGGCAGGATGTCTCCACCAGGCCAAACAGGATTTTTCTCTTACGCCAGAGGTCTCCGATATTCAGGTTAATTGCTTCAAAGAAAAGGTGACCGCTGGCATCGATCCATTCATAATACCGTGGATAGAACACTATTCCCAGGGAATCCAGGTCCCCCCACATGATTTTGCGTTTAACCACATGCTCTTTCATAATCTACATTCGAGATTGATGACTTCCTAATCAAATATAGCCTGTACGAAATCTCTGGCATTAAAAGGCCTCAGATCATCAATCTTTTCCCCTATCCCAATATACTTTATCGGTATTTTAAGCTGCCTGGAGATACCCACCACGATGCCACCCTTTGCAGTACCGTCTAATTTGGTCAAAACAATATGGGTGAGTCCCAGGGCATTATTGAATGTTTCGGCCTGCGAAATGGCATTTTGTCCGGTTGTGGCATCTAAAATCAACCACACCTCATGGGGTGCCCCTGGTAGCTTACGGCCTGCCACGCGGTGGATCTTGGCAAGTTCTTCCATAAGGTTTATTTTTGTATGAAGTCGGCCGGCCGTATCAATTAAGACTACATCAATCTCCCTCGAAATTGCAGCCGCCAGACCATCAAAGACAACAGCGGACGGATCGGCCCCGGTTTTTTGTTTTACGACATCAGCCCCCACCCTTTCACCCCAGATGCCCAATTGTTCAACAGCAGCAGCCCTGAATGTATCCGCCGCCACCAGCATGACCTTTTTTCCCTGTAATATATAGCGCTGTGCAGCCTTGCCGATCGTTGTGGTTTTCCCGACCCCGTTAACACCAATAACCATAATAACCAAGGGTTCTCCTGGTTCAGGAGATAGATGCGACACTGCCTGGACTTCCAGAAAGGAAAGGATATGATCTCTTAATGCAAATTTAAGTTTTTCCGGATCTTTCAGTTCCTTTCTCTCAACCTTTTTCTGTACGGAATCTATCAGTTCCTGTGTAGTTGCAACACCAATATCAGATGTAAAAAGAATTTCCTCCAATTCCTCTAACAGATCATCAGTAATCTCTTTTTTGCCAAAGAAAAGCCGGTCCAGCCTTCCGGTTAAGGTAGATCTGGTCATTGCAAGACCCTGCTGAAGCCTTTGAACGAGATTCGTGCCTGGATCAGCGTTTTTGATATCCTTTTCAGTATCTTTTTTCTTGAAAAACACAGTCGTAAACCTTGATGAGTTCCCCGGTATATCCGGGGTATTAAAATTATGTTAGAGGCTTAAGGTTGATATAGCCGCAAAAAGTCAGAAAGCACCCGTTTTCGTCATTCCCGCAAAGAGCTTGCCCCAGAGAAGGGAGGGGCGGGAATCCAGGAAAATCAACTACTTATAGACTCCCGCCTTCGCGGGAGTGACGGACTTTGAGACTTTTTACGAAGCCGTCAAGGTTAGAGGTTGTAGATTTCCAGATACGCTCAATTATAGGAAGGATGAACATCCGGCTGGTTTACTGGGGCTTTATCTTTTATACCCTGAATGTCAACTGATACTATTTTGGATACCCCTGCCTTTTCCATGGTTACCCCGTAAAGTCTGTCAGCTATTTCCATGGTCCTTCGACTATGGGTGACCATTATGATCTGAGAAGAGCTCTTGATCTTATTCAACAGATGATTGAACCGGTCAATATTTGCCTCATCAAGAGGCGCATCCACCTCGTCTAAAAGACAGAACGGGCTCGGTTTGACCATATAAATTGCAAAGAGTAACGCCATTGCCACAAGGGCCTTTTCACCACCGGACAGGAGCCCCATATAACTCAGTTTTTTACCCGGAGGATGAACCTCCACCAGCACACCGCTTTCCAATGGCCTTTCCTCATCGGTCAACTTCAGTGCCGCCGTACCCCCATTAAAGAGAATGGGAAATATTTCCTTCAGTTTTGAGTCCACATCATTGAAAGTCTTTTTGAATTTTTCAAGAGATGTCCTGTTGATTTTTTTAATCACAATTCTTAAGGACTCAATGGAATTAAGCAGGTCTTCTCGCTGATTTTTGATAAATTCATATCGTTCTTTCAGGGCCTCGTGTTCTCTTATGGCAGCAAGGTTTACATCCCCCAATCTCTCCCTCAGAACTTTTTTATGATTGAGCTTCTCCTCCATCTCTTGAGCGGAAAAATTCTCATCTATATATTGCTCGTAAATATCGGACAGGTTCATGCCTGTCTTTTCAGTAACCATCTCCACCAGATTATTCATTTTAAACTGAATTTCCGAATGTTCCATTTTTGCCCTGTTTATTGTTTCCTTAAGGGATTCTATCTCTCTCCGCAACTGTTCCGTCTCGCTTTCTTCTTCTCTGATCTTATCATAAAATGTCATACGCTCCCGTTCTGCCTGGTTTACGGCATCTTCTGACGTCTTCAGCCTTTCATAAAGTCCGTTTAACTCTTCCCCTAAGGTCTCTTTTCTCATCAGGTGCTCTTCACGCCGTCTGCGCCCTGATGCGATGTCTTCTTCAATCTTTTCTTGTCGTTTCATTGATTCATCAGCAAAATCGTCTAATCTTTCCATCTCGCGGGCCAGGCTGCGTTGTTCTTCTCTAAAAACACGCTGGTCGGCCTGGGTCTTTGTCAGATCATCTCGAAATTTTTCAAATTCCTGTTCAGACTCTTTCAGCTCATCTTCCTTTTTCTGAAAATATTCTTCCACCTCTAAGCGTTTTGCCTTTCGCTGCTTGAGCTCATCTTCTATCCTTAAGAGATCCTTTTTGTGCTTGTCTTGCTCTTTATTTTTTCTCTCAAGATCCTGTGATACCCTCCTGGATAATTTTTCCATCTGATCCAGTTCCTGGGCAAAACGGAAGAGTGCTTTATCAAACTCATTAATATCATCCTGGCAACTCCACTTATCCTCCTTCAAATCATTGAGCGCGCCCTTCTTTTCCTCTATCTCTGCAATAATATTTTCGTGTTTGAGTTTCAAACCATCAACTTTTTTCTGGTAACCGGCAGACTTCTCTTTCAGTTCCGCCATCTCCCGCTTCCTGGCCAAAAGACCGCCGGAACTCCGGGCAAGCTTTCCACCGCTGATCACGCCTCTCTGATCAACCATGTCCCCGTCAACAGTTACGAAACACAAATCCTTTATATTCCGGCCGGACGATTCACACAAATTCCCCCATGCTGATAGGGCCGCATCTAAGTTCCCGGCCACCACCGTATCTCCTAACAGACAGTTTATCAGCGCCCTGTATTGTTCCGGAACATTAATCAGGTCTGACAGGAACGGAAACTGCATGTCATCTATTGGGTCTTTTCCGTTTCCCTTCAAGTTCTCAAGCGGGATAAAACTGCTTCGTCCTCTTGCCCTTTTTTTCAAATAATCTACTGCCTCTTTGCCGTCCTCCTGCGATTTCACAATAATGTATTGCAACTTATCGGCCAAAACCACTTCGACAGCCTGTTCATACATTGGGTCCACCTGTATAATATCAGCTAACAGCCCTAAAACACGTCCTTTTCGCCGGGGTTCAAGATCCTCGGCCTTCATGATGGTCCTTACTCCCATTTTGTAACCTTCGAAATTATCCGTCAGTGCCTGCAGGCTGGCAAGTCGAGACTGGCACATATTTATATCTGCTTCCGCCGTCTTGAGTTCTGTTTCGACGCTGGTCCTCATCTGTTCCAGTTCCTCGCTGCCTGCCTTCTGCTCCTCAATCGCTTCTTTGATTTCATTAAGTCTCTCGACAGTTGCCTCTCTGGCTAAGCTTTTATTTCTGGAAACACCCGTAACGTGCTCAATCCTAACATTGACATCGTTCAACTCCTTTTCCAGCCGGATCCGGCTATCTGTGATCTGATTGAGCATTTTGTTCAAATAACCTGATTCGTGATTGAGACCTAATTCTTTGTTTTCGCTGGCGCTCAATTCCTCCCTTGCCTTTTCATATGCTTCCTTTATACCCTTTACAAATTCTCGCTTGGTCCTCATCCGTTTCTCTTTCAGGGAAATCTCCCCTTCAAGCACCTGTGAGTTCTCCTTTATTTTCTTTAGTTCATTCTGGATATTAATCCTGTCCTCCTCAAGACCTGCGAGCCGTTTCTTGATTTCCTCCTTTTCTCCTTTTAACCGTTGTTCCATCTCTTCCTGCATCCTCATTTCCCCGTTAAGGGATTCAAGGCTGCTCTCCTTTCTGTGGACAATTTCCTTTAAATCGGAGTCTCTTTTCCTCAGGCTTGATAATGCAGCATCCTTTTCTTCTAATTCCAGATTCATAGTCTGTATTTGCGCGTTCATGCTGGAGAGTTGCGTGGATTTGGCTATCTCCTGCTGGACAAGGTCATCGTTCGATCTCAGTCTGTTCTCTAATTCTTTCTTGAGCTGGTGATAATTATTGGAATACAGCATCAATTCCAGGTTCCGAATCTCCTCACCAATGGACTTATAGCGTCTGGCCTTTGCAGCCTGTCGTTTAAGAGACCTCATCTGCAATAAGACCTCTGACGAAATGTCCTCAACTCTCTGGAGATTGACCTCTGCAAGTTCAATCTTTCTCTGTGACGCCTCCACTCTCCTCCTGTATTTTGTTATCCCGGCGGCCTCTTCTAACATGAACCGGGTCTCTTCAGGTTTTTGCTCTATGATGCTGCCGATTTGTCCCTGACCAATAATCGAATAGGCCCTGTTCCCTAAACCGGTATCCATAAAAATCTCCTGGATATCCTTGAGCCTGCAGGGAACCTTATTAATCAGGTACTCACTCTCACCCGACCGGTACAGGCGTCTGGTCACTGATATCTCATCATCCTGGGCAAACGCGGCAGGAAATGAGCCATCGCCATTTTCGAAAATAATGGACACTTCCGCCATTCCGAGCGGTTTATTAACTCCAGCGCCGTTAAATATTACATCTTCCATCCGGCGACCCCTCAGCAGTTTTGGGCTCTGTTCCCCCATACACCATCTGATGGCATCAACGATATTACTTTTCCCGCAGCCATTAGGCCCCACAACACTGCTGATACCCATGGGAAACGTGATTTCAAGCCTGTCAAAAAAAGACTTGAAGCCTAAAATGAAAAGCTTTTTGATCTTCATAATTCCCTCCGTAAACCAAGCATCTTCCACCCAAAAGATAGAATAATACTCTAATTCAGCCACACAAAATGTTTGTTAACAGAAATAATATCGCTTGTAAAGCAAAAAATACTATATAATGTGTAAAGCATTGTAAAAAATGTCAATATATAGTGCAATAGGCATGTCAATTGAAATAATATTGACAATATTGCGATAAACTTGCTATTATTAATGTTATTTTGCTTTGATGAACTCGGAAAAAGTCATTTTAACGCCTGGATACCCACCCAGCATCAAGTGCGGGATAAACTACGGCGGGAATCCAGATAAATAGGAAAATTCGACTTTTTTCGAAGTCGTCAGCTTTAGTCACATTAATTTTTAGAATTGGAAAAAAAATAAATTTTAAGATGACATTACGGCTCCCCAAGCACATTTTTTGGCCCATTTGCACCTTCCTTCTGCTTATGTTTTGCTTTAGGCTTTCATCGGCCCAGGAGGAAGAAAAAAACTATTCCATATCACTCGTTAAGACAGCGGAGGTGGAAAAAGACATACACGAAGTTGATGATAGAAAGGTCCTGACGCAAACCCTCACGGTTCAGAAAGGGGATTGGGTCTGGAAGATCTTGAGAGAAAAAGGGTTGTTAAAAAGACGCAATCTGTCTCAATTACTTTCAGTTTTAAAAAAGCTCAATAAGTCCTTTGATAACCTCGATTTAATCCATCCTGGAGAAACAATCATCATCCCCATTAAAATTGCCCCTGTTCCTGGCGCATTTGTCCGGAGAGGCACAGCACCAAAAAAAATAATTCCGATTGCTGATCTAAAGGATCTGGATTTTGAAAAATACACTGTCCAGCCGGATGACACGCTAATCAGGGTACTCAAGGACCGGTACGGTCTTCCTCCGGATGCTTCATCCCACAAATATCTTGAGATTGTTAAGCAACTAAATCCCTCCCTCAAGAACATAGATACCATATATCCGGGCCAGGTAATCAGGCTTCCCGTCTATTCTCCTCAAATCGTTAGGATGCGTATAAAACGCCCTGTTTCAAAGAAACCGGCAATCATAGACAAGAGGGCAAGCCCATTGGCTTATGATCTGGCATCATTGTTTTCTGAAATAGGAGAGAAATGGGTACAGGCAGGAAAACATTATATCCCCTTAAAATCAGGAGGCCAGATAGCCCTTGACGCCCTAACGTTTCCCATTCTCAACCTCCGGAATGGCCAAAGCGTAGTTATCGACCTTAACAATAAATTGCCAGCCAAAATGGCCAGGCTTATTGGATCCAGCTGGGATAATTTCCGGGTTGTGCGCCTCAAAAAGGAGGATGACCTTGCAAGTGCAATGGAAAAAACACTTAGGGAGTGCAGCTATCCCAAGGTATTCAAGAAAGGTGAGCCCCTTAACCTGAAAGGGGATATTTCTCTAAGGATAACCGGAGACTGGATAGTTGCCCTTCCCGGTACAGGATCAAATGACCTGCCAAACACTGTTGTCATTAACATGATGACCAAAGACGCACAGTATACGCCGGAAAAAATCAAGGATTATTTATGGAAATTGGGTATTAAGGTTGTTGACTATCCCACATGTTATCATGAGAGCTCATCAGAGACAAAAAAAATTAAACTATTATATGGAGGAAATACACCTTCGTCATTGGTAAAAAAGGTATTGAACCTCGTTGACCGGCCATTTTCTTTTCAGGTAGATATTCCCCTTCATGAACAGCAAAAATCGGGCTTCAAATTGACTACCAGGGCGGATTTTCTGTTAGAGACTAAAGCAAGAAACGCCATAATTGACCTTACTGGTCTGGCCCCTGAAATGGCTTCTATTTTAAGAGAGCGCAAATTCCTGATACTGTCTCTTGCTGCCGAAAAGGATCCGTTGGTCATAATCGGGAAGGTGCTTGAGTTTCTTGATATTGATTTCGATTACGGTCCCCGCTCCGTCATGGTCACAAACAGGCATATTACAAAGAACATAAAACTGATCATGTCCGGTATCACCTTTTCAGATATCAGCGGTGCCTCTATCCTTGCCACATCGGTCCGCGTGCCGGATGAAATCGGGGCTTTTCTTTCAGAAAAAGGCTATAGAATTTTAAGATTGACCCCGCCATGAAATCATATCCCCAAAACACCCCTTTAATCCATCTGCATACGGAGTTTTTATGTCAAATGAGATTTCCATAGCCATTGTGGGTGGCGGTGTAGTCGGTTGCGCGGTAGCCTGGGAACTTTCCAGGCATTACGATGGTATTTTTGTCTTTGAAAAAAACCCGGGCATTACCCAGGGGGAAAACCAATCGAGCCGTAACTCTGGTGTTATCCATTCAGGGATCTACTATGATCAAAAAACACGACCCCTTAAGGCAGAACTCTGCGTGAAAGGGAACCGGTTTCTTTATGATTTTTGTGACCGCCATGAGGTTCCGGCCCTTAAAACCGGGAAGCTCATGGTTGCTACAAACGGATATGAAGACAACGTCCTGGATATTTACCTTGAGCGGGCAAGGCAAAACCGCGTGCCTGGCGTTAAAAAGATTTCAGGCGCAAAGGTCAAAAAACTGGAACCCAATGTAAAGGCCATATCGGCCCTTTTTGTCCCTACTGCCGGCATTGTCGAGCCCACCACGCTAACATACAGGCTTTACACATTAGCATCCGGGGAAGGTGTCCAGTTTATGACCGCAACTGAAGTAACCGGAATTGAACCGGAGGACGATCTACTAAGGCTTACCATACGTTACCGTGATGGTCATGAAGACCAGGTCAGAACCGGGGTTGTGATCAATTCAGGGGGTGTCGACGCGGACCTGTTAGCCAGACTTTTTAATCCGGATTCCCCGTTTGAACTGGATCCGGTTAGAGGCGAAAGCTACAAGTTTTATGGACATAAACGGCCTGAGCTGGAGGTCCGTGGGATGAATATCTATCCTACACCACAATCAGTAGTAACTCCCTACGGGCAGCATTTCACCGTGGGTGTTCATCTAACTCCCGCTTTTGAAGATATTTCGTTTCCACCTTCCCTTGGAACAACCGTAACCATTGGCCCGAAGTTGATTCCTGTAGAGGACAGGCAGGCGCGGGCAGGCAAACCGGTTGAGGCTAATGTCTTTTCTGAGAAAATTCGTTCCTTTTTTCCGGACATAAAAGATGAAGATCTTATCTGGCACCAGGCAGGACTCCAGGCAAGGCTCAAAGATAATCCTGACTTCATAATAGAGGCCGATGCGGATAATCCTCATTTTATCAATCTACTTGGAATAGACAGCCCGGGGTTGACCGCTTGCCTTTCCATTGCCAGGCGAGTAAAAGAAATAATAGTTACGAGTAACGAGTGACGAGTGACAGGTAATTGTTATTTCATTTAGGAGTTCAAAATGATTTTTGGAGATCAATGATCGTACTTGAAATTTTGTCGGGTCCTTGAAGCAAGGGATCTACATTTTCAATATCATCGAATCCCGGATTTCGGCCGATTAACATCTTTGATGCAGTTTTTCTATTTCGTTATCTTTGATCTCCCAATACCTGTCACTCGTAACTTGTCACTCGTTACTCGTCTCTCGTCACTCGTCTCTCGTCACTTGTCACTCATCACTCGTCACTTATAAAAAGGAGTTGAACCATGGACATAATAGAAGCAATTAAAGAAAGGAGAAGTTCCAGGGCCTTTCTCGACAAACCGGTTGAGAGAGGAACGCTGGAAAACCTCCTTGCATTAGCCACACAGGCACCATCTGCGATAAACCTTCAACCCTGGGAATTGACAGTAGTATCAGGTGAAGAAAAAAAACGGTTAAGCAGGCTCCTGGTAAAGAGGATGAAGGAGATGAATATATCGTGCGGGCCCGGTGCCAATAAGCCACTGCCGGAGTATTTTATTGAAAGGCAAAGGGGACTTCTCAATGTAATGCTTCCAGGCCTCCCGGAGCAGACCAACTTTCAGGACTTTATCAATGAGGGAAGCTGTAATTTTTATGGTGCCCCCACCGCAATCATCATTACCATTGATGACGTTTTTTCAAGTGCCCGGTTGACCGACATAGGAGTTCTTGTGGGATATCTTGTGTTAGCAGCCCTTGGCCTTGGCCTTGCGACCTGCCCGATCGGCCTGATCACGGCGTTTGACGACGACATAAAAGAAGAATTGAATATTCCTGAAGAAAAACACGTTGTAATCGGTATTGCGGTAGGTTATGCGGACCCCCAATCCCCTATCAATCTACCCAGATCGGAAAGGGCGTCTTTAAGTGAAGTGGTGAAATGGAGGGATTGAGAATAGCCAAAGCAGGTATGACTAACTCCATTTCAACAATAAATAACAGACAACAAACAACGGACGGCGAAGCAAAGCCATCCAGGCTCGGTGTCGTCTTTTCATCAGGGTTTTTTGGCTTCTTTGCCCATGCCGGATTCCTGTCAGCACTAAGAGAACTTCAAATCAAACCCTGCGGGTATGCTGGTTCCAGTTCAGGGGCCATTGTCGCGGCCATGGCCGCGTCAGACATGGACGATGATGCCATAAGACAAATGCTTCTCAGAGTAAAAAAGGCCGACTTCTGGGATCCTGATCCATGGTATTTCATATTCAAAGAAGCCCTGAAATTCTTTAAAGGTTATACAGGTTACTTGACGGGCGACGGTTTTGCCAGGCTCCTGGCTGGCATTCCAGCAAGACGAATCGAAGACTGCCCTACCCCCCTGGCTATTGCGGCCACCGATCTCACACATAAAAAGGAGGCCATCTTCACACAGGGAGATTTGACAGAGGCGATCCAGGCATCAGGCGCCGTCCCCATGTTGTTCAAACCTGTGGAAATCAACGGGGCCTTTTATGTGGATGGTGGCGTAACAAACAAGGCCCCTTTGAAGGCCCTTGCCGATCTTGTGGCCGTGGACAAAATGATTGTCCATTTCATAGCATCCGATAATGTGACAGAAGATGAGTGCGGATTTTTAAAGAAAAGGATGACGCCCTGGCACATCCAGTACCTGGCTGTCAATATCGCGAGAAACGAGGCTTATAAAAGACAATTAAAGATGGTCAGGATGCAAGGAATTGAAGTTATTGAGGTGAGAACTAACGCCCCTGCCCTCGGTCCCAATAGCCTGGATATGGGCCTTTCAGCCTACAAAAGCGCAAAGGCATCGACCTTGAAAATACTGAAGAATCCTAATAGCTTAGCCCTTTGAAAACAGTACCGGGCCATGGGGATCTCTCACTGACCCCTGTTGTACATGAGCCATTGCCTAAATCTTTTTCTTGGATTCCTCGTAAATCTTTTCCGCCAGTGAATAGTAGGGGCTTTCTGGAGATAAGGCGTCCTTCAAAGCTTCGGCGTAACTCTCAATTTTCTCTAAGGCATCTGACTGTACCTGGATGATTGTTTCATAGCCCTTTTGCATACCGAACACTTGATCAATCCTTGATCCCAGTGTCCTCAACATTTGCTGAAGCTGTTCTTCGGGAATATCAGTTCTATTCTCCAGCAAATTTAGCAGTTCGTTATGGAGGGTTTTATAAATCCGCAGGGAAGTTTCTGAATCAATAAAATTTCTGTACTCCAATATTCTATCAATTTTTTCTTTTAGCTCATTGAGTGGAACAGGCTTCATAATGTAATCAAAAGCGCCAACCTTCATCGCTTCTACAGCGGTTTCTATTGTGGCATACCCCGTCATCATTATTACCTCTGCCGATGGCATATGCTTTTTTGCATACCTCAAAAGGGTCATTCCTCCCTCCGTGTTATCCTCAGCATCGGGCATGTTTTTGTCCGTCACAATAATATCATATTCATTCTTTTGCATTAACTCCAACGCTCTATTCACACTTTCCGCTACGTCAACCCGGTAACCATGGAACTCCATGAACCTGGCAACTACATCAAGGACTTGCTCTTCATCATCAGCAACCAGTATTTTTATTTCCATTTGCTTTCCTTCTCCCGAACAGGGTTTACACGGATTCTATTCCTTTTTTTTGTAACGCCCTAATTGAGTGAAAATTAATGCGTTTGGCTAATTTGGTTAGGTGAATTTTTTTTACTATTCAGGTATCTCTTTTTTTGACAGGATAACCCCGCGTTCCGCGGGGCAGGCAAGGATAAACAGGAATCTGTTTTTATTAAGTCACAAACAAGCCCTTATTGTAATAATCCTGTAAATCAAATAAAAAATCCTGGTAATATACCTTTGAGATAAACTCCAAATAAGGAATTTAATATAATCTCTTTGCGCCTTTCTTAAATATGAAATGAATATTTAAAATAACTTCCGAGCAATGGGGAGAGCGGGTTAAACCAGATAATAATAGAAGGGTTTAGCCCAAGCAATTACACATAAAGCAAGGAACAGTCTATCAGGATATCTTAAGGATTTACAGGAATTCAAAAAAATCAAGTTAATATTTGCCTGCCCCGCGGAACGCGGGGTTATCCTGTCTAATAAATACCTGTGTAGTTACAATTTTTTTTTAATTTATCGATGTCATGTCATTTGAACAACAGATCATACACATCTTGAATGGATTCAGCACCTAAAAGTTGCATCTTCTTTTGGACAATTGCCCCCTCTTTATTACTGCGGGAAAGGAGACACCTGAAAAAACCAAGTTTTTTTGCCTCTCCTATTCTCATATCCGGCTGGCTGACACCCCGAATTTCACCTGCCAGTCCCACCTCTCCAAACATAACCAGATCACGATCCACAGGTTTGTTCAGAAAACTGGACATCATGGCGGTAACGATGCCCAGGTCGGCGGCCGGTTCATCCACCTTCAGGCCGCCAGCCACATTTACAAATATATCCTGATCTCCTAATTCCATACCTATCTTTTTTCCTAAGACTGCCACCAGAAGGGATATGCGGTTATGATCCACACCGATTGCCGTCCTTCTTGGCATACCTAAAGGACTTGGGCCGACTAATGCCTGTATTTCAACTAAAAGGGGCCTTGTCCCTTCAATGCAGGGGATGACCACAGAGCCGGGTACGTCTTGCGGCCTTTCTTCAAGAAAGATGCGCGAGGGATTGCCCACTTCTTCAAGGCCCGAGTCTTTCATTTCAAAGACCCCTATTTCATTTGTAGACCCAAAACGATTCTTTACCGATCTCAGTATCCTGAACACATGTCCCCTGTCCCCCTCAAAGTAAAGAACCGTATCCACTAAGTGCTCCAGGACCTTTGGCCCGGCAATGGCGCCCTCTTTGGTCACGTGCCCGATCAGAAAAACCGGAATACCTGACTGCTTGGCTAAGGTCATCAGGCGAGCCGCGACCTCCCTCACCTGGCTTACGCTTCCGGGCGCTGAATCAATCGCATCAGTGTAAACGGTCTGTATGGAATCTACGGCCAAAAGGTCCGGTTTTAACGGTTCTGATTTTTCAAAAAAGTCCTCAATACATGTTCCTGTTATAATGTAAAGGTTGTCCGAATGAACAGAGAGCCTTTCGGCCCTGAGCTTTATCTGCTGGGGCGATTCCTCCCCGGATAGGTAGAGCACTCGACTCCCCTGACCGGCCAACCTGTCTAATACCTGGAGTATAAGGGTAGATTTTCCGATACCGGGCTCGCCACCGATCAGGACCATGGACCCGGGGACAACCCCGCCCCCCAATGTCCGGTCAAACTCAGCTAATCCGGTTTTCAAACGCATCTCCTGGGCAAGAGAGATATTATCTATGCTCGTGGCCTGGCTCATGCCAGAGGAGACTTTTCCTTTTGTTTGAGGTCTAGGCGCTTCCTCCACCATACTGTCCCACTCGCCGCAGTCAGGGCAACGCCCCATCCATTTCGGCGACTGGCTCCCGCAACTCTGGCACACATAAACTAATTTTTTTTGTCCGGCCATAATCACAAATCCTAATAGTTTAGCTCTTTGAAAACAGGACGGGACATGGCGATCTCTTTTTTAGAAGATCTCTCCATATATACCCCTTCTTTTATACATAACTTTTATGTGTATACATATTACCTGAAAAGAAAGGAAGTCAAATAATATGTAGGCGTTCACTGGTTTACCACTAAAAGCGGGATTCACGGTTACATCTCTTTTTCCCTGAAAAACGTCCTGACATCAAAACGATCCGGGCCGACACTTATCTTAACGGCACCTGTCCGGTCAATCCTGATGACCCTGCATCCTATATCTCTTAATCTCCTGAGGGTTTGCTCATGGGGGAATCCAAAAAAATTTCCTTCTCCCGATGAAATAACACAGATACCGGGCCGTACCATGTTCAAAAATTCTTTTGTACTCGAACTCCGGCTACCATGATGAGGAGAAAGGATGATATCGCTTTTGACGCCATGGCCCGCATTTGAAATGAGAATTTTCTCCCCCTCTCTCTCAATATCTCCCGGGAACAAAAAAGATTTGCCCGCGAATGAAATTTTTAAAACAAGTGAATTATTGTTCAGTCCTCTTGCGTTCTTAAAGGGTCTTATAGATCGCTCTACGGGCATTGGGTGAAGGACTTCAACCCTGACCCCATTGATTTCCCTGACGCGCGAGAGGTCGGCAGGGAGCAGCTTCTTGATCTTTCTTGATTCAATAATTGAGATCAATTCCTTAAAAGATGCGGTTTCGACCCGGTCCCCGTTATACCAGAATTCTTTGGGATGAAAGGCCCTGGCAATGAATCGAAGCCCGTTCATGTGGTCAGACTGGGGGTGGCTTAACACCAGATAGTCAATCCGCGCAATCTTTGAATGCCATAGACATGGCGCCACTACCATCTTTCCAACATTAAAAGTATCCCCGGAAAAACCACCACCATCAATAAGCATTTTCTTTCCACCGGGAAATGCAATCAGGGCCGCGTTTGCCTGGCCCACATCTAAAAACGTCACCCTCAGGTCTCTGTTAAAACGAACACTATGTGTCCAGTACGCGATATCTGCCGAGATAATAATCGCAAGGATTAAAATTCCAATTTTTGCCCCTTTCCATCGCTTATAAAAGACTATAAAAGTAATAAGCGCATAAAACATGAACATCTCAAAGAGATTTGGCGTAATGACCCAGAAACTGGACCAGGGCAGGTCTGACCAGAACCGGATCATTGCCATTATCGCGTGTAATCCCCATGAGCCTAACTCGAGAAAAGCACCTGCCGCTTGCGGAAAAATTGGAAGGGCTACTGCTGACAGCAGTCCGAACGGTATTACCCACAGGCCTAAAACAGGCACTACGGTCACATTGGCCAGGATAGTCACAAGGGAAATCCGGTGAAAATAGAATGTCGTAATAGGAAGGAGAAAGATCATCGCTGAGAAGCTTACTACCATGAGGCCAATAAAATAAATAAACAGAAAATCAAAGACCGTCTTTTTCCTTTGTGGTGTCTCAGAAGGCATGGGAATCCTCTTCAGGATAGCCGGAGTCAACCATAAAATACCGATAACCGCGATAAAAGATAGCTGAAAAGAGATACTGAACATGGCTTGAGGGTCTACAGCAAGGATCAGCAAGGCAGCCAGGGCAAGGGTGGACCAGACCTCCTTTTCCCTTCCCAGGATCACAGACCACAGAAAAGCCAAAACCATTATCATGGCCCGCTGGCTGGATATCTGGAAACCCGCAAGGCATGTATACCCGATGACCGGAAGACATGTCAGGAATGCTGCCAGCTTGCTGATATCCGTCTTCAGTATAAGCCTGTAAGATAATAAAAATACACCTCGAAAAAGAAAAAAGACAACACCTGCCACCAGCCCGATATGAAGACCGGAAACGGCCAACACATGACCCAGTCCGGTCTGATTAAAGGGCTCTCTTAGCGAAGGGCTGATATCCTGGCGTTCTCCCAGGATCAGGGCGCGGAAAAGGGCACAGTCCTGATTGTCGAGTCTTTTTTGAAAAAACTCCCTGGTGGGTCGTTGTATCTTTTCCACAAATCTGCGGCTAAATGGAAGGTTGCCCTGTCCCATGAGAACAATGCGCCTCCCGTCTGAAACAGATGCGGCGCATACGAACCCCTTCATTTTCATAGCCGA
The DNA here is from genome assembly GCA_030613055.1 of Desulfobacteraceae bacterium. GTDB lineage: Bacteria > Desulfobacterota > DSM-4660 > Desulfatiglandales > Desulfatiglandaceae > JAUWMR01. The sequence goes on from JAUWMR010000034.1 coordinate 17,795, forward strand.
CTCATAATCATACCGGCCTGGATTATTGAAATTCTTAAAATGCCTTAACCTGGCAGGAAACCGGATCTTTTCTCCGGGTTCAAGACGGGGAAAATTATAATAAACGCTAACAAGGATGTCTTCATTGACCCATATCATCTCATCCCGAACAAACACTCTGTGCGCCCTGACCCTGATCCTTGCTGTTTTCTTTGTTCTCTTGACAGGCTCAAGGATGGTTCCCTCAATCGTGACTTTATCGCGCTGGCTTGCCAGGGGCTCAATTTGAGATGGACCGTGCTTTTGCAGGGTTAGAAAAATACCGGTGAAAAAAAATGTCAAAAGCAGGAAGTAGACCCTTAACCGTGAAGACATAAAAAGTGCGGTAAAAAGGAAGACAGCGACACACAGAAATACGGGGAGTATGAACCCATGGTAAGAAGAAAGAAGATTATGACATATAAATATGCCCCCAAAAAAAGAAAAGAGGATGGGTATAAGGGGGCGTTGAAACATTTATCGGCAGTCCGTTGTTCTAATCAAGAATTTATTCCTTTTCCCGCCATATGGTAGCTCCCAATTTTTCGAACTTGGTCTCCAGGGCTTCGTATCCCCTGTCTAAATGGTAAATCCGATGTACTTCTGTCCTGCTGCCTTCCGCCACAAGGCCAGCTAAGACAAGGGAAGCACTGGCCCTTAGATCGGTGGCCATTACAGGAGCTGAAAGGAGGCGGTCTTTACCTTTCACAAGGGCTTGATTTCCGTTTATTTCAATATCCGCACCCATTCTCTTGAGTTCGCTCACATGAATGAACCGGTTTTCGAATACCGTTTCTTTTATCGTGCTTCTGCCATTAGCAATGCACATAAGCGCCATAAACTGGGCCTGAAGATCCGTGGCAAAACCCGGATAGGGCATGGTTTCTATATCAACACTTTCGATGCTGCCGGATCCTTTGACCAGGATACTGTCCCCTGTTGCCTTTACTCTCGTTCCAGCGGACTTAAGCTTCTCTATGAGCGCACCTAAGTGTTGAGGTCGGCACGACTCGATCTTTATTTCACCCCCTGTCATGGCGCCGGCGATCATAAAGGTTCCGGCCTCAATCCTGTCAGGAATGATCGTATGCCTGGCCGGACTGAGATCCCTGACGCCCCGGATGTAAATTGTGTCTGTTCCATCCCCTTCAATGTCCGCGCCCATATCCCGCAACATATCAGCCAAATCCTGGATTTCAGGTTCCTTCGCAGCATTTTTCAAAACCGTCTCACCGCTGGCTGTCACTGCGGCTATCATAATATTTTCCGTACCTGTCACAGTTGGTATATCAAAAATAATATTAGCCCCCTTTAACCGGTCAACCATCGCGTTGACATATCCTCGATCTAAAAACATGTCTACCCCCATGGCTGCTAATGCTTTCAAGTGAAAGTTTACGGGGCGTGCGCCTATTGCGCAACCACCTGGCAGGGATATCCTTGCCTTACCATAACGGGCCAGAAGAGGGCCTAAAAGAAGAATCGATGCCCGCATGGTTTTTACCAGGTCGTAAGGCGCTTCGCAGTCATTTAAGTCATCTGAATTTACTTCAAGGGCTTCTCCCCCGTCTCTGAATACCACTCCTAATTCCGACATTATACTTTTTATAGTCTCAATGTCCTTGAGATGGGGGATATTGTGCAGGCGATGCCATCCACCGGTTAACAGGCACGCGGAAAGGATGGGAAGAGCAGCATTTTTTGCTCCACTCACCTTAACCGACCCGTTTAGAGTATTACCACCTATAATGACTATCTTATCCATTGTTATCCATTGTTCAAAGGGTATGGTCTGATAAATCGTGGTTGCAAGTATTTACCACTTATAATAAGTATGATAAATCGTTAATATAGCACTAAAGCGTTTGACGCAATGCTTTAATACCATGGCTTTTTGATGATAATGGGAAAGGCCAAAGAAATGAAATTTGTGGCGGATTCAATGCTCGGCAAATTGGCCAAATGGCTCAGGGTGCTGGGCCATGATACCCACTATCAGCGTTATTATAGTGCCGGAACTATCAATCAACTGGTAGATGAAGGCCGCTATTTATTATCGCGCCACAGGGAGACAGCTAAGCAATACAACAATGTCTTGCTTCTCCATAGCAATAATGTGGGGGATCAATTAGCCGAACTGAAGGAATTGGTTGACTTGGCGTCTGCCCGGTCAAAATGGTTTACCAGATGCCTGATCTGTAATGACCTTCTGGAAAACGTGCAATTAAATAAAGCGCAAGAAAATGTTCCTGAATACGTTTTTTATCATAACGCTTCGGGAATCAGACACTGCCCTTCATGCGCGCGATACTACTGGCCCGGAAGTCATAGAAAAAATATGGTCAGGCAATTGGAAAAATGGGGCTTTACCCCCTTTCAGGTACTAAAAGACCCTTCCGGTAATGGAACACCCCTACCAGCTTGACTCTATCAACTAATGCCTGGAAAACAAAAAACTATTTTTTCTTAGCTACTCGTTTCTTTTTAGCGACCGGTTTTTTCTTTACAACACGCTTCTTCTTTCCTGCGGCTTTTTTGGCTTTGGCCATTTCTGCAGCCTTTGCCTTTTTGAGCTCGGCCTCTAATTTCTTAATCCTGCCTTTCGTAGCAGTCAGTTCTTTGTTGACCCTTGCTAATGTCTTTTTCGCGTTCCGCAACCTGAATTGAATTTGTTTAGCAGTCGCCATACTTCCTCCTTTGATTTAAGGTTAATGAAAACATTTTTTGCAGGTGAGAATAAGTAAAAAATGTGCACAAGTCAAGAAAATACGTACTGCCATTGAATAGCTTAAATACTCTGCTGTCGGTTAAGCATAAAAATCCGGAATAACGCTATGACAGATCAAATCACAAGATCAATACCAGATCCTTTCTTGAATGACCTGTACAAAAAGAAAAATTACCGCAAACGACAGTGCAATTGTAACACCGGCCGAATACTTGATAATACGAATTGCCCTTTTAATATCGATTGGCACCGGATCAGGACTTCCTATACCCAACCAGGGCCTGCTCCTATGACCGTCACTGTATTGCGCAGGGCCGCCTAATCGGATATTCAAGGCCCCTGCAAAAAAGCTTTCCGCATGGGCTGAATTGGGCGAATCATGTTTTAACCGATCCCTTAAGGCTCCCCTCAGGCCCTTTATGGGATGCATGAAGGCAAACAATGTGCCAAAAAAAAGTACAAAAAGGGATAGACGCGCGGGAAAAAAGTTCATACAGTCATCGAGCCTTGCCCCTGCCCATCCAAACTGAAGATATTTTTCGGTCCTGTACCCCACCATTGAGTCTAATGTATTTGCGATCTTAAACACTAACATAAAACCCACCGCTACATTAACCTGATAATATCCTGACAAGCAAGTTAAAATGCCTCCTGTCACATACCAGAAAATGGGTGAAAGAAAACCGTCTACAAAGTTTTCAGCTAAGGTTTCGATTGCCGCCCTGCTGATTTCCCTGTCATCCAGGAAACTCACGTCACGCCCTACAACTTCTGAAAGCCTTTCCCTTGCCTCGGGAATGTTGGCCGTCTCTAAAGCATGGGCCACAGGTCTTACGTGATGGATCAGGTCTTTTAAGGCAAGGCATGAATAACAGATAAAGAGATCAAAACACAAACCAAGCGGGTAATAGAAGCCATAAAGGCCAAAACTTATCAAGAGATACACGGCTAAAAAGACGATCACAAGTACTACTACAAGAAATATGCCTCCCCCCCTGCCGTTGAACCCGATGTTCCGCAGAATCTTCTCGAAAAGGGATATGCCATCTCCAATGATCCTGATGGGATGGTACCTGTAGCGGGGATCGCCTATGATGAGATCAAGGAGGAATGCGATGAAAAGGATGCCCGTTAGTTCAAGCATAATTACGTAAATTGATGTGGTCCTATAAGGAGTAATAAATATAATAATTTAGCTCTTTGAAAATATCGATCATAGCGTGTAGGGACGTAGGGATCTCTTTTTTAAAAGCCGCATCACAAATTCACCAAATGCCAGCAACACGCCCCCAGGGCTTTGACCATTTGCGCTGAGCAGGCAGGAATGGCGGTCTTAATGATGAAGATTTCTATATGGGGCTGTCCGTTGCTTGAATTTCAGGTCCTAACTGCCGTGCCATGTAATGGTGTAAGCATATGCGGCTTTTAAAAAAGAGATCCCCATGTCCCATTCCTGTTTTCAAAGGGCTAAAGTGTTACGAAAGAATTAATATCAAGCGATCATTTTCCACGGGTGTTCGAAGCCCCACGCGGAAAAAGTTGTCCTCAAGTCCCGGGAAATTCCGGCAGTCCCTCACGTATGCACCATGTTTTAGGAGATGCCGCATCAGATCATCTAAGTTTGCGGTTTGATTCCACTGGCAGAGGATATAATTTGCAGATGAAGCAAACGGTTTGATCCCGTTCAACACTCCAAGTTTCTCAAAAACTCTTTTTCGTTCCATCGTGACCGCGGAATGCGTTCTGTTATCATAGTCATCGCACTCAATGAGAAGAAGGGCCATCTTTTCCGCTATCCCATTGACCGTCCATGGCTCTTTTGCCCCTCTAAGGCATGAAATGGCTTTCTCAGCACCTACAATACCTCCCATTCTCAGGCCAGCCATGGCATAGAATTTTGTCAGCGAGTGAATTACCAGGACATTATCGGGCCTCTGTTGTTCGATAAGAAGGCTGTTGTTTTCCCATCGATCCGTAAATTGAACAAAGGCTTCATCAATAATAAACCATTTATCAGGAAACCTCGCTGCAAGCTCGATGAGCATTTCTTTTGGGAACAATGTGCCGGTGGGATTATTCGGACTTCCCGCCCAGAGGGCTTCGGCATTCTTAAGGACGTCAATCAATCCATTCACATCGGGAATAGAAAAATCATTCTCAGGCAGAAGGGGGTATCTGACCACGTTTGCGCCTGCCAATATGGAAGCCCTCTCGTAGTCATGGTAAGATGGGGTGATGACCACAACGTTTCTGAAGTGGAATGCCCTGGGCACCAGATAAATCATTTCTGTTGAACCGTTACCGGCCAAAAAATTTGCGGATGTAATGCCAAACTTTTTTTTGTAGTAACAACTAATAGCATTCCCTTCAACACTGGGATATTTCTCAACCCCATCGAGGATATCCATCCATCTTTCACTGGCAACTGATGGTGGGCCAAGAAAATTGAGGTTGACACTAAAATCGAGTACCTGTCTGTCCGGCAAATTCAGCCTGGCCAGATCCAGTTGTGGTGTTCCACCATGTTGATATTGTAATTGTGCGTTCACCAAAACAAACCTTTCGCCCTGATTGAGCCAAAGCCCGATCAGCCTCCAGCCCTGAGATATCACTAAAACAAAATTCTATTAAGCGCCTGGTTCTATGCCCACTTCTTCAAAAGTAGCCATTTCATTATATATACTCACCGAATCTTCAATAATCTGCATTGCTATGGCAGCGCCGGTCCCCTCACCTAATCGAAGGTCAAGATCAAGGATAGGTTGTATTTTTTCCTTTTTAAAAAAAACACTGTGTCCCTTTTCAGAAGAGTTATGAGAAAAAAACAGATAATCCTTAACCACTGGATTGAGTCGCATGGCCACAAGTGCGCCGGCACTGGAAATAAAACCATCTACGACAACAATCATCCGGTGAGCGGCGCCCCCTAAACACAGACCGCAGATGCCGGCGATCTCAAATCCTCCCACGGCCGCGAGTGTCGAAATCGGATCATCCATACGATTCCGGTTAACCTCAAGGGCTTTTTTTATCACCGTTACCTTGTGTATTAAGCCCTCATCATCAAGACCTGTCCCCCGGCCTGTCACATCATCAATTTCGGCGGGTAACAGGGCTGCAAAAACGGCAGAAGAAGGAGTCGTATTTCCAATACCCATCTCTCCCGAGGCTATCATAACGGTTCCATCATCAAAGGCATTTTCAGCCATTTCAATGCCCACGTCAATAGCCTTTCCTGCCTCTTCGCGGCTCATTGCAGGTCCACTTGCAATGTTACCGGTTGCCCTTCTCACATTTTTCTTTATAAGTCTATCCGCGTCTTCAAGGTCCTCTTTCATTCCGATATCAATAATAGACACACCGGCCCCGGCAGCCCGGGCCAGCACGTTGATTCCGGCCCCTCCGCCCAGGAAATTCCTGACCATCAAACCTGTAACCTCCTGGGGATAGGCGCTGACTCCATCTGAAACCACGCCGTGGTCACCCGCGAATACAAAGACCTCCTTTTCCTCAAGTAACGGCCTTTCCTCCTCCCGGATGGCAACAACACGGGCCGCCATCTCTTCAAGGCGGCCCAGGCTGCCCCTTGGCTTTGTTAAATTGTCCAGCCTCTGCCCGGCCTTATCCATCCACTTTTGCGAAACAGGTTGAATCTTTTTCAGCGTTTGTTCCCACATCATCAATACAACACCTCCCTATTTTATAATTCCGAAAAAAACCCCACCCAGGTCATAGCGGCAAATAACCTGGATGGGGTTATAGCATCTTTATCCCTCATAATCGTCAGATCTTCTGGCTTACCCGCCCCCGGCTTTCTCTCCCATCCGACGCTCAAATATTTGAGCGCCGGATAAGTGCAGAGCAGTGACTTTTAATCCTGTAAATATTTAAACAGGAACTTTGCAGGGAGATAACTACACCGTGCTATCTACATTGTGTCAGGTTCACAGCACCGGCCACTGTGCGGCGGACTCTAACCGCCTTCCCTTTTCACCCGCTTTAGGAATCCAAACGCCCCTTTTGCGGACACCGATCATGACTTTTTGTGTTGTCCTATTAACCCTCCCAACCAATCCAGACAGGGTCGTCTGTAAAATCCCTGTAAATGGAAAAGGTTTTTTGGCCAATTTTCAGGGTGTGCTAACCTAATTCAACAGAATTGTCAATATTACTATTTTAATGCACAGATTACACGAATTTAGTTAGTTGTTGGGTTTAATTTCTCGAAGCTTACTGCGGGGCAGTTCATTGAGAGATATAAACACCTCTTTCCTTGTTCCTAATCTTGCCCTGTCTCCTGGCCTTATTGATAAAATTTCTTATCTGTTTGTCATCAAACCCTGTCTTTTCTCTAATCAGTGCAACATTAACGCCTTTTCTGCTTCTCCTGATAATTCCAACAACCGTGTCGAAAGGAGATTTTGATCTTGTTCTGGTCATGGCCTTTTTCGGCGCTGCTTTCGTCCTGGGCTTTCGAGTTATAGATTTAGCTTTTGTCTTCTCAGTCGCACGGATCAGTGGCTTTTTCTTTCGTGACGATTTTTTAGGAGGTTTCGACCTTTTCTTGTATGGCGTTGCAGGATCTTCCATCTCAAGGCCGAATACATCCGCAATATCAGATTCAGCAATAACTCTTGCGGTTTTCTTTTTGGCCTTTTTGAGCAACTTTCGTGTCTTATCTTCCACGGCCTGGGTTACAAGGTCTTTCATCTTGACTTTTCTGAGTTTAAAAAAGAGATCTGGCTCTTCATCAAGCCTTGCGCCTATGCCATACAGGGTGGCAGCCACATGCTTGCACATATAGGCCCAGTCAGGACAACTGCAAGAAAATTCAATCTCTTTTGGCGAGGGGAACAGGCCCTTCCCCCGGGTCGTAAATATTTCACCTAATGCCTTTGGAAATTTCCCGGCTAAAAGCTCCTGCAGTGAATCTAATTCACCTTCACAGACAGCCTTAATTTCCTGCCAGACCTTTTTATTAACAGCCTTTATCTTAATACTTACAGAATAGGGTCTTGATCTCGTCCCCTGAACAAGGGATTCGACCTTACCTGAAGCTATCTGTAGATCCAGCACTGCGCCGTGACGAACATAACTCTGTCCCCGGCCAATACGATTGGAGTAATCTGCATAACTTTCAAGGTTGCGATTCCATGATTTGCCCCACCATGTCCTGGTAATCGCCCTTCCCTCAATAAAAATAGGTTTGATATCCGGGTTTTTCTTTTTGAGTTGTTCTAATTTCCTTTCTGCTTTTGCTCTCTTCTCAGCAACGGATACATAAGGCAGATAATAACCCCAATAGCCCATAATGCTCACCTCTCAATCGTATTTGCTCAATAATTTGATTTTATAAAAATACTTTTTTTAAACGTAGCGCAGGGCTTCAGCCCTGCATTTCAACGGCAAAGCAGAGCTAAAGCTCTGCGCTACATGCCCGCACCGAAGATGCGATATGTTCGTTGAATAAAAAGCTTCTTTTCTTTCGAGTCCGCCCCAGACTGACGTTAGATAAAATCGCGAAAGCGATTTTATAATGACAATTTAAAAATATCCATTAGTTCATCATTTTTCATTTCGGTTATCCAGGACTCTTTTGTGCTTGCAATAACATCTTCCGACAACCTGGATTTTTCTTCCAACATCATATCAATTTTCTCTTCCACAGTGCCCTTGGTCAAAAACTTGTGTACAATTACATTTTTTTTCTGCCCAATCCTGAACGCACGGTCGGTTGCCTGGTTTTCTACGGCAGGATTCCACCACCGGTCAAAATGAATTACATGGTTTGCCTCTGTCAAATTCAACCCTACTCCTCCTGCCTTTAAAGACAACACCATAAAAGGAACATAGCCCTGACTCTGAAATTGCTCAATAATCTTTCTCCTTTTACCCACAGCCACACTCCCATGCAAAATCAGGCCCTTTCGATGAAAAATGCCCTCTAAAAAATCATGAAGCGGTTCCGTCATTTCCTTAAACTGCGTAAAAACGAGGACCTTTTCTCTTTTCTCATATATTGTTTCGCAAATTTCACGAAGCCTTAGAAACTTGCCGCTCTCTTTTTCTTCAAATCCTCCGGTCCCTAAATACTGATCCGGGTGATTGCAGATCTGTTTGAATTTCATAAGGGAAGAAAGGATCAGCCCCTTTCTTTGGATCCCCTCTGTTTCGGCGATTGACTCCCTTATCCCTTCAACCATATTTTTATACAAAAGGACCTGTTTCTTGCTTAAAGGGGCATATGTCTTCATCTCAACCTTTTCAGGGAGATCGGAAATAACCGATTTATCGGTTTTCAACCGTCTCAGAATATAAGGGCTGATAAGCCTGCGCAATCTTGAATAACCTGTGTGATCATCCTTTAAATCTTTTGAAAATTGTTTAAACTCTTTTACGTTTCCAAGCAATCCCGGATTTAAAAAATCAAACAGGGACCAGAGGTCCGAGAGCCGGTTCTCAATCGGGGTTCCCGTCATGACAATCCTGTTTCGGGAAGTGAGTTTTTTTATTGCCCTGGTCTGTTTTGTCCCTGGATTTTTGATCGCCTGGGCCTCGTCCAGAATAATGTAGTCCCATGAATAGGATTGAAGCCATTCATATCTTTGAGCCAACGCATAGGTGGTTATGACAAGATCAAACGCGTCCAATGATTTCTTGTCTTCAATCCTGGCGTTCTTCTTTGGGTTCGCCCCGGGATGCGCAATATGGAATTTGATTTCAGGGGAAAACCGGTTGATTTCATTGGCCCAGTTGGAGATAAGGGATGCCGGAATAACCAGCAGGCTTGCATTGCGGGATTTCCCTGGTTTTTTCAGATCAGACTTTAATCTATTTAAAAAGGCCAGGACCTGGACGGTCTTGCCAAGGCCCATATCATCAGCCAGGCAGGCCCCGAACCGGAGCGAATGCAAGAAATAGAGCCAGTCCAGGCCTTTCTGTTGGTACTTCCTTAGCTCGCCCTTGAATGCCTTGTCAGGTGTTACTGAGATAATTAGGGCAGGGTCCAGCAGCTTGCGGAATACCGATTCCAGCCATTTCCCGTTTGAGACACTGCTCTCTACCTCAGCGTCCTGAATACCTAAGAATTTTTCAGGCATAAGTTGCAGGCGCATGGCATCTTTCAAGCTCAGGCCCTCATCTCCCATCATCTTTTTCGCTTTTTCATAGGCATCAAGTGTCTGTTTCAGCTTTTCAGGATCGACTGCCACCCATTTATTCTTTATGAAGGCAAGCCCTTCCGATTCATCCAGTAATTGTCTTGCTTCTTTTTCAGAAATCTGCGTGTCCCCGAGAAACAACCGGGCATTAAAATTCAAAATTGCATCCATGCCAACAAAAGAGGGCTTTGAATCACCGGCGCTGAAATTCAGACTCACACTCGATTTATTACCCTTCCACCAGTTTGGAATCCTGCACAAAATACCTGATTCTTCGTAAACAGGGATCTCCTTTAGAAAAGTAAATGCCTCTTTGGAAGTCCAGGCAAGGGGATGAAAGAGTTCTCCTGTCTCAAGAAGATCTGTAATTAGAGGACTTTTTTTTGCGGCGATATGAACCGTTGCAAGAAGTTTTAACAGCCTTTCATTATCGTTTTCATATTCCTGCATTGCGTGTTTGAGCGGGAGATGTTTTGACCTTCCCTGCCTGTTTAGCCTGGTGGAATAGGTTGCCATAAAAGCAAACGGATAATCTTCACTCTTATTTTCAACGAGATGGAAAAACACCCTGCCCACGAGATGCACATTGGGGCTGTAAGTCTTAATGAAATCCTCAACGGTTCCTTCGTAAGCATTAATCGCCCGGCTAAAGGCATTGTTTAACCCCTCCCACACCGCTTCAAGCAGACCCATACTTAGATATTCCGAACCGATCATCATAGGGGCACGATCTAAATGCGTCCTTAATTCATCTTCTTCTATCAAAACCTTGGCATTATGGCGAAGCATCTCAAGATCAGGAGTCTGGCTCAATCTCTTAGTATAAACCCCGGTGAAATTTCGCCAGTAATCAAGGGAAGGGGAAAATAATACCTGATGATCGCAAAACCCCAGGAACAAAAGCCATGAATCGGAATCGTCAGAGAAGCGTTTAAATATTTCGTCCTGCAACAGCCGGGTGCTCTTGTTTGTGGCATTTTGCGCGTCAGTCCATTCCAACTGGAGCGAACCGTTCGGCATAACAACAACAATCAATTCCTGGTTCATCACTTCCTCAATGTGCTGACTCTCAAATAAACAGGCCTGGGCGACCTCGTTTGAAAATTTACACTTATCCTCAACTAACCCCGCAGATTGACCTGTCTGCGTGCGGCGACGCACAGGCAGGCGCAGAGATCGTGAAAAAGGGCCATTTCCAGGAGGCTGTCCGAGAATTCAGAAAAACTGTCATTTCGAGCGTAGCGAGAAATCTTATTGTATTGAAAATACATAAGTTTTAGATTTCTCCCTGCGGTCGAAATGACATAAAAACCTATTCTCGGACAGCTTCCCAGATGGACACTACATAGAATCAGGACGTTTCAATCAATATCAAGATTTATACCTGTATGCAAAGATTTTCAAACTGTGCGGTTATATGTAACTCCCAGAAATCTGCCACCCTTTTCCCACATAACCACTCCTACAAACAAAGAACTTTAAATCCAATCGCACAGTTCGAAGATTTTCGACCAATGTTTCAACATGTCTCATTTTTCATTAAAAAAACAAAAGCCCCTAAAAAGATATTGACTTTTTTATCTTATGAGATAAAATGGTGATGACTTTTTTATCTTATGGGGTAAAATAGCGCTATGATTAAGAGACACCTGAATGAAGTTTGTTTTAGTCCGGGTTTTGGACGCCAGATGCGTTTTGTGGCCGGTCCCCGTCAGGTTGGCAAAACAACCCTTGCCAGGTCCTTTCTTGAGCAGCTTAAAATATCCAAAATGTACTATAACTGGGACCTCAGGAAAACCAGGGATGCATTCCGCAATGATCCCTATTTTTTTGAAACCATGGTATATGATTTTTCAGGTCAAGGACCTTTGTGGATATGTTTTGACGAGATCCACAAAATGCCAAAGTGGAAGAATATTTTAAAGGATTATTTTGACAAATTTGAACAGCATTGCAGGTTTATTGTTACGGGCAGCGCGCGCCTTGACTGGTTTCGCAGGTCAGGGGATTCTTTAGCCGGCCGCTATTTTTTGTTCAGGCTGTTTCCGTTATCGCTTTCTGAACTTGTGGGTAAGAAGCCTATATACATAGAAGAAGGACAATCAGCAGAAGAATTTATTGAACGCAAATTAGCAAAAGTTACCTATGAAGCGGATTTGTTAGAACAATTGCTGAACTTCAGCGGTTTTCCCGAGCCCTGTCTTAAAGCAAAATCCACCTTTCATCGCCGCTGGCAGAGGGACATGGTGGACCGCCTAGTGAGGGAGGACATCCGTGATCTAACCCGTATCATGGACGTTGAAAACGTAGCTACCATTATGAGTTTATTACCTGAAAGGGTCGGGGGTCTGTTATCCCTGAACGCGATTAGAGAAGATGTGGGCATAAGTTACACGGCTGTAAAGAATTGCATTTCAGCCCTGCAGTTGTCTTATGCCGTATTTTTAATCTCTCCTTACAGTTCGAGAATTGCAAGGGCCATTAAAAAAGAAAAGAAGTGCTATTTTTTTGACTGGACCCGCTGCCCGGATAAATCCAGACGATTTGAGAATTATGTTGCAGTTGAACTTAAGAGCATGATTGAACGCTGGAATGACCAAGGCATTGGGGACTTCGATCTATGTTTTATTCGCACAAAAGAGAGAAAAGAGACCGACTTTTTAATAGTTAATAATCAAAAACCCTGGTGCCTCTTTGAGGCAAAATTGAAAGACCAAACAATAGACAACCATCATCTGAAACAAGCAAAAGCCCTGGGAGATATCCCGGTAGTTCAGATCTGTCACCAAAATAAGGTCCTAAAAAAGAGCGACAATCAATTATTCAGGATTTCTGCCAGCCGTTTTTTCAACAGTTGATGGTACAGTGTGCAAGGAGGGGATTAAAAATATGTCAGTAAAAAAGTATATTAATTTCAAAATGTTAGGGGTCAACATTTATTGGTTATAAATGCCCACCAAGCCTTTTGGCAGGCTTTGTTCCCTGGCTCTTATTATCTTCACCTTCTCGGTTTTGCCTTTGGTTGTACAGGAAGCTTCACTGGTATAGAGAATTTAATGCGACTCATCGAGCTACTTGCAACATCAGATTGATCTTGAGAACCCACCGGCCCGAGAGGACCAGCAAAAACACCAATACCACCTTTTGTTTCTGAACTCTCACTTATGCTGACCGCGACGTCAAAGTGAATATTACGCATTTAAACAATTGAGCCGCCGCGTGGATTGATTTTAGCTCCGAGTTCAATGGCACTCTCCTGAGCGCTCCTTACTCCGCTAATGATCTGCTTGAGAGTCTCTTTTATGAAATCTTGCAGTTCCATTACTGAACTCCTTTTTTCTTACCTCATTACACATTATAAGTACAAATTATTAAATTTCTTTTCATCTCTCCTGCTATCAAGATCCAATGAAGTGCCCGCACCGCTTAAGCCAACAATCTTTAACCTTAACCCCTCATAGTCGGAAAACATCCTTTCAATATCTGAGATTTTTAGACCTTGCCTGTATCTTCTGATCAAATTTTTTCCAAATATTTCCTTTAGCTTATCCCTTGAACTCTTCCTATGAAATTTTCTAATATTGTATGCTTCATCAATCCTCTCCACCGGGAAACTCTCTAAATTCGCAAAAGCCATGCTTGTTATCCTAAATCCAACTCTTCCATCTTCTCGAACCTCTTTTTTATCGATGTAATCAGCAGGAAATATAGTATCCGGTATCATCTTGAAAAATGGCCTGGGGAATGACCTGTAATATTTTTTTAACAAAGACTCTTTCACAAATGGATATATTAAATCATATTCATCACATAACTCTTCACATATTTCTATGAACTCAGATACATCCCCTTCTTTTGTTGTAGGGGAATCCGAAGCAACAAATAAAACATATTTTTCTCCGGCATGGTTATAACCTTCTTTTACGTTATGCCCAAAGCTCTCTTTTTGCTGGATGAGCTTAATATTACTCCCCTCTGATAGTAAGTCAGGATCAATTTGCTCTCTCATTTCCTTTTCAGGACCAACAACAAGGATTCTGGCTATCTTTTCTGTGTTCCTTAGTGTGTTTAATATGTATTCTACCATTGGCTTTGGCTTGCCGGTTACACTTCTCGTCACCTTTATCTTTTTTAATGATTTGTATCCTCTCCTGAAATACCATTCTCCATAGGTAAATAAATCCTCCAATTGGTGATAAAACTCTCTGAAAGAGAATCCTTTGACACCCCCTGCTAAAACTACTGCAACGATTTTGTTTTCAAGAGCCATAACTTAGGAAAACCCTGTTACCGGTATAAAATATTGATCTAATACCCTAATTGAGCTAAAGCCCATCTACCTAAGGCAGTTATAAGCAAATGCGAAAAATGCCACGGCTTTTCCGATCAGGTGAACTGATTGGTTCGGGGCGGTTGCTTATGATGTGCGGCATATAGATCTAAAAGCCTGCGGATCATTTTTTGATACCGTGTATTATGCTTTTTTGCTTCATTTTTAAAAAAATCAATACTGTCTTTGCTGAGAGTGATCGTAATTTTTACATTCTCTTCTTTAAATAATAAATCTTCCGGAGGAGGTAGAAAATCATCAACTATACGTAATTTTCCCAATGGTTCATCAGTGTATTTAATTTTAGCTTTCATATGTTTTCCTCCCTTTTCGCCAGTATCCTGCACCGATAATGCGTATAACACTGCCACGATATGTGAAACGAACTGTTATAATACCATTTCCAACTTTGCCGAAACAGTAATATCGTTTTTCTTTTTGGCTGTGATTTAAGTCCTCTGCAATAATGCGGTCAGGATCGGTAAAAGCATATTGGGCAAATTCAAATGAAACTCCATGTTTCTCCTGATTTTGCTTGTCTTTTTTAGCATCCCACTCAAATCTTGCCTTTTTCATAATTAATAATATCAAAGGGGAGGGAGAAAACCAATATAAATATACATATAATAATATGGTTTTTAACTGGGCAGCCGAGCACCGAACGGCCGGCGGGATGAGCCGCCGTCGGCTGGGGGCGGATCATACCGAAACAGTGGTTAAAACCTTACATGTTGCGACTTTTCATAATTATTGTAAAAGCCGCAAGATATAGCCCGTCTGTCTTCATGGCGTTGTTATTGTTATGTCATTCTACTCAATTAACTCGAAAAGTTCGAATTTTGATGCTCTCTTGTCGAATGTAAGGACACACTTGCAACCTGAAGATTTTGCAGAATGTGCGATTAAAAGATCTGAAAGGTCGATTTTGCCTTCACGGCCTGAAAAGATAAAACGCTGAATGGCTGACTGGTTCTCAAACTTTAAAATAGGCATTAATAAAAGCTCGTTCATAGAGTCTAAAATTTGTTGTCTCGGAATCTCATAGACAGATTCCAGCACCCATAGCGTCTCAAGAACAACGAGCAACGGAACCCAAAATTCTTCTTTATCAGCCTCTGCCTGCTTGAAAATGCTGTAAATCGCTTTGGCTTGCAGCTCATCGTCTCTCACAAGAAATCTTACCAACACATTAGTATCTATAGCCCTCATTGAAAACTATCCTTCATTTTTCGCCTTATTACTGCATCCATCTCCCCTGTTGAAATAGCCTTTCTGTTAGGTTTGTGCAATTTGCCAAAGATGTCATCGACCTTTTTAGATATTGGCCTAAGAAGTGCTTCTCTATTATTAGTAACGACAAACTCTATCTTATCCCCTGTGTGCAATCTCAGGTAATCCCGCACTGCCTTCGGAATTGTCACTTGTCCCTTAGTTGTGATTGTTGCCAATGTCATAACAATAACCTCCTTACTTTAATCGCTTTCTTACTTTAGGGTAAGGCGTATTTGTTTAGCTGTCAAGCCATTTATTATTTAGAGTGGAGTAATGTCATGATTTTAGGCAGTTATCAGAAAGTAACGTTAAAGCGATTCATTGATATGCAGAGAAAAATGAATTATTGACATTGTCAATAGATGGAAAAGATTGCTTGATATTACCACAATAGCACAGCAAATATTCCACCTGTTTTTATGTTTAATGGACAAATCTGGAAGATTTGTCCTTGATTTTCCCACCTTATGTAATTATGCCAGGATAGCATGGAAATAGGCAAGCCAAAATTCAGACCGGATCCCTAATTATCTTAAAGCGTAGCGCAGGGCTTTAGCCCTGCCGTATTGCACGGGTTAGGGGCAGGGCTAAAGCCCTGCGCTAAAAAATATGAAAAAAGAGTTAAAGAATCAGGTTTTGAAATATCACTTCAGCCGATTGCAAACGCTGAAGTTTCTTAAGAGGGTTAATGAAGCGGTAGTGTCGTAAGCATTTGACATTCATGTTGAGATTTGGGACATGCTATAGTGAAAGAATGGAATTGAAAAAAACAGAAGGCTGGACTTTAACAATAAAATGGAGAACAGATGAGACCGCATCACTTGGATATTTTTATGTCGCCCGGCTCCGTGGCCGTAATAGGGGCAAGCCGCAAGACAGGAAAAGGCAACTTTAACGTAATCGAAAATATGAGGGATTTCGGTTTCAAGGGAAAGATATATCCCGTAAACCCGATGACCGATGAGATACTGGGTATAAAGACCCATAAAGATGTAAAGGAGATCGGCAAACCCATCGACCTGGCCATTATCGCCACACCCAGAGAACAGGTTCCCCGTATTACACAGGACTGTGCCGATCTGGGGATAAAGGGGGCAATCGTTGTGCCCCAGGGTTTTGCGGACGCCGATGCCGATGGCAAGGCCCTACAGGATCAACTCACACGGATTGCTCATGAAAGGGGGATCAGGATATTAGGCCCCAATACTCTGGGTATTGTAAATGCATTTTCAGGGTTTACGTCGTCTTTTATGTCCCTGGCAAGGGAAAAGGTTCCAATAGGGGTTATCTGCCAGTCAGGGATATTTTTTGTTGGTTCATCTCAATTTACCGGCATGATGGGTAAGGGAATTGATGTTGCAAACGGATGTGATCTCGATTTCGCGGATGCCCTGGACTATTTTGGCGATGACGATGATATCAGGGTCATTTTCATGCATATCGAGGGGATGAAACAGGGAAAGGAGTTTTTTGATGCAGCCCGGAGGGTCGCCCTGAAAAAGCCTGTGATCGCCCTCAAGTCCGCCAGGACACGACGGGGAGCAGTGGCAGCATCCACGCACAGCGGCGCGCTTGTGGGAAACCACGAAGTCTTTGAGGCCGCCTTCCGCCAGGCAGGGGTCATCTCTGCTAATGATCCGCAGGAGGTCTTTGACTTTACTAAGGCGCTCCTAAATCTTAGCCCCATGCGGGGCAACCGTGTGGGTCTTGTCACATTTACCGGGGCCGGCGGTATTATTCTGATCGATACCCTCCAGGAATATGGCCTTGAGGTAGCAGAGCTGTCTCCTCCTGCGATCAAAAAGATAAAGGATCTTTCCCCGGCCTGGATGCCTATTCAAAACCCCTTAGATATCTGGCCCGCCCTGATGAAGCACGGGATGGAATATGTCTATGAACTCGCGCTGTCTGAGATCCTTAAAGATTCTGCCGTGGATGCCGCCATCTGCATTGCCATTGCCCCGGAACTCCCAGAGAATGCCCACCTTGATGCAACGGGTATAATCAAAAAGACCGCGGCCTCCTTTCCTGATAAGCCGGTAGTCTCATGGCTTTACGGGCCAAACCAGCTTTCGGTCTCAAATATGCTGGAACAAGGGGGACAGGTGGTTTCCCTTCCCACGCTTCCACGCGCCGCCCGTACCCTGGCCATGTTATACGGCCGGGGGCAATTTCTCCAGAGGGCTACATAGAATATTTAGGTTCTTCTCCCAATTAGTTGGGAGAAAGGGGTCCGGGAGCCGATAAGACTTTTGCCAAACCATCAATTCTTTATAGTTTTTGAGCATTTCACTGAAATCCTTGAATCCTTGGCCCCTTGAATCCTCTCAGGATCACCAACCAATTTGGAGATGATCCGATATTTATAACAGTTCATACCATTTTTCATCCCACAAACGCATTGTATTTCGACAACGATGTCGAACACCCATCCTGCTCTCGACATTTATTGCCGTATTTTGAGACCGCAACATGGGATTTTCATTGACTTTTATTCAAATTCACTTTTAATTTCAAGGTGTTGGCAGAATTTTCCACTATCCGGCATACATATTGCGTAAATAGCTGTAACCAAATGAAAAACTTGGTATCATAATAATAAAATAAAAGGAGGGCACCTATGAGTCTGGTAACTGCAAAAAATTTGTCCAAGACATATATCACCGGAGAGGTCGGCGTTGAGGCATTGAAGGGCCTTGATTTTGAGATTGAACCGGCCTCTTTTATATCCTTTGTCGGCCCTTCCGGCAGCGGGAAGACTACACTCCTAAACCTTATAGGCTGCCTGGACAAGGCGACTGAAGGAGAACTAATTGTGGCAGGGAAACGTGTGAGTGATCTTGACCGCAGGCAGGGTGCGGATTTCCGGGGTTCGGCCCTGGGGTTTATTTTCCAGTCATTCAACCTTCTCCCGGTGCTGACGGCCTATGAGAATGTGGAATATCCATTAGTGATGATCAAAAACGAGTCAAAAGCAACCAGGACGGAAATGGTACTGAAGGTCCTTGAATCGGTCGGCATGCTCGACCAGAAGGATAAATTTCCTGACCAGCTTTCCGGAGGACAAAAGCAGCGCGTGGCAGTGGCACGGGCCCTGGTTACCCAACCAAAGCTGGTGTTGGCGGACGAGCCAACGGCCAACCTCGATCATGCGACCGCCAAAAACGTAATTCAACTTATGCGGGCCATGCGAGACGAATTCGGAACCACGTTTGTCTTCTCCACTCATGACCCGAGGGTAATGCATGAGGCCGAGGTTATTCACACGCTGGAAGACGGCAGGCTGACACACACGGAACAGGGTTCAGACAGGAGGGGAAACCATGATTAATATCTTTAAAATAGCCGCTCGCAACCTTTTGCGTTACAAAAGAAGAACTCTTCTTACTTCACTATTGATCACCGTGGGAGTGGTGATGGTTATCCTCTTCTCAGGCCTTTCCGGCTCCTTTAAACAGATGATGATCGGCCTTATCACCGACGCTACGTTGGCCCAGATGCAGATTCATAAAAAGGGATATGTCTCTTCCATTGACACCAGTCCCCTCAATCTGAACCTGGGGCCAAAGGCATACGGAAAGGTCAGGGATATGCTTGAGAAAAATCCGCTGGTGGAATCCTATTCACCGAGGATAAAATTGGGCGCCATGTTGAGCAACTACAAGGAGACCACCAACATCAGGCTTAATGCCATTAAACCGGACAGCGAGATAAAGGTCTGCCCTGCCCTTCCTGATCGCATCACGTTCAGAGACAGAGAATCAGGACAGGGTCTTATAAATCCGGGAGAAATCATTATCCCTGACAAACTGGCCAAAGGTCTCAAAATAAAACAAGGCGATACAGTGGTCCTTGTGGCCCACAACAAAGAAGGCTCGGTAAACGGCCTTAATTTCACGGTAGCCGGTGTCATAGAAAGCGTGGCGGGTCCCCAGGGAAAGGAAGGGTATATACATATCAAGGATGCCCGTGACCTCCTGCGTATAGATAAGCCCGAAGTCACAGAGGTGGCAATACGCACCCGGGATTTCAATAGGATCGATATGCTTTACGCGGAGATTAACAGTGCCCTTGCTGAATATAAAAATCCCAAGGGAAATCCCATGTTCGAGATTCATACATGGGAGGCACTCTCCCCATTCTACAATATCGCCAGAATGATCGACCTGATGGCCATGTCCATGAAAATCATCATGATCGCCATTGTCCTTATAAGCATTTTAAATGTTATGATGATGTCTGTCTATGAACGGATCAGGGAGATCGGGACCATCGCGGCAATAGGCACTGCCCCAGGCAAAATCATGGGCCTGTTTTTGGCAGAAGGATTTTCACTTGGATTAATCAGCACGCTGTTTGCGAACGCCATCGGCGTTGGAGCTATTTATATCCTGAATATCCATAAAATAACGTTCTCATTTGGCCGCACGGAGAACCTGTTGCTCTCCCCCTCGGTCAACTTTAACGAACTGATCTGGGTATCGGCCATTGTGCTTTTAGTTTCCATCTTTGCGACTATTCAGCCAGCGTATAAGGCATCAAAGATGGAGCCGGTTGATGCCTTAAGACATGTATAGGAGGAATTTGATATGAAAAGATTATTTGTTATAAGCCTTGCAATCCTGTTGCTTTGTCCGGTTATGGTCAATGCCGCCGGCTTTGAAAACAGTAAAATTGCGGTCGCGTCCAGCGGTAAAACCACGGCAGCGTCTGTAAGCGATCAGGCTGCTAAGTGTCCTTACTATCTTATGTTTGACGGCAAAGGGAACTTGACCGGGATGATTGATAACCCGTACAGAAATGCAAGTCGCGGCGCAGGGCCTTCGGCGGCAAATTTCCTTGCCCAGAGAGGCGTTACTATGGTAATAGCCGGGAACTTTGGCTCGAAAATGATTAATGCCCTGAAAAACAAAGGCATAGCCCATTTGGAATATAAAGGCAACGCGGGTGATGCTGTGAAAAAGGCCTTAGAGAGGAGGCAGTAGCATGCAAAAATTCTTTATCTTTCTTATGGCGATGATGTTTGCATCGCCTGTTTACGCGATAGACGGCAACGAACTTTTAAAAAAGGTTGACCGAAATCTGAATCCCGAGACTTTTGAAATGTACCGGAAGATTATCAACATAGAACCCGACGGCTCAAAAAAGGAGTTTGTCATGTATTCCGCCAAAAAGGGCAAGGACAAGGTCGTGTCACTCTTTCTGTCTCCCGCCAGTGAAAAGGGCAGGTCAAGCCTGAGAGTCGGGGAAAATATGTGGCTTTACATCCCGAACGTAGGCAAACCAATCCGAATTACGAGCCTCCAGTCCGTGACCGGCGGCATATTCAATAACGCGGATATAATGAGAATCGATTACAGTACGGAATACAACTGCGAAAACGTGGAGCGGGCCGAAGGGAAATACCTGCTTGATCTGAAGGCAAAGACAAAGGCGGTTGCCTACGACAAGGTGAAAATGTGGGTGGACGATAAGGGGCTGCTCCCCATCAAAATAGAATGCTTCGCCTCGTCGGGGATGCTGATCAAAACCCTTTATTTCAAGGAGATCAAGGATTTTGGTAACGGCATTGTCCGTCCCGCGGTGACTGAAACGGACAGCCCTCTTCACAAGGGCTACAAGTCCATCATGATATTTGCAAAACTGAAAAAAAGGGATCTGGCCGACGAGGTCTTCACCCTGAATTATATGTCAAGGGTGGGTGACCTCAGATAGGGGACATTTTTCGAAGGTCTCCATATATGAAAATATTCATCAGATTAACATGGCTCTGTTTAATTTCGGGCATCATCGCGTTTAACGCGTGGGCCGGCGAGTATGACTTTGATATTCCCGAGATAGAGAAGAAGCCCTACGAGTTCGGCGGCAGCGTCAAAGCGGGATACATACTTTCCTGGTTGGACAGGGACTCGGCCCAGTATCATCAGAAGTTCTATAATCGTGATGAGGGCTCCACTGTTGACACATACGGGCTTACCCTTCAATTAGAGGGAAGCTACACAAAGGGCATTGCAAAGCTTTACGCAAAAGGTAACACAGATATTACCCACGATTACCTCGGTTGGGAGGAAGACACAAGACTGTACGAAGGCTTTATCTCTATAAAGCCGTCACCTGCCTTTACTATCGAAGCCGGCAAGAAGGTTATGAAATGGGGAAAGGGCTATGCCTGGAATCCTGTGGCCTTCACCAGCAGGCCAAAAGATCCGGATGACCCGGAACAATCCCTTGAAGGCTATACATTAGCCTCTGTCGATCTGATAAAGAGTATGTCAGGTCCCATCAAGACCATTGCCCTTACGCCGGTTGTCTTTCCCGTTTATGAAGAAATCAACAACACGTACGGGGAAACCGGCCATGTGAATTACGCCGGTAAGCTTTACCTCCTGATATTTGATACGGATATAGACCTCATGTTTTTTCTCGGAGACAGCAGGGAAGACACCTACGGCCTGGACTTTTCAAAGAACATTTTGGTCAACCTTGAGGTTCACGGTGAGGTGTCATACACAAATGACTTTGAGAATGGATATATAGACAGAAACGGCATCGCCTATAGCAGGCGATCCAGCGCCGTAAGTTTCCTTTTAGGGACACGTTATCTGAATAAGTATGATACTACTTTTATAGTGGAGTATTACAGAAACGGGAAAGGGTTCAGCAAGGCGGAAATAACTGATTACTTCATGTTTACCGAAGACGGATACAACATTTATCAGGCAACCGGCAATGAGAAAAAGCTAAAAAAGGGCATCAGTCTTTCAAAAAATTATTTTAGCGAAAAAAACTATATGAAGGACTATATTTATCTTAAGGTAACCCAAAAAGAACCTTTTAATATCCTTTATTTCAACCCCTCTCTCGCGGTCATTTTCAATGTGGCGGACCAGAGTTATTCCATTACGCCGGAGTTGCTGTATACGCCCGTATCAAACCTTGAACTGAGGCTCAAGTCTACCTTTTTTCAGGGAAGCAGGTACTCTGAATTCGGAGAAAAGCCCTTTGATTGCAAAGTTGACTTCTCGGTAAAATACTACTTTTAATTCCTCTCCAATCCCCTGGCCTAATCTCCCGGTCCATCACTTAAGCCAATATACTATGGCACATATTTTTGCGCATTTTATAGCCTTCGCTTTTTTTGCACAGTTTTCTGTGCATTTTCTTGCCTTTATGCACAGATTTTTGTGCATTAAATCAAAATTCACCTATATTTTTCCTAAAAAAGGCTTATTTGCTTGACATTTCCAACCTTTGGCCTATTCTAACCTTCATATCATTACCTGAATCCTGCATAAACAATCTTGAACGTTTCTATAAAAAGGCGCACCATGATACCTCACCTCAAATTGTGCCTAACACTCTCCTGACAGAAGAAATCTTTTCTGTTGGGAGTTCCCGCAGGGAACTAAATTATATTCCCGAATGTCAAAAGATTCAATGAACTCAGAAATCGAGCGGGCTTTTGGCCTCTTTAATCGTAACCTTTTTAATTTATAGGCGTTAAACAGAAACTATATAATCACTTTTCTGTATATCACTCTTAAGTGTGGAGATATGCAGAACTATAGAATAACTTGTTCGGCGGCGACGGAAACGAAAAGATCGCTAGGCGTAATCATCACTTAAGGGTCAACATAATGACCCCTGGCATGGCAATGAAATGGTCGATCAGTTCAAGGGATTGATTGATCAGGAGATCAGTTGGAAATCGGAAGGAGAGGTAACTTAAATGGCTAATTATAAAAATGGGGTCAAATCTCCTATTAGCTCTTGTTATTTCAAAACAAATATTGTATAACTCTGCCTATGTCACGTCCATTAAGAATAGAATATCCAGATGCCTGGTATCATATAATGAACAGGGGTGGGCGTTATGAGGCTATTTTTGAAGATAAGAATGATTATTCTATATTTCTGGATTTATTGCAGGAGACAATCGATATTTTTCATGTAAAGGTTTCTGCTTTTTGTCTAATGCAAAACCATTATCACCTTTTGATTCAGACTCCTGAAGCAAACATCTCAAGAAGTATGAGACATATAAATGGTGTTTATACTCAAAGATTTAATAAGATACATGGA
>JAUWMR010000063.1 GCA_030613055.1 Desulfobacteraceae bacterium
GGCGTCGGGAGAAACAAAAGCCTGAAAAACATAACCAACCCGACTGATTTTGCCGGCCACGATGGCATCCCGCAGAGCACAAGCTGCTGACCCAATTACGCGGTTACCTTCGCAAGCCACGAAGACTTTGTGCGACTCATACGCTTTAGCCCGAGCAAAAAAGTCAGGTGTGTTGACAGTAGACGCGACGAGCGTTGTGCCTTGTGGGCATTTCGCCTGAAGCTCCTGGAGTTCGTCATTATCCTCTGGTAACGCTTCACGGATATTCATTGTGTAACTCTCCATCACAAAATTTTTAGCCACCCAACATGGCGGTTGAGCGGCGCTTTTAAGCGTCCGACTCCAACCGCGTCGTTAGCATTTTCTATCAAACGAGTCTTCGCCTCCGGCGTCGCGGCCATAGTGGTTTGCCGGTAATCTTGCGGACGTGCGAATTGACAGTCCCTCCTGTTTTTGAAGCCAGCTTCTTCACAAACTCGAAATAGTCTTTGACTTTGACCTTTGTTACAGCTTTCGCCGCCTTACCCCTGTGTGCGATTTCGCCCCGCAAGGTTACATAGTCATCAAGTTTTTCACGTGCTCTCGTCACGGTGATTTTCGTTGCCCATCGCCATGACGACGAGACATGAGGTATACCTAAAGCGTTGCGAAACAAGTTGTCTATGTTCTCGGTCTTTGGTGTGTTCAACCTCTTATTTCGTTGATCTCGCAACCGTTGCAGGTTAGACCGAAGGACTTGTTTCCAGCCGTCATCGGAAAGGGACCAAACAGCCAACTCATTCACATCCTTCTTGAGTTCCTTGGCAATAATCTGTTTTATCTCCTTCGGCAGAGAAGCGGCAGAGGCAGCGTGTGTCACGATGTGCTCAAGGCCTTCGGCAGCCAAGTCTTCGCAGTATGCCTCCCAGAATGAGGTTATGAGAACGATGGCAGACTTGTTCAAGACTTCGAGTCTATACCGCCGTCCTCGCGAAGTCCCACCTTTTTCTTCGTGGATGTCTAGCAGTCGCTGGATATCACCCGCGTTCTCACCAAAGATTTTGTATGCCTTGCTTGGCATATCTTTCTCCTGCTATGCTAACGCTATGGGTCAGGGGTTGCTTGGAGCGCAGCGGAAAGCAATCCCCTGCACCCATTTGTTGGGCAGAATTTGACATGTTCAACTTACGTCATTTGACCTTCGGCTCTCCATGGCGGCAGAGCAACATTCAGAAATTATCGTATTGAGTACAACCTGAAGTTTATCAATGCAATAGGTTCCTGCCGATATAGTTTCGATGGTTTGCTTTAAAAATGCCTTGGTATAAGACTCTTTATGCTCCAGAGCACCATGGTAGATATCTATATCCTTCTTGTAATTAGTCCACAGTACTCTGGCTGGTGGATAGCCTTCAAGGTCAAGGTCAAGATAGCACTCGATTGCCGCCGCACGTCCATTGATATCAGCATTTGTCATGCCCTCTGGGCCTCGAACTGGAAAAGTGCAAAACTGGTCCAATGTCGGTAACACCATCGCCCGCATGTTTGGTGGCAATTCCCAACAAAGGAGCTGCTGGTAAGCACCTGAACCCTCACCATCATTGTCAAACACAAACACAATTTGATTTTGAACATCAATCTTAATAAGTCCTTCGGCAAACTTGAGCAAATTCCCTGTTCCCGGGAATGGATGACGATCACTTACGTCGATGAACCGAAAGAAATCTGATATCTCTGGCCTTAGAAGCGAGATTGCATGCCTAAGAATGTGCGTATCCGAACTGCCCTCAGTCGCAATCAAGAAAGTTTGTTTACGACGCGCCCCGTGTGTGAACTCACTTGCACTTGCCCAGCCATTCTCAACTAATGGTCCATACTGCCACACTACATCCGAATCTAAGTTGGAAGTATTTTGTGATAGAAGTCGGAGGAGGGAGTAAGGGTGCATAAAACCGATCAGTCCAGCGAAATAGCTACGTTCAGAGTATGCATTAATGTCATTTAGTGAGAAATAAGGAAGACGACTCGTTATTTTCATATCGCCAAATCGACCTCGGATTTGTATCTTTCCCTCATCATCGAATGAAGAGATAAACGTATCGTCAAGTGTTTCTATCGGGTATGCGGTGGCAAACGTACAGAACTCCTCGAAGGTCATCGCATCCGGAATTGACTCTTCCTCTTCATCCGCCATAGCTTGGCATTCTTCACACCATTTCTCAGCGAGGCTCATATACTCGCATCTGACTTGATCGAGGGTGAACCTTAGGAGTTCAATCCGAGGAACCATCTCCTTGAGAGGCTTGCAAAAAGCCATCTCCATGGCTCCTGGATCTTCATTGTTTTCTCTGAAGTAGTCATAGTTAATTTGGTCAGAGTTGATACGTTTCCGATCCTCTACTTGAAAAAGCATACCGTGGTCGATTCCACGTGAGTTTTTACACCAATCTAGGGTGAGTCCACCGACCTCCAATGTTATCTCAGTCCCCACTTACAAACTCCTTTAAAATACATGGTGTTGCTATGTTGTCACAATAAGGTTCTTCCATAGGCCCAACAAGTGATTATATAGTTTTCTGTATAACTTCTTAATAAATTGCATGATGGCGAAAAAATATCAATGGAAGTTGCAAAAAAAGCTTGAAAAGTCATTCTCTGAGCTGTATAAGATGATAAAAGTAATGATATGCAGCTATTGGATAATAACGAGAAGGAGACGTTTATGGGTTCATTTCCGCAAGTTGATCCTAAATACGGTAAAGTTTTGGCGTCAAGGCAGGTTCCACGCGAGGAATGGCATGAACATCAAAAGTGGGTGAGGTACTATCTTCACTTCTGCGATAAATATCGGCACGCACCCGATGATCCTGAGAATATTCCGCTTTTTATCGGGAAACTGGCTTCGAAGAATCAAACGTCCGCGCAGCAGGATCAGGCGCGTCGCGCGATAGAATTTTACTTCGTTCTGTTGTCGCCGGAGCCGCCATGCCAGCAAAGAGCCGTATCTGACGTTCCGGCTGTTTCCGAAGTCAAAGGGAACTTCACTGTCGTCAAAAAACAAGATGCCGTTAGCCATTATCATCAGGTCTCAAAAAGGGAAACGGATTATTCCCTTCCTGAAAACAGGGAAAAATCAGCTTGTTCTCACATGCATGCGGATTCCGTCATAGAGCGGGTGAATGCGGGATGGCGGGATGTGGAAACAAAGTTGAAAGATGAAATACTTCTTCGTCATTATTCACCCAGGACACTACAGGCGTACGCGGGATGGATGAGGAAATTACGAGGTTTCATGCTCAACAAAAATCCATTGGAATTGACGGGCACCGATGTTAAGAGTTTTTTGACTGATTTGGCAGTGAAGAAGCAAGTATCCGCTTCAGCGCAGAACCAGGCATTCAACGCATTGCTGTTTCTGTTCAGGCATGTTTTGAAAAAGGAACTAGGTGACCTGTCAGATACTCCACGGGCGAAGCGAAGCAGGCATATTCCGACAGTGCTTTCGAAGCATGAGGTTGATGCTCTTTTCGCAGGGCTCAAAGAGCCCTACAAGCTATTGGCGATGATCATGTATGGATGTGGCCTGAGGCTTTCCGAGGTAGCAACTTTGCGCATACATAACTTCAACTTTAACACCGGAATGCTCTCTATCCAGTTTGGCAAGGGAGGTAAATCGCGAACCGTGCCCTTGCCGAACAAGATCAATTCGGAAATCATGCGACAGTTTGAAAAGGTCAGGATGCTTCACCAGGAAGACATAAAACAGGGATATGCCGGAGTTTTTCTTCCCGCTTCCTTCGAAAAAAAGGCAAAATATGCAGCGCGTGAATTCGCCTGGCAATGGTTCTTTCCCGCGCAGAGTCTGACGAATATTGAAGCAACGCGCGAATTGCGGCGTTACCATGTACATGAAACCAATATCCAGAAGGCTATCAAGGCGGCGGCGCATAAGGCGAAAATTCCGAAGCGGGTTACTCCACATACACTGCGGCATACGTTTGCAACGCATTTGTTGCAGGCAAACTACGACATACGCCAGATCCAGCAGATGCTCGGTCATAGCGATGTGCGGACAACGATGATTTACACACATACTATAAGGACTGATCTCAAACCACTGAGAAGTCCTCTTGACGAGACGATCACATCAGACGTGATATCATATCGTGTCCAGGGGGACCTTAAATAATTAAATAATTTGGCATAAAGTATATTAGGGAGTATATTGCGGGCATGTTCAGGATAGCCCGATTAGATACTCCCGGCCTCTTGTCCCGCGTTCTGCGGGATTATGATCAGAGGAATAGAACGCAGAAAGATATTCAATATCCTATATTAAAAAGGCATTCCATATCAGACCCTGATTTCAAGTACGTTGCATAAGCTCGTCAGTGGGAAATTGAAAGAAGTGGTCTAACCGACGGATCGGAGAAAATATACGCTTGTCCAAGGAAAACCATAATCCAAAAATCTACACGGTCAGCCAACTCACAAACGAAATCCAGGCCCTCCTTGAGGATCGCTTTGACTTCGTGTGGATTGAGGGTGAAATATCAAACTTCAGCGCCCCTGTTTCGGGTCATTATTACATGGTCTTAAAGGATGACGCAGCCCAGATAAGGGCGGTTATGTTCCGCCACAAGAGCCGATACCTCAGATATGTGCCTGAAAACGGCATGAAGGTACTTGCCCAGGGCAGTGTCGGGATATACGCGCCCCGAGGGGATTACCAGATCATTCTCGATTATCTGGAGCCAATGGGTGTAGGCGCTCTGGCACTTGCCTTTGAACAACTCAAAAAGAAATTAGCGGCCCGGGGTGTTTTTGATGAAGATATCAAGAAACCGCTTCCCTATCTCCCACAACGGGTGGCAGTCATAACCTCCCCAACAGGCGCGGCAATCCGCGACTTTTTAAATGTCATTAACAGAAGATTCGCAAATATCGAAATAACGGTTGTCCCTGTCCGGGTCCAGGGGGATGAAGCCGCCGCTGACATGGTTAAGGCATTAGAGCTGGTTAACGCGGACCTGAAGGTAGATGTCATTGTCCTGACACGGGGCGGCGGTTCCCTTGAAGACCTGTGGGCCTTTAATGAGGAGGATTTAGCCCTGGCCATCAGGAAATCACGCATACCTGTCGTCTCCGCTGTAGGCCATGAAATAGATCTGACAATTTCCGACCTTGCAGCGGATTTCAGGGCTCCGACACCTTCCGCTGCCGCTGAACTTTTAGTGATGGAAAAGGAGTCTCTTTTAGACCGGTTATCCGGGCTGAAAGACCGGTTGGTATCCTCAACAAGGCTTGTTATTAAAAACCAGGCCCAGGAATTGATCCGTTTGCAAAAGGCCCTTAAGGATCCGCGAAAAGGCCTTGCCGATTTCTGGATGCGTATTGATGAAATCCAGTTGCGGTTAATCCGGGGGATAAATTATATTGTCAAAGAGGGCAGGATGAGACTCAACGCCGAGACGAGGTCATTACTACTGCACTCTCCCGTGAATATTATTGCCTCTGTGCGGCAGCAACTTGATTTCCAAAAAACCTCTCTTGATCGCGCAATAACCGGTTGTCTCGGTGATAAACAGGCGGCACTTTCCCTGCTGAAAAAAAGGATGAAGGACTTGAGCCCCCTTTCAATTCTGAACAGGGGATACAGTATTACCTGGAAATTACCCGAAAAGACCATGTTGAGAAATTCTTCGGATGTACTCAAAGGAGATCATGTTCAGATGCTCCTCGCGGAAGGGGGGCTGGAATGCCTGGTCGAAAAGGTGGAGTCTGACAAAAAGATATGAGATGTTTGACAGTAACTCGACTTTTGCAACGTCAGGGTATACAGTATTGGCCGGTCTGCGAGGTTAATAATCTGGAGGAATAATGGCTGAAAAGAAATTTGAAAAGGCAATAGAGCGAGTAGAAGAGATCGTGCAAGGCCTTGAGAGCGGTGATTTACCATTGGAAGATGCTCTAAAGGCATTTGAAGAAGGCATGAAGCTTTTGAAATTCTGTTCACACAAGCTGGAGGAGGCCGAGAAAAAGGTGACTCTCCTGGTTACGGAAAGCGGGGGAAATCACACCCAGGTCCCTTTTAAACTTGAGGGAGAAAAGGATGACGGGTAAAGTCCCATTCGACTTAAAGGAGTATCTTAACGAAAAAAAGGGGCTTGTGGACAAAGCCCTTGACTCCTATTTCCCCGATCCTTCCGGCCCGGCATCCGATGTGATAAAAGCCATGAAATACAGCCTGTTTGCAGGTGGAAAAAGGCTCAGGCCAATCCTTTGCATGGCCGGGGCTGAGGCAGTGGGCGGGGATGGGAAATTTGTCCTTCCCGTGGCATGTGCTATCGAATTGATACACACCTATTCTCTGATCCATGATGATCTTCCGGTAATGGATGATGATGATATAAGAAGGGGAAAGCCAACAAACCACAAGGTATTCGGGGAAGCTATAGCCCTGTTGGCCGGTGACGGGCTGTTGACCGAGGCATTTCACCTTATGACAGCGGATGAGTTGATAGCTCTCGTGTCACCTCATTTGATACTCAAGGTGATCAGTTTGATCGCGGCCGCGGCCGGATATGGAGGAATGGTCGGCGGCCAGGTGGTTGACATTCAATGGGAGGGCAAAGCGCCTGATTTTCCCATCGTAGAGTATATACACACACATAAAACCGGGGCAATGATCAATGCCTCGGTTACCTCCGGCGCAATGTTAGCGGCAGGGGACGGACCGCGGCTTACGGCAATTACCTCATACGGAAAAAAGATAGGCCTGGCATTCCAGATCTCAGATGATATCTTAGATATTGAGGGTGACAGCGAAACCATGGGAAAGACGGCCGGTGCCGACGTGGAAAAAGGGAAGATGACCTATCCTGCAGTGATCGGCCTGAATAAATCCAAACAAATCCAGTCTGATCTGGTCGAAAAGGCGATTGACTCGCTCAAAATATTTGATCACGGTGCAGAGCCCTTGCGCCAGATCGCCCGATATATTATCAAGAGAAAAAAATGAGCAAATTAAATACAAAAAAAAAGCTATTAGAAAAGATCAACAGCCCCTCTGATCTAAAAAATCTTTCTCTCAAGGAACTTGACGCCCTGGCCGCTGAAATCCGTCAGGAGATTATCGAGACAGTGGCCAAAACAGGAGGGCATCTCGCGCCCAGCCTTGGCGTCGTTGAACTCACCATTGCCTTACATTACGTATTCGATGCCCCTAAAGACAAAATCATCTGGGATGTAGGCCACCAGGCCTATGCCCATAAGCTGATTACCGGCAGGAGGGAGCGCTTTCACACACTCCGGACATACGGTGGCATCAGTGGTTTCCCAAAAAGGTCTGAGAGCCCCTACGACACATTTGATACAGGACACAGCAGCACCTCAATTTCAGCGGGTCTGGGCATCTCAACTGCAAAGGCGCTCAAAGGAGAAAAGGGCAGGGTTATTTCTGTGATCGGAGACGGGTCCATGACAGCAGGCATGGCCTTTGAAGGACTCAATCAGGCAGGGCATACCGAAAAGGACCTGATCGTTGTGCTCAACGACAATGCCATGTCCATATCGCCGAATGTTGGGGCATTTTCTTCCTTTATAAGCCGCAAGATGACCGGCAAACGGTTTATTAATCTCAAAAGAGATTTAGAAAATTTCATCAAGTCCCTGCCCGGTGTGGGGGAGAATATCCTCAACCTGGTTCGCAAGAGTGAGGATTCTTTCATAACATTTTTTACACCGGGTATGATGTTTGAGGCATTCAAATTCAAATATATCGGGCCCATCAAAGGCCACCGGCTTGACCGGCTTCTTGAAGCCTTCGCAAATACACGCCACCTGGAAGGTCCGGTTCTGGTACATGTCCTTACAACAAAGGGTAAGGGATACGAGCCCGCAGAAAAGGACCCTGCTTACTTTCACGGGGTTGGGTCATTCGAAATTCCTACTGGCTCACCTCCAAAGGGCAGACCCAAACCCCCGCCTTCTTATACTGAAGTATTTGGGAAAACCATGTTAGATCTGGGCAGGGACAACAAGAAGCTGTTCGCCATCTCGGCTGCCATGCCGGAAGGGACAGGGTTAGCGGATTTTGCACAAGCTTATCCTGAAAGGTTTCTGGATGTGGGGATCGCAGAACAACACGCCGTAACCTTCGCCGCAGGCCTTGCTGTAGAGGGCTTCAGACCCGTTGTTGCCATTTATTCCACATTTCTCCAGAGGGCCTATGATCAGATCGTCCACGATGTATGCCTCTCAAATCTTCCTGTTGTCTTTGCCATTGACCGTGGGGGCCTCGTTGGAGAAGACGGGCCCACCCATCACGGGCATTTTGACGTTACCTATCTGCGCAGCCTCCCTAACATGACCCTGATGGCACCTAAGGATGAGAATGAATTGAGACATATGTTGTACACCGCCCTGCAACAACCATCTCCGGTGGCAATAAGGTATCCCAGGGGAAAAGGTCTCGGGGTCCCGATGGATCAGGAGTATAAAGCAATTCCTGTAGGCGAGGCCGAAATCCTCAGCCAGGGCGATGATCTGCTTATCTTAGCCTTAGGAAGCACCGTGTATCCATCCCTTGAGGCGGCAGAGAAGCTAAAGACAGAGGGCTTCTCTGTTTGCGTGGTTAATTGCCGTTTCGTAAAGCCCATTGATACGAGGCTGGCCGAGCTTGCCGCCTCAACCGGCAGGGTGCTTGTGGTAGAGGAAAATATCAGGCAAGGCGGGCTTGGCGGGGCAATCCTGGAATTATTAAACGATATGGATCTTATCAATATCCGAGTAAAAAGAATCGGCTTGCCAGACGGGTTTGTAGAACACGGGCCAACCGCTATACTGAGGGAAAAGTGCGGGCTTGATACCGCAGGGATTTTGAAGGAGGCGAGGGATCTTGTTTCCTCTCATCCCAATGCCGAAAACCGGTAAAATCCGATTAGATCAACTCTTACTTCAAAAGGGCCTGGCCGAAAGTCGTGAAAAGGCTAAAGCCATTATCATGTCAGGAATAGTAGAGGTTGATGGAATACGGGTGGATAAATCCGGCCGTCTTATCCCGGAATCAGCTTTAATTTGTTTAAAAAAAACTACCCTTTCCTATGTCAGCCGGGGTGGGCAAAAGCTTGAGGCGGCACTAAAACACTTCCCTGTGCCTATTGATGGCAAGGTCCTGCTTGACGTGGGTGCATCCACCGGCGGGTTTACAGACTGCCTTCTCCGGCACGGGGCCCGCAGGGTCATTGCCGTTGACGTGGGATATGGACAGTTCGACTGGAAACTTCGTGGGGATCCACGCGTTAACGTCCTTGAAAAAACTAATATACGCTACCTGAAATCTCAAGACGTAGAATCGCCAATACATGGAGCGGTCATTGATGTGTCTTTTATATCCCTAAGGCTGGTCATACACCCGGTTTCCAGTCTCCTTACAAAACATGCCTTTATTATTGCCCTGATCAAACCACAGTTTGAGGTGGGTAAAGGGCAGGTGGGCAAAGGTGGAGTTGTACGCGACAGGCAACAACATCAGGATGTCATTAATCGTCTCAGCGGCTTTTTTAATGAATCAGGTTGGACTGTGAAAGGACACATCCCTTCCCCGATCTCAGGACCTAAAGGAAATCTGGAATTTTTGATGTACCTCACCCGCTAAACAGAAAAAATCTTATTACTCGGAGAACACCTGCCCGGATATCCTTCACTAAACACCAGAATCGGCCCGAAAAAGGAACAGTTCTCTCCCTGGCGCATTATGCCCCGTGCTAACACGTTGCACAAACAACCACGAAGATTGATGCGGAGATCGCGTAACTAGGCCATTTCCTGCGAAAAATTAGTGGGCGTTGCGTTTGGAAGCCTTAAGCGGGTTTATCTTCCCATTTCCTTTTTTGACGGTTGTCTTCACATGGGTAGCCATGCTGCAGGTCCCGATACGCCACTTGGCCGGGGGATCGGGGAAGATAAGACAATATTTGCCGGTAGGAAAATCCTGGACTTTCAGGCAGCCTTCACACTGCTCAATGACGGTATGGCAACTGCCACCATTAAACTGGCAGCCTTTCTTGTTCATGAATAAACAATCATAACCATCCTTTACGCTTGTACAAACCATTTTAACCACATCCTTTCTTTAGAGGTTTAAGTTTGATGGCTTTATGCCTAAGAACTTTTTTATTGTCAAGCAAAATAGGCATAATAATTCAATTTTCAAGAAGAAAAATGAGTTAATCATCAAAAAGCTGAGCACTGAATGCTGTTGGCTGACACTCAACGGGAATTCTATTTTTAGGTGCCTGACACGTATTGCAGATGGATCACAAAATCAATAACAATGGAAAGAAAGCCGGCAACAACTGGTGTCAAGAACCAGCCGATAAATATGTTTGCCAGAGTACGTCTCCGCACTGTCTTAATCCCTTTGATAACCCCCACTCCCAAAATTGCTCCCACCAACGCCTGTGAAGTGGAAACAGGCACCCCTATAAGCGCATAGATATGCACGGTAATGGCTTCCGCTAAAACCACTATCAGGGCAGAAAATGCGTCTAATCTAACGAGCCTCCTGCCAACTGTTTCCATGACCGGCTTGCTGAAGGTCAATATCCCAAGGGCAATGCTCAGGCCGCCAATTAAAGCGGCTGAAAACACGCTTATCCGGCCAGCCCCTACAAATACCGCCGTCACATTGGCAACGTTGTTCGCTCCAAGTGCATATGCACCGTATGATCCGGCAGCGATCAGGGAGAGGCGCATAAGTCTATCGGACTCAAACAGGTTGAGACTGAGTGTGTTATAAAATCTCCCTAACACCCTGTAGAGGATAACGGCGGCCACCATACCCCCGACAGGGGTTCCCAACCAGCACGCCACCACCTTTTCAAGTCCTGCAACATTAAGCTGCCGGTTAATAAAACCCATTCCCAAAATGGCGCCAACGACCGCCTGGGAGGTTGAAACCGGAAGGCGCAGAATTGTCATTATGGTCACGGTAATAGCTGCAGCTATAGAACAAACGACCGCCTTCTCAAGGTTCAGTTGCGTCAAGCCTTTAATGGTCTCAATTCCAGGGGTGCCTCCCATAAGCGCACCCAACAGGACAAATACGGAAGCTAAAATAGCTGCTGTCCAGAACCTGAGCATCCTGGACGCTACAGCCGGACCAAATACATTGGCCGCATCATTGGCACCCAGGGACCACCCTAAAAAAATCCCGCCCGAGATAAAGAGCATCACACAATTCTCTTCATACTAATTATGTTGATCCTTTTCGACACACGGTCCACCTGATCCGAGATCTCGCCCATATCAATTACAAGGTCCTTTAGTTGCAGTTTTTGGAACGGCTCAATATCCGAATTGAAAATTTTAGTAATGATGCTGCGCTCAATATGGTCACAATGGCTTTCATTGTGGTCAATTGTAGCAAGAAGGACCCTGATGCCCTCCCTTCTCTTGAACAGGGCTTCAACCTGTTCGACCATAAGATCACAACTCACGAGAGAAAGCCTGATCAGTTCCTTGACGTCCGGGATAATGAATTCCGGAATAACCAGTTTTTGAGTTTCTATAGTGTAAAGAATCATCTGGAAAAGACCCGGGACCCTGTCAATCTCTTCCACGAGCCTCATAATATCCCCGCGCGATTCAGGTATCAGGGCCTTGCCGTACATGAGATTTTTTATTTCATCACGTATATCGTCAGCCCTGGATTCGAACTTATGGGTCTGCTCTGTCAAAAAATCAAAATCCTCACAGGTGCTGTTCTCCAGACTTACGTTCAGTGCCTTGGAAAAATGCTCCTGAATGAGCCCAAAGTTGTCTAGATAGCCGTAAACCAGCGATTCAATCTGCCGCTGTTTTTTGAAAAGAAAGTTCAGCATGCACACCTCCCGGTAAAAAACTCATGTCTGGAGAACATTGTTTTCAAAGACACAACGTTACTACTCACATAGTCAGGCTGAAGGTAGAAGGCATCAGGACTGAGGTGAAAGGACTGAGGACTAAGAAAAAAGCTTAGCCTTCGACTGCAGGACGGCAGGCAGGCTTAGTCCTCAGTCCTCAGAACTTAGTCCTTATCAGTGATTCATCCTTCAGCCTAAATAACCTGAGTTACGACACAAAAAAAATAAATTTTTGTCCTTATGATCGTCTTGATTATTATTCGGGATCAATGAGCCTGAGGGCCAATTCTTTAAGCTGGGCATTATCCACGCTGGAGGGTGCATCGGTAAGAGGACAGGTTGCACTGGTTGTCTTTGGAAAGGCGATTACTTCACGGATAGAGCTGACGCCCGTCATGATGGCCACAAGGCGGTCAAAACCCAAAGCCATCCCTCCATGGGGAGGAGCCCCGTATTTCAATGCCTCTAATAAAAAACCAAACTTCGATTGAGCCTCCTCCGGAGAAATACGGAGAATACTGAAAATCATTTCCTGAATGGCCAGGTTATGAATCCTTATACTTCCACCACCTATCTCCTGGCCGTTCAGGACCAGATCATACGATCTTGCCCTGGCCTTTTCAGGTTGTTTGTCCAGGAGTTTCAGGTCCTCCTCAACCGGGGACGTGAAGGGATGGTGAACCGCTTCCAGTCTCTTTTCATCCTCGTTATACTCAAATAACGGGAACCGGGTAATCCATACGAATGAATAGCTGCCGGCCCTTATCAGATCCAGTTGTTTCGCTACCTCAACCCGGAGGACACCTAAGGCCTCGTTAACAATTTGACGACCATGTGCTACAATCAGAATCAAATCCCCCTGTTCGGCATCCAGGTTTTTGTTAAGGGTCCTTTTGTCTTCATCTTTAAAAAATTTGCTAAGGGGGGACTGCCAGCCGTCTTCTGTGACCTTGATCCAGGCCAGGCCCTTGGCTCCACAATCCGTAACCATCCCGGAAAGCTCGTCTAAGCCCTTTCGCGAAAAAGCCGGCCCACCCCCTTTTACTGTGATAGCCTTGACCACGCCACCCTCTTCGACAATACCCTTAAACACCCGGAAATCCGATCCGGCAGCAATGTCTGTAATGTCATTTAGCTCCATTCCCAATCTCATATCAGGCCTGTCCGTGCCAAACCTGTCCATGGCCTCACGGTATTCCAGGCGCTTGATAGGGAGAGCGACATCATATCCCAAGATTTCGCGAAAAATCACCGCCATCATATCTTCAAAGACACCCATAACCTGATCCTCATTAACAAAGGCCATCTCCAAATCTACCTGTGTGAATTCGGGCTGGCGGTCCGCCCTGAGATCTTCGTCCCTGAAACACCGGACAATCTGGTAGTAACGATCAAATCCGGCAATCATGAGAATCTGTTTGAAAAGCTGGGGGGACTGGGGCAGGGCATAAAAATGACCCTTATTGACCCTGCTGGGCACTAAGTAATCCCTGGCACCCTCAGGGGTGCTTTTTGTGAGAAATGGGGTCTCCACCTCAATGAAACCCTTCTCTTCTAAATACGTTCTAATACTGGAAGCAATGCGGTGGCGTTCGCGCAAGGCATTAAAGACCTTGTGCCTCCGCAACTCCAGGTAGCGGTACTTCAATCTAAGGGCCTCCGAGGCATCTACCGCGCCGTCTACCTGGAAAGGCGGGGTTTCGGTCAGGTTCAGGATCTTCAGGCTGATAATCCTGACTTCAATGTCACCTGTAGGCAAATTTGGGTTTTCCTGCCCTTCAAGGCGGCGGGAGACAGTACCTTTCACTGCAACGACCCATTCGTTTCTCAAGACATGGGCACGCTCGTGGCTGTCCCTGTCAATCCGGGGATCAAATACGATCTGGGTGATCCCATCCCTGTCACGAAGGTCTATGAAGATCAGGTTGCCAAGATCACGCCTGCTGTTCACCCATCCCATTAGCAGGACCTCTTTGCCCGCGTCTCCGGCCCTTAAGCATCCGCAGTCATGAGTTCGTTTCCAGTCGCCCAATGAATCAATTTTCATATCTTTGCTATCGTTCATTTATGTGCAGAGCTTCCTTCAGTTTGTTTACAATATTTTCGAGGCTCACTTCCTCCTGGACCTTTGTCTCCATGTCCCTGAGCACACCCATTCCAGAGGCCAGCTCATCATCCCCCACAATCAGGACCTTTTTCGTGCCGAGACTGCCTGCCTTCTTCATCTGTGCCTTCAGGCCCTTTGAGCCATAATCCATTTCCACCCACAGGCCGGATTTTCTCAAATCTGATACCCACACAAACGACTCTTTTCCGGCAGCCTCTCCAAGAGCTGCAATGAACAGATCAGGTTTCCTGGACTCTAATGTTTCCTCTTCCCCTAACAGGGCAATCACACGCTCCACGCCCACGGCAAACCCTATTGCCGGATGGTCCGGGCCGCCTAAGAGCTTCACCAGCCCATCATACCTGCCACCTCCTGCCACCGCATTCTGGGCGCCTAATCTATCGGTCTGGATCTCAAAGGTGGTCCGGTTGTAGTAATCAAGCCCCCTGACTAACTGATGGTTCATCACAAAAGGTATGTTCGATGCGTCCAGATAACTCTTTAATGCTTCAAAATGATCCCGGCATTCATCGCAAAGAAACTCCAGTATGGATGGGGCCTTATCCACAACCTCATTACAGCCCTCAACCTTGCAATCAAAAACCCTCAAGGGGTTGGTTTCTGCCCTTCTTACGCAATCCGTACACAGTGCGCCGGTTTTGCCAAGAAGGAAATCTTTCAGCTCCTGCCTGAAACGCGGCCTGCACATGTCACACCCCAAGGAGTTAAGGTTGAGGCTGAGATCTGAAAAACCCATAGACTCAAACAGGTGCACGGCCATAATGATAATATCCGCATCGCTTTTGGGGCCAGCATCACCGAATAATTCTGCATTGATTTGATGAAACTGCCTGAATCTTCCCTTTTGCGGCCTTTCATGCCTGAACATGGGTCCGATACTGAAGAGTTTCTGAATGGGACTTTTTTTATACAGCCTGTGCTGTATATATGCCCTGACCACTGAGGCCGTAGCCTCGGGTCTCAAGGTCATTTCCCTCCCCTTGCTGTCTGTAAGGCTATACATCTCTTTTGAGACGATATCCGTGTCCTGGCCGATCCCACGGCTGAAGAGTTCGGTTCTTTCAAGGAGTGGGGTTTTGATCTCGAAAAACCCGAAGGCATCAAACAGCCTCCGGGCCTTTGATTCAAACCGCTGCCAGCTTCCAACCTCTTGAGGAAGAATGTCTTTAAAACCTTTTATAGTTGAAAATTCCAACCGGAACTCATCTCCTTTAGTTTTCACATTGAAAGCCTGGTCGTATGGGCCAAGCTTTTTATTTTCGAATGAGTGTAACCTTTTTGCGTGCATTCTCTTTCACCTGCCTACCGACTAGCAGGTAGCGTAGCGCAGGGCTTTAGCCCTGCATCAAAATGGTCCCGCTAAAGCAGAGCTAAAGCTCTGCGCTACAAAAAAAGTTTGCACTTTTTTCAAATGCATGACCTTACTATCAGAGGTCATCATCTTTCGTCAATGGTTTAGGGCGAGTACTCACTCCACCTTTATCTTTGTTACCCTCTTCTTGCCTTTGGCGGATGCCTTTTTCTCAAGCCCATCTATCCTTTCATCCACAAGGGACCGGATGGCCTTGAGAAACTCCAAACGCGACCGGGTCAGGTGATTGAAAAACTCGGTCTTCTTCCCGGATGCCCTTTCAAGTTCCATGAAAAACCTGCCCACGGGGCACAAAACCGTCTCCTTTTCATCCCTGTTCTTGACCATGATCATCTCCTCCAAAATGGATACACAGATGCTCTCCTTCCATTGTGGCCCTGACCGATTTTGAGGCGGCCACCTGTCTTGGAAGTAACACATGCCTTTTATAACTTCCCACGCGAATGATCAATTCATCGGATAGCTTGTTCAGCTCAATATCCTCTTTAGCGAGAAAAGGAAGCTTCATTATAAGCCGGTACTCACCGTTTTCTTTTATAAGACTGTAGGGCTCTCCTTTATAAAACCTCTTAAGAGGATCTCTCTTCAAATAAATCTGATCGGCCAGGGTCTTCAGACTTTCATAACCAAGTATTTCATTTCTGAAGAGGTTAACGGAAAAGATAGGAATAGGGCTGAAATATTTTTCCGCCTTTTCAATATATTGCCTCTGGCTTTTTCTCCAGTCCCTGAAATAGGTATCATTTATATGCCCCGGTAGAATTCTATTCATGATTATGGCGTCTATGCTCATTTTATAAAGGCAAAAATACATGAATACCCTCCGGGTCTCTTTAAGGACAATTTTTTCCGGATTGGTAATTAGGCGAACAGTAGTAACTTGCGGGTCCGTCAGGATTTCATCCACTCCTCTCAGGCGATGAAACAGATATTCAACCGCATCGAAGTAGTCGTCGCCCGGTATTGGAACATCGTACACCCTCCTGGCCACAGGACCTACGTATTTGGCGATAGCCCTTTCCATTTTAAATATCTTTTTTATGTACCACTCCAATGTCGTAGGAATACTGATAAACCTTAAGGATTCCCCGGTCGGCGCACAGTCAAGGATAATCACATCAAATACTTTGTCCCGAACATAGCGGTTAATATAAAGAAGCAGGCTTACCTCTTCCATTCCGGGCAAAATGGCAAGCTCCTCGGCCAGGATATCATCAAGGCCGGTAGTGCTCAGCAGCGAGGAAATATACTTGTAGATATCTCCCCAGTTATTCTCAATCTCTTCCTGGACGTCCATTTCCTGTATCCACAGGTTTTTGCTGACCTTGAGCGGTTTTCCTCTATTTTGATCAAGCAGGCTCCTTTCGAGATCAAAAATATCAGAAAGGCTATGGGCTACATCCAGTGACATGATCACGGTACTTTTTCCCATCTCGGCCGCCCTTATTCCCGTTGCAGCAGCCACACTTGTCTTTCCTACACCGCCCTTCCCTGCAAAAAATATGATTCTCACAAGAAACTCCTTAAAAAGCCAATGCTAATTATTTTGGTAACGTTCAAAAGGTTTGGCATCAACAGTGATTCTTTCAGATTCCAGGAAACCTCAAAACTCATTTGCCAATATTTATAAACGATACCAATATTTTTCGATAACACACCTTATATCTATTACCCTTAATTAAGCGGCAAATACTCTGCTGTTTCGGGCTTACTTTATTAGCAATATATCATGTTCTTTGTCATTCCCGCGAAGGCGGGAATCCATGAATGTCCTTAACTGGACTCCCGCCTTCGCGGGAGTGACAGAATTGAATTTATATCGCATCTATGAGGCTTTTTTTAATAATTTTTTTTTTATGCTGCGGAAATTCTATACTGTTAAGTCTCTTTTCATATTTCTGCAAGATTTATGACTTAATTGGTAGCTATCAGTTATGGCACATAAAAGACCGCTTCACCTTCAGGCCATACACGCCTGAAGTCATCAGCATTGAAAGTCAGAAGGCGCTCAACCCCCGACTTCTGTGCCACTTTTGCAATAAGCGCATCATAAATAATTCCACCGGTCAGTCCGAAATCAGCCATCCGGTTTATTATGTTTCTGT
Source organism: Desulfobacteraceae bacterium (assembly GCA_030613055.1). Taxonomy (GTDB): domain Bacteria; phylum Desulfobacterota; class DSM-4660; order Desulfatiglandales; family Desulfatiglandaceae; genus JAUWMR01. The sequence continues at coordinate 17,491 of JAUWMR010000063.1, forward strand.
AATCGGATGGAGACAGTGATACGATCTTAGCCAAACCCTCAATGTTCTCCTGAATAAGTCGCCGTGCTGTTGAAGATGAAATTCTGGGCTTTACTGGCAGCGTGGTAAGGACAGCGTAGAGTTCAGCTAATGTATGAGTCGCTGCGATAAAATCATACTCTCCAGCCTTGGCACGCTTGAGCCAGGGTAACGCACGCTTGTGCATAGGGTGCGGTTGTACAACGGCGGCCACAAGCACGGACGTATCGAATAAAATCCTCATTTTTTCTTCCGGTTTCCTGTCTCGTTCAGGCGCTTTTCACGATGGTCGCGTATTGCGCTAATAATATCTCCATTGGCAACCCCCGAAAATACCAAAACACCATCTTTATCAAACAGATGCGGGCCTTCTTGAACAGGCTTAAGAAAGATTTCCTGCTCTCTCTTTTCGATCTGCAATACCGCCCCCGGATTTAATCCAAGATCTTCACGGACCTGCTTCGGTATTACGACCCTCCCAAATCTGTCCAGTGTTGTCTCCATTGTTCCCCCTCCTTTTTTGGCAATTTATCATGCCAAATGGCAAATGTCAATACCAATGACATGCGTGAGCGGATTGGTCTTAATCTCAAGTTTTCTTTCATGCACTGGCGCTTCTGTTATAAGGTCTTTCAGTTGGTTCATTGTATTTTTCCTCAATATTTCTTATCCAAAATAATTTCTTGACAAAAGCATATTTACCTGTAATCTGAAATATTAAACAATAAATATATGAATTAATTAGACCTACGCACAAGGAATTTACGTAATCCTCTTATAAATAGGAGAAGGATGATACAATGGACAGAAAAGCGCTAATTGAGCGAAGGCAACTTAACCGATTCAATGCCCAAGATGGTGCGTTTGCTGTAGCAAGAAATCATGTCAGCAAACTGGGTCAAATTATGAATGTTAGTATGAGAGGACTTGCCTTTAAGTATATTGCCAACGGAAAGCAGTCAAACGGATTATTCGAACTGGACATATTTTTGTCCGGTCATGGTATTCATTTGAAGAATATACCATCCAAAACCGTGTCGGATTTTGAAATGAAAAGTGACTTCCCTTTCAGTTCCATAAGAATGAGACAATGTTGCGTGCAATTTGGAGAGCTAACGCGTATCCACATTTCACAGTTGGAAGACTTTATTCAGAACCATACCGCCGCTTAAATCTGATATTCTTTTCCTTTTCAAATCATACCTTTTCGAACGGTATCGTTGTGGGAGGATCATTGCAATTCAATATCAAAAAACCAACCACAATATTTAACTTCAATTGAAATTTTTCACTCAGTTAGGATTTAAAAGTGCTCGAATAATGTACTGAGCCTCGTTTGGGGTAATGTTATGTTTAAATGGATACGTTCAAGAATTGGTATCAGATTACTGATAACCTTTTCCCTTGTGTTGATATTATCAATGGTTTCCCTGACCTATATTGCGACACAATTAGTTGCTGAATTTGGAGAATTCTCCGCATCAAGAAATGAGAAAAACATCAGGGATAATGTAAATGTCTTTTTGGCCCGTATAACACATGAACAGGCCATGAGATATGAAAGCACTTTTAAAAGGTTCGCTGCTTCATCCGCCCGTATAGCAAAGCAGGCTGCCTTTCTACTGGATAATACGGCATTGTATGAAAAAAAACCATTAAAGCCGGACGAGAAACTGGTCATCTATCCGCATAATAAAATATTTTCAAATGACGCCCGGCAAACAACAATGGTATTGTACTGGGGTTCATCTACTATATCGCGGGGAATTAGTGAACAGATAAACACCCTTTCACACCTTGATCCCGTTCTCGATGTCGAAAAAAACGCCAATCCTGAAAGCGTGGCATGTTACACTGTTACCGAGACTGCTATTGCCCGTTACTATCCTAACATTCATGGTGTAGAGAAACTCCCTCCCACAACAAAATTTGATATAAGAAATGCCAACTGGTACAGGATTGCAAGACCGGAAAACAACCCTGCGCGCAAGACAGTGTGGTCGAATATCTATTTGGATAGCGTTGGCCAGGGGTTAATGACAACAGCAAGCACTCCCGTCTATAACAAAAACGGTCAATACCTTGGAGCAACCGGTGTTGACGTTACCCTAAACACCATTGTGAACGACATCCTTGGAAAGATACCATCATGTCATAAGATGAAAGATATGTTTTCTTTTCTTCTTGACCATCAGGGCAGGATCATTGCCTTTCCCGAAAAATACCTGACGATGTTTGAGGTTAAAATTGACCGGGACAAACTGACGGATGCCACAGTTATTCTCAAACACAGCTTGTTAGATTCCACTAATGAAGAAATAAAAAAGATAGGGCAAGCCATGATCGATAAAGACTTTCAGGTTTCCCGTTTTTCTCTAAAGGGCCGGCCTTATATAATTTCCTCTCATTTCATGCCCTCAACCGGATGGCGCCTCGGTATTGTTGTGCCTGAGTCCGTCATTCTTGCCTCTGTCTATGAAACACGCGCTGCGCTGGATTCAACAGTTGGGAAAATGAACAACAGGTTCATTCTGGCAACTGTTATATTTTTAATAAGTTCAATCATTATTATGGTGATATTTTCCATTAAAACCTTTATCAGGCCATTAGACATCCTTTCCAGAGGGGCCCTGCGGGTAAAAGAAGGGGATTTATCAACCCATGTCGATATAGACAGCAAGGATGAAATAGGCTCACTCGCCCTTTCTTTTAATAATATGGTTAAAACTCTGCAAATAGCCAAAAACCTGGAAAAACAACATACCCGGGATCTTGAACAAAAGGTGAAAGATAGAACAACCGAAATAAGCATCAGAAACGAGGAACTGAAAAACACGCTTAAAGAACTCAAACAGGAAATCTCAGACCGCCGGAAAGCAGAGGGGGCCCTGCGGGAAAGCGAAGAAAAATACCGGACCCTGGTTGAGGAAAGTTTCGATGGAATCTTTGTCCAGAAAGGGCTCAAAATTGTATTTGTAAACCTGCGATTGCAGGAGATGTTAGGCTATGACGAAGACGAACTGTTAGGGATGGATCACTGGATTGTCTACCATCCTGATTACCAGGAGCTGACGAGAAGTCGTGCGCGGGCCCGTATGCTGGGTGAGACGGTGCCATCCCAGTACGAGGTCAAATTACAGCGAAAAGACGGGTCATGGTTTTACGGCGAGATCAATGCCCGTACAATAAGTTTCGGCGAAGAACCCGGAGTGCAGGTGTGGATTAAAGACATTACGGAACGCAAGGTTCACGAGGAAGAACAACAGAGGCTTATGGCCCAATTCCAGCAGGCCCAGAAGATGGAGGCGGTCGGGACCTTAGCAGGTGGTATTGCCCATGACTTTAATAATCTTCTTATGGGTATTCAGGGGAATGCCTCTTTGATGCTCATAGACCATGATAGCAGGCATCCGGATTATGATAGACTAAAAAACATAGAGCAATACATCAAAAACGGTGCGGATCTTACAAATCAACTTCTGGGTTTTGCGAGGGGCGGGAGATACGAGGTAAAACCGACTGATCTAAATGATTTAGTAAAGAGAGGCTCCCGGATGTTTGGCCGCACAAAAAAGGAGATAAAGATTCACAGGAAATATCAGAAAGACATCTGGGCAGTTGAGGTAGATCAGGGGCAAATTGAGCAGGTCCTATTGAATCTTTATGTCAATGCCTGGCAGGCCATGCCCGGAGGCGGAGAGCTTTATATTCAAACAGAAAATACTACGCTTGATGATGACTATGTGAAGCCCTATGGAGCTAATCCCGGTAAATACGCGAAGATATCTATTACGGATACCGGCGTTGGTATGGATGAGGCGACCCGGCAGAGGATATTTGAACCGTTTTTTACAACCAAGGAAATGGGCAGGGGAACAGGCTTAGGACTTGCTTCTGTTTACGGGATTATCAGGAACCATGGAGGCTTTATAAACATTTACAGCGAAAAGGGTGAAGGATCCACCTTTAGTATTTACCTTCCGGCATCAGAGTCAGAGGTCAGCGGTCAGATATCAGAGGTCAGCGAGGATGTCAGGCACGGAGATGAGACCATTCTATTGGTGGATGATGAGGATATGATTATTGATGTGGGCGAACAATTGTTGGAAAAAATGGGATACACCGTCTTGTCCGCCAGGAGCGGAAAAGAAGCAATAGAGATCTATGAGCAAAAAAAGGATAAAGTTGATATGGTCATCTTAGATATGATAATGCCCGACATGGGTGGCGGGGAGACCTTTGACAGGCTGAAAGGGACCAATCCTGACATTAAAGTTCTTTTATCAAGCGGTTACAGCATAAACGGCTATGCCCAGGAGATACTGGACCGGGGATGCAATGGGTTTATTCAGAAACCGTTTAGTATAAAACAATTATCGCTGAAGATAAGGGAGGTGCTGGAGGGTTAACCCTTGTCATGGCATGTAAATATCTCATGTCATGGATAATCCCTGATCAATAATTAGTCTTGACCTCTCACTGTTTACGCATATAATATCCGTAAACATAAGGGGGCTTGTAATAGTTTAATGTTCACTAATCTGTTTTACACAAGGAGCAGCTTGCCATGAAAAAAATCTCAATATTAATCACGGTTGCAATCGCAGTCCTGTTTCTCTTTACTTTCACTTCACCTGTGACTGCCAGCGACGAAGTATCGAAGGTCCGGGAATCCACCGAGGTAATGTCCGATATTATGGCCATTCCCGAAAAAAGCATTCCTCCATCTTTGCTTAATAAGGCTTACGCAATTGCCGTCATTCCCAATGTCATAAAGGCTGGCTTCGTATTCGGAGGCCGATACGGATGGGGTGTCCTGGTTGTGAAAACCAAAGCCAGCAAATGGAGCGCACCTGCATTTATCAGCATTACATCAGGTAGTATCGGATACCAGATCGGGATACAGTCAACCGATGTCATCTTAGTATTTAAAAGCAAAAAAAGCGTCGACAGGATAACAAAGGGCAAGTTCACCTTAGGGGCAGACGCCAATATTGCGGCAGGCCCTGTGGGACGCTCTGCCTCGGCAGGCACTGATATCCGGCTCGAGGCAGAGATTTATTCCTACTCCAGGAGCCGGGGGCTGTTTGCAGGGGTTTCGCTCGAAGGTTCAGCATTACAGATAAAGGACGAGGCCAACAGGTCTTTTTATAATAAGGAAGTAATCAGCGCCGTTGACATTTTCGAGAATATTAATATTAAGGTGCCCGCGGTCGCAAAGGAATTCGTAAAAACCCTGACTAAATACACTACTACCAAATAACACGACAACACTCTTTGCAGGTTTCAAGTTAGGGTCTTCGCCCCAATTGGCATATTGGAATGCTGGAATAGTGTAATAATGCCTGCCCGCCGCCCTGCCCCGATAGCGGGATCTACGCTTCACTCCAACAGGCGGGGGCTAAGATTTTTTCTCAGTCCTGATACCTTCAGGCTGACTACGTGAGTAGTCACTATTTTCTTATCTCCTGCTCCTTTTCCCCTTCTTTCCTTTTTTCTTTTTCTCCTCAAAAAGCTTTCTGTCAATAGGATGCAAATTGTTGATATTAATCCTGAAAACCATATCTTCCTCGAATATGTCTACGTCGTTTCTGGGTACTTTTAATAAAAATAAATCATACTCCTTGGTAAACTCCCTTAACCATTTTCTGTAGACAGTGTCGTCGCCAATCAGGACAAGGAGTTTCATACCAAAATCTGTTTCAACGAACCATGTGTGATATATTTCAGGATTTTTACTGTCTTTCGATTTTTTCTCTTTATATTGTTCTTTAATATATGTAACAGGATAATCCTTTGAAAAAGATCCGGCAGGTATCAACAACAAAAATAATATAAGAAAAAGGGTTATGGATAGCCTTACTCTGTCATCCTTTAAATAATTACAAATTCGATTCACATTAATGCCCAGTTTAACATACATGTTTTTTCTCTATCAATCTCAAATTAGTGAATTTACGATACACTGCTCATGCTTGAAAAACGCCACAGACTGCCCGCATCCCCTTACACCTTCTGAGGACAGTGATTTGTTCTAAAGAGTGCCCCCCAGAAATTTTCAAGTCTTTCCTCCTCATAGATATACAGACCGTGTTTTTCGCAAAAATCTGTTGAAATCACGATACCGCGTTCTTTGCCAAAAAAACCAAGTATTTTGTCAAATACGTTTGTATTACCTGCTTGAATTGCCATTGAAGGTCCCTCCTTTTTGCATTTTTTTAGTAGTATAGCGCTTTGAAAACAGTACCGGGACATGGGGATCTCTTTTTAAAAGCCGCATCACAAATTCACCTAATGCTAACAACACGCCCCCCCACCGGGGCGTAGGCCCTATGGGCCGGAGGCTGGGCTTTGACCATTGGCTCGGAGCCCCGATAGCGGGATCTACGCTACGCTCCGAAACGCAGTGATAGCGGCCTTAATCATGAAGATTTTTAGATGGGGCTGTCCGTTGCTTGAATTTCAGGTCCTAACTGCCGTGCCATGTAATGATGTAAGCATATGCGG
>JAUWMR010000027.1 GCA_030613055.1 Desulfobacteraceae bacterium
AAACTCACCATGAGCTTTTTGCCTAATTCGTCGTCCCCGTGCCCCATGCGGTCATTGGCCACCATGACCATGATCTTTTTCTGTTCTGTTTCAGGACTTTCAACAACAGGCTCTTCAGGAACAACTTCCTCCTGTCTCATACCGATTACGTGAAAGTCGGTTCCCTCCTGCTGCACTGAAACTTCAAGGTTCTGGGATTCCATAAATCGGGAGACATTTTGTTTGGACGCCTCGTTGTCCACCACCACCTTTATGACGTCAGGGTGATCCTTCTCCATTGCTTCTTTTGTCTGTAATACCGGCGCAGGGCAGGCGAGCCCCCGGCAGTCTATTTCTTTTGTCATTTATTTCTCCTTGTGATCCTTGCTACGCTTCGCTCCGCATTAGAAGTAAGTCCCGCTAGGGCGGGATATGCAGTACAAAAATTTCGTTTACCTTGCTGCCTACTTCTTACTCCTTACTGCTTACTCAACAACTATCTTTCCCTCTGGTTCGGACACTACGTCTCCGATAATGGCCGCTTCATTGATCCCGTTTTTTTTCAATTCAGCTAACAGATCATCAGCCCTATCCCTGTCCACACAAATCAGCAATCCCCCGGATGTCTGGGGGTCAAATAGAACATCCTGAAGGAGTCGTCCCATAGTGGGATCAAAATTCACCATGCATTCGCGGAACTCGCGGTTATTATAAGTCCCGGCAGGTACAAGACCCATACCGGCATAATCAAGGGTTTGGGGTAGAACGGGTATCTTGTCGCCCATGAGTCTTATCCCGAATGGCGAATCTATAATCATCTCCGCAATATGACCCAAGAGACCAAAACCCGTAATATCAGTGCAGGCATGGACTGGGTAGTTATTCATGATCGCTGCCGCGTCCCTGTTAAGGGTTGCCATGAGCCGGGTGACGGTTTCGATGATCTCGGCAGAGGCGAGGCCACCTTTAATGGCTGTGTTAATGATGCCCGTACCAAGCGGTTTGGTCAGTATCAGTTGATCGCCTTGTTTAAGATTCTTCTTTGTAAGTACGCGATCCGGATGAACGAACCCGGTGACGGACAAGCCGTATTTCAGTTCTTTGTCCTCCACGCTGTGCCCTCCGACGAGGACAACACCAGCCTCTTTCATCTTATCCAACCCGCCCTGGATAATCTGACGGAGTATGGAAATGTCCATCTCCTTTATCGGGAAGGCCACCAGGTTCATGGCTGTTTTAGGAACACCTCCCATGGCATAGACATCACTCAAGGCATTTGCCGCTGCGATCTGCCCAAACCAGTAAGGATCATCCACAATGGGCGTAAAAAAATCCACGGTCTGGATAATAGCAAGATCATCGGTGACCTTGTAAACCCCGGCATCGTCAGCATGATCCAAACCAACAAGCACGTTCGGATCAGTGGGGAATTCAATGCCGCATAATGCCCTGTCCAGGTCCCCTGGAGGCAATTTTGATGCTCACCCTGAGCCTGCAACGGTTTCCGTGAGGCGAAGCGCTCTTGGGTCGGTCATTAGTAGTCTCCTTTAATAAAATCGCTGTGCGATTTAATATGATCCCGCTTTCAGCGGGACTATGCCGCTTTCCACCCTACAAATCTAATTTTTTTTACATCGTCATTACGAGCCAGAAGGGCGTGGCAATCTTGTCTCGATGAGATTGCGGAGCCTGTTCCGAGCAAAGCATTTATAGCGACCTTATCAAATTCCAACAGACCTGCTTCCATAAAAACAGGTAAATTCTATTTTGTCCCAAAAGGACTGATGCCTCCTACCAAATATCCTGTCAAACGTTCTGCAGTTGAGGTGTTTACCATTGCGGCCCTTTTTACTGAAAAGGCCTTAGCCAGTCTTTTCAGGTCTATGTTTTTCTCTCCCGGCATGAGTACCAGGATATAACCCTTTTGTCCCAAATCAACAACAAGCGTCTTGATTGTTCTTTCAAGCGGAAAGTCCATGGCTTCGGATGCAAACCGGGCTCCTTTTTCCTCGTGCTTATATTCTTTGACTTCAAAATAAATGCCTTTTTGACTAAGGAATTTAATTGCCCGTGTTGACATTTTCAATCCTGAAATAAGAAAGGCGATATACCCACTTTTAGCCCAAATTAATCGAAGATTCAAGGTCGGCCAAAAGGCCTTCAAGGTCCAAACCATATTTTGCTGCGACATCTTTTATAGGTTCAAAAAGCGCCACACAGCAGATACATGCACCAGCCTGTTGGTCGTATTGTCTGAAAACGGCCTCTGTCTGCCTGTATTTGGAGACTACATCCAGAACGGTCATCCCTGCATGGATGGACTTTGTTTTTTCAGACACAGATTTGCTCACGAATGCCCTCATTTTTATGGAGAATATCTTTTAAGGCCCGGGGAATATGCCGGATGATCTCTATGACCTGGGTGGCGGGCGTGGGTTTTGCGTAATGTCCGGCTATACGATTTACCCTGGCGGCAATGACAGTAGCCTCTTTGACCTCGATGCCTGCCGTAATGAGGGCCGCAACAATGCCGGTAAGTGTATCCCCGGTGCCTCCCATGGCTTCCATAGCCTCTTCAACAGGACTATCAATGGTTGTCTTAATTCCCTTTCTGTTGGCCACATAATCCCGTTTTCCCTTGACTAAGAGATAGCGCGAGGCGTTTTTGTGCTCATATGCACGGGCAATTAGTTCCGGTATCCGGTCTTCTTCATGTAATATAAACCCCCTGGTGTAAAAGGGGTGCGGTGCCTCTTCATCCGCCAAAAAGGCCAGTTCGCCCACGTCAGGAGTGAACAGATCATATTTAGCGGACTGTCCGCTCATCTTGGCCGCATACATGAAACCGGCATCAGCAATCAGGACCGGCCGCTGTGCCATCTCGTCAACGGCAAACAGGACCCTGTTATGCCAGTCCACATCCGGTTGAAGGTAATGGAACACAATTGAGCTAAAACTGCATTTACCCAGATGATGGGTCAGATATTCATAAAGGCGTCGACTCCCATCTCCCTGCCCGATGTCCCCTACAACATACCCGAAGGGAGCAGGCTGATTAAGCACTTCGCATGTCTTGACAGCAGCAGCAAACAGGGCTGGTGTCCCACGGTTGACAGGAATCCTTTTCCCATCAATACAGACCATATCATCTTCCAGCCTGACTTCCCCGGAAACCAGAGGAAATTCCCGATCGGGAACGGTTCCTACGACAGCGAACATTTGCGTCTTGTCTCCTCATAGGCCAACTGAAGTGCGTAGCCACATAGAGTATGACCGATTTCCCGTGGGCTTGGTGCTTCGGTCAGGGATTTTCCGACCATCTCTTGAGCTAAATAGGGGACATCCGGGCATCCACCCCCTGAAATATTTACGATCTGCATTGTCTCCTTATCAACGGTCAATTTCATGTTGGCCGCCCGGATCATCAGATATTTGCCAAAGTCCTTATTCTGGAAGATATTCACGGGTTGCAGCAGGGGGCTGCTGACAGGGACCATTTCCAGGGGTTGAACCCCTGCTTTCTCGAGCGTCCTCAGGATATTAAGCTCCTCGATCAGGGGAATCTCGATCACCAGGTCACACCCGCTTCGTATCTCAGGCGGCGGCCCCATAACCCGGATCTTCCATCCCTCTTCATCAAGAACGCTTTCAGCACGGATCACCTCACTGGTGTTTTCAAAAACCAGTATTCCTCGATCACTGTTCTGTCTGCCTGAGGAAACTTTCGATTCCTTCCGTTTAAAAATATTTAAGAAAGACATGATTAATCCTTTGTACAGACCACGTTAAGTGGTTGAGTTGTTAAGCGGTTAAGTTGTTGTTATTATTTGAATCCATATCGTTTGCCTAAAAATTGGACACTTGATATGATTGAAGATCTAATATGCTAATTTAATCCCGCCTATCTCAGTCGGACTTATTCTCCAACTCAACGACTCGACGACTCAACTATTTGACAATCTCTTTTGTAAATATAACCCGGTATCCCTCACCCTCTTCTTGAACGTCCTTCACCAGCCACCCATTGCTTTGTGCGGCCCGGCTCACGTTCTCTTTGGAAGTATCCGTATCCACCAAAACCACGATTTCCCCCTTAACCACTTTCTTAATTTCGTCCATGGTCATAAGAACAGGCTGGGGACAAGAAAGTCCTCTTGCATCGACTGTTGAATTCATCTTTATACCTCCTTTATTTTCTGACAGGATTAACCCCGCCATGCGCGGGGCAGGCATGGATTAACATGATTTTTTTATCCTGTTGATCTTTATTCTTAATCCTTATATTTGCGTTTATTCTCTATTTTCTTGCGCAAGTTTTTCATATAAGCTTTCAAAAAAATTAAGCACCATATTGGTATTTACGTATCTTCTCAATATATTGGAGTAAGTGCCCTTGCATACTAAACTTCTGGATTCCCACCTTCGCGGGAATGACAGGCACTTAGCTCACTTCGTCATTCCCGCGAAGGCGGGAATCCAAGAGCTATTTCCCATTTATTGAGCTATTACGTATTTACCCTACCTCTTCAGGTTATTTTTTTTCTCATGGTGAAACCGATAAACAAACAGACTAAAAGTCCGATGATAACGGCGGCAATTCCATAGGGGCCGACTCCTTTCGGCGAGCTGGCCAGACCAAAGTTATGCGCAAATCCGGCCCCAATAATCATCCCCCAGACAAAGATCGCTGAATCACCATCCCCTTCACCTGCTAAGAAAAGCTGGCGACCTGGACACCCTCCTGCTAAGGCAAAGGCCAGGCCTGCCAGGACCATACCTCCAAAGTTCCAGATATGCATGGTAGGGGCCACCGGTTGTTTGACAAAGCCTGGGTGAAACTGGCCCACGATCAGATTGGTGATAAAGCCAAAGACCAGAAGCGCCAGGAGTCCTGAGAACAGATGTGCCTGGCGAAAAAGTATCAGATCCCGGAAAGCGCCCATTGTGCAGAAACGGCTTCGCTGGGCTAAAAATCCAATAGCAAGACCCACAAGCAGGGAAATAATCAGGGCTGCGTGTCCGGCGCCCGGGCCCTTGAGGCTATAAAACAGTATGCCGCTTTTCGCCTGTCCTTTTATCTGTGGAAATAAAAACATCAATATGAGAAAACCAAGCATGGTCAAAGGCATCAGCCATCCTACAGATGTGTATGTCTTTTCGGTACGTCCTAAGTTATAACCATTTTTGAGAAAAAGTGTCCCGATCCATATACCGAAAATCAGACCGGCCAGACCCAGGATCGCGTTTCCATCCCCACCGGCAAGACGTAACAGGGCTCTCCACGGGCACCCCAAAAAGACTAAGGCACCGATCATGGCAAAGGCACCCAATATGAACCTTACTATTGGAGCAGAACCTGCACGGGGCCGGAATTCCTTAAAAAGATAGGCCGCAATAAGTGAGCCCAAGACAAACCCGATGATTTCAGGTCGCATGTACTGCACCACGGCAGCACGGTGTATTCCGATTGCCCCTGCGATATCCCTCTCAAAGCAGGCAACGCAGATGCCCATGTTCCCGGGATTGCCCAGTTTTTGTAAGAGGGCAGCAAGTATTCCGATAAATGCCCCCACACTGATAATTCCCCAGCGTGTCGATAAAAAGTTCTTCAATTGCGCCATTTACTTCCTCCTTTCATCAAAGTATCTACATAATATTTTGTGGCTTTTGCTCCCTCCCCTCTCCACGGCGGGAGACCGGGTGAAAAATAATTATGGCTTGCTATCCGGTCAATCGGTTTGAAGACCGCGGGCGCCCAGCACCATTGCCCCCTTTACCCCATAAGCGTAAAGTTATTTTGCAAACGTTCATAGGTTGCAAAAACAACTTAGCGCTTATGCCCCTTTACCCGGAGTAAGGAAGGCATACATGGCGGACTGAAAACGGTTTGAAAAATGGTAATAATAAGATAATGGAAGGGATTAACTGGTTTTCGGCCTGGCCCTGCCTACCGAACCCGGGTAGAATTTATTGACGTGCGTCAGGTAAAGCCGAAAAATAGATACATGGATGAGTTCCTGTTTGGGATTATTTAAGAATTAGGAAGTCACGTTATTACAAGATATCTGAATATGTCAAACAGGAATTTCCGATACTTTCAGGGCTTAATAAAGGCAAAAATGATAGCAACTGTTCACCAGCAAGCGTAGGAATGAATTTATCCGCGATATATTTTATGGCATAAAAGCCTCGGATCGCGGGTAAAACCGCTGCATTCATGCCAAATGAGATACTTTGTTAGCTTGATAAACAGTCCCTTTTCCCATATACTTTTGTAGAAATTGGTAATATCTGTTTTATGCCTCTATCAAAAGTGGAGAGATTTCATGGAATATCTTGATCTGATGATTAAAAGGGACGGGGCTGTTGTTGAGGTTATACTTAACCGTCCTGACCTCTTAAACACCATGTCCGTGCGTATGCTCAAGGAACTGAAACATGCGGCATTAAACCTTAAGGATGATCCTGATATACGCGTCGTTATCCTGACAGGAGGCCCTAACATGTTCACTGCCGGTCTTGATCTTAACGATCCCGAGGTAAAAAAAATGCTGTCCGGTAATATAAATGAACGACGTGAACGGGTAGTCTTGGGACCGGAGGCCTGCAGGGCCTGGGAAGAGATCAGGGCAGTTACTATTGCCGCTATTGAAGGATTCTGTGTAGGCGGCGGTGTCTCCCTGGCGCTTTCATGCGATTTTCGCGTGATGGCACAATCCGCATTTATGCGCATCCCGGAGATAGACCTTGGATTGAATTATAGCTGGGGCTCCATCCCGCGCCTGATTCATCTGATCGGGCCGGCAAAAACCAAAGAAATGATCTTATTTTGTGAAAAAGTTGCTGCTGAAAAATGCCTGGAGTGGGGGCTTGCAGAGCGGGTGGTTCCGGTTGGATCATCTATAGAAACTGCAAAGGATATGGCCCAAAAGATTCTTGAAAAGCCCCCTATCCCGGTTGCCATGACAAAACAGGCCGTAACCAGGATAACCACTGCCCTTGACCGAGCAGGTATTTACATGGACGCTGACCAGTTTCTACTCACCACATATACGGAAGATCACAAAGAATGCGTTCGCGCCTTTCTGGACAAAAGGCCCGCGTCCATCAAAGGGAAATGACCTCCCCCGGGTAAAATCTTCTTTTCCAGGGCGGTAACCTCGGACTCAACATTCCCCGGGATTTCTTCTTCGCAAGCCGGTAGATAGACATGAACCACGGTTCCGACACCCACCTCTGAATCAATGCTAATGTGCCCGTTGTGTTTATTTATAATAGAATAGGCGGTTGAAAGCCCCAATCCCATGCCCTTTTGAGTTCCCCTTTTTTTGGTTGAAAAATAAGGGTCAAATATCTTAGACATATATTCATCAGGGATCCCCTTTCCCTGATCTTGAAAAGAAAGCTTTATATATTTTCCTTCTCGCAGGGGTAAACCCGGGACCGCCTTTTTTGCCTCAATAGCTATATTTTCGCCAAAAACCCGAATTGTCTCGCCCTCAGGCATGGCCTCATCGGCATTAGCTGCCAGAGCGTTAATGACCTGGCGCATCTGTCCTTCATCGATTTTAACCTCCCAGAGGTCATCGGAAAAGAAAAATTCGCACCTTACATTTAAACCGCTGAGCGCAAGGCTGACAGATTCTCTCGCTAATTCCGAGATAGAGACTTTTTTCTTTTTTGGCGCCCCACCTTTGGAAAATGTTATAAATCGCTGTGTCAACTCCTTTGCCCGAAGAGACGCCTTTTCCGCCTGTTCTAATATTTTGTAGATTTTTTCCCCTGGTTTTGCATACATTTGAGCAAGAGAGATATTTCCAATTATCGCGGTCAGGATGTTGTTAAAATCATGGGCAATGCCACCTGCAAGGACCCCCAGAGATTCTAATTTTTGAACCTTTAAAAGTTCCTCTTCCATTTTCTTACGTTCGGTGATATCCCTAACAAAAAGCGCCACCTTTGCCACGCTTCCCTTCGAATCGAGGACAGGATAAGCAAAGCCGTCATACCAAAATCCCAGGTGCTCGTATTCAAAACGGATGTGCTTGCCCGTTCGAATCGCTTCATCAACCTTTGACTTTGTGAATCCGCCCGCGTCAGTATGTAACAGATCGAAAAGGTTCAAGCCCCTAATGTCATCTATGCCCCTCCCAATTCTGCGGGTAGCCGCCACATTCAGATCGAGAACGATACCATCTCCGCCAATTAACAATATAAGGTCATCTGTCGGAGCATTCAGAAGCGCTCGTGTCACAGCCTCGCTATCTCGCAATCGCCGCTCCGCCTCTTTGCTATGAAGACCGACTTCAATAGCCGCCCTAATTTGCCCTTCTTGAAATGGCTTTACAATATATCCGAAAGGTCCCGCATTTTTTGCCTTTTTTATGAATTCATCGTCAGCATAGGCGGTTAAAAATACAACCGGAATATCCAGTTCTCTTTTTATTATATCCGCAGCGGCAATACCATCCAGCTCCCCCGGCATAACAATATCCATCAGGATTAAGTCCGGTCTGAGGTCTTTGGACATTGTCACTGCCTCTTCTCCTGAAGACGCTATCCCCACAACGTCGTATCCCATTCCGGTCAAACGTTCCTCTAATTGCATGATTATGGGAGCCTCATCATCCACCGCAATTATTTTGAACACGGTTAGCCTCCTCAGTCTAAGGATTTGAATTCAGTCACGACGAGTCTATATCCCCGTTTATTTTGCTCTCAAAAACCCGCGAACACATAAACCTGACAAACCTCTTTTTAGCCAGAGACAGATATTCCCCGTTATATGAACCAATTTTTCTCCTTCCATTATTATTTATTACAGAAAATTTCCCGAAACCGCTTATCATGACGCAATCTCCGTTTTCGAGTGTCTTTTTGATGTTTTCCAAAAGGGATTCAAGAAGTTGTGAGGATTTGTTTCTGGACAGGTCCAGACGGTTATGGATTGAATCTATGAGGCTGGCTTTGGTAACGGTCACTGATTATCGCCTTATAAATTTTGGAATATCTTGTGCTCAGTAACAAAAACACGCACGCTCTTTTGAAAATCATTATCTACTTTTAAATCACAAAAAGTAAACAGTCAAAAATTATCAGTTCTTTAGCAGGTTAAAACTAATATTATGTGAGGGATAAAAGGTAAGACCTGAGGTTGGCTTTTTTATTCTTAAGCCCGAGCTTCTTTCTGATATTGTTTCGGTGAAAACTGATGGTCCACGTGGTCGAATTCAGCAATTCAGCTATCTCTTTGGTGGTTTTACCCTCCTTTACGAGATTTGCTATTTGAATTTCTGCGGGAGTAAGGCCCAGATATTTAGAAGCCAACCTCTGTAAAAGCGGCGAAATAATATCATTCAGGTTTGATTCGAGGATATCTATATAGGCCAATTGTTTAGGATCCAATCGACTCTTTTTAACCCTTTCCAGAAAGGGAAGGACCAGTTCCTTCATATTGAATAAAATCTTTTCTTCAAGCTCCATTTTATCTTCTTCCCTTCTTTTCAGTATGACTTTTAATGCGGTATTTGTTTCTTCAAGACTGATTTTTTTGATCTTTAATTCTTTCTCTCTTTCTCTCAGCGCCTCCTCGGCCTGCTTTCGGTCTTCTATTTCCTGTCTCAATTTTTCATTGAGCACCAGCAATTCAGAGGTACGCTCTTCAACCCGTGTCTCCAGCTCATCGTGAGCTTTTCTAAGCTCCTCCTCCATAACCTTTTTATACAGGGAAATCTCAATAGCCGCCCTAATTTGCCCCTCTTGAAATGGCTTTACAATATACCCAAAGGGTTCCACATGCTTTGCTCTTTCTATGAGTTGACTTTCCGAATAACCGGTCAGAAATATAATAGAAACATCTAATTTTTCCTTAATTTTTTTAGCTGCAGCAATACCGTCCGACTCTCCAGGCATAACAATGTCCATCAGGATTAAATCCGGTTTGAGGTCTTCGGACATCCTAACCGCCTCTTCACCGGAAGACGCTATTCCCACAACCTCGTATCCCATTGCCGTGATGAGTTCCTCTAATTGCATGGCAATGATAGCCTCATCATCAACGACCATTATTTTAGGCATGTCTTGGCTGCTCTTTTAAAATTTTAAATTCGATAAAGATCTCTGTTCCGTTGTTTCGCTCAATTTTTAATTTTCCACCAAGCTGTTTCAGGACCAGGTTCCTCACTAACCTCAAACCCAGGGTGTCAATTTTATCTATATCAAATTCTTCCGGAATGCCAATACCGTTATCCTTGACCTTAACAGAAACGGTATCATCTGAAGGCTGTGACAAAAAAACCTCAATCGTTCCCGCTTTTCCCTCTTTAAAGGCGTGTTTGAAGGCATTGGATATCAACTCATTCAGGGCAAGGGCACACGGGATCGCCTGCGTTACAGAAAGATAAACGTTGCTGGGTTCAATAATTGGGCTAATAGACGCTTCCTTACCGGCATAAAGTCGAGAAAGACTGACAACCAGATCTTTGATATGCCTACCCATATCTATTAAATCCAATCGTTCACTTCGATAGAGTTGCGCGTGGATAAGGGACATCGCGTTAATTTTAGCGCTCATATCCTTGCAAAAATAGACTGTTTCTTGATTTGTTGTTCTCATACAGCTCAAATCGAGCAAGCTGGAGATAAGCTGGAGGTTATTTTTTACCCTGTGATGAATCTCTCTCAGGAGAACTTCCTTTTCTTCGAGGGAACTCTTGATTTGGTCTTCCACCTGTTTGAGCTGTGTGATATCCCTCCTTACCGACTGAAATTCAATAATGTGCCCTTTTCCGTCTAATATCCCCCTGTCGGTTCGCTGATGCCATCGTATCTCCCCATCTGGTGCTATAACACGGTGTTCATAAGTCGCGACAGGATTTTCCCTGCTAAATGAAGCGATCTTCCTTTCCACTGCTTCACGGTCCTCCTCTGAAATAAGCGGCATAAAGCTGTGACCGATCAGGTCTTCCGGTTTCTTACCAAAATACCGGCAGTAAGCCTCATTAACAAAGGAAAGTGTTCCATCGGGCAGAAAACGACAAATCATTTCCGTCTGATCTTCGACAATAGCCCTATAGCGCTCTTCGCTCATCCTAAGCGCCTCTTCCGCCTGCTTGCGGTCCTCTATTTCTCTCTTCAAATCATCATTCATTTTTGCCAGTTTCAGTGTTCTTTCCCTTACCCTTTTTTCCAGTTCATCATGAGCCTTTCTCAGCGCTTTCTCTGATCGTTTCCGCTCGGTCACATCATTTAGAATTACAATCTCTGAACACATGTCCCCACCAACAGGTATAACATTAAGCGTAACTTCATGCCCTTTCAAATTCAGCGGTGATTCATAGGTTATTTTTTCCGGCTTGCCGTTCATTGCGGCCAGAAGCCCACCTATCCGCTGGTAGTCATCTCCAGTAAAGAGCTCGACAAATTTTGAAGCCAGCAATTTCTCCTCAGGTATATTTACAAGGGAAAGGGCGGAGGGGTTAGCATAAACGATTCTCCCCTCGGCGGTTATTTCAAAGATCCCGTCGGACATTTTCTCCCGAATGATTTCCAAATGTCTTTTTAAGGAGAGCAACTCCTTGGTAATTTCCCGTGGACGCATATCCTTGATTTCCGCCAAGTCGGCAAACAGGCGTTTTGGAGTTGCAAGGCGAACTTGATCAAGGGCGGCAAAAATGTTTTGAGCCATTTCATTCAACGGCCCCTTGGCTATACATCTGTCAGCATCCATTTCCACGATATCCGCCTCTTCTTCGGCAGCAATAGCGGAAAGAATAACAATATAGGTTTCTTTTAGCTTCTCTGTTCTCCGAATGATTTTACACAGAGTTTTTCCGCTGATATTCGGCATGATTAGATCAATAAATATCACATCAGGCGTGTAGTCCTCCAAAATATCCATAGCAAAAAGACCGTCTTTAGCTGTTATGACCTCGTGTCCCTCTTTTGTGAGTATTTCGGTCATAAAACGCAAAACAATCTGATCATTATCTACTACCAACACCTTCATACTACCTGCTCCTTTGTAACACTTCAGCTTTCTGAAAAAACTCGATCATGGATAATACAATCCGGCCGGAAGCTGAACCCTTACAGGAATCTGCTTATCTTCTGCGTCCAGGCCTTCTGCGATGCCGAGGCATTTTTTTTATCTTCTTTTGGGGTTTTAAGATCATCTTTGGATGTTGCAGTTTGAATTTATGCCATTTCTTGAGGACCTGCCCATGAACCAGTGACCGTTTACCGATTATCTTTTGTAGATTAAGACGCCTTTTGGCGGCCTTGATTTTCAAAAGTGCCACCTTATTCCGGTGAAGCAGCATTCCCCTTTTAAGGGCGACCGGCCTTAGCGGGCGCCTGTTTATTAGAACCGAAGTCTGGTGCCCTTTTCTTAAAACAACTCCAGACTCACCCGCCAGCTCCCCTTGCTCATCGAACCCTGTAACGGCAACTTCGCCTTCAAACACACCCACATCCGTTTTTTCAGAATCCGCCGTCTCCACGACAAACTCCGTTCCCCTCACGCCAGCGACCATAGTGGGTGTCTCAATATCAAATCTCGATCCGGGGTATGTGAATCTAACTATATTGGATAGTAATCTGCCAATCTTAAGAAATATCGTGGATTCAATCCTCTTTGTCTCGGAATCAGCGGATAACTCGTCAAGGGCGATTTCTGTATTTTCTTCTACTTTTAGCAAAGATCCATCATCAATGAGAATCTCTGCAAAAGCGCCGGAGCCGGTTCTTAGCAGATCACCTTCTTCCAGTGGCATATTTTTCTCAACAGGCAACCATACTTCCTCTTCAGGCTTTTGAACAGATACATCTCCCAGGAAATCCGTTAGTGTTGCGGAAAAAGCAACCTCCTCCGCCCCATGCACAGGCTGCGATGTAAACGGTCCTAGTGCCATACATATAATAAACATGGCGAGTAATATGATTTTACTTTTTTTCATTAGGCCCTTCCTATGGCTTTCTGGCCAAGACACTTGTTTGCGGACGAATAAAGGCCGTCATATTCCAACCGGTCTCCACAGGCCGTCATGGTGCCAGAGCCTGGAAAATGATTCACCAACCGGAAGGATAAGCACCTTCAAGGGTTTCGGCTTTTTCGATTTGTTATTGGATTTCTTCATAGAGCCTATACCCTCGCGTTCAAGAGACTAAAATGATGAACAAATAAAATATTACTTCCGAAACCTGTTGAGCCGCGCCAAGGCAGTCTCCGGTATATCCTCCAATCCATTTCACAAAGTATTTACCCATGCCCCATTTGCAAATCACGAGAGGGATAATAACTAAAAAATAAATTACATCTCCCAATAATAAGACAGGCATTATCCCAAAGAAAGCTGCTACCGCCAATCCTTGCCACGAGATACGGGTAGCAAGCGGTTTTGCCTTACTTACTTCGTTGTCCTGAACATATGAATGTGTATGCAGGAAAGTCGTGGAAACGAACCGACTCATGCTATGCCCTGAAATCAGGGCCCAGGGAACAAGTTGCATCTTCATTTCATAAAGCGCGACAAATTTCAGTCCCAACAAAACAATAAGACCAATCGTTCCGTAGACTCCTATTCTCGAATCTTTCATGATTCTTAAAATTTCCTGCTTGTTCCATCCACCTCCAAATCCATCACAAACGTCTGCCCATCCATCTTCATGAAAGGCCCCTGTGAGGAAAAGCGAAACTACCATGCTGAGTAGTAACGCAACCGACATAGGGAAAATCAGAAACCCCAACCAGAAAACAAGTGCGGTTATAGCCCCAACAATCCAACCAATCAGCGGAAAATACATTGCTGATCTATTAAGACGATCCTCTGAATATGTGATCCATTTCGGATGGGGAATCCGGGTAAAAAACGTAAGGGCGGTAAAAAAAATACATAGCTGTTCATACATTTTATCTGCTCACCTCTGCCTGCTTATTGCTGCTTGCCATGAGATGCGCCCTGCGCGTCGTCTCTGGCAAACGATAGCCCCTGCAGCAGGCAAGTACGAACTCAACACTGATACGCACAAGTGCCTAAAGTGATCTAAAGTGCCTAAAATGCCTAAAGTTAATGAATTCTGCTATTTTATATAAATAAATTACTCGTAACCAGGTGTTTAGGCTGAAGACTGAAGACTGTTAGGGAAAACGGGAATACCGTACATTTTGAAGTCATGTTTGGCGAGAGAATCTACTGTTTCTCGACCACAGCGCCTTAATTGTGCTTTTCGGACCCCTGGCCCAGACCGATGAACCTTACTGAATTGCCAATAAACTATCATCATTATGAAGATTAGCCTACACTTTAAGGTATCACCGAGTCGCGACAGGGCGGGCCTTTCAGCCTTCAGTCTAAACAGCTTCAGCCTGACTACGTGTGTAGTCATTATTTTATAAATTTTATAGTCAATGGATAAAGATACGTGTCACCGCTGTTTGCCTTTACAGAAGCAATGACGACCAGAATAAGATTAAACAGCAGGACAACGGGCAGCAACAAAAAACCAATAAGAGCAAAACACAAAAAGAATGAAACAATCGTGTATATTGACATGGAAATCTGGAAATTCAGGGATTCCTTGCCATGCTCGTCTACCATTTGAAAGTCATCTCTCTTGATTAGCCAGATAACTAAGGGGCCTATGATATTGCCGAAAGGAATCCCTATAAACGCAGAAAGGGCCGTCAGATGGCAAAACATACTCCACATACGGGCATCCCTGTCGCCCGTTCCACTCGCAATATGGCGACGACTATATCCCTCTGAAGCAGGTTGTTCCGTATGCGTTGTCTTTGAGACATTGCGAATTATGATGGGGGCCACGAAAAACACAAGTACCCCGAAGGAAAATGGGAAGAACCCTAATATACCGGCGATGAGTGTTCCCATCCAGAGGGACACAAAAGAATCATACTTTATCTCTTCCGGGCTTTGAGGGTTATAAAAGATTGAGATTGGATCGCCTATTTCATATCGCGGAGGATAGTGACCCGACTTGCAATATATCTTGTGTTCTGTGCCATACACATCTACAAATGAATAGACCGGATAATAATGTATTGATCCGTCGCTGGACTTTCGTTCATTCATTTCAAGTACCGTACCTTCAGTACTGACGGCCGTCTTGAGAAAATTGCTGGTGCTTTTATAGCAGTATGCGCCAATACCCAATGGAATGAATGAACCCAAAATAAAAACAATGCCTATTATCCGCGCTGCCTTTATCATTAATACTCCTTCTGATTTAAATTAAACCCTATTCGACGATGTGACTCTTTATGAGTGTAAGTGAACTAAAGTTTGAATGGACTAAAGTAAGTCCCGCCTTTAGCTGGATTGAGGAATGTACCTTCGGTACTACAACAACCCTGGCCCAGACCGTTAACCACCACTATACACCTCTAAAGCTAAGTCTTGAACGAGATATTGGCTATAACAAACATACTAACGAGTCGCACTTCCCGATTCCGTCGCGGTCTTGGGACGGGGAGGACGGAATTTAGGCACTTAAGCGCACTTTAGTTCACTTTAGTCACTTTCTTGCAGGCAGATCCATTTGTCTTCGACCACGCCCAAAGAACTTAAATTTCCAATTCCAATTAAACAAAATATTATTATATCCTGAAAAAGCGTACAGGGCAAAGAATTAATCAAGAGTTTCAATTCAATCCTGGTCCTTGCGCCTTAAAACAAAAAAAGACATTGGCAAATCAGGCGTGAACCAGTATAAATAATTGACAATTTAAAAAGTGATCTCAGTGTAGATCGTTTTATTGGACGAGGCAGGATCATCAACCCTTTTCTTGGGTCCCCAACGAGCCAGAGGCCAAGATGCTCACTCCTTTGATGGGATCATTTCAAGAACTTACTGAGGCATAACGATGTCACTCATTATTAACAGTATTTTTCCCGTATTTCTTCTTATCGCTCTGGGAAGTTTTTTAAAGCGGTTTCAACTCACCAACGATAATTTCCTTAGTACTTCGGATAAACTCATATATTTTATATTTTTTCCGGCAATGCTTTTTTGGAAAATTGGCGCGCCCGCGTCGCCGACACCGATAGACTGGAAATTGATCCTGGCTGTTTTATCGGCTGTATTTGTCATCTACGCAGCCAGCCTTTTTTTCGTCAAGATTGCAAAAGTTGCAGACTTTAAGGTAGGTTCATTTTCCCAGTGCTGTTACCGTTTCAATTCCTACGTTGGAATGGCAGTAATCCTTATCGCTCTGGGAGATGAATCCGTGAGGGAATTCGCAGTAATGATAGGCGTTGCGATCCCATTAATAAATTTCCTGGCAGTTTCCACCCTGATCTGGTATTCAGGCAGAGATTATAATACTCAAAAAAAGCTTGGCCTTGTTGTAAGAGCCACACTTTCCAATCCCCTGATCCTTGCGTGTTTTGCAGGTATCCTTTATTCAAAGCTCCGGCTGCCATTTCCCCGATTCGCAGACAATACCTTCCGTCTGTTGTCCATGGTCACCTTACCAATGGCGCTCATCTCGATCGGCGGATCACTAAACCTTGCCCAGCTCAAGGGGCACCTGAAAATGTCGATGGTCGCGAACCTGTTCAAACTTTTGCTCTTGCCAGCTACTGGTTATTTCTTCTTGTGTGCATATGGTGTTGCGCCAAACCCGTTTAAGGTCGGCATGATCTACTTTGCCCTTCCCACTTCCACAGCAGCCTACATCCTTTCTTCGCAGCTTCAAAGCGATGTGGATCTGGCCGCGGCAACTATCCTTGTGTCTACGCTTCTCTCAATTATTTCTCTTTCCTTAGTAATGGCCATCTTCGTTGCCTGATATCAGCTATATTGTAATTATAATTCAGGAATATTATTGCCAATCTCCTGCAGGAGCGGTTTAACAGCGCCATTCTGCGTTTACGTATAATTCTTTGGGTCAAGATTATACTTTTTCAAACGGTATTGGAGTGTGGAGCGAGGCAGGCCTAAAAGCCGGGCCGCACCCTTTTGGCCGCCTACAACACCATGGCATTTGATTAATGCCTGCTCGATGTGCCGGATGGCAACTTCAGCTAATGTGTTCAGTCTCTCGGTCGATTCAGGCTCCAGGATAGCATTACTGAACTGGCTAATGCTCATATCGGTAATCAGCTCTCCTGGCCGGAGAATGACCATTCGTTTGACCAGGTTTTTCAATTCCCGCACGTTTCCCGGCCAATGATACTGACACAAATTTTCAAGGGCCTTCTCAGTATACACCGGTGCAGGCCGGTTGTGTTTTTTGGCCTCAAGTTCGGTCAGCTTTTCCACCAAAAGGGGGATGTCCTCAGTTCGGTCTCTTAGTGCCGGGACATGGATGTTTACGGTATTTAGACGATAGTAAAGATCCTGACGGAATTGACCGGTCTGGATGCGTTTCTCAAGATCTTTATTGGTGGCGGAAATGGCCCTGAAATTGACCCTGATTGGCCGGCTTTCTCCAACCCGCTCAAACTGGCGGTCTTGTAAAACTTGAAGCAATTTTGCCTGAAGAGTAGAATTCAATTCAGCTACTTCATCCAAAAAGACCGTACCATCATTTGCCAGTTCGAATCGCCCAACCCTCCTGGAATGGGCCCCA
Organism: Desulfobacteraceae bacterium; assembly: GCA_030613055.1. Classification (GTDB taxonomy): domain Bacteria; phylum Desulfobacterota; class DSM-4660; order Desulfatiglandales; family Desulfatiglandaceae; genus JAUWMR01. Next base: position 17,570 of record JAUWMR010000027.1, read on the forward strand.
GTGAAAGCGCCTCTTGCATGCCCGAAAAGCTCGCTTTCAAAAAGAGAGGGGGAAAGTGCAGGGCAGTTGATTTTTACGAAGAGATTGTCCCTGCGAGAACTCAGGCTGTGAATGTATCGCGCAATATGATCCTTCCCCGTCCCGGTCCCACCGGTAATCAGCACCGAGGCATCTGTGTCGGCTACCTGTTTGATCAGGCTCATTATTTCTATCATGGGCCGGGAAACGTAAAAAAAATAATCCTGTTGATAGCTCTCGTAAGCATCAGCCATGAGATATCGTTTCTGGCGAACAAGTTCCGCATTTATACTCTTTAATTCGGTGTATGCAAGCATGTTGTCCACTGCGATGGCCACCTGCTTCGAAACATATGTAAGTACTTCTATTAATTCGGATATATAATCTGGCGCTTGTTTGAAGGAAAAATGGATGCTTCCCAATATACGGTTCCGAATGATCAACGGAAATGCCATTGTCGCTGTAAGTCCGGCATTTACCATTGCCACAATAGAAAAATGGTCAGTGTAACGCCTCAAGTCATCAATAATAACTGGCTGGCCTGATTGTATAACCATTTGAGCAATTGCGGCCCTGTCTAAAGGACGGCTATCTTTACAGGAAATACCTTCAGGTTCAATTCCGTCGGCAGTGGTAAAATAACTCAGCGATTGGGACTCGGCATCATAAAGGTTGATGCTGAGGCGATCATGGGGAAAACGCTTCCTGAGTTCAGTGGCCAGGGCCTGGAAAAGTTCTTCCCTGGTCGTCCGTGTGATAACGGCGTTGTTGATTTCAAGAAGGATTTGATATCGTGTTGTAGGATCCCAGTGCATATTTGATCTTTTTTGATACGGTTAGAAGTGATGGTGCCTGCTCCAAATTTTCCAGGATCGCCTGCACCGATTATTGAATTTTTATTTTCATAATACCACTTTTAGGCCCAAAATCAAGCCCAATATTAGGCATGGTGCCCAATATTAGGCGCAAAATACCGATTCCAGGCTGGAGTATTTGCAAATATCACTGAAAAACCAAAGCCTTAAGAGAAAATCACTTCTCGGCACACACATTGCATTATCTATTGAATAAGTAATTTATACTGCCTTGCCGAATCGGTATAATTGCAGGGTTTTCAACACAAAAAGAATGGAGGAAATAAAATGATTCAATTTTTGATTCACGAAAAGACTGACACTGTCGGTGTCGCCACCGTCGATATCAAGGAAGGCGAATTAGCAAAGGGACTATACATGGATACTCAAGAGAACATTGAAATGAAAGCCCTTCAAGATATTCCCCTGGGCCATAAAATTGCCTTAAAGGGTCATAAAATGGAGAATGCCGTCCTTAAGTATGGCCATGACATTGGAAAAGTCGTAAATGAAATCAAAAAGGGTGAACATGTTCACATTCACAATCTCAAGACAAGGAGATGGTAAAGATGAATGATCGAAAATTTAATGCCTACCGTCGGGAAAATGACCGTGTCGGAATTCGCAATCATGTGCTCATTCTTCCCTTAGACGACCTGTCAAACGCCGCTTGCGAGTCGGTTGCCAATAACATTAAAGGCTGTATGGCAATTCCCCACGCCTATGGCCGTCTTCAGTTTGGTGAAGACCTTGAGCTATTTTTCCGGACTATGATCGGCACTGGTTCAAACCCAAACGTAGCCGCTGTAGTCGTAATCGGTATCGAACCCGAATGGACCAACAGGATCGTTGAAGGTATTGCCAAAACGGGCAAGCCTGTAGCCGGATTTTCTATTGAACGTACCGGTGATATTGGGACCGTTGATAAAGCAAGCCGGAAAGCCAAGGAGTTCGTACACTTGGCCTCCGAGCTTCAAAAGACCGAATGTTCCTTAGACGAACTTTACGTTTCAACAAAATGCGGGGAATCCGACACAACATCGGGTCTTGCATCAAACCCGACTGTGGGCAATGTGTTTGACAAACTCGTTGAAATGGGGGCGACGACCTGCTTCGGGGAGACCTCTGAAATTATGGGTGCGGAGCAGTTGTGCAAGGAGCGAGCCGCCACACCCGAAATCGGCGAAGAATTCATAAGGGTATTTAACGCATACAACGATATCATCCTCAAAAACAAGACTGACGATTTATCGGGGTCACAGCCGACCAAGGGAAATATCAGGGGTGGGCTGACTACCATCGAAGAGAAAGCATTTGGCAATCTCCAGAAGATCGGGAAAAAGGCTCGTTATGTGGGTGTGCTTAAACCGGCCGAGGCCCCTACGGGTAAAGGATTATGGTACATGGATACATCATCTGCTGCTGCCGAGGCAGTAACACTCTGGGCCGCATCCGGTGCGGTAGTACATCTATTCCCCACAGGCCAGGGTAACATTATCGGCAATCCTATTTTGCCGGTTATCAAGCTATCAGCCAATCCTCAGACATGCCAGACAATGAGCGAGCATATTGACCTGGACGTTTCGGCTATCTTGAGGGGAGAGATAACATTAGATGAGGCAGGAGACAAATTGATGGATATGATTATCCGGACCTGTAATGGCCGCTTGACATCGGCCGAGGCCCTTGGCCACAGGGAATTCGTCCTCACCAAATTGTATATAAGTGCATAAAAGTGACATTAGACTTTCTTTTGTGTGCAGGGATGCATCTGAAATATTGATAAAAAATAGATCAGGAACTACTACTTCAATCTTTCAAAGCGAATATCACTGAAAGGGGGTGAGTATTAAAATTTAAGAAACAACTATTCGTCTTAAAAAAAACCGTATAATATTTTGATTTTGTCTGAACCTAAAAGGAGGATACAATGAAAAGCCTAAAGGTAAAAAAGAATAGCTTTGTTGCTTGGATTATTATTGCATTGCTGGTAATTTGCTTTACTTCTTCATCGGCGCTTGCTGAAGTGAAGAAAGTGCGTTTGGCGAGGCAATTCGGATTAGCCTATCTGCCTTTGATAGCAATGGTGGAATACAAGCTTGTTGAGAAACATGCCAGGGCCGCCGGTCTTGGCGATATTGAGGTCACGCGGGCCAAATTCAGTGGCGGTGCAATGATGAATGACGCACTGCTTTCAGGCAATCTGGATTTTGCTGCAGGTGGAATGGGTCCATTGATCAAGATATGGGCAAAATCAAAAGGAATTTATGATATAAAAGGCGTAGCTGCCCTTGAGTCAATGCCTCTTTTTCTTAATACCATAAATCCTGCTGTCAAATCCATCAAAGACTTGAGCAAGAAAAATCGTATTGCCCTGGTAGCCGTGAAGGTATCTATTCAGGCAGTTGTCCTGCAGATGGCAGCCTCAAAAGTTTGGGGAAAAAATAACTATACCAAGCTCGATCACCTTACAGTATCAATGAAACATCCTGACGCCATGGCATCGATGCTTTCAGGAAGAGGTCAAGTCGATTGCCATCTAACAAGTCCGCCATATCAGTACCAGGAACTTGACGATCCCCGGGTACATAGAGTATTTAGCTCCTACGATGTTCTCGACGGGCCTCACACATTCATTAACATCTATACCAATAGCAAATTTCATAAAAAGAATCCTAAGACATATGCCGCTGTCCTTGCAGCCCTTGAAGAGGCGATAGCAATAATTAATAAAGATAAACGCGCGGCGGCCGAACTATATGTCAAGGCCACAAAATCCAAGCTTCCTGTGGAAACTGTCTATAAGATAATTACCGACCCGTCTGTAGAATTCACCACAACTCCGCGAAACACTATGAAGTTTGCCGATTTTCTACATGAAATTGGCGCAATCAAGATTAAACCAAAAACCTGGAAGGATATGTATTTCAAGGAAATCCATGACAAGTCAGGGAGCTGATAATGCCTCAAACATACCAGAAGCCGTTGACAGCCGAGAATTATTCACAAGAGCCACTACTTAATGTCGAAGGTGTTACACTACAGTATAAGACCAAAGAGCATCTGGTTACCGCGACTTATAAGGTAGGTTTTAAGGTCTTTGATGCAGAGCGGTTTGTTTTGTTGGGACCGTCAGGATGCGGGAAATCGACCTTGCTCAAGGCTGTTGGCGGTTACCTGAAACCAGTTGAGGGCAAAATAACCCTCAAGGGTGATGTTGTCACAAAACCTGACTCTGGCCGCGTTATGGTGTTTCAGGAATTTGATCAATTGCTGCCCTGGAAAACAGTCAAGGCGAACGTAATGTTCGCCTTGACAACAAGCGGCAAATTATCAAAAAAGGCTGCCGAAGAAAGAACAATGGCTTATATTGAAATGGTAAATTTAACTGACTTTGCCTATACATATCCACACATGCTATCCGGTGGTATGAAACAGCGCGTGGCAATTGCCCGCGCCATGGCCATGGAGCCGGACATTCTTCTGTTAGATGAGCCGTTTGCTGCCCTTGATGCCCTGACCCGCAGAAAAATGCAGGAAGAACTCCTTCAACTCGGGGAAAAAAGCGGGTTCACCCTGCTCTTCGTAACACATTCCATTGAAGAAGCGATAATAATCGGCACACGCATTTTGTTACTATCACCTCATCCCGGGCAGGTTAAGGCCGAGTTTAATGCTGGCACATTAGGATATGATAATCAGGGGCAGAATGAGTTTAAAGAACTTCTTGGCAAAATTCGCGATATGCTCTTCAGCGATGCCGTTGAAGAAGAAACCATAAGCACAAAAGGGTCCTAATTTATGGATAACAGCAAAAATGTGGATACCCGGAAAAAGACTTCGCCGTCATTGCGACCTGAATTTACAAGGGAAATATTAGATACAAGCAAAATAGGCGAAATATTCCAAACCCTTAGTCTGTGGGAAAGAATAAGGGACATAAATGCCGTGCGCAAGTTATTTATTCTGTTTATTCTTTTCACTATATGGCAGGTTTATGCAGTGAACGCCGGTAATCCCCTTATGTTTCCAACCTTTACCACTACCGTAGTTGCGCACTGGGATGCCTTCGTTCATGGTGGTTTACTCCTGAAAATATGGGTCTCAATACGAGTCCTATTGTTGGGTTACACGGCCGGAATACTGGCATCAGCAATTCTGACCATCCTGGCTATTACTACGCGCTTCGGTTCAGATCTCCTTGAAACATTAACTGCCATGTTTAATCCTTTACCTGCTATCGCCCTTTTGCCACTTGCCCTTCTCTGGTTCGGCCTTGGTGATAAAAGCATGGTCTTTGTCTTGATCCATGCCGTAGTCTGGCCGTTATCGCTTAATACCCATTCAGGGTTTACAGGAGTAAGCCAGACATTGCGCATGGTCGGACGCAATTATGGCCTGTCCGGTTTGCGCTATGTGTTTAAGATTCTTATACCGGCGGCCTTTCCGAGTATCCTGACAGGGCTTAAGGTCTCCTGGGCTTTTGCCTGGCGTACCTTGATCGCCGCTGAATTGGTATTCGGTGTTAGTTCCGGTTGCGGTGGCCTTGGCTGGTTCATATATGAAAACAAAAATGAACTCGAGATTGCCTATGTCTTTGCCGGACTGTTTACCGTCATTATAATCGGTTTTGGAGTAGATAATCTCGTGTTCCGTAAAATAGAGTCCAAAACAGTACAAAGATGGGGCATGCAGCAGTAATACAGGCATAATTATTGATACTATCGTTTTCCTGCCCCGGCTTTATATGCGAACTTATGATCGAGGCAGAATTTTCTTAATGCGCTGTGAAAGGCAGGATTGTTTACCATGAGAAATTTTGATTATATGATTATTGAGGAGGTGGCAAAAGAGCTTTACATTAGAGCCCTCTGTGATCTTCCGCCTGATGTCCGTGTGGCATTAAAGAGCGCTGAAGAAAAAGAAACCAGTCCCACGGGCAAAGAAATTCTCAGAACTATGCTCAAAAACGTGGAAATAGCCGATCAAAAAAAGACACTGATATGCCAGGATACCGGTTTGCCAATTTATATGATCAAATTCGGAACAGCTTTTCACTGGGATGGCGCTGAGATCAAAGACAGGATATATGAAGGAGCGAAAAGGGCAACTGTTGAGTTTCCTTTCCGTGGCAGTTCCACACACCCTGTGACAAGAATAAATCCTCAGACTTCGGTCGGCGAGGGGCTTCCAGTTACTTACTTTGACTTTGTCAAGGGGATAGATTATCTGGATATCCTGATGATACCCAAAGGATCCGGCTCAGAAAATATGAGTTCAATGAAGATGTTTATCCCTGCTGACGGCGTGAGCGCTCTTAAGAAGTTTGTCGTGGACACAGTACTGGAAGCCGGGGGCAACCCATGTCCGCCCGGAGTGATCGGTGTGGGGATTGGGGGAACGGCGGATCTGGTATGTCGTCTCGCCAAAGAGGCATTGGCAAGGCCGGTAGGACAGCGTAATCATGATCCGTTATACGCTGAAATGGAGAAAGAACTGGAAGAAGCGATAAACGCAACAGGGATGGGTCCCATGGGTCTGGGCGGGGATATCTCCACTCTGGCGGTCCATATAGAAGCGGCTTACACGCATATCACTCAAAATCCGGTGGCCGTAAACACTCAATGCTGGCCCGCCCGAAGAGCAAAAGCGAAAATTTATCCGGATGGACGAGTGGAATATGGGCATTAATAATAGAGAGGAAAATTAAAGTGGCAAACTATCATTTGCAAACTCCCTTTTCAGAAGACGTTATCAGGCAACTTAAGGTTGGAGATATTGTTCAATTTAACGGCACCCTGTTCGGTCTCAGAGATCTTACGCAGATATATATGTTCGACCAGCGCCATGATCCCCCTGTAAGCCTACAGGATATGCCTTGTATACATACTGCTCCGAGTTTAAGAAAAGTCGGCAACAGGTGGGAACCTGTTTGTGTGGGAACAACCACCAGCGTACGTATGGATAGATTTTCACCCCAGCTTATCGAAAAATACGGCGTCAGGGTTATTATTGGCAAGTCAGGGCTCTATAAAAGGAGCCTCGAGGCCATGAAAAGATATGGCGCAGTATACATGTCCATCGTAGGAGGAGCAGCAGCGCTGGAAACACAGCAGATAGAAGAAGTGGAAGCCGTCTACTGGGAACATCTTCACCCCGAGGCACTCTACCAGTTCAGGGTAAAAGAGTTCGGTCCACTCACAGTATCAATGGATTCTCATGGAAATCATAAATATTTCGATGTTATTGCAGAGGCAAAAAAGAGGCTGCCTGAAATTTATGAAAAACTCGGTATAATAAATACTGCGTAATCTTCCAATTCTATTGGTAACCCATGGCACATACGTATATCAGTTAATCAGGATGTAGATTATCTTAACAAACCTACGGAGAAGGCCAGGAGAAATTGGCCGGCATAATACATGGGAAGCCCCACAAGGCGGTTTAAGAATTCCTTTTTCACAATAGATAGTCCGGGTTCACGTTTTTGAGGGCATGAAAGATATTTCCCTTTATCTTTTTGTTTGACATGTAGAATTGCTTGAGCATGTTCTTTATCTCTTCCCGTTTTGAAGACCCGGCGGTCGGGCAACCCAGATCAATCTCAGGCCAATCCATACTCATGGCGTATCGCTTTATAAGACCCTCATCAACTAAGTACAAAGGCCGGATAACAGTCAACTCCCCTTTAAAAAACTCCTGGACCGGAAGCATGGTGCTGATGGAAGCCCCGTAGAAGACATTCAGGAAAAAGGTTTCGATCAGGTCGTCCTTGTGGTGTCCAAAGGCGAGCCTGTTGCAGCCGAGTTCCGCGGTCATCTCAAAAAGCAATTTTCTTCTAAGACGGGAGCATAAAAAGCACGGGTTTTCGCTGTTATCCGGCCCATGTGCCTTAGGACCTATATCGCTTTGAATAATCCTGCACTCAAAACCGTGGTCTGAAAAGAAGGTTTCCATCCGGCCTGCTGTATTGGCCCCGAAACCGGGATCCACATGCACTGCCGTAATCCTGTATTCAATTGGTATGCGTTTAATCCGTTCTCTCAAGAACCAGAGAAGGACCATACTGTCCCAGCCGCCCGAGACGGCAACCAACACGTGATCACCATCCCGGATCATATCAAGGGTGTAAATCGCCTTACCCATGAGGCGCTTTATCTCTTTGGCTGCATAATTCGTCATTTTTCAATCGTCAACCGTCAATCGTCAATCATATTCCCGTTCCCCGAATAACTTCGTCCCGATTCTGACCATATTGGCCCCTTCTTCCAGGGCCACCCTGTATGAATTGGACATGCCCATGGAGAGATACCTCATCTCAACACCAGGCAGATTCATATCCTTTATTTCATCAAATAGTTTTTTTGTCTTCTGGAAATAGGGCCGGGCATCTTCAGGGTCCCCGGCAAAAGGCCCCATGGTCATAAGGCCCATGATCTGAACATTTTCCAGCTCCGAAATTTCCTTGATTAACGATATGGCATCTTCAGGCAACACGCCCGCCTTTTGCGGTTCTTCACCGCTGTTTATCTCAATGAGCACCAGCATGACCTTTCCGATATTAGCACATGCCCTGTCAATCGCCCTGGCAAGCTTGATGGAGTCCACAGTCTCAATCATATCGAAGATCTTGACTGCCTTTTTTGCCTTATTAGACTGCAAGTGACCTATCATATGCCATTTTGCCTTTTCACCTACTACCTCGAATGCCTTTTCAGCCTCTTGAACATAATTTTCCCCGACTATCTTTAGACCCGCCTCAACGCTCTCAAGAATCTCCTCAGGTGTCCTTGTCTTGGCGGCTCCAACAAGCTCAACACCCTCCGTCAGTTCTTCTAAAATCTCTTTCACACTATCTTTGATCATAACTGTTCTCCTTTAGAAACTTATTGTATAACCCATTCGATATAAACTTTCTATGACCACTTTTTGTTGATGATTTGTGGCTTTCCAGAATCTTACCAGTACAGCCTTCATTTTCCAAGCTTGAAATATTTTGTGATGAACTATATATTTGATCCGGGAAGATCGCGAATTAAAGAATCATATAATGACATGTACGGAGGAGATAATATGACACATGAAGACAGGGGCCATTATGCCAAGAAGCACCAACCTGACCGTCAGGTACGTCCGGAAATCGCCGAGGCTGTGAAGCAAAATGCCTCAAAGGGAGAAATATCGTGCGCCGCGGCCCACAAAATTGCGCGATATCAAAATGTGCCCCCGGCAGAGGTGGGATTTACCATAGATTCACTTGAGATACGTATTGTCAAATGCCAGTTGGGGCTTCACGGCTATCGTCCTGATAAGAAAATTGTTAAGCCGGCAGAAACCGTCTCGCAGGACCTGCAAGAGACAATACACGATTCCCTGACGGACGGAAGACTTTCCTGCGCGGCTATATGGGATATTGCCAAAAAGATGAGGATGGCAAGGATGGAGGTCTCCTCGGCCTGTGAAACCTTAGGAGTTAAAATCTATTCCTGCCAGTTGGGTGCCTTCTAATGCTCCGATAGAATCTTTCCGTTGATGACAGGCTAATAGCAGATTTTGGTTCAACAAATCAATATTTTAACCTGGCCCCATAAACTAAAACCCGAAAAAAAGCACCATCCCCTTTACTAAAAGAGGATGGTGCTTGCAAGATTTCTTTAGCCGTCAATATTCAGTTTTTCAGGGTATCCTTTTCAGTGAAGAATCCACACCTAAAGGACGTGACCTTGATCTGCCCCTGGAAGGGGCTAAAGCACTATAAAGAAAAAAATGCCTAAAATGCCTAAAGTGTAAAGTGCCTAAAGTTGTGGTACGCCTTCGGCGTGCTATTTTAAAAACAACGCCTCAGGGGTTTGCCCTCTATTGCTGGCTAATTGGTATCATAGAGTAATCTATTTATCTAAAATAGCAGAATTCATTAACTTTAGGCATTTTAGGCACTTTAGTTCACTTTAGGCACTTGTGCGTATGAAAGGCAGAGTCGATTGGCTCTGACCCCCGCAATACGCGATCTTCGACATGCCCATCGAAAATCCCGTATTGCGGGGAATGATATGGTTTTTTAAATCGAAATAAATGGACTGCTCACTTTAACAACTACAGGAACTCCCGCACGAAGCGCCCGCAGACATGCTTGAAGAAATGTCAAATCCTGCACCCATATAGGAGTTAACATAATCCACCTTTACGGGTTTTATCATTTCATACAATCCCTTCTCAATCATATATGTGATATCCCTGTCATCGAATACTTCATCCTTGTCTCTTGGCTCATCCAGAGCCATGCCCAGCGAGGGGCCGGATCACCCGCCCTGAGACAGTACAATTCGTATTCCCGGAATTTCTTCCTTGTCTTTTAAGAGTTCTTTAATCTTCTCGCTTGCCTTTTCCGTAATCTCAAACATATCTTCCTCCTTTTAACCGTTTCATTTTATTGTTTTCAAACTACAATCTTAGTAACATTTTAGCGCTCTGAAAATAGGACAGACAGGGCCGTAGGGATCGTTTTTTTTAAAAGCGCTAACGTGTTACAAAATATAGAGGCAGGATCTTTAGAAAGGTTACATTTTTTCTCAGAAGGGTTCTTCTGCCAGCCGCTGTCGCAGCCATATCAAAATCTTGTCAAACTCTCTTCCAAGCTCTGCCATAGCCTTTCCACGATGGCTCACACTATTTTTTTCCCTGGAAGACAACTCTGCAAATGTCTTCTTGAGGGGCGGATAGTAAAAAAGAGGGTCATATCCAAATCCCTGGCCGCCGATCAAGTCCCTGGTGACAAGGCCATTACAGGTCCCCTCATATATGAGGGCAGGCCCTCTGGGAACGGCAATTGCAAGCACACACATAAAGGTGGCCTCTCTGTCCTTTACACCTTCCATGGCCTTGAGGAGCTTGAGGTTATTGGTCTGGTCAGTGGCGCCCTCCCCCGCATACCTCGCGGAGTAAACCCCCGGCATCCCATCAAGAGCCTTTACAATGAGACCGGAGTCATCCGCAAGTGCCGGCAGACCTAAGACCTTTGCTGTAAAGGCCGCCTTCTTGTAAGCATTATCCTCAAAAGTATTTCCATCCTCCTCAACCGGGGGAATAGGACCAAAATCCTTAAGACTCCTGATCTCAACGCTATAATCAGCCACAAGACCCTTAAACTCGGAAATCTTGCCTTCATTCCGCGTGGCCAATACCAGCGGTCTTTCCAGACCCTTTTTACCTGAATTACTCATACCGGCAGGCTCAAATCCTAATCCTTTTTACTTTATTCAGGTTTTTTTCGATATTTGTCGCGTTTTCCTCAAAACCTGGTTTTCCGATCAATGCGAACATTGCCTGTTTATATGCCTCCACACCGGGCTGGATAAACGGATTGTGGCCGAACAGATACCCGGCTATGGCAACTGATCTTTCCATCATATAATAGAACTGCCCTAAGTTATAAGCGTTCCTTTTCGGAATCTCCACTGTCATATTTGGAACCCCTCCCTGATAATGGGCGTATGCCGGGCCATCAATCACCTTTCTGTTGACAAACCCCATATCCAGGCCCCTGTCCGAAAGAAAACCAAGCCCATCTGAGTCTTCATCCATATTAGGAATTGGAATCCGGTTATCGTGCTCCAAGAGCAGCAAAAAGGTTTCGAGGATATTCCTTTCTCCCTGCTGGACCGCCTGTCCGTTTGCATGAAGTTTTTCCGAATAGAAAGAGGGGGAAACCCATAAGCCGTGACCATTATGGCCTTCGCTTTCAGGAAATAACTGCTCCATCCACCTTGCAACAAAAAAAAGAGAGGCGGCATTTGTAGCCACCACTTCGATCTTTTTGCCCTTAAGCCAGGAAACATGTCGTAAGGCAGCATGTACCAGTGAAGGATTCTGCCAGAAATCATCATTATGTGCGATCCTGTGCATGTTTTTAAAACCTGCCACAAATTCCTCAATATCAATATTGGCCATGGCCAACCCCACCAGCCCTACATCCGTTAAGACCGAAAACCTCCCCCCGATGTTATCCGGGATAATGAATGTGCGGTAGCCTTTCCGGTCCGCCATTTTTTTTAAAGCGCCTTTCACCCTGTCCGTGGTCGCAAGAATCATCCGGTCAGACTTATCACCCCAGTTGTCTTCCATTAACTTCCGGATAATCCTGAATGCAATGGCCGTTTCCGTTGTAGTCCCGGACTTGGATATGACATTGATGCCGATTCGCTTTCCCTCTAACATATCCAGGGTGTCCCGAAAATAATCCGGGTCCATATTATTGCCCAAGAAATAGACCTCCGGCGCACCACCCCTCTGTTCCCTGCTCAACTGGTTGAAGTACTGGTGGGTAAGTGCCCGAAACGTAGATTCTATTCCCAGATAAGACCCCCCGATACCAAGGGAAACAAAGACATCAATTTCATTAGCAATCTCTTTTGCAACGGTCTTTATCTCGTCTAAATTTTCTCCGCTTATCTCTAACGGGAGGTTTTGCCAGCCTGTCATTGGGATATCTCCATCACAAATATCCCCTTCGCTATTTTTTAGCATTTGATGCGCCTTCATTATTTCGGGAATCAGCTTATCCACATCCTCGCGAGTGATAGCTCCTTTGCCCGGCGCATCAAATATATATGTAAGATCCAGGTAAATCCTGTTGGCCGCCCTGAAATCATCCGATTCAAATGGCTGCTGTTCCCGCTGTCCCCTTCGAATCTGCTCTTTGATGGTTTCATTTTCTCCTATTTCAATTAGCTTTAATCCTTGCATGGCATTCTCCGGATGGAGCACATTTCTATTATAACCAATAACGTAACAGCTCAATATTTCGGGGTATAATATTTACAGCAAAGGGTACGAAGAGACAGAGTACAAAAATATCCAATTTCCAATTATCAATAACCAATGTCCAATGAAAAACACTTAAAACTTGGAAATTGAGCATTCGATATTGGATATTATCTTACGGTCGCATCCACATTTCTTCGTGATCTTTGTGGTGATCAATTTCCTTTCGTTTTATGTAGGCGTTGTTATGTACTGAAAGCCCCTGGTTATTGAGAAGATAAGATTTTACTGCTTAACGAAACACTGTCATTTTTCTCCCGGAGACAGTTAGCAAAATTGGTTCATTTTCCAGATCCCCGTGGGAATTAAAAAAGATCATCCCGGTAACACCCGCAAAATCCATACACCGTAGCAGTCCTCTCTGAAGCCCCGTCCTCGTACGGACACCTTCGTATTCCATCACGTATTTTATGAGCCTGATCGTATCATATCCAGCAGCAGCAAGGATCCCGGGGGAAGATTCAAAATTCGCCATGTACCCTCTTACAAATAACTCAACACCCGGTTCGCCTGATCCTTTAAAAAAACCGGAAGGAAAAATAGCGCCCTGGACATAATCACTCGCCGTTTCCAACAATTCAGGGGATTGCCAGAGGCTTGTCCCCATCAACAAAACGCCGGTTACATCATGATAAGCTAATTGTGGTGCGATCATTGCCACTCTCTGGTAATTATCCGGTATAAAAACTACATCAAAATCAATAATTGGCTCGGGTTCATCGGAGTAGATCTCACCTTCTTCTTCCTCGTAGGTTCTCATCTCCTCAAGCTTTTCCACGAAAGATGCTGGTCTCGGGTAGTATAGGCCGATCATTTTCTTTATCTCATCCGGGAAATCAGTATCATCCGGGTTATAGGACTCCACAGCGGTCACGGTCCCGCCTATTTCATCTAAGGTATCCCAGAAAAGGTTCATAAAGAATCGGCCGTAGGTATTGTCCGGATACAGGATGGCAAATCGCTTTTTTTCCATTTCATATATAGCCGCTCTCACAAGGCTCTTCACCTCTCGTGAAGGCGTTAGGAAATTTCGGAATATCATATCCCCTTCTTCAGTGATCCCCTCCTTCTGGGTTATGGTAATAATCGGAACACCCAATTCCTGGGCTTTTCTGGCGGCCTGCCCGGCCGTCCTGGTCAAAAGGGGGCCAATTACTGTTATCACCTTCTCATTTCTGACCAGATCTTCAAGAGCAGCGACCGCTTTCTCCGGCTCTCCCTCAGTATCTCTGATCAGCAGTTCCAGATCAAATCCCGGCCTCGTTTCACTGAACATCTCCATACCAAGCTGAATTCCTTTTAAGACCTCCTCGCCGTAAATGGCAAAAGGGCCGCTTAATGGCAACAAGCAGCCCACAACGCCAGGTCTGACACCCTTCTCATCCTCCACTCTTTCCAGAAGATCCCTTCCTGCTGAAACCCATGACGGTTTGGATTTAGACTGAACAAGCCATGATGATACAATCTTCGCCTTTTCCGGCTCATTATTTTTCAGGAATATTGTCGCCATCTCATGGTAGACTTGTGGGGCGGAATCACTCAGGTCGGAATATCCGGCAATCCCTTCAAACGTCTCAATCTCGCTGGCCATCAACAGATCTTCCATTTTTTCTTCGAGATATGCCTGACGTTTCAGGTCCCCGGGGCATTCATTTTTCCCCTTCAGCCAGTAGGCAAATGCCCGTGGATTATCTCCCAGCGCCTTGAAATTCTCCCCCAACAGGATCAGAACCTCTCCTTTTAGCGAATGCCGGGGGTATTTTTTCAGCCATTTACGAGCATCATCCTTTGAACGAGAGTGTTTTCCAAGGTGTTTGTACGCGCTGGCGATCTGAAACCGGACAGTTGGCAGTCCGCCATAATAGGGATACTCCCGGGAAACCCTTTCTAAAAGACCTAAGGCTTCTTTGAATTGCTCTTTTTCATAATATGTATTTGCTGCCTGGTGAAGTGAGGATGCGGACTGCACAGCAACGGCCACCTTTTTTGGCGGGACTCTTTCCGGAACTATAGCCCGGCAGCCCGTCAAAAAAAAGGCTATCCCCACCATCACGGTAGGGACAGCCTTATTTAAACAAACAGATCGAATCATCACTTTTTAACTTCCTCAAAATCGGCATCCACTACATCCTCGTCCTGTGAGGCGCCTGCCTCGGATTCAGGACCGGCAGACCCTTCAGCCTGTCCTTGCTGCTGGCTGGCCTGTGCATACAGGGTCTCGGCCAATTTATGGGACGCCTGGGTCAATTCATCGGTTAACCTTTTTATCTCTTCTATATTATCACCTTCCATTGCCTTTTTCAAATTCTCAGTGGCCTGGTCAATACTCGATTTTGTAGTATCATCCAGCTTATCTCCCGCCTCCTTAACCGATTTCTCCGTAGTATAAATCATAGAATCGGCCATGTTGCGGGCGTCCACAAGTTCCTTCTTCTTTTTGTCTTCCTCGGCATGTATTTCCGCATCTTTAACGAGTTTTTCAATCTCTTCATCACTCAAACCACTGGAAGCCGTAATCTCAATTGATTGTTCTTTCCCCGTCCCCATGTCCTTGGCAGAGACATGAACGATTCCATTGGCGTCTATATCAAAAGTCACTTCAATCTGGGGAAGGCCCCTGGGGGCAGGAGGAATGCCCACAAGCTGAAAGCGTCCGAGGGTCCTGTTATAACCCGCCATCTCCCTTTCCCCCTGAAGCACGTGAATCTCAACGGCAGGCTGGTTATCCGCCGCTGTTGAAAAAGTCTGGCTTTTTTTAGTGGGGATAGTCGTGTTCTTTTCAATCAGTTTGGTGAAAACACCGCCTAAGGTTTCAATACCCAAAGATAGTGGTGTCACGTCCAAAAGAAGCACGTCTTTAACATCACCCTTTAACACACCGCCCTGAATGGCGGCACCTACGGCGACCACTTCGTCCGGGTTTACGCCCTTGCCCGGCTCTTTTCCGAAAATTGCCTTGACCTTTTCCTGGACCTTGGGCATCCTGGTCATACCGCCTACCAGGATCACTTCGTCAATATCACCTGCCTTTAAACCGGCATCCTTTATTGCGGTATTACAGGGCCCCACTATTTTTTCGATCAGATCATCAACCAGCGCTTCAAGCCTGGAACGGCTCAGTTTTATGTTGAGGTGTTTTGGACCGCTGGCATCTGCCGTGATAAATGGAAGATTAACATCCGTCTCCATGGAACCCGATAACTCTATCTTGGCCTTTTCCGCCCCTTCTTTCAGCCGCTGTAAGGCCATTTTATCATTGCGAAGATCAATGCCCTGGTCCTTTTTGAACTCATCGGCCAGATATTCAACAATCCGCAGGTCAAAATCTTCCCCGCCTAAATGCGTATCACCATTTGTCGACTTCACCTCAAAAACTCCCTCACCTATCTCTAAAACAGATATATCAAAGGTGCCGCCGCCTAAGTCAAATACTGCTATCTTCCGGTCACCCTTTTTATCCATTCCATACGCGAGAGAGGCCGCTGTCGGCTCATTTATAATGCGCTCGACATTTAAGCCGGCAATGCGACCGGCATCTTTGGTAGCCTGCCTCTGGCTGTCATTGAAATATGCAGGGACTGTGACAACAGCTTCGGTAATTTTTTCTCCAAGATAATCCTCTGCCGTCTCTTTCATCTTCTGGAGTATCATGGCAGATACTTCCGCAGGGCTATAGTCTTTGCCCCTGATCGATACATGGGCATCCTCGTTGGACGCCTTATTTATCTTGTAGGGAAGAACTTTGATATCATTTTGAACTTCCGATGACTGGTGTTTCCTCCCTATAAGCCTTTTAACTGCAAAAACCGTATTCTCGGGATTAGTCACAGCCTGCCGTTTCGCAGTCTGTCCAACCAACCTCTCCCCGCCGTCGGTAAAAGCTACCATGGAAGGCGTAGTCCTGCTTCCCTCTGCATTTGCAATTACGACGGGATCGCCCCCCTCCATTACAGCTACGCATGAATTGGTTGTCCCAAGATCAATTCCTATTATTTTTCCCATCTTCTTGCCTCCTTAAACCCCACGACTCTCTTTTTTTATCTTATGATGGGCCCGGTAAAATAACACCGGGCACTCTGCTATTTGCTAATCTTTACCCTTGCTCACAACAACCATCGCTGGTCTTATCAATCTCTCATTGAGCATGTAGCCCTTTTGAAGCTCATGAAGAACCGTTCCGGGTTCAACATTATCATCCTCCTGCCCAGAAACCGCCTCATGAAAATTAGGGTCAAAGGGCTCACCAACAGCCTTAACCTCCTCAACGCCATTCTTTTTGAGTGTATCCAAAAGCCCTTTATGCGTCAGTTCAACACCTTCCGCAAGAGCAACGCTTGATTTTTTGTCCTGTGAATTCGCAATGGCCTTTTCCAGATTATCCAATGCAGGAAGCAGTTGTTTTATCAGGGTCTCATTGGCATATCGTGCCAGATCCTCTTTCTCTTTTTGAAACCTTTTTTTCATATTATCCATCTCCGCCTGGGAGCGGATATAAAGATCATAATTATTTCCTGCTGACTCTTGAATTTTCTTAACTTTTTCAACCAATTGCGCCTTTGTCATCTTTTTAAGGGGAATCTCTTTTCCCTTATGGTTTTCCTGCTCAGTACGATCTTCGGAATATGACTTCAAGTCTCCCTGAGAATCTTCACTGGCCCTGTTTTGTGCATTTTCATCTTTTACCACACTTACTCTAACCATATCTTGCTCCCGTTCTCGGAAGAATTTTTGATCATTTTTAATAACTTAACTTAGCGAAACGTTAAGCATCCAAAAATACTTTGTCAAGGTTCATTCAGGCAAGTTTTTGACCTGCACGGTTGGCCATTAGCCTTTTGAAATTAGTGCAATTTTGATGAACTCGTAAAAAGCTATGTGATGCCGGCTGCGGCACTGCAACCGAAAATAACTTGATAGTATATGGAATTTCCTTTTTTTCAAACGTAGTGCAGGGCTTCAGCCCTGCCTCATAATGGTCCCGCTAAAGCGGGACTAAAGCTCTGCGCTACAAGTCCGCACCGAAGGTGCGCTAATTTATCATTTATATCAAAAGGTTATGATTTAGTTATTTTAAAGTCTTAAAAACTTGTCATTTCGATCACGCCAGAGGCGGGCGAGAAATCTTTGAGGTTTTACTTTCTATTGATCTGGCAGAGATTAAGCTGGGGCAGTGTGGATCTATTTGGGAGACGTTTTTGACGCTATGATCAGTCTTAATTCGGCCAAAAACAGGGGCGCATATTGGCTTGTAAGCCGGCGTGTTTCAGAGTCGTTTGCTCCTGTAGGCTTTATAAACAGGCCATCTGCTCCGGCCTTGAACATGTCCACGGCATCACCGATCAGGGACTTCCTGGTGTAAAACACGGCCGGTACGCCAGGGTAGTATTTGCGAACCTGACGAAGATTTGAGAGCCCGTATTTACCGTTTTGACCGATTCTTGAACAGACCTCCTCAAACATGGATCGCCAGCTATCTACGATAACAAAAAGTCTTTTCAGGTATTCGTTGGTCACGTCCCCTTCAAAGTTATCTAACCCTTCATAGACATCATCTAATGCCGGGAAACCAGAGACCTTTTCTTTTAACTCCTCTTTTGATGACATATATGGTTCCCGTACATCGCTGTCTTTTCCCCACAGATCGAGGAGAAAAAGGGCAGGGACGTTCTTGCCCAATTGCTCTTTGGCTTCATTAAAGGTGAATGTCTGAACAAACATTAAATCAGGGGCAGAGGGCGCAATTTCATTGCGTACAAGATCATGCTCGAATCTTGAATCATCTATAAAACAAATTATTGTTTTCATTTGTTATTTGCTCCCATTCATTAGAAAATACCCGCGCCCGTCTGCGCCTGCCCGTTGCTTGAATTTCAGGTCCTAACTGCCGTGCCATAATATAAGATGAGTGTAA
Organism: Desulfobacteraceae bacterium; assembly: GCA_030613055.1. Taxonomy (GTDB): domain Bacteria; phylum Desulfobacterota; class DSM-4660; order Desulfatiglandales; family Desulfatiglandaceae; genus JAUWMR01. The sequence continues at coordinate 36,173 of JAUWMR010000027.1, forward strand.
CCTTTTTGCGTGCATTCTCTCTCACCTGCCTGCCGGCAGGCAGGTAGCGTAGCGCAGAGCTTTAGCCCTGCATCAAAACGGTCCCGCTAAAGCGGGACTAAAGCTCTGCGCTACAAAAAAAGGTTACTCTCAAATGAGATCATTTTATGCGGCTTTTAAAAAAGAGATCCCCATGTCCCGGTACTGTTTTCAAAGCGCTAAACTATTACAATTAAATAAGCCTGTGCCCGGTCAATCTCTCTAAGGCCTCTAAGTACTTCTCTTTTGTCTTCTCAACAATTTCAGATGGCAGTCTTGGTGGGGGAGGCTTTTTAGGCCAATTAATCTCAAGGAGATAGTCCCTTAAGAACTGCTTATCAAAGCTCTTTTGAGGCCCCCCTGGCCGGTATTCGTCCACAGGCCAGAATCTCGAGGAATCCGGGGTCAAAACCTCATCAATCAGGATCAGGCGATCATCTACCATGCCAAACTCAAACTTGGTGTCTGCCACAATAATCCCCTTCTCGGCAGCCAAGGCCCTCCCAAATTCGTATATTTCAAGACTAATCCGCTTAACCTCCTCAGCGGTTTCTGTTCCCAGGATATCCGCGGCCTTTTTAAAGTTGATATTTTCATCATGTTTGCCGTCCGGTGCTTTGGTTGACGGCGTAAAAATTGGCTCAGTTAACTTATCCGATTCCCTTAAGCCCTCCGGGAGCATAATTCCACAGATACTCCCGGTTGACAGGTATTCCTGCCATCCCGATCCAGACAGATAACCCCTGACGATACATTCCACGGGCAAAGGCATCGCCTTTCTGACCAGCATGCTGCGCCCCTCAAGCTGGCTGATGTATCCCCTGCAGTCTTCTGGATACGTACCAGGATCACTGCTCACCAGATGGTTTTCCACAATAGACTCCAGCTCCTTGAACCAGAACAAGGAAATTTTCGTCAGGATTTTCCCTTTATCCGGAATAGGATCATCCATAACAACATCAAACGCCGACATCCTATCACTTGCCACAATCAGCAACAGGTCGTCCACTTCATAGACGTCTCTTACCTTTCCACGCTTTAAGAGTCTGAGCCCTTCAAAATTGCTTTGCTTTACTATATTGGAATCCATGTTTTTTCTCCTGAAAGGAATTTTCGCTCGTTTTTTCAGGTTGACGTTCATCTTAATGGGCTAAACTATTACCAGATTTTTATCATCGGCTTGTACGGTATCTGTCGAGTCTTCGCATATAATCCTTGTAGTACCTCAGCACACCGTTTCGAAATGAGACTGTCTCATCATATGGCGGGATACCTTCGTATTGTTTAATCCGATGAGGCCCTGCATTATAGGAGGCCAATGCAAGGCTAATATCTCCTTTCTGCATTTTCATCATCGAGGCAAAATACTTGGCCCCGTATTTGATCGCCTTGCGTGGATCCAATCTATCATCAGTCCCGTTTTTTAATAGTTCCCTTTTGTAACGTGCGAATAATTCCGTCCGCCTCTTCTTGAATTTCAAAGATTTTTTCATCAGTTCTCTTGCACGTCTTGCATATTTTAATTTGTTTTCTTCATTTATCACGGATAGGAGTCTAATAGCATTGTTCCTGAGACTTCGTTCACGCCCCATAAAAGTCCCCGCGTCATTAAAATAGGATGGCATGAAAATACTCTTCATCCCAAGTCCCTTTGCCGTTTGAGGCATGATCTGGGTGAGCCCCACCGCTCCAACCTGCGACACCGCACGAGGATTAAAACCGGACTCCTGCTTGATCAATGCGGAAAACAGCATAAGATCGACCGGATACCCGGACCCTTTTTGTTTATCAAGTATAGGATGCAGTATTCCGATGTAGCGTGATCCGGCCCTTCCCAGGGCATAATTCCACGCGGAAAATAAATCTCCCGTACTGACCTCATAGACCCTGTCAAGATCGTACCGGTTGATCTTTTTTAAAGACGCCTTTTTCATAAATCCGTTGAATACGTAATTCACAAAACGGATGTTTTCGCTACTTAACGGACCCTTTTTAGGTTTCAGACCATGGCAGATGTTATAAAAATGACCCAGACCATCCCTCAAGTTGTTGGAAAATCTGGACAGGGTCTCCTTCAGCACATCTTCCAATAGAGCGGAGCACATGTCCTTTTGCAGTCTCTCATCGTTTTTACTGTTCAACACCGCCTTGTAATCCGCCAGATGTTTTCTGGCAGAGAGAAGCAGTTTATTTCGGGAAACGGCAAGGTTAGCCACCTTTGTCACATGTTCTCCCGGGAATCTTTCCCTTTCCTGGGTTGCCAGTGCCACAATCGCGTCTTCAAACAGGTCATCAGATCTCTTCAATAATGACTTCGCAGCCAAATAGTTTCGATCCATCAAGACCTTAAGGCCAAGTGAGCGCCCGACTTCCGGATTTACCATCAGGACACCCTCTTCTCCCGTGTAAGACCCGTCTGACAGGCTTTTTTTATGTAATTTATGGTTATACGCAATAACGCTGTTCTTTAAAATGGAGATATCAGTGCCGGCAAAGGATGGAAAAACAACAGCAAATATAGCCAGGAGAAAAAAGGCGAAAATAATTAAAAAAGCAGGTCGTTTGACTTTTCTTCCTTGAAAATTCACGAAACCTCCAGTGCGGTAACAGCATTTATTAACACGGAAGTGACACTTTAGTTTAAAAAACCGATCATCTGTTACAGGGCCGTGGTTTTTTAAAAAGCAAAAGTATTACACATGGAATTTATTTGATAAGAACTTCCTTTTTTGTGTGGGGAGTTTAGGGAAATTGGCCTTGTGTGTCAAGAGAAAATGTGTAGCAACATATGGTGTTTAGGGATTGCGGCATGGCAGATGCAGTTTTAAGTGTTTAGCAAAAGTCAACATAAGAAACAACTTCCCCTATTTTAGTATTTGTAAACCGTCCCGATATGGTCCACTTTTCATATGAACGTTTCTTGGTTAACCAGTTAAGGGCGCATTTCCAGCTTGAATTTACACCCATAAAGCTGAAATTCAAAAAAAGAAATTGATCGTTAACATATTTTAAAAAGCAAAATCTTTATATGAATTTTCGCTAAACAGAAAAAATATGTTATAAGGGGGCACTTAAAAAAAAAGGTGAATATCATGCGCTTACTTCTGGTTGAAGATGATCTAAAGATTGCCTCCTTTGTTAGGAAGGGTTTGGAAGAGGCAGGTTTTGCCGTGGACCACGCTGCAGATGGTGAAGATGGACTCTCTCTGGCACTGAATGAGCCTTATGATGTGGCCATAATCGATATCATGCTACCCAAACTGAATGGTTTAACGCTCATTGCGGAACTAAGACGGCAAAAGGTCAATACCCCTGTAATCATATTGAGCGCCAAACGCACTGTAGATGATCGGATCAAAGGGCTCCAGACTGGGAGCGACGATTATTTATCCAAACCGTTTTCTTTCTCTGAGCTTTTGGCACGTGTGCAGGCGCTGATCCGAAGGGCCAGCGGGACCACTGAGCCCACCATCCTTACTTGTGAAGGCCTTACCCTGAATCTTATTACAAGAGAGGTCAAAAGACGAGATAAAGTCATTGGTCTTCAGCCCAAGGAGTTTGCCCTTCTCGAATACCTCATGCGCAATGCGGGAAGGGTTGTTTCTAAAACAATGATCATGGAACATGTTTGGAACTATGATTTTGTCCCGCTAACAAACGTGGTTGAAGCCCGAATATGCATATTGCGCGATAAAATTGATAAGGATTTTGAGAAAAAACTGATTCAGACTATACGGGGAGCGGGATATGTCCTCAAAGAAGATCATTAATATTAAAATAGGACATACACTGGCATTCAGGTTATCCCTCTGGTATGCGGGGATCTTTATTCTTTCATCCATGGTTGCTTTTGTAATCTTTTATAGCATTACTGCTTCCACTATCCAGCGTAGCATGGACCGACAGCTCTTGAATGAGGTGAAAGAATTTACTTCCTCGTTGGCCCTAAATGGTGTGGAAGAAATTAAGAGTGAGATAGTTCTTGAAGCCGAGTCTGAAGGCATTGATAAGATGTTTTTTCGTCTGTTAAATGCGAAAGGGGAGCAGATAGCGTCAACAAACATGTCATCCTGGGGAAATGTGGGCATTGGCAAGATTTCATTAGCTCGGATAAATGATGGTGAGGGCCCAGTATTCGAAACCCTGACCATCCCTGGACGTCAATTTAAAGCCCGTATCATTTATGGATTAATCGGACCTGAAATGATTTTACAAATAGGGAAATCTCTTGAGGAAAATACGTTACCGGCAGAACTCCTTAGAGAGATATTCGGGACAACAATAGCGTTTCTCGTGATTGTATCTGCTTTAGTTGGATGGTTTATGGCCAGGCGTGCCCTATCGGGTGTCGGTGAAGTGACTCGAACGGCACTGGACATAACAAAAGGAGCCTTTGACCAAAGGGCACAGGTGAGAGCAAAGGGTGACGAAATCGAGCAACTTTCAATTGCCTTCAACAGGATGTTAGACCGTATTCAGGAGCTGGTCACCGGGATGAAAGAGGTGACAGACAATATTGCCCATGATCTTAAAACGCCTATCACCAGAATTCGCGGTCTTGCTGAGTCAAACTTAAATACTGGGAAATCCAATGATGGGTGTCAGGATCTGGCGGCTGACACCATTGAGGAGTGTGATTACATAATGCAACTGATTAACACCATGCTTGAGATTTCAGAAACAGAGTCGGGTGTGGCTGAACCTGCCAAAAAGGAAGTGGCTATGGCCAAAGTGATCTGGGGTGCCTGTGATCTGTTTCGCCCGATAGCCGAGAATAAAGGTATCAGACTCATCTTTGAAGCCCATAACAGTGCTTTTGTCTCAGGAGACATTCGTGGTCTTCAAAAAATGATTGCCCATATTTTGGAAAATGCGATCAAGTACACCGACACCGGAGGAACCGTGAGTATTTCACTTCATAATGATAACGGACAAATTGTCATTGCCATTCATGATACAGGGATCGGAATTTCCGAGGAAGACCTGCCCCATATATTTAAGCGACTCTACCGGTGTGATTCGAGTCGATCCCAGTCAGGCTTCGGACTGGGACTCACTCTCGCCATGGCCGTTGCCCGCGCACACGGCGGTGAAATTACTGCCGCAAGCCGTCCCGGTGAAGGGAGCATATTTACAGTGATCCTCCCCCGGGCTTCCTATTCGCTTTAACCCTCCTTTTTCCCCCAACATTACAAAACAATAATCTTCTGGTAATCTTCCGGTAATCTTCCTGGTATATAGATAACGCTAAAAATCCCGTGGATTTAACCTTGGGAATGAAAGGTGTGAAACAAAATGAGACATAAAAACCCCTTGTGTATATATCCGTATAAGCAGGAGTTGAAAGCCTTTGGTTTTTTACCGCCCATAGGCATTGAGTATATAGCAAGTGCTATTGAAGATATTGTTGATAGTGTAAAAATAATTGACTTGAGATATGAAAAGAAGCCGCTATCCTCATTTATAGATAAAAAAACGGATTTGGTATTAGTAAGTTATAATTGGGGTTTTGAAGAGAGGTTAGTAAAGGATACAATCAATAGCATACCAAAAAATATAACAGTAATATTAGGTGGAAGACATGCAACAGAACATGTTGAGGAACTCTTTGAAAATATTCCCCGAATAGATGGAATTGTGCGAGGGGATGGTGAGGTGGCCGCAAGGGAAATTGTCCAAAAAGGCATTTCACGTGATATAGATGGACTGTCATTTAGATTAAATGGCAAGATAGTGCACAACAATAATAGAAGGCTTGAGCCTGTCCGAAGCGATTACTTCCCGGACAGGAAACTTCGTCGTTATAAATATATGGTTACATTCGATGAATTTAACTCAGATATTCAGATAGACCTTATTTTGGGATCGAGAGGTTGTCCATTCAACTGCAAGTTCTGTGATTTTAAATTTAATCCATTAGGGGAGAAGAGAAAGTGGTCATGTAGAACGCCAGAGTCAGTAATATCAGAAATCAAAACCATAGAAGCTGAGGTGATCGGCTTTGCAGACGATATTTTTACTGCGGATATGGACTGGGTTGAACGTTTATGTGACCTACTAATTAAAGAAGGCATTAGAAAAAAATATTTGATAAATGCGAGATTAGAAGTTGCGAAAAGACCCGATGTTCTTAAGAAGATGTATAAGGCGGGTTTCGCGGTGTTTCTGTTAGGAGTAGAGTCCGCTCATGATAAGACCTTAGCATCAATGAATAAGGGGTTTACTGTTGCAAAAATAAGGGAATATTTTGAGGTATTGAAAAAATTTAATTTTATCTATCATTGTTATTTTATCTTAGGGAATATAGGCGAAACCAGGGGTGAGATCCTTGATATAATAAAACTCTCACATGAACTTGGCATGGATACGCTTGGCTTATCAATATTAAGGGCCAGCAAATACTCTCCTATCAAAGAAATAGTAAAACAACTTGATGATTACCATATTGAAGAAGACTCAGGTAAGGTATACTCTGATATGTTGTCTATTGACGACCTTCAACAGATACGGAGGGATATATATTCCTCATTCTTTACAATACCAGTGATACTAAGAATATTAAGGAAGTTGATAATACACAGATTTCTTACAATTGGGCGTCTCAGTAAGATAATAATACATATAGCAAGGAAAAAGATACAAAAAATGGCCAAAAAAAGGAATTCAACAATCACGATTAAAGAGCTTAAACCAATTCACAAGATTTGACACCCAAGCCGAATTCCTTTAATTCATTAGCAAAGGCCAAAGGCAAAAGACGCAAACCATATGGTCTGGGGATCAAGTCTGCCGTTGACTCTTGGTACATTTATCTTCTGTTTTTCATAAGTATTTATGCTTCCGTTCCTTAATACATTTTTTTCAGTCTTCTTTTACAGATTCGTGAATGAATTTACCCTAACGTTGTAAAAGTCGAGGTGCTGCAGATCCGCGGCGTCAAAGGTGAAGTCGTAGTAGTATACTGCGAATCCTTGACAACAAAGAAAATGCGTATTATCGACGACCTAGGCCGTTTAAAAAGAAAAAAAGTGTTACCCATGTGCCTTGAGAGATTTGTTACCTATCTTCCTTTTACTTCTCCTGGTCTCCATTCGGACTTATTTCGGCGCCAGCCAGAGCTTTCTTCTTGTCATAGAACAACAGCGATAGCATTACAGGTGTAGTGTAGACGGCGTATTTTCCGCACTTCCTCAGAAACTCACGACGCTCATCCCTCTGTCCGGCCCTGTGGTTCAGGTTCATTCGACTTATTTCTATTGAAATCCTTGGAATCGGTAACTGGTTCCGGCATGGGAACCTCCTTTCTCCTGTTCTTCAGAAACTCTTATGAGCGTATGCAAAGTAAAAAATTCAATAGCTTTTTTTTAAGGTAAAAAAAGTTTTTTGTCAATGGGCATGACATTTCAGGAAAGCGCCTTCCAGGATGCTGACAGGTTTCTTGCTCCGTCCCAAGCGGGAGAGATTCCTCTATCTACCCGTGAAAGCGCTGTCCTTCTTCCTCAAATTCAACAGACCCAATAATGTGTCTCTTCTGGGCCCAAAAACATATTTTTTCAACAAATACATTGAATACTTCGCGCGCCCTCTCGCGAGACCCAGGGCATTGTTGCTGCATCCCAGTAGCACATAAATCCGTCTGGCCGAAAACGTGCGGAAACCTTGAAGTATAAAGGTTTTTAACAATGCTAACCGTGTTGTTTATGCAACGTTAGGGTTAACGGGAAAGGGGTCCTGATACGGGAGCGGGCTCGCAGGTAACCCACCGGACTCTCAGGTTTTCAAGCTTCAGGCGGGCCTGATCAGTCTCTTCCAGTGCAAGGGCTGCCCTGTTTTTTTCGTAAAACGAAGAAGGTTCATAAGTCCACCCATGTGCCAGCCGTTTTTCTTCCTTTTTCAATGATCTGTAAATATATCTTCCTGCAAGATTCGCTATTATTTTTGTTTTCCAACCAAATTCTCTGTAAAGTTCATGAAGGAGGGAATCCATTTTCTCTTCCATATGTCTGTCCGCGGCATACCATTTTTTCATGGCCCAGACTGCCCCCGCATATGTTGTTCTCAGAGATCTAATTTCCCATGCAAACCTATTGCGAATACGCTTATCCGGGTGTTTTTTGTACCTCTGCCAGCCCTTCAAACCAGTCCTGACTAAACGCCCGACACTGGGACCGTTGACCTCAAAGTCTCTCTGAAAGGCATTGAGAAGAAATTGCTCTTCCTCGCCTCCCTTAATATGTTTATGACGGTAATTAAAGCGATACTGACCATGGGCATCTGCCAGGGGAAATTCCGACTCTGAAAGAAGGCTTCCTTCATTAAGGTGTTTATCATACAAGGGTGTCCCTGGAACTGGAGTATACAACATAAATTGGTGGAAATCCGTATTATGGCTTATGGCGTAATCAATAACCCTGTCTATATTTTCAGGGGTATGGTTCTCCATCCCGATAATAGAAGAACCCAGGACACGTATCCCATGAGATTGCAGTGATCGAACCAGAGAATGCGTATCAATCCCTTTTAGTTTTCCATACTGGCTATCCTTCCCTTCCAGGCCCATCCAGACCCATGAGACCCCCAACCGTACCAACTGCTCGATGGTATAGGATTGCAAGGCCTGGGCTGAGCTGAAAACATACAATGACCATGCCTTATTATTTTTCTCCATCAGATCAATTAATCTAAGGGCCCTTTTTCGATGCAGGAGAAAATTTTCATCCATGGTAAAAAAAGATCTGACTTTTAGCTTTTCCTCAAGTTGACACATCACGGAAAAAAGCTCATCACCAGTTTCGTAAAAGTTGATGAATTTTCCCTTGCCCCCAAACAATGCCGAAGTTGAACAGAAATTACAGCCCATGGGACAGCCCACGGAGGGAAGCAATATTGCGGCGGTATCTCCCGGTTTATTCTTAAGGGCAATACCCATGCTTCTTCCCTCAAATCCTGAGTAAGCCAGGGGATGCCTTATGGGGGCCTTTTCATCCTGCCCGAGAAACCTTCGAAACCATTTGATACCATCTCCTTTAACGATATAATCAGAATCAATGATCTTATTGATATCACGCTTATTGGAGACGTGCCCCCCAACAACGATCGTTGCCCTGGGCTGATACATTCGAACAAGCTCGCACATTTTTTTCACTTTTCCCACATTTACAATAATCGAACTAATGCCCACGATATCATATGAATTATCACGGATTTCCTCAACAAAACGTTCAATGGATGGAAAATCCAAAAGCGTGCAGGGATTATCAATATTGGCTTGAATCAACATCGGCCCGAAGGATCGATGAAACATCCGGAGGGAAAAGACCCCTTGAACCCGGGTAACCTGGTTTTGATAAAGTTCCATAGGATTGATTTCCCTGCTGCCATATTCATCATCTTGAGCATAGGGCCCGAAAACGCTGGATAATAGAACCTTAGCACCTGTCTTCAAACTGTGAACGGGTTGTCTCTTATTCATAATACTCTCCTGAAATACGATAAAAATTTTTCTCGATTAAAATAAATATATGATCTATGTTAATAGAGCAGGTAAGGTATGGAAATCAACCGGTGGTCTATCTGTTTTACAAAAGTTTTACAAAGTAATTTTCCGTACTTTATTAAGCATATTCAATATACAGAAATGGTCAAATAGTTGAGTGGTCGAGTTGGAAATTTATTGTTTTAAATTCAATAAGTTACAAATATCAAAGTAGCGAATGTCTCCCGCCACGGCGGGACTAAAAACAAATATGCCCGTGAATTTAACCACTTAACTACTCAACTATTCAACCACTTAACGAGGTCTGATATAACAGCCTATGAATCAATCAAAGTGGATATTTCATCCCATCCTTATCCTGATATTCTCAATCGTGGCCCTGGGCACTTCCCTGACCCTGTACATCTATTGGTACATTGAAGTAAGCACAGGACTTAAGGCGGTTGTAGAGAAATTCAATCTCGACTCCGGTCAATTCATGGAATCCCATACATGGGTGGTTATCCTTGTATTGTCTATTCTTGTGGGGATTATCCTGATGGGTATATTCATCATTTTTGTATACAATCAAAAGACATTCCAGCTTTACCGGCTTCAGCATAACTTTATCAATAATTTTACACATGAACTGAAAACCCCGGTCACCTCACTCAAACTCTACTTGGAGACATTCATAAAATACGAGCTTTCCCGGGATAACCAGCTCAAGTATATTAATTATATGATCCAGGATGTGGACCGGCTCTCAGGCAACATCAACCGTATCTTGAATCTTGCCAGGATTGAGAGCAAAAGTTATGGAGATGATTTTGTAGCATGTGATCTGGTTTATACCGTTGAGCGGTTTTATAAAAACAACATCCAGCTTTTCAGGGGCTGTGAAATCAATATTGATAATCCATCGAACCGGTCTTTTTCATACCATATTAGCCCCTCTTTATTTGAGATGCTCCTTATGAATCTATTGACAAATGCAATCAAGTATAATGAATCCGATGTGCCCAGAGTAGATATTACATTTGAACCAGGGAAAGAGGAACTGCGCCTCCGTTTTGAGGACAATGGTATCGGGATTGAAAAACATGAGATCAAAAAAATATTCAGGAAATTTTACCAGATTGGTAGTTCGGATAATATGTCGGCCAGGGGCAGCGGGCTTGGTCTTTATCTAGTGGATAGTATCGCCCGCATCCATAAAGGAAGGGTTAAGGCTGAAAGCAAAGGAGACGGCAAGGGATCGATTTTCACCCTGATCCTGCCCTTTAAGAACCTTAATTCTTAATTAAGCTGATACAGTTCAAGGTGAGCATTTATGGAAGATACCGAAAAAAAACGTATACTGGTCATTGAAGATGACGGGCATATAGCGGAGGGCCTGAAACTGAATCTCACGCTTCAGGGGCATAATGTTATTATTGCCCCGGACGGGGTTTCAGGGTTACAGAAATGGAAGGAATGGCAACCGGATCTGATAGTCCTGGATATCATGCTTCCCGTTATTGACGGGTTAGCAGTGCTTAGAAATATCAGGCTTGAGGATGAACGGATACCGATCCTGATACTGTCTGCAATGAGTGCTTCCAAAGATAAGATAAAAGGCCTTTCTTACGGCGTTGACGATTATCTTTCAAAACCCTTCAACCTGGAGGAATTCTTACTGCGTATAGACAGGCTTTTGACCCGGGTATCATGGTACCGGGGAGAGGATGAACCGGAAAAAGCAGGCATGTCTCCACTGCCTGATACTTATACCTTTGGTGAGAACAGGGTCGATTTTACTACATCCACTGCCCTTTGTAAACAGGGGAAGGTCAACCTGACCGAGCAGGAAGTCAAGCTTTTGAAGCTTTTCATTTCCAGCCGGGGCAAGCCGTTATCACGGAAAAAACTCCTGGAGATAGGGTGGGGTTATGCCAAAGGTACCACGACAAGGACTGTGGATAATTTTATTGTGCGGTTCCGAAAATATTTTGAGGACAATCCCCATAAACCTGTATACTTTAAAAGCCTCCGGTCAATAGGCTATATATTTGATCATGATTCCAATTAATCATATGAAAAATCCAGATTAGGGCTTCGGGGAAGCAGTATGGAAATATTTTACAATAGTTCTCCCTTGACCCCCATTGTAACGTTCTCTATTCTAAGAGATATAAAAAAAATAATTTTAAATAATTCGTGTGTCCCGTTATTCCTTTGATAAGGAGCTAAACTATGAACAATCACGTGGAGGAAAAACATCCAAACTCCATTGTTAAACGAATATTGAAAGTAATAAAATTACTGGTCGTTGTATTATTTGTCATAGCAGGTGCGTTTTTCCTGTTTGCTAACCTCGTCAATGCGCCCAACAAAGGGCGTATCGATAAGGCGAATCAGGAAAATTGTGAAAAAATCATAAAAGGTCTTTCCTCATACAAGCAAACCACTGGGCAGTACCCTGTAAGTCTTGACAAACTAATACCAGAGTATCTTTCAAAAATTCCTCTTGAAACAATGTATGATGAAGACACCGGGAGACCTTTTGCTTATAATATTGAGGATGATGGACGCATTTTCAGTCTAAAGTATACTGAAGCTCCATTCGGATCCTTGCCTTCTGATTCTTATTTTGAGTATAGGTCTGATAAAGGTTCATGGACCCAAAATTACTGGTAAGAAACAGGAAAATATTTGGAAGTCAAGTCTGCCGTTTACTCCTGGTATATTTATCTTCTGTTTTTTCATACGTATTTATGCTTCCGTTCCTTAATACATTTTTTTCAGTCTTCTTTTACAGATTCGTGAATGATTTAACTTTGCATGCCCCAGACGTGTGCTGTTTCTCATCAACAGTTTGAATTGATATATCAAGTTCGTCCAACTTGGAATTTATGAGGTCATCAACTATCCCGTCATTAAGCAAGCTTCCGTTTGTTGTTAGAACAATGTGTAAATCCTTCCGTTTTGCATAGTCCACGGCATCGGCAAGCCTGGTGTACAGGAACGGTTCCCCTAGAACATGGAGAGCGATGCGGCCCGCAAGTCCTTCACTCGAAACCTCGTCAATGATTTCCTTGAATAGAGAAAAGAGCAACCCGTGCATAAATATATTGAATTGTATCAGGTAAATTAGAAAAATGATGACTGTCAAGTATTTTAACGATTTATCAACCGTTTCTTTGGGACAGTGGCAAGATCAAAACCATGACTAATTTTAATGAATCCCAAAAAAATATAGGCGTTTTTTTTAACTTGGCTTGGAGACAAAGAGCCCCAAATTTTGAGCATAAATGAGATTGATCTTGGAAAACATTAGATCGGTTTTGAAAAGTGAAGAGGTGGACGTCCCCTTTTATTATAACGTAATTGTGTAATTTTAATTGCATTTATGTATACCCAATTACATAACGAAAATTCCAATCTCTCAACTGAAATAAAAAAGCCGAGGCCATTTACTTGTAACCCTTTAATATTTAAGCAAATATCAAAAAGACGATTTTGTTTTATAAATTGCCTAATTTTGGCATTTTTTTTGCATTAATATAACCACCATGATAAGGCAAAACCCATTGTGAAATGGGGGCGGAAACCTACGGATCTTAAAATGAGATGACCGGGTTGCCTTGGGAAAAGTAACCCGGCTTTTGTTTAAAAAAAAAGAGTAAAAGAAATTTGTCTTTAAACCAAATAATTTTTACAAATATCATTATATTTTATTGCGCTTTTGCCAGGTAAGCTTATTATCTCAAATTTAGGGTATTAATAAAAGTAATATACTGAAAAAAACTTAACAACGATAATTTTGGTTAGTATAAACTGTATTGTTATTTATCTTTAATAAAATAAAAATCTTGGACTGACCAAAACGAAGCGAACGTTCAATATCATATGTCTGGCCATGCTCTTATCGATGGTTTTCGCAAATAGCATTGGTGCTATGACGTTTCGATTTGGCGACACGGTTTATTATTGGGAATGATGAATTAATGGAAGTTCGTAAACGACAAAACCTGATCATAATTGCAGTCTTGGCTGCGATTGCCTTAATTTGTGCGCCAAATTCCTCTACGGCGGCCACAATCGACGGTATTGTCACCTCTGGTGAATACAGCAATGGCATTATCTACGATGTCGACCTCGGATACATGTCTGATGGAAATTGGGTGGATGTTGATGCGGATGGAAAGCTCTATCTAGATTGGAATACGATCAACCAACTTGCCGTGGCTTATGAAGTTCCGATTGGCATCAACGATAACTATTTTGGCACCAGTTCTCAACTGCATCCTACGGCGCCATGGCCCGGAAGCGGTCGTGACTATGGCGCCTTAGAGGCCAGTGACATGGCACGGTTTGAATTTCAAGACGATATAGGGGGCGTGCTTCTCACTTTTCAAATGGATTATTTTCGTGATCCCAACCTGCCTGACCAAACTGTAGGGCAAGGAAAGGATAAATACCAAATTGATACCACAAAGAATTCTTTTGTTATGTTTGGCGGCAGTACTACCATATACAATCCCGGAACAGCAGAATTTGATAATACGATATTCGATATGGCCACTTCATTGATGTGGAATTACTCAACAGGTGGTTATACATTTGATGATGCGGATCAGAATTCGCCAACACCCGACGATCCCAATTACGTGGGCAAAATAATTTATGAGTTCCTGATTGATACCACCGACTTCAACGGTTTCGGATTGTTACTGGCGGACTCCCATCATTCACCATCAAAACTTGAAATAGAATCGTTTAGCCCCCCGCCTGATACGCCGTATGACCCGCCTCCAATCCCCGAACCTGGCACTATTTTTCTCCTGGGAACCGGTCTTATCGGTGCCGGGTTAACCTGCCGCAAAAGATTTAGGAAATTAAGGACAACCCTATAATCTCCTGTCAAGATAATAATGAATAACGTGTAAAGCGTGTTCTGATCAACAACCAACAAAAGGGACTTCTGATCAATTCATCGGGATAACGTTTTGCAATGGATTTCAGGACATCCAGGCACGACCTTGGCGGTCAAGTCTGCCGTTGGGTTATTTTAACCAGGCCTCTTTACCACTCAGAAAATTAAAGAGCCTGTCAGCTATAATCATGTTTCCTTTTTTGTTGGGATGCGGATCTTCCATTGAAACCCAGAATGTTGCGGCATCACGATTCTTGAAATTTTCCAATAAGTCTATAAAAAATATTTCACGATGTTCCTTGACTATTCCATCCAAAAACTTACGCACCATTTTAAATTCATTTGACTTGAAATTATGGAATTCAGGGATATTCATCAGAATAAATGGAATTGAGTTCTGATTCGCGATTCCAATCATTTCCTTTATTGCATTTCTGGCATTCTTTCTTAATTTTTCGTCCTGGTACAGGCCTGAATAATATTGTTTGTAATTATTTCCCTTGCGATATTTCAGCTTGACATATTTATCGAAAAGGAAACTATACAAATAAACGCTCTTCTTAATCAAATGGCCTATCCCGGACGAATAAGGTGTTTTTTCGATATCATTGATATAGTATGCAAGTATGATTATGTCCGGTTCAAGTTTCATTAGTTTCTTTAATGTCGCCAACTCGCATAGGGAATTGTAATTCCCTACTCCACCATTTATTACTTCGAAACTTGAATTTTCTTTATAATATTTGTTTAACTTAGTCTCAAGTATTTGAGCAAATGTATCACTAAAATCCACTCCCCAGCCCATTGTAATTGAATCTCCCAAAACCAGTATTCTTTTTACGGAACGAGGCTTTGGTATCATGTACTCCCTGTCGGCCCTTAACCCTAATGTATTTGTCGTTATCCGAACACCGTAGAGACTACTTGTATTATTCGGAACATGCTCATGGCTCAGTCCCGGATATGAAGATACTCTTTTTAATTCGGATGAGTATCTCCACATTTCAGTATTGTAATTTGAATAAAGCGGATAGGATACTCTTAGGGCTATCTCAATAACGCAAAACAAAACAATCAGGGTAATAATAAAAATGCAAAAACCCCTGATGTCGATCTTTCTGCTGTTTTTATTCATATTAAGATCCAGGGTAACACTTTATTTTTTTTTGGGACAACATCCCACATTTGTTAATTTGCAATAGTTAATTGTAACTACTCAGGTTATTTAGGCTGAAGGTCCCGCGGAACGCGGGATTAGTAAAGGGCTGAATCACAGATAACGACTAAGTGCTGAGGACTGAGGACTAAGCCCGCCCGCCGTCCTGCCCCGATAGCGGGATCCTCCATAGGCGGATAAATCTACGCTTCACTCC
>JAUWMR010000005.1 GCA_030613055.1 Desulfobacteraceae bacterium
TTTTGTATTCTTCTTCTGATACACCTAAAGCCTCCACTATGGCTTGAGGCTCAAACGATTCGGAGATGAGATAGCGTATTCCCGGTTCACCGGAGAGCTCTTTGGCCCTTGCTATCATCAACTCGATTTTTTTATTTCCAACAATTTCGTCCACATCGGCTCTATGTTTTGAAGCTAAAAAGGAGGGCCAATCTCTACCCAGGTCAGCAATTATTTTCATGGCGGTGGCGTAGGTGTCTTTGATGTCATCCAGGCCCAGCGCGGAAACCGCCTGGTTAAAATCCTGCATAAACGGCCTGCCAACCCGGTTGCGTGCTTTTACCGCCGCTGTTAACTGCATCCAGTTACCACCGTGCTTCGACACATTATAGCCAGTTGTATCCACCTCTTCGGCCATTTTCCTTGAGGTTGCCAGGCTGTTTGCTTCGGTAAAATCCTCGTCAGTGTATTTTTGAATCTGCTTTTCGATGAGCATCCATAAAGGTTCTTTACCCTCATTGCGATTTTCTGGCATAATTTATCCTTCCTAAATTAAAATTGATTAAATTGATAAGAAATTGCTTACTCGAGGAAGGATTATAGGGTAATTAGCCTTTAGCGTCAAGAAAATTGTCACCACACGAAACTCCAATATAATGATCGAAAAAATCGTGGGGGGGGCGTCCGTAATTAAGTAAATAATTTGACATGATAATGAAATACTGAAAAAGGGGACAGTCACATAATGATTCATTGGCAGATTTGGCAAGACTTCTTTGTATGGCTGGTCAAGGGGTCGGTTATGCCGTGCGAAGGGGCAAGCGAATCGCTAAAGTAAACAATTATAGACTCATAGATTGAGTTGGTTACTTATTGACGGACGTCCCCCATTCCCACACTTAACCGCCATCTATTATGTCAAGAGTGAAGACGCGCCCCCTCTGTCTCCATTTGATACTGCAGCAGTAAATAAAAAAAACTATAAAATAGTATACCTACGCTTCATACTGCATATCAACCTCAATCCCTAAAAGCTTTCCGGATGCCCCCTCATCCGTAAGCTCCAACACTACAGCATCCTCAACAAACTCACTATATTCTTGATCAGCGAAGTACTCTCTTATTTTTTCCAATTGATCCTGATTAACCGATGCAATGTACTGTGTACCCTGATTAGAGGTGACATCTTTGGCGATCTTAAAGGCAGTTGCAGCCTGGCGTGGGTCCATATTGCTAAAAAGTCTACTATCATGAAAAATAAAATTCACTTCATGATTATGACGCAGTATCAATACCGTCATATCAAAACAGAAAATCTTTACTTCATTAATGCCGTCAGATGCATCGTCCTTTATATGCGCATTAATATCAAAACGGATCTGATTGTCACCTTCATTATTTTTAACTGTAAGGCCACCGGGCCGCTCTCCATAAAACCGCTCTGAGAAGGATCGAAAAACGCTAAGGTTATTTTGCAAAAGAGGTTTTATCTCATTCAAATATTCATTTGCTCTAATTGTATCATTGCTCATTGCAGCTGCGATTCGTTGTATGCTGTTGCTGTATTTCTCGATCAATTTTTTATAGTCTTCAAGTTTATCTGTTACACCTTTATAGTAGCTAAGCTCATTGGTCAAAGCCACAAATTCATCCAGTGCTCCATGCGTACCAAGAAATTGCATTAAATGATTGGACCTATCATTCAGCCCCTCAAGCATGTCCCTGTATGTCTCTTCCTCTTTTAGCAGTTTATTCTTTTCGGCTGTTAACCGTCTTATTCTGGTTTCAAGCAAATTTATATGAAAATCCGCTACCTCCTCGACAGTGTGTTTAACAGCCTCAGACAAGGCCACTTGAGCCTCTTCATATACTTTGAACAGCTGATCAGGGGCAAGGTCAGGTCGCAGCTTGAGGCTCTGGTCAATATTCTTAATTGCATTGGTTATTAAAGCGATCTGATTACGCAGCTTTTGAGCTTCTTTTGTAACCTCGTTGGCCTCTTCCTGCCGCTCATGGTAATCTTCAGCCACCTCAAAGTCCTGTAGCTTTTTCTCAAGTTTGGCAATTTTCATGTTCAAATCCTGCAACTCAATGTCAGGATCTTTATTCTGTGTAAAAAATTCGATAAAAATCGGATCTTTCTGGAGATTTTCACGAAGTTTTCTGATCTCTTCCTTCTCCATCCGAAGGCGGTTCTTATCTATTATCAGGCCAACATCCAGTCCAAGCAAAAATGCCATGCAAAGTTCCTGCTGGTATGGCGTCCCGTTAGGCTCTGCCTTATCAAAGGCTTCATAGCTGCTTCTTTGGCGCCGGATAAAAGAACAAATAAGTGAACGAAAAGTCAAATATTTTATGGGCTCGGGTAAATTAAACACTTCTTTTTCCAAAGTGCTGGCAAACTCTCTCTGCCTTCTCACCACACCATCAACAATAAGCCTATCTTGACTGGAAGTCGATCGGGTTACCGTGATCTCTTCACCTCTATGCTCAAATTTAAGTGTAAATTCCCAATCGGGTATTTTTTCCTCAAAAGCTTTAATCTTATTAGAACCCAGACAAAAATGAATTAAGGCTATAATCAGTGACTTGCCAACACCATTATACGTACGGCTATCATCTCTCCTCTCTGGATCTTTCTTAGTTCCTGTAATTAAACTAACACCCGTCTTATTAAATATGACAGGATGAAAGCTATCTTGATTTGCAGTAAGGCTTATTAATCGCATCTTAGCAACTTTCCGTCTTTATGCATGCTAATAGCCCCAATAGCATAAAGAAAGCTTATAGTTATAACCAAATTATCAAAGCTTTGGTATGATGGAAAAACGTCTGTGTCACGCACCTTCTCAAAATCCGACCATAGCGCATCTACAGTCTTAGGCTTATCAAGATCCTTTAATACAAAACCACCAAAACCAATAATTGATTCGCTCAGTTTGATATGTTTGCCGGGAAGAAGCATCGTTTTTTATTTACCGCGTTAAGATGGGTCCTCAAAAATATCACATGATTCAAAGTAATATGCCATAAGTACAAAAGCGGCGTCTTGAACCGATTTTGATTTCGAGGGTGTAATTTTATTCAAAATATGAAAGAAGCGTAGGTCGCCTTCACTAACATCATCAGAAACCTCAGCGTAATTTTCCTCGATCGATGCCAGGTAAATCTGATTAAGAGCATCTCGCAACTCCTGCCGGGCAAAAACGCTGTTTTTATTAAAGTACTCATCAATCGCCCCGGATTGATAAGAGCCACTCTGCAAGAATGCAGCAACACTATGGCTGAGCCCATTAAATTGTATTTTTTTATCAAAGTCCGGGACCCTTAAAGATGATATTAAATCAATCGGGCGACTTACTTTGATAATATGCTCAATCACTTCCGATAATAATGAATAATCTACATCGCTTATACCCGCAGGATCTGGTATAAAACCGACTAAAGTTAAGATCTTATCAGCATCCAGAGAAAATAATACATCCTCTATATGTTTTGCTAAAAATACCTCTGATACCTCTAATTTATATTCTGTTTTTATTTCTGCAAGGGCCTCCTCTATAGCAGGGAAGCTACCTTTATATTTATCATTAAAAACAAAACGATACCCTTTTATTGGATGGATATGGTGCCAGGCATCTATTAAGCCCTTAAAATCATCTCGTGCCTTGGCAACAGCAACATTTCTGGTGCGTGTCGCCTCCGGATTCTCAGGGGCGTAAACCTGATAATAGTAGCCAAGGGAGGGAATGTATCCATCATTTTTCCGATCACCATATCGGCCTTGTGGTTTAATTTGGATAAAATCAGGATAAGCATAATTCATAATCTGGGTAAAAAGCTGTTCAAACGCTTGGCCTTCATTTTCATAAATCTTTTTTTTAAATAATATCCTGGCTAGGACTTTTTCTTGGGATGTCATATTCAAACATGCTTTAAGGCTTTGGAATGATTAAAAAAACCACATAAACCTGGACTGTGCGTTTTCGAATATAAACCGTTGAGTTGATAAGATTTTGCTTTTTTTATGAGAAGGACTGTAGAGAAATTTCCCTTGTGCGTCAAGGAAAAAGGAACCACAACATATGTGGTATTACGCTGGATTGGAGTTCTGAGGTTCTTCAGGAATATGGGTTGGAGTATGATAGGGCCTTCAAGGAGTGGAAATATTTGCGAGTAAAGGGGGATGCTCTTTATATTTACAGTTTTAAACAAGCATAAAAGTGGGGCAGGTCTTGCATTATTTCATTTCAGAGATCTTGCCACCATTACAGCCAAATAGAAATTCACACTGTTCTCATATATCATCTGCATATCTTATGAATTCAGTGTCATAAATTCCTGACCAAGATAGCAGATATCACAGAGTAGGGTTACATAAGAATTGAGTAGTGCTGGGTATCGCTGCTGCCTCTCTGACGAGGGGTCAAACGTTATTTTGATCAGAACAGGAAAAATCAATATTTCTATAGACGTATTAATGGGATCTAACTTCTAATCCTTTCCAAAAGGCTGGATTAATCACGTAAACAATGTCCGCGTCCTCCCTTTTGCTTATTAGTGATCGCATTCGTTTCATGTCATAACGGACTGAATATATATATTTGGGCTCACCCTTTGTTCCACGGAACCCCAAAACGCCATACCAGAGAAGTAAGCCGAGAACTTTCTCCTGGACAGCAACATCCGAAGAGATCTTTAACAGTATCGAACGCATTGATTCCATGTCGAGTTCCGAAGGGCATTCTATAAACTCGTAAAGACAGTCTTTAGCGGGTGGAAAGACATCTTGCATTTCGTAACCAATATCATTAATGAGCTGGTTTGAATACTGCTCTTCACCATGTTCGATGTCTTCGACCTCAATTCGTTCATGTCTGAGGTTTATTGCGTGACTCCGACAAAAGCGCAGAAAATCAATTAGAGATCGCGGACGCATTAAAGTTCTTTCCAGCATGTAATGACCTGTTTCTTCACCTTGGATGTGGCTTACACAGATCTGTCTCCAAAGATCCTCAAAAGTAGGTTCTCCCTTCACACCCCCTGTACACACAAACCTGCGCCTTAGCAATTCAAGAAGTAGGGCTGGATCAGTCCAATCTACAAACGCCTGAGCGATTTTGCCCCTGTCAGGCATTGCAGCAACCATATTTTCATATACATCATTGCGGATAAAAATGATTCCCGTAGTAGGTATATGCTCACGTTCAAAGGCCAACTTCAATTTGGTCATGGCATCTAGAAGACAACGGAGCGATAGGACATCCTCAGGCTTTATTCCGTGCGGAGGCCAGCCTTTGTCCAAGTTATCAAACAAGATCCAAAGTGACTCTTTCTGCTGAAGGTAGTGCACTATCTGAGAACGGAGAGCAACCACATTATGCTTATATAGGAATTGTGTTATTTCCTCGCTACTAAGCCTTAAATCTGCCTTGCCTGCTCTCATGGCCTCAAAGTCTTGAGCTATTCTCTGTGTCAGCTTTAGCATACGCTCAGCGAAATCCCCTTCAGAGACATATTCATCAGTCTCATAAAAAGACTCAAGATTTCGGTAAGGCTTATATAGCCTGTGATCTCGAAGGTGTAGCGACTTGTCTTTTTGCAATAACTTATGACAAAT
Organism: Desulfobacteraceae bacterium; assembly: GCA_030613055.1. Taxonomy (GTDB): domain Bacteria; phylum Desulfobacterota; class DSM-4660; order Desulfatiglandales; family Desulfatiglandaceae; genus JAUWMR01. The sequence continues at coordinate 5,600 of JAUWMR010000005.1, forward strand.
TTCAAGAAGCACTAGGTATTCCCAGAATGCGGTAATAGTATGTTCTCTTGTACCCTTTTCAAGATAGTCCAGAATCTGGTCTTTGAACTTGATGAGCTGGAAACCCTCCGGCTTTAGATCGAGAATCACATTGCTTTTGTCTCTTCGGAGTCGATCACGAAGCTGAAAAAAGAGCGCTGTCTTTCCAGAGCCTTTACGTCCCAGCACGACCTGGACTTCACTCCGTGAGGCCCGTCTGAATTCATCTGTCTCAATATAGTAACTGCCCAATTCTTGGAATTCATTCTCTGCGGAAGATGCTCCCAAAGTCAACTGCATCAAGAAGGTTGATGGCTTCGTGACGACACTCGGTTGCACCGACTGAACACTTTCAAAGAGCGCAGGCGCAAATTCACTCACGTACTCATCAATTTGATCCGGAAACTTGAATGAGCGAACAAGATCACGGTAGTCTAAGGGGACAGGATCCTCTCCGGACTGCAAAAATAAAAGAAGTTTTTGCATTCCTATTGTCAGCCCCGCGACGAATGCAGCTCGGTAGTTGTGAACTTCAGCGTTGGTATAATGATTGGGAAGTAAAGGTATTATGACACCGTGTGAAAGAGCGACGTTTTCAATGGCTTCTTGTGCAGACAATCGTCCGTGCTCCTCTGGGTCGAAGGAACGGTAAAACAATCGGCCTTTCTTGATACGGGCGATTAATCGTGTTTCCATGTCACCCTTTATTTGTGGTAGGATGAGATATACTGGTGTTCTTATACTAGTGGCGGTTTCATTGAACTTCAGAGGAGCCAAGTCAGTAATGCTGGTAATGAAGGATGCTAGACTGGTGGAATCCGTGTATGATTTATAGCCAAGTGTATCGAAGATTCCGACTGACCGGATAAGATCACTATCTGGAAGGATACGGTCGTTGCGTACAAGGATTGCTCGTTTCTTACGACCTATTGCATAACCGATTTCAAAAACAACGTTGAAGTTAAGACGTGTGATATCAGCGATGAATGCCGTACCGCCATCAATGAGTTTGAGAACCTCAGTAGATATGAAGCGACCTGGAACATCGCTTTCTTCCCAACTGTTAAGCTGACGGAATCTTTCGTGCTTGTTAAGTCCTTCTAAGCTGCGGCAAATCGTTTGACCAATTTCTTCTGGATCAGCTGGGTAGGCCATGAGGCCTGAAATTTCTGGAGACATGCGGAACCTCTCTACAGTAAGGATTTTTTTAAAAATATCCGTGAGATTATCAGAGTGCAATCCCTAGATCGAGTAAGCAAGGCACCCTAATCTACATCCATTGGAAGAAGCCGGTTCCCGGATCTATCAAATCCTAGATAGATTTGAGCAAATATACGAAATTAAGTTCAAAATCGTTAGACTTAGGATGGCATTTTGCAAAGAACCCAGGTTTCTTGTAGAATTTTTCCCCACAGAGTCCTCCTAAATGGAGACGCAGTAACTGAACCAAAAGTAGATCCCGGAGTGAGGTTGATACCGAATTCGGTACCACAAGAGAATATTTGATACCTTGCCAATCTCATAAATATCCATAATGCTATGATATCACTAAAATATCCAAAATGAAATCTCTGATAAAATCATAGATGGTCCAAATTAAAGAACGTCTTCCACTAACTGGATCTCTTCTTCGGTCAATCCATATAGCTTGTAGACGATTTGATCAATAAGCCAATCCGTTTTTCGCAGTTTTTCCTTGATAGGTAAGAGTCTTGAAAGGGATTTTTCATATTCGGTCTTGACGGTCTCAAAGATTTCCCTGGATTTGAGATTTGCCTGAATTCTGTTTTTGTTTTTCTCAAGAATTTTCCAGAAGTTTTCAAAGGACAAATGTTCTTCGCCTTTCTGATAATCACCGAGATAGTTTTTAATTTGGGTTTTGCCTGTTAAGGCTTCGATTCCTGTGTTCCCTTTTTTGTCCGGTTGAACTTTTAATTGACTCTCCAGCCATTCTAAAAATCCCTTGATTTCTTTTTGTTTTTCCTTATTCATTTCGCTCATTTGTTCTGCAAGGAAAGCGAGGATGTCATGCACTACATCAGTTTGCTCCAATAGTGCATCTTCTGTAATTTGCCTATTTTTGTTGGTAGGGTCGGCATTGTGCTTATGAACAAGATTAGGATCGGGGAAATGTTTCTTCTCCAATCGTTCTTTTACCAAGATAAATATATTCCTAATTATATTTTGCTTCCCTTTTATCCACTCACCGTACATATCTTCGAACTTAGCTGCCATCTTCTCACGCTCATGTTTTGGAGTGACAAAAGAAATGCGGCGAATGGGTAAAGGGGAGATAAATTGCTTGTTAGCAGAGTAAAAGTTACCTCTGAAGGGAACACTGCCGAGTTTAAAGCGCCAATCGAGCAATTTGCTATTAAGAACGGATAAAATATAGTTACCACTTTCGAACAATGTTTCTTTAAACAGTATCCCATTAACATCTACGTTATCAAAATAGACCCTCCCCTTAAAATCGCTTATTAACTTGAGTCTATCAGATAATCTTGCCACACCCAATTTTGGTCTTTCGTGTTTATCGATGTTCTGTGTCCGTCCGAAGGCATACCAGAGTTCATGATCCATCTTTCCCTTTTCTCGGTCCCTCAATTCCTTTTCATGCAACTTCAGGTATTCCCAAATCTTCGGATATTGTTTATCTAACTCTTGAGATTCTATGAGTCTGGGTCCTTTTTCTTCCAAAATATAAGGGAAAATAAGGAGTTTGTCTGTTTCTGGGTGAGCATACCGATCTATATCTTCCCCTGAAACAAGGGCCTTCAATAGTCCTGGTTCCAATAGCACTTCTTCCTTAATGGAGTAGGAATAAGCCCTTACAAGCCCATTTCTAACACCAAGCTTTTTGAGTATGTATATATGGTCAGCGCTTGTTTGAAGCCCAACGATTATTCTTTCCACAATACTTCCAAGGGATTCAGAATTAGAATCTAACTTATCAACTATAGTCTTTTGTTTCCTGGAAAGAAGAAGCCAGGGATCTTTCCCGATTTTATCTGGCAACTCTTTTAAAAAAGAAACACCTTTTCCGGAAAGATATTTCTTTGTCTCCTCCTGGCTCGTCAACCGAGGTAGCTTTAAAAAATTAAAGCATTCAGAAGGTTCTCGAAGAAAAAGGAGGCAGGTATAGGTCGTTTGTCCCGGAAAGATCTGGTTGTCTCCAAAATCTACGACCTTTAATAGTGCCTTTTTCCCCGTAATTAAACCTCTTAGGCCCTGCCCAAAATCAAGATGCATGAATTTATTTGGTAAGATGTAACAAAAGAGCCCCATTTTCCTCGTTAGTTCTGAACCCTTTTCCACAAAAAGTATGTAAAGATCATAAGAACCTCTGGCGCAGGCAAACCGGCCGAAGTATTTCACTTCATCAGGTGATTTGGCGTTTAACTCTTGAATTCTCACATATGGCGGGTTTCCTACCACTGCATCAAAGCCTGGCTTTTCCTTTCTCCGGTCCCCTTCAAAGACCTCCGGAAATTCTAAGTTCCAATGGAAAAAATTCTTTTCCTTCGCAATATCCTTTGCTTTCTTGAACCAGGGTTTTTGGCTTAATCTTTGCCATTCCTCATCAGATGAACGGAGTTCCCCCTGTAATCTCTGGTAAGTCCCAAAATCAACTTCATTACCAAAATATATACTGGTCCAGACATCGGCAACATCCTGGAAACGAGAAAGCTCTCTTCTGAAATCCTGATAACGCCTTTCCTTTTCCCTTATTTGCTCAACAGTATCGGAAGGATGGGTCTCAATTAATTCAAATGATTTAAGAAGAATGCTTACCTTTTCACGAAAAACGCTTTCAAAAAGTCCAATTTGAACAGGTCCCTCTTTTATTTTCTTCTTTTTCAGTTTTGGAAGGCTTGCTAAATCGGCTATGTTTGCACCGATCAAGGAATTCCCGCATCTTAAATGATGGTCAAGGAAATTAAGGGGTCTATCCTTTGAGACCGTATAAAGCCACAAAGAAAGTTTACCCAGTTCAACTGCTAATGGATTCAAATCAACACCGAAAACACACCTTTCCACAACCTCCCGCCTCGCCCATCTTATGTCTTCCTCTTCGGGTTCTCTTTTACCATATGGTTCCTGAGCTTCCTTAACTTGCATTTTTTTTGCGGAGCTGACAAGTGGTTCACCGCTTAACACCTTAAGTAGCTCCCTTGCTAAAAAATCCGTGGCCTCTACTAAAAAGTGGCCACTCCCCATAGCGGGATCAAGAACCTTTAATTGAAGAATTCTTTCTATTGGATCATATCCATGAGAAGGTTGGGCACCATCAAGCATATTCAGGAGAAAATCCCGGCGTTCCTGATTGCCTCTGGTCAGTTCCCACAACCTTATAAGCTTCTCCTTATCTTCCTCTCCGTTCTCATTTATTATTTTCTTAAAAATTCCATTAAGGTTCCGCTTGTTATTTTTAATCTCTTGAGCCCATTCTATTTCCCTGTATATCCGTCCTACAAGTGGACCAAGGGTATTCTCAATGATGTACTTGACGATATAGTCAGGGGTGTAATAGGAACCAGTTGCTTTACGCTCCCCTCTATCTGTGACAAGGTACACCTCACCATCCCTGACAATATCTTCTTCCTTGATCTTCTTTTTCTGCTTTGTGGCTTCTTTGACGGGAATAAAGATTTCTTTACCTTTTTCTTTTACGGGGACGATATCCTCATCGGCAATCTTGAGTTTGTATTCCAGAAGGCCTTCATAAATAGAGCCTAAATGACGGATTTCAAGGCTGCCGTAATCAATATAGGCCCTGTCACTGGAACGGGAAAGCAGGTCCACAGCCTTTGCAATATATAGATTGCCTATCCTGTATTTTTCCAGAAAGTCGTATTTTTCGGGATCAAAAAGCCCGCCGTTGTATGGCGGTACCCCTAACTCGGAATTCCCAATATTTATGATCTCAAATAATTCTTTAAGCTTATTCCAGTATCCATACGTTGAGGTGGCGATGGGTTCACGTTTATCCAATCTTTCCGCTATCTCCTTCTTAAGTGCATCCAGGCTATAGCTTTCCGTGTAGAGCCGGTTTTCTCCTATCGGAAGCAGCGCGCGATACTCGGCATAAAGGATGAAGAGAAGGCGGTAAAGGAGGATCAGGGAATTGTCGTGAATTTCTTTAAGGTGTGTGTCCTTTAATTTATTGCCTGGTGTACTCAAGAAACCCTGAGTCAGGGCCTTCAGGGCCTGATAGACATTTTCTTTAAGCTCTTCACCAACAGCCTTGGCATAATCAACACTCTCTTTATAGACCTTTTCTAAAAAATCCGGAAAGGCATCCCTTCGGAAGAAGAGATAGAAATATTTGAAATCCTCTATAGAGCCATTTTCGATAAGGTCTTCAAGATCTATCTCGTAGAAAACATCCAGCCTCTTTGAGCTTTCCCTCTCAAAGATCCGCCAGTATCTTCCATCGGTAAGGATTCCCCACTTTACGCCTGTAAGCCAGAGATACCTGCTTATTTGAAGGGATGGATTCTGAACCTCAAAGGGTTCCTTTTCTCCTTTAAGTTTCCTGTCTAATGGTCTCCCCCAGCGTTTTGCCTCACCAATACAAAGAGCCTTGTTAAAATAGTCTTCCCTGGTTGCTTTTTGGGCAATCTTTAAGTCTTCCTTGGAGTGAAACAATGCATAATCAGGGTGTTTAGACCACTCACCTGATGGGGTTGGAGGCTCGACATCGATTGTCCAGCCTAAGATTTCAAATACTTTATCCAGGAAATGTTTCCTGAGCTGGGGTTCACTCAGGGATGCAAGATACGTCTTATCCCATATGCGCTTGGTTTCTTCAAAGGCCGTCTCAACACGTGAGACTGGGATATTGAATCCTTCTTCTCCAAGAAGAAGTTCATCAAGGTAATAGTTGGAAAAAAGTCCTTTGTTAAGGTGAGGTTTCATAGAATGTCCAAATGCCACGAGCGTCCCTTTTCACAGACTCACGCTTTCTAATTTTCCTTTTTTAAGTATTCCCCGGAAATCAGGCCTGATTGATATAGGTATCGTTCTACCTCATTTGCCAAACGTTCGCATCGTTTCAAGATATCCCTGGCAATTGCTTATTCCTTCGCCAGTTATCTTTATCAGCTGTACTCGGGTCACGAGGTAAATAAAGTTGACAAAATCAGGTTAAATTACGTTTAAAATCGAACTTATTGTTTAATTTTAATGCAAAATGCCTCTTTGGGTCAAGAACAAACGCGGTTTTTTCTATATTTCATAGCCTGACCATCCAGTTTATCCTGTCCAAAATTTAATGTCACAATTGCTTTTAAATAATGAATGTGACATATTCCTGCCATGCCCGCTAACAAAAATTACACCGTAATGTGCTGCCTGCCGGGCTTCAAAAAGCTGAATCTGGGGAGGGCTTCGATTGAAACCTAAAGGCCCATACAAAAAGCATATCTACTGGCTGACCAAGGATGAGGAGGAACGCCTGCGGGACGAACTTGCCGCACGCAATATCAGGTTGAAGTCTGCCAAAGGGATCGTATGCACGCCCTTAGATGAAATCAACAAGATCACCAGCGTTGCGCCGGAGGTGTGGGATGACACCTGCAAGAGACAGGGGAGCTGGTACCGGACATCTGAGAAAAACGGGCTCTATCTCATTATTAGCTCCTTTGAGCTTGTTGATTACGAGGAACAGAAGGCGGCTACCATTACAGAATCGGATTTTGTCCCGCCCAGTCTGGCCAATTTGGATGATAAAAACGCACTCGTACAGGACAGCTCCCTGAAAAAGCGGGTTCCCGATGACTGGCTGCGGCCCGGTGATATTGAAAAAAGGATCTACCTGAGATGGGCCAAAAGACTGGGATCTGACGTCAAGGACTACGATTTTCTATACCTATCACACACAGCCAATCACGCCAATTTCATTAACCCCCAATTCTTCATCCAGGATGGCAAGGAGATTATTCCCTATTCCATAGACAAAAGCGCCCATCTCTGCTCCTGCTGTGTGGAGATGTTTCAGGTTTTGGGAGGTAAATACAAAAAGAAACTGGTTGCCCCATGTCCGGGGGCCACAATTTTTGCCCGCCTCAAGCCGGATCGTTACTTGTTAGTAGAAAAGACTTAAAATATTTATTTGCCACAGACCAACGCAGACTGACGCAGAATTTTTTACCTGTTTCTGCGATTGAAACACAACAAGGAGTTGAAAAATGCAAGATTTTTTTAAACGATTCGACCAGGATTTTTTTATACATCCGGACCCGTTACTGAGCTCCATCATTCATATCCTGGCCGTTTTAATTTCGGCAGGCATAGCCTGGTGGGTGTTTAACGTGGTGATCAAGAGATTCGAGAAAAAATATCGTGACCGGCCTTTCTTTGAAAAAAACGAGGCTATTTTCACTATTCTAAAACGCGCAGGTCACTATTCGATCCTGATCCTTGTGGGCATAGGACTGATCAGCCTGTACCAGGCAACCATTGTAGAGAAAATCTTTTATGCCTTTATGATCCTCCTCCTTTGCTCGTTTGCTAACAGCATTTTAGGCAGTCTTGTGCCTTACCTTGAGAGTAAGCTTGCCGCTAAAACAGAGACCGCTCTGGATGATGTAATTCTTGGTCTGTTTAAAAAGTTTTCAGGCGTGATCATCTATGTCACGGGAATTCTCCTGGCCCTCGATGTGCTGGGCCTGAATATTATGCCCTTTGTGGCCGGTGCCGGTGTGGCCGGTATTGCCATCGGTTTTGCAGCCAAGGACACACTTTCAAACCTGATTGCCGGTATCCTCTTGATCATAGACCGGCCTTTTGAGATAGGTGACCGCATTGAAATCTGGACGGCCCCGAAAAACGCGGCCACCTGGGGAGATGTTATCGATATCGGACTCAGGGCCACCAAGATCCGGACCACGGATAATATAGTGATCGTTATTCCCAACAATGAGATCATGAAAAGAGATATTATCAATTATACGACCATCACAAAGGAGATCAGGGTGCGAATCCCCATTGGTGTTGCCTATGACGCTGATATCAAAAAGGCCAAGGAGATTATTACCAATATCAGCCTGGAACTGGATTGGGTCATGCGCGATCCTGCGCCCAAGGTCGTGGTGAGAAATTTTGGGGATTCGGCAGTCAACCTTCAGGCCCGTGTATGGATAGATGAACCCAGAAAAAGAATGGACACCATCTCATACATCACCGACCGCGTGAAAGACGTATTTGATCAGGAAGGGATTGAGATCCCCTTTCCCAAGCGGGATATCTATATCAAACGGGAAACATCGTAACACAGGCTGCCGTCTCCTTAATATATGCGTTACTGAGCATTAGGTTCTTGGTAATGGTTCGCCATTAGAAAAACATCTGACGGGATAATCCCGCCACGGCGGGAATCTTAATCCAGTTGATAAAACAAGGAAGTGCCTAAAATGCCTAAAATGATCTAAAGTGCCTAAAGTTAAGGCATCCCCATCGACAATTTAAACGAACTTAAGAAGCTCATAACTTTAGCTCACTTGTATTGGTCAATTACCTTGTTGATATGGAAAAACCCGTGGGCCTTATTTTGAATTACTGAACCTGCCAGGAACAGGTTTTGGAGAGAGAAAGGCTGAAAGGATTTAAATTAAGAGATCAACAAGACAAGAAAAACCATCCTGTTATTCCTGTTAATCCTGTCAAAATAACCGGTGAACAGATACGGTACTTGTTATGACGCGTAAAGATTATCTTCTTAACCAGAAACAGAAGGGCAGGCATCTATTCGGTGTCTTTCCGGCCCAGTATCCTAAGGAGCTTTTGTGGGCCATGGATATAGTGCCGGCAGAAATATGGGACCCTCCATTGGAGATTACTGCCGCAAACGCGCACCTGCAGCCTTATATCTGTTCGGTAGTGAAACTCGGGTTGGAATTGGTTCTTGAGGGAAAATGCGACATGCTTGACGGATTCCTGTTCCCCCATACATGCGACTCCATTCAAAACATTGCCTCAGTAATACGTGATTGTTTAAGCGAAAATAAGCCATGCTATTTTTTTTACCACCCCAAGAATCCCCACGGGAAGGCCGCACGGGATTATTATGTTCTGGAATTAAAGAACCTGACGCTTTCACTGGAAAAACAACTCGGACCCCTGAATCCAGATGCGCTCAAACAACGGATACAGCAGGGTCACAAGATTTCCGGCCTGTTTGGTGAGTTTTACGACCTGCGGGCAAAAGGTAAGTTGGATGTGGGAAACAGGGAGTTTTATGAACAGCTTCGTCGTGGCGAATATCTCTTCCCCGATGACCTGATTCCGGAGCTGGAAGGATTTCTGGCCCGGAACAAAGGCAAAGAAAAAAAGGGGTTAACGCCTGTGATCCTGAGCGGCGTTCTGCCTAATCCACCGGAAATTCTCACTCTGCTTGATGACTTAGGGGTGAGTGTGGCTCATGACGACCTGTTGATCGGCAGTCGACGTCTTCTTGTGCCGCCAAGTAATCTGAAAGACCCCTTCAAACAGCTTGCAGAGAGTTATTTTTCCATGCCTCCCTGCTCGACTAAGGGTGCGCCCATTGTGGAAAGAAGAGAATACCTGCTCCATCTGATCAAGGCAACGGGGGCAAAGGGCGTTATCTTTAATGTAGTCAAGTTCTGCGAGCCCGAGTGGTTTGACGTTCCCAACCTGACAGATGAACTGAAAAAGAGGGGCACGTCTACCCTTGTCCTGGACACGGAGTTGAACCAGGGCCTGTCAGGTCAAATGAAAACCAGGGTAGAGGCGTTTGTCGAGATGATCAGCTGAGGTAATTCATGTCCCTTGCACAAAAGGCCCGATACAATTTCATGAAGGATCTGGGCGCGCCGGCACTCCTGTGGCTACAGGAGGCGCAAAGGAAAAAACGGTCCCGCAAGCCAAATCCCTATCTGGGTCCTCCTCTGAAATGCGCTGGACGCCTGAGGGAGATTATGACGCGCCACTATTATTTGTCCCGTTTTACAAAAGGGGCCAAACCAGTGGCATGGGTGACCAGCGGGGCGCCGGTTGAGCTTCTGAGGGTCTTTGATTTTTATACAATTTATCCGGAAAACCACGGCGCCCTCTGTGGCGCACAGAAAAAGGGCCCGGAGATTTGCAGCGAGGCTGAAAAGAAAGGTTATCACCCGGATCTCTGCTCCTATGCCCGTATCGACCTGGGGCATGCCTTTTCAGGCAAAACCCCGGCCGGTCGCCTGCCCAGGCCGGACCTTCTTTTCTGCGCCAATAATATCTGCCAGACAGTGCTCTACTGGTACAAGGAGCTGTCCTACTACTGGGATATCCCGTTGATCATCTTTGACACGCCTTACAACTTCCAGGACATCAGGAAGAAGGACATTGAATATATGGTTCGTCAATTCGAAGAGATGATCCCTGAACTGGAAAGGATTTCAGGGCGCAAATACTCTCATGACCGGTTCAGGAAGATCATTAGCATTGCAAGAGAGTCAGCCTCCACCTGGGGCAGAGTTCTGGCAACCATGAAGCACAGGCCGGCCCCCATGAGCATTTTTGATGCCTTTGTCCACCTTGCCCCCATCGTCTCCTTAAGAGGTCTTCCGGTAGCCCTTGATTATTATCGGATACTATTAGATGAACTTGAAGAGCGGATCGCAAAAGGTATCGGAGCCGTCACAAATGAACGCAAACGTCTCATGTGGGACAACATTGCCGTCTGGTTCAACCTTCGGGACTGGTCTTCACTTTTTGCCGAAAGAGGATTTAATTTTGTAGCAGCCACCTACACAAACGCCTGGGCAGAGACCATCCACTACTTAGACGAAAGGTTTCCATTTGAATCCATGGCAAGGGCATACAGCCTTGTCATCCTGAACAACAATCTCAGCAATCGCCTTAAGCTTATGGAACAGATGATCAGGGATTACGAGATTGACGGTCTGGTCATCCTTTCTCTCAGGAGTTGCAAGCCCTATTCTGTCGGACAGTATGATATAAGAAGGCTTTTGGGGGACCGCTTAGGGATTAGGTCTGTAGTTATTGAATCGGATATGACCGATTTCAGGACCTACTCTGAGGAGCAAACACGCACCCGGCTTGAAGCCTTTTTTGAGGCACTGGAGGTATAGGCTAATATCTATGACTTACTTTGCAGGCATCGATATCGGCTCACTCACCACCGAGGTTGTAATCCTGAAGGGGAACGACAGGATGGTATCCAGCGCTATTGACCTGACCGGGACAGACTGCAATGAAGCCGTGGAACAGGCTCTCGGGCAGGCCCTGTCTCGGGCAGGGATTTCAAGGAGCCAATTGAGTTTCATTGTGGCAACCGGATACGGGCGCATTACAATCCCGTTTGTGGATAAAAAAATTACTGAAATCTCGTGCCATGGCGTTGGGGCCCACCACCTTTTCCCCGACTCCGGAACCGTGATTGATATTGGCGGCCAGGACTCCAAGGTGATTAGAATCGATAAACAAGGCAAAGTCTTAGACTTTACCATGAATGATAAGTGTGCAGCAGGAACGGGACGGTTTTTAGAGGTTATGGCAGGCGCATTCCGGCTCTCCCTTGAGGATTTTGGCGCACTTTCCCTGAAATCCAAGCGGGAGATTCCTATTTCAAGCGTATGTACCGTGTTCGCAGAGTCAGAGGTCATCTCGCTAATTGCCCAGAATCAGGCAAAAGAAGATATTATCAGGGGGCTTCACAGGGCAGTTGTGAACCGCATATGGAGTATGGTTCAGATCGTGGGTGTCCATGGTGCCGTGACCATGACCGGGGGTGTGGCAAAAAACCTGGGGGTTGTGGCGCTTCTGGAAGAAAAGTTGGGGGGAAAAATCCATATTCACAGCGAGCCACAGATCGTGGGGGCCCTTGGTGCGGCACTTTTGGCAAAAAGGCTTTTTATATAAAAAAAGGGCACAGGGAATAGAAATGCGCCCTAAGGAAGAATAAGTTACGTGAAAGAATACGGTGACAGGCCAAAAACAGCTATTTCAGTTTCTTCCTGCCAAGCGCTGCGAGACCAAACAGGCCGGAGCCCAAAAGGAACATAGTGGCTGGCTCCGGGACAGGCACAGTGGGCTCGGAATAAAGCGTATCATTCGCGCATTTCGGTGTAAATCCAACATAAAAAGGTTCATTTCCCACGTAAACACCCTGACCGGGATTGAAAGAAAAATTCTCAAAATCAATAGTCCCGGACGACTGACTTAAATCTCCTGTCCACGTAAGCGTTCCAATCGGATCAAGACCATCCGGTTTTTTAAACCATACCGGATGAGATTCCCTGATTGAGCCGGGTGAATAGGCACCCCAATCGATTTCATTGTCATCAATGGTGCCGTCGCCATTGTCGGTATAGTAATAGTGGTCATCATGAATACCAAATTCATAATGGTAGATCAAACCCGTCACGTTAGTTGTTCCCTTTGCCCATTCATGCAGGTAAGGCTCATATCCGGCTTCAGATGTATAGTGTGTGAGAATATAGTCCCACTCCCCATCTGCACCCACATCAATGAAGACATCACCCGGTTCTTTAATTAATATGTGGCCACCTTCTATCCAGGTCACATGAATATCTTTTACATATCCATTTTCAACAGTACCATACCCGCCGTCAGCTGTAATATTCGGAACACCGATGACATCCTGTGTGTCATCACTCGTTCCATTTCCCCAGGTAGGCCAGTAGATTTCATTATCACCAAAGTAAAACGGGGCCGCATCAACCCTGCCGATGATAACCAATAAGACCATGACACATAAAATTGCTCCTAAGATTCGCTTTTTTATCTTCTTCACTTAATTTATATCCCTCTTAAAGATTTAACTATCGCCTGAACTTTTTCCTGCTTACTGCTGCAAGACCTATTAGCCCTGAACTTAAAAGTAAGACAGTGGCTGGTTCGGGGACAGGTTCCGCCGTAAAATCATCCATCAGCCAGTACTTGCCGTCTCCTGATGAAGTAATGATTAATTCATCAATGCCTAAAAAGTTAATGTCGAACCATTGATAGGAGGGTGAAAGATTTAAGGTTATTGAGTCAACCAGGATCCCGTCATCATATCCTGTAAGGGCTATAAAATGAGAAGAAGACGGATCAAGGTATTGATTTTCATTTCGAGACCAGGCGCTAAAAAACCCGCCAATAAAATTAAAGTCAGAGTCGGGATTTGAAATCGTCGCGTTTAATACGCCATCCCCATTGTATACTGCGTTAGGAGATGATGGCGCGCCAGTCGTATTTCCATACGTGCTTGTATAGAACCAATCTGACATCACCTCAAATTCCTGCCATTCATATCCACTATAGGACAATGGAAGATCTGCCCACCCCTGTGCGCCGGTATTAATGTCATCAAAATCTATAACAGAGGCCGTGGCCATACTGGCAAAGGACAGTGTTAATACACAGACAACAATTGTTATCAATTTTTTCATTTTACTCTTTCTTTGTTTTTTCTTCTAATGGCAATAAAAAAGCCGGGCTACACTTTCCAAGGCAACCCGGCCATCTCTTGTTTTAAGATCCGTGGCTTTCCGTCCCCACTTTACAGAGGGTTTGGCTTTATCATTGTTCTGGTAACAGCAATGTTGTAATATAGCAAAATATATACCAATTTCAAGGGCATCCAATCATAAAAAAGTGCGATTGCTGCAATTAACAAAAATATCAATTGTTTATAGCGAACAGTTTTTTTATTTTTTCATAAAAGCATCTTGTTCAAGAAGGTAATTTGAAGGGGGAATGCAACTTGGCTTTCAATTATGTAATTACAATTACACGGTTTCGTCCTATTAGGGAATTCAGGAGGGTTCTATAAAAGAAAGATTTATCTTATCATCGCAACTGTCCCGAACCGCCCTGTTGTTCCTTCGGCCCTGTAGGAATAAAAAAGGTCGGTCCTGCACCGGGTGCAGATCCTGGAAAGCTCGATGTTTTCTTCCAAAACCCCCGCTTTAAGAAGCTGCCAGCAGGAAACGGCCCACAGGTTAAAATAGTTTTCCCTGACCATGAATGTCATAAAATCCCTTGGAAATATATCCTTGTGAGAAACAAACTCGGCGCAACAGGGGCCTAAGGAGGGACCAATTGCCACAATCAGATCAGACGCCCTGCAACCGAAGTCCTTCTTCATCCGGGTTACGACCCCGCCCAGGATATTGTTTACATTTCCCCGCCAGCCGCAATGGACATTAGCAAGCACGCACCTTTCTGGATCAAAGATAATCACCCCCTGGCAGTCCGCCTGTTTCACCATGAGGGCGATTCCGGGTATGTTCGTGATCATGGCATCGCCCGATGGAACCTCATATGGCAAACCATTATGGTCCTGTCCAAACACTAATATGGCGTTTCCGTGTGCCTGGTTCATGAACATCAAATGTTCAGACCCAATGGTCTTTTTGATCTTATCGAGATTTACTGTCACATTGTCCGGTGTATCGCCAACCATATAGGCCGTATTGAGACTGTCATATGGTGGACTGCTCAAGCCGCCCACACGGGTAAATACCCCGTGCACAAGCCTTTTATTGCTTAAGAGTTGAGGGAACCGGAAATAGGTAAGAGTCTTCTGGACCCACGAAAGGCCGGATGGATAGGATACATGGGTACATGAAAGCAAGGAATTAGATGAAAAAGATGGTTTTTTTGATTTTTTTTGAAGTCCTTGGTCGCGCATCTCTATTTGAACCGTGACCGAGAAGTCCATGCTGCCCGGAGTAAAAAGATAGATCCCATCACGACACAGGCCTTCTCACTTACCGCTGCTTCCTTCCGGACCTGACGGGGTTCGTAAGCGCCTGTCACGTGAGGTCCATCTCTTCTCCAAAAGCAGCAGGAGGGCAACTCGTATCAAGGAACGCCTAAAGACATTCAACCCCGCATAAGCGGATTTCGGGTTACAGGGCACCGCTAACTCCCCGTCTAGCACGACCAAGGCCTAAAAGATCTCCTAATCAACATCCACCCTCTCTTTGAGTTCCTTGCCTACCTTGAAGAAGGGGAGTTTTTTAGGCGCAACCTCAATGACCTCTCCGGTCTTGGGGTTTCTACCCTTATAACCGTCATATGTTTTGACTTTAAAGCTGCCGAGCCCCCTGACCTCCACTCTTTCGCCCCTGATGAGGGCCTTTTCCAAGTCCCCGAAAACAGTGTTGACCACATCTTCGGCCTTTTTTATGGCCAAATTCTCTTCCTTGGCGAGGGCTTCTATCAATTGAGATTTGTTCATGGCTCTCCTCTCTTTACTTTAGGTAGGTATTAAAAGCGGATACATGGGCTGGTTGCTAAAAATAGTGTATCAATCTCAGCAAGTCAAGACTAAATCTATGAAAAAATTATTATTAAATTAATACGACTGTCATCTTCCGTCAGGTATTTACTTTTTTTCGAGCCTGCGCTATAAGCCAGAAGGCTTTTAAAGGCTCTTAAAAAAATCAGGCCAATTGATAGATCAATAAACCAGATCATTCTATTTTCTTGTGGCCCAAAGGAGTATTTTCTATGAAAAATCTGACCCGGGATGGGGTGGAAAAACTAATACCTTACCCCCCTGGAAAACCTATTGAAGAACTTGAAAGGGAATTGGGCATCAGAGGCACCATTAAACTGGCTTCCAATGAAAACCCCCTGGGTCCATCTCCCCTGGCCGTCCGGGCCATCATGGACAAAGTGAACACGCTTCACCGCTATCCCGATGGGAGCGGCTACTACCTCAAGGAAAAGCTCAATGAATTATACGGAGTGCCGCTTGACCAGATCATCATTGGTAACGGCTCAAATGAGTTGATCGAGTTAATCGTTAGAACATTTCTATCTCCTGGAGAGCATGTTGTCCAGGCTTTCCCGGGCTATCTTATGTACGAAAAAATTGTTACCGGCGCCGGTGGCCAGATGACATTCGTCTCACTTTCAAACCTCAAAATCGATCTAAAAAAAATTGGCAAATCAATTACTAATAAGACGAAAATCGTAATTATCTGCAATCCGAATAATCCAACCGGTTTAGCACTCTCAAAAGAAGAGATGCGGGGGTTTTTGAAGGATCTTCCGAAAGATGTGATTGTGACAATTGACGAGGCATACATAGAATTTGTATCAGATGATAAAGTAGCCAATGGCCTTGAATTGCTAAAAGACCATCCCCTTTTAATCGTTCTCAGGACTTTCTCAAAACTGTACGGCCTTGCGGGGCTGAGGATCGGATATGGCTTTGCTACCAAACAAGTCGTTGACTATATGAATCGGGTGAGGCAACCCTTCAACGTCAACAGCCTGGCCCAGGTAGCTGCTACCGCTGCCCTTGACGACACGGGATTTGTTTCACAAACGAAAAAATTGGTAAGAGACGGCCTCGGATTCCTGTATAAAAAAATCGATGAAATAGGCCTCGAATATATCCCCACCCAGACCAATTTTTTCCTGATTAAGGTGCCTGGCGGCTCTAAAAAGGTCTATGAGGGGATGTTAAGGCAAGGAGTTATCATTCGTTCCATGGAAAGTTACGGCCTTCCCGATTATATCCGGATCAACGTTGGATTGCAGGAAGAAAATGAGAG
This sequence comes from Desulfobacteraceae bacterium, assembly GCA_030613055.1. Classification (GTDB taxonomy): domain Bacteria; phylum Desulfobacterota; class DSM-4660; order Desulfatiglandales; family Desulfatiglandaceae; genus JAUWMR01. Next base: position 22,165 of record JAUWMR010000005.1, read on the forward strand.
GTTTGTGAAAACCCTGAAGAAGGTCCTGGGGCATGAATAACGTTATAACCATAGACGGGCCGTCAGGATCCGGAAAAAGCACCATCAGCCGTCTCCTGGCAGAGAAGATCGGCTTTCTTTATCTCGATACAGGGGCTATGTACAGGGCTGTGGCCCTGGCAGCAAGCAGAAAGGGAGTCGACTTAACTGATGGCAAAAGATTAGGAGAATTGTGCAGGTCTCTCGACCTCCATTTCGACATAGACGAAAGCCCTGCAAGACTGTTCTTAGGCAAAGAAGACATCTCCGAGGCCATCAGGAGTCCTGATATGGATATGCTTTCATCTAAGGTTTCCGCGGTCCCGGAAGTAAGGGAAGCTATGACAGGACTTCAACGCAAAATGGCAGAAGGTGTCAAGCTTGTGGCCGAAGGCAGGGATATGGGTACCGTAGTCTTTTCTGACGCTAAAAATAAATTTTTCATTACGGCCTCCGCTGAAATCAGGTCAAAGAGAAGATATGATGAGAGAATGAGTAGGGGAGAATCCGTCTCTCTGGAGGGCGTTACGGCAAAACTGTGTAAGAGGGACCATCAGGACCAGACAAGATCGCTTGCACCTCTTAAGCCAGCTCAGGATGCCAAAGTTATTGATTCAACAAGGTTAACGCTGGACGAGGTCGTTAATAAAATACTCGATCATCTTAATCTTGAAAGTGTCTGAAGGAAAAAACGACAGCCATAGATTAACAGATTGGAGACTGGATTACACTGGATGATAGATATAATAAATAAATTGTTGAAATAAGGCTTGATGTTTGATATTATTAAAAGATTTGAATAATAACTAACTGCAAAAAATCGGAGGGGGTATTCAGGTTAATGGAAAAAGAAACAAACAGCATAACCCAAGATGAGCATCTTGAAACAGAAAGCATGGACACGGAACTCGAGGATAACCACAGCGCAAGCGATAAAGAGCTGACAGTAGAAATTGATGACAACGGAGATGAAATTCAGGAGACTGACAACTTCATGGAATTATATGAAGAAAGCCTGAAAAGCATCCAGGAAGGGGAAGTTGTCAAGGGAGAAATCGTTCAAATAGACAAAGAATATATCCTGGTTGATATTGGATACAAATCAGAAGGCCAAATTCCTATCCGTGAGTTTTTAGATCCAGAAGGTAATCTGACTGCAAAGGTCGGAGAAAAAGTTGACGTCCTATTGGAGCGAAGGGAGGATGAAGAAGGCACCATCAGGCTTTCCAAGGAAAAGGCAGCCAAGATCAAAATATGGGACGAGATTAAAGAAATTTATGAGAACAACGGAACGATTAAAGGGGAAATCCTGTCACGGGTCAAGGGCGGACTTTCTGTCGACATTGGCCTTCAGGCCTTCTTGCCGGGATCACAGGTCGATTTAAGGCCCATAAGGGACATGGACAGCCTTGTAGGCACGGAACATGAGTTCAAGATCGTAAAGTATAACAAAAGGCGGGGCAATATTGTTTTGTCACGCAGGGCAATCCTTGAAGCGGAAAGATTAACCGTTAGAGAAGACACCCTTAAGCTCCTTGAAGAGGGAGCCGTAATTGAGGGAACAGTTAAGAATATTACGGACTACGGCCTGTTTATAGATTTAGGTGGTATTGACGGTCTCGTCCATATTACGGATATGTCCTGGGGCAGGGTTGGACACCCGTCGGAAATGCACCAAATTGGAGACAGCGTAAAAGTCAAAGTTTTAAGTTTCGATAAAGAAAGGGAAAGGGTATCCTTAGGCATTAAGCAGTTAGCATCTGACCCATGGAGCAATGCCGAAGAAAAGTACCCCCTTGGAATGAGAATCAAGGGCCGTATTGTAAGCCTTACTGACTATGGTGCATTTGTGGAGGTGGAGCAGGGCGTTGAAGGATTGATTCACGTGTCTGAAATGTCCTGGACCAGAAAGATCAGGCATCCCTCGCAGGTTTTGAGTGTCGGTGATATCGTGGATACTGTAGTCCTGAATATCGATGCAGATAAGAAGCGAATTTCCTTGGGTATGAAACAGGTTGAACCGAACCCCTGGGACGTCATTGAAGAAAAATATCCCGTTGGAACGACCATTGAAGGGAAGATAAAGAATATCACTGACTTCGGTGTCTTTATTGGTATTGATGAAGGCATAGACGGCCTTGTCCACATCTCTGATATTTCCTGGACCAGAAGGATAAAACATCCTTCTGAAATATATAAAAAAGGTCAGGAAGTGCAGGCAATTGTGCTTAAAATTGAAAAAGAAAATGAGCGTTTTTCTTTGGGAATAAAACAATTGGTCCCTGATCCGTGGGATGAAATTCCTGAAAAATACAAACCGGGTACGCGAGTGACAGGTACGGTCACAAATGTGACCGAGTTCGGTCTCTTTCTTGAGCTTGAAGAGGGCATTGAAGGTCTCGTCCATGTCTCAGAGATATCCAAAGATAGACATGGAAACCCCCTTTCCCGATTTCAGGTCGACGATGTGATCCAGGCCAAGGTCCTTAATGTCTCGCGCCAGGACAAAAAAATCGGTCTTTCCATCCGGAAACTGGAAGAAAGTAAAGAAAAGGATATATACCGGAGTTACCTGAATGGTCATCAGGAGGCTACATCCAACTTAGGAGATCTCTTAAGAGAAGAGATGCTTAATCTTAAGGAAGGAACACTTGCAGAGAAACCGGAATCCGAAGAGACCGAAACAGCAGAATCAGAAACCAGTATCCAGGAGGAAGCGGCCGACAGCACTCTTGAAGAACCTTTATCCGAAAACAGTGAAACCGACGAATCAGAATCGGATATTCAGAATGAAATTGCCGGTAATTCTTCCGATGAACCTCCGCCAGAGAACTCTGGATCAGCTTGATGCACGGCAATTGCAAGTATCCCCTGACCACTTGACTCCGGTTTCCCGCTTTCACCTTTGTATAGTATATAAGAAAATGTTTTTTGGGTAGATTACTATTTGACAGTCTCGTAAAAAGTCCAATTTACCGTCACTCCCGCGAAGCCTGCCCGCACTTGATGCGGGGCGGGAATGACAAAAAAAGACAGATAAAGACTTTTTATGAGTTCATCCTTTTTAATTATACCAAAATAAATAACCCCAAAATAATTTTCTTAAAAGCTATAAAAGCATGGCGAAAAAAAGACATCCCATTCTAATAATCCTGGTCATCCTTGGGGGCATTGCCCTTTTTTTAGGAACGACGATGGTCATTGTCTTGAAAGTGATCGGGCCCTCTTCCAGCCTGTCATTCGGTGACAAAATCGGTGTTATCCCAATAGAAGGCACCATTTCGAATTCCGACATGATCATCTCACAACTAGTTGAATTTAGGAAAGATAAGGGGATTAAAGCAATCATTTTAAGGATCAATTCGCCAGGCGGATCAGTTGGTCCAACCCAGGAAATCTATCGAGAAGTCCGAAAAACCATCAAGACCAAAAAGGTTGTTGTATCCATGGGTGAAGTGGCCGCATCGGGCGGATACTACATTGCGGCCGCTGCTAATAAGATTGTGGCCAACCCGGGCACCATTACCGGCAGTATCGGTGTTATCATGAATTTCGTCCGGTTTGAGGATCTTTTCAAGAAAATCGGTATAGACATGGAAGTCCTTAAAAGCGGGGAGTTCAAGGACATCGGATCCCCCCACAGGAAACTGACTGAACGGGACAAGGAACTGATCAACGCATTGATAGGGGACATACAGAGGCAGTTTGAGGAGGGGGTAGCTAAAGGCAGGCATCTTCCGGTGGAAGAAATTCAACAAATCGCCGATGGGCGCATCTTCTCAGGGGCACAGGCCAAGGAATTGGGTCTCGTTGATATTCTGGGCAATTTTCAGGACGCCATAAAAATTGCCAGGAATTTAGCTGGTATCAAAGGAGATGCAATACTGGTTTACCCAAAAAAAGCAAGATTGAGCTTGAGGGATCTGCTGGTTGAAAATGCTGCAAAGTTAGTTTCGGACGTGTTTCAGAAAATGAAAACCCGAATGGAGTACAGGTGGAGCGGCTTTTGAGCACCACAGGTTCAGAAAAAGCTGCTAACATCTCCTTTCCCCTCTCGTATTACTTCAGGTATATCGTCAATTAAAGAGACTACGCTGGAAGGGCTTGGAAAGAGCACCCCGCCATCAATAATAATATCGAGATATGAACCATAGGCTTCTTTTATGGATTGCGGATCATCGTATCCAGCGCTTGTGCTTATAATAGGCTGGCCCAGGGCTTCCACAATACCCAGGCAGATCTTGTTATCCGGAACTCGAATACCGACGGTCTTTCTTTTGGTCAACATTATCTTCGGTACCAACCTGGTGCCTTCCAGCACAAATGTGTATGGACCGGGGAGGAGTCGTTTCATGGTCTTATACGCATAATTGGAAACTAAGGCATAATGACTGATTCCCTTCAAACTGTCGCATACAAAAGAGAAGGGCTTGCTCAGGGGACGGTTCTTTAATCTGTAGATAAGCTGTATTCCCTTTTTGTTTTTCAGCTTGCAACCAATCCCGTAAAAAGTATCGGTAGGATATGCAATTAGACCTCCCCCTTCCAGGACCTCGCTGACACGGTTGATCAGTCGCTGTTGCGGATTGATCGGATTAATGGAAAGCATCACGGCCTTCTTGCTTATTCTCGAAGGTTTGCTTTTTGACATCTTTTACCTTTCAGGAGCAATTATATGGACATGGATTCATCCATGGCTCTTTTTTCAGTTTTATACGGGCTGGCCTTGGGTAGCTTTATAAACGTATGTATATATCGAATTCCCCTTAGAAAGTCCATTGTCAGCCCCCCATCTACCTGTCCTGAGTGCGGCAGTAGGATCAGGTTTTATGACAATATTCCCCTTCTAAGTTACATCCTGTTATCTGGCAAATGCAGGCACTGCCATTGCCGTATTCCATTGCGCTATCCGGCCATAGAGGCCATGACCGGATTGTTGAGCCTGGCCCTGTTTATCAAATTCTCGCTTGGTTATCAATATTTTCTATTTCTACTGTTCATGACGATCCTCATTGCCATAAGTTTTATTGATCTTTCCCACAAGATCATACCGGATATCCTGTCCTTACCCGGGGTTTTCCTCGGATTAGCCTCATCGTTTCTCCCCGGTCATATCACATGGACGGATTCACTGATCGGGATAATAGCGGGATACGGGTCTCTTTTTCTTGTGGAAGTTACATTTAAATACCTTACAGGAAGGGACGGCATGGGCCGTGGCGACGCGAAACTGCTGGCCATGATCGGCGCATGGATAGGATGGAGAGCACTTCCTATTATTGTACTTATATCTTCCCTTACCGGCGCTGTTATCGGGGGGGGGTCCTTTTGGTGACAGGAAAAGGATACAGGATCAAGATACCTTTTGGTCCTTTTCTGTCTTTCGGCGCCCTGATTACCCTCTTCTTTGGCCCTGAACTGATAAGCTGGTATTTTCATCTGTTTAGATAGAAAGGTCTGATATTGAGATTTCCATTTTACAATTTAAGAACCGGTATATTAACGCATATCGTGTTTTTGATTGTGTTTTCCATGCTCCTCATTCACGTGGTCATGATAAAACTATCGGAAAGAGACCTTATCCGGGTAAAAATGCAAACAGGCCGCTTGCTCCTTAATACAGTAGCGCAAGAGGTTGGATACGAGATGGCAAACAGAAATAAAATGGATTTAGCGCATGAATTAATGACTCATTTTAAAAACAGGATCGTTACATCGCTTAGAATAGGCGGGTTTTCTGATGTCCTTGTAGTCAACAGGGAAGGGTCAACGGTTTTTGCCTTGAAATCGAGTGGTGAAATAGAAAAAGAGTGTCTCTTGATCTCTAATAACACCTTGGAAACAGGTGATGTTTCCTGTCATTTTCATGGAAGAACATGGAGCGTGTTCTGGCCTGTTCCAAAATGGATCATCATGTCTTCGCCTGTTACCTTTAAAGGACATGTAGTAGGTGCGACGACCATCTGTGCGGATCTGGGCCCCTTATATCAGGGACTCAGAGATTCGGAAAAAATCATTTTGCTTTATATCCTCTTAAACACCTTGATTCTTGGTCTTTTAGGTGTCTATCTCCTCTCAAGGACTGTGGTCAGGCCGATTCACAAACTCCTGCGTATCACAGAGGAATTCGAAGGGGGGGAACCCTTTCCCCAGCTCACGGACTCTTCCCGAAACGAAATCGGCCAGCTTTATCGTTCTCTGAACAATATGCTTAAACGTCTTGAGGAAAACAAACAGGATCTAAAAGACCATATTTCCTCGCTTGAAACGGCCAACCAGGAATTAAATAAGGCTCAAAAGGAAATTATCAAATCGGAAAAATTGGCATCAATTGGTCGCCTGGCCGCCGGTGTTGCCCACGAAATCGGTAATCCCATCGGGATAATATTAGGTTACTTAGAACTGCTTAACAGGGGAGATTTAGATGCCGAGGAAAGGCAGGATTTTTTGGGCCGCATTGAGTCCGAGATAGCTCGCGTTAATCAGATCATAAGACAGCTACTCGATTTATCAAGGCCCGTGAGTGTAAAGCATGAAAAAACCAGTGTGCACAGGCTTATCACTGAAACATTGAATATGCTAAGACCACAGCCAATGATGGAATCTGTTCGGATAAAATCAGTGTTTGAAGCGGAAAGGGATACGGTCTGGGCAGACAATAACCAACTAAAACAGGTTTTGTTAAATGTCATCATGAATGCGGCAGATGCCATGGATGATGCCCCGTTATCGGAAAATGAAACTGTCTTAAAGAGCCTGATCATAAAGACTATCAACCTGGAAAATTCCATAGAACTCCGGTTCCAGGATACGGGCTCCGGCATCCTCGAGCAGGATATAGCAAAAATTTTTGATCCTTTTTATACTACAAAAGCCCCTGGAAAAGGGACCGGTCTCGGTCTATCTGTCTGTTACAGCATTATAGAGGGGTTGGGAGGGACAATCCAGGCAGAAAGCACTCCTGGCAAAGGGACAACAATCATCATTGACATTCCGCTTTTTCAGATGAAAAATTAAGCATGTCCATAATCCGGAGATAAATCATGTCTCAACAACGTGTACTCATCATAGATGATGAAGAGAACATGCGACATATGCTGAAGGTCATGCTGGGCAAGGCCGGCTATATTGTTGAAGGTGCGGCAGATGGCGCTGAAGCCCTTCAGCAAATGGAAGCATCCAATTTCGACTTTATCCTATGCGATATAAAGATGCCACATATGGATGGAATGACCTTCCTTAAGAAGGCGAAAGAAAGGTATCCCGAAAAAACATTTATTATGATGTCCGCTTACGGAACCATGGAAACAGCGCTTAAGGCCATGAAGGAAGGTGCCTATGATTACATATCAAAACCCTTCAAAACGGACGAAGTCCTCTTGACCCTTAAAAAGGCCGAAGAACGCGAACGTCTAAAGGAAGAAAATCTCAGATTAAAGTCCAGGATAAGTGAGATAGAACAGAAGTATTCGTTTGGGAATATTATCGCCCGAAGCGAGGCCATGGCCCACGTATTTGATCTTGTCAGCAAAGTGGCTGACCACAAAACAACGGTACTTATTACCGGCGAAAGCGGAACAGGCAAGGAATTGATCGCCAGGGCCATCCATTCGAACGGCGTCCGCGTCACAGGTCCCCTTGTGACCATAAACTGCGGCGGTATTCCCGAAAACCTTCTTGAAAGTGAATTGTTTGGGTACAAAAAAGGGGCGTTTACTGACGCGGTCAAGGACAAGCCGGGTCGTTTTGAAGCAGCGGACGGAGGAACCTTTTTTTTAGATGAGATCGGAGAACTGCCTTTGCCCTTGCAGGTAAAGATACTGCGTGTTTTGCAGGAGGAGGAGATAACTCCTTTAGGGGATGTTGGTTCAAAAAAGATTGATGTCAGGGTAATTGCCGCAACATCAAAGGAACTGATCAAAGAGGTAGAAGAAGGTAGATTCAGGAAAGATCTCTTCTACAGGATAAATGTCATGACAATTCACCTTCCCCCGTTGAGAGAAAGGCGAGGTGATATCCCGCTCCTCGTTGGTTATTTTATTGACCTGTTCAACAAGAAACTCCATAAGAGTATCGAAGGTCTTTCTTCTGAAGCCATGCCTATCCTAATGGAATACTCATGGCCCGGCAATGTCAGGGAATTAGAAAACGCTATTGAAAGGGCGGTCCTGCTTGCCAAGGGCAGGTGGATAACTCCGTCGGAACTGGCCCAGGAACCCTTAACGTATCAGGGTCCTATTGAGAGCCTTTCTATTAAAAAGGCATCCAAACGCATGGAGCGGGATCTTATCGAAAAGGCCCTGAAGATTACTGACGGAAACCGGACCCGGGCCGCGAAAATTTTGGAGATCAGCCGTCCCATTCTGCTCTCCAAAATCAAGCAATACAAACTGGAATTATGAACATTCGAAGATTTACAGAAGGCTCATGGGAGTGGATCGAATCAAATATAGCACCTCATGGGCACACATCGCCACAAGGCGAATATCTTTTTTTTTCTTCCCGAAAAGACCTGCTTTTTGATATTGCCGAAAAGGAGATTGAATCCAATAATTTTTTTACTGCCAAGATCACACAGCATCCCCACCCCGGAACAGGGGAATATGCTCTTCATCTCCATGACATAGACGACGCCAAAGAAAAAGAACTTGCATTAAGGCATGGAGATAATCAGGGCATCCGTTATGCTGGTTGGAAAGGTGATGCCTGCACCATCAAAGACTTCTTTCAAAAATTGTGCGTTAACAAACACGACCTCGCAATCTAAGCATTTAACCTGAATTCACCATCGCTCAAATTCAGTTTTTACTGCTATGCCCATCTTTTCCAGGGTATAAGGTTTTTTAAGATATAACCCAGCACCCAACCGTTGGGCCTCTTTGACACGTTCTGTTTCAGAATAGCCGCTTGCTATTATGGCCTTCTGCCCGGGGTGTAATTTGAGAATTTGCCTGTACGTATCAAGCCCGTCAATGCCTGGATCCATAATCATATCCAGAACCAGCAGGTCTGCTGAATTGTTTTTCAGGTAATCAATTGCCTCTTCACCACTTGAAACTGATGTGACAGAATAACCCAACCTTTTAAGCATCACGGAGGCAATTTCCCTCTGTTCTTTCACATCATCGATAACTAAAATTGACTCTCCCTTACCCATATAATCATCAATGGACAAAGTGGGTTCATCCCTGGCAATCTCCTTCCTGGTTGCAGGAAAAATGAGTTTGAATGTAGTCCCTTTTCCTTCAACGCTTTCAACATCAATATATCCTTTGTGGTCCTTTACTGTCCCCCACACCACTGCCATTCCCAACCCTGTCCCGCTTCTTCCCATCACCTTTTTTGTGTAAAAGGGCTCAAATATTCTTTCCACATCCTCAGAACTAATACCTACTCCAGTATCAGAGACAAAAAGGATAACGTAATCGCCCTCGTCTACATCATTATATCCCTTTATTGGCCTGTCAATGTATCGGTTTTCTGTGGATATAAGGACCTTTCCCCCTTCGGGCATGGACTCGGCCGCGTTAGAGGCCAAATTCATGACAGTCTTGGATAGGTGAACGGATGAGCCTGAAATATTCAAGGTATCTGTTTCAAGGTTGGTTTCAAATCGAACATTGGGGTGAAATGATCTCAATTTTTCATGTTCAGGGGATCTGAGATAGTCAGAAATAGTCTCATTTAGATTCACAACTTCCATTACCGCGACACCCCTTCTCGCCAGGGTCAGCAAATCCTGCACAATGGTCGCGGCCCTTTCTCCTGACTCCTGGATGGTTAAGAGGGGTCTTCTTAAGGGACTCTCTTCAGGGAGGTCCATCAATAACAGTTCAGGATAACTAACAATACCGGACAGGATATTATTGAGATCGTGGGCCACACCGCCTGCAAGGGTGCCAATGGCCTCCATCTTTTTGGCCTGCTGGAGTTGGGTCTCCAGTCGTTTTTTCTCTTTCTCGGCAAGCCTGCGTTCGGTGACATCACGGGCAACGCCTCTAAATCCCACTGACTCGCCTTTTGAATCTTTTATCAAGGATATAGACGTCTCAATAGAACACCTTGAGCCATCCTTTTTTATAAGCCCCCAATCAAGCGCTTTAGAGGGTTCCCCAGTCCGGTATACCAGATTGAAAGTTTTAAAAACCTTCTTCGCATTCTCCTTATCTGTATATCGGCGGTTATTCATGCCTAATAATTCATCTCTGGTATATCCAAGGATCTTGCACATTGAATCATTGAAAAAGGTAAAGTTCCCCTTAATATCAACCTCATAGTATCCATCTTCAATGCTTTGGAGAATGGTTCGATATTTACCTTCACTTTCTATAAGTGCATCCTCGGCCCTCTTTCGTTCCTGAAAAAGCTGGTCAACATCCATCTTGATAAGGGATATGGCGTCAAAGACAGGCCCCAATGGATGGGATGATTCTTTCTCCGGGAGATTATCATCAAGGCCGTCTGCCTCCCAGTTGATATTCCCAATAAAATGAAGCAGTTCATCAAGGTATTGCCCCGTTTGATCTGGTTTGGGGGATGGCTTGGATATAACCGCGGTTTTTGGGTGTGGCAAGGATTTTTTGCTCTCGGACTTTTTATCCGAAATCATTTTCAACGCGCTATCCAAATCCTTGACCACTCGGACCCTGAAAGGCAGGAAGGGCTTGGCCAGATTGACTGCAGCATGGAAAAGCCTATTGGCCCCATAGAAGATTATGATATGGAAAGGATGATTCTCGTACCATTTTATTATGTTGTCAATGTAAAGCTTCCGGGCCTTCAGGGTGACACCCTTTAGTTCTTTTACTCCATTAATGAAATAAAAAGGTCTTCCGTGCAGTCTCATCTGGTTGTAACCTTTGTCTATAATCTCAAACAGGGGAGGGATATGCGCTTCTTCCAGGAATCCGGTTGAAATGGAATGGGCAATATCATCGTCTATTAACTCGTATCGTACTGTATAACCATCAAGTTGAAGATGCCCGTCATCACGGGTTGTAAGCTTTGGAGGGGAAACAAGGGGCTGGGTTGGGATGTGTTCGACAGAATCACCTGCCAGGTTTTTTTCAGCTGAGAGGATTTCAAGGGCAAGCTTGACAGCCTCAGAATAGTCCTCGACCAACTGTACATTTCTCTTGACGATGGTGAATCGCTTCCCTAACTTGATACTCATTTTGAAAAATGGCGTCGCTCCACAAAAGATCAGAGCGATAAGTCGCTCGCGTTTTTGCATGTTGTCGATAAAATATCTTCGAGCCTCAAATGAAGCGCCGTGGAGGTTTGAGTAGTCTTCTATCTGTACATAAGGAAGGTCTTCGCTAATGGCTTCAGCCACCACTTTGCCCGTTAATTTCAAAGCGTGTTCTGTATCATGGATTGTTGCGTATCCGGAAGGACGGCTATGTAGAATGCTGCTCCCCACTATTCTGACGGTCAACTTATAATCTTTGCCATAGCCCATATCAGTCCATTCGGGTTTCTGAAGGATGGGTAATCCGGTCACAGGACAGAGGCCACTTGTCCTTGATTCACCTTCCTGGTTGTTTATCAGACTCATATTGACTTACCCAATAAAACCTTTTTAGGAATCCCCGTCTGGTCAGTTCTGGCACAAGCCTCAGGTGGGTAATATTAGACAGGTTTTTAGGGGGTAGGATTTTAAAAAATTTAATTTGCTTTTTATAAAAAAAACTATATAGAAAAATTAATTTTTTATCAAGAATGATTCAAGAGATTGAAAAGGATAAAAATGTCAAAAAACGTATTGATACCATAATTACTAAAATATCCAAGAGTCAACGGCAGAGTTGACCCCATTTATTACGAATTTTTCTAACCCATTGAATGAATGTTTTTTAACCCTTTCAAGATTGTCTATGCTGAATTCAGGTATCAGCTCTTTATGTCTATGAGTATTCCCAATATCTCATCCTGGGTCTTGATCATTTTTAGATTCGCCTCATAACCGCGCTGGGCTATTATGGTTTCAGGTATCTCTTCAGCTAAATCCACATTGGACAATTCCCTTTCCGTCATTTGACCTTCACTCAATTCCAAAACAGAAGGCCCCGAAGCGTCTATTTGCCTGACATCAACCCGCACGCCATTATTACAGCCTTGCTCAAGTACTGCCCTGCTCTTTTTGAACCCGTCTGTATTCACATTGGCGATGTTGTTGGCTGTAACGCTCATCTTCGTCCCGAATGCCTGTAAGGCCGACAATGTGCTGTTATTTACGGATGAAATCATTTGCTTTCCTTTCCTTGTTTCCGAATATCTATTCCTAAATAAAAACCCGCTTCCGGGCAAAGAAAGCGGGTTTTGAATTGAGTAAGCTTAGCAACCCCGCTGTCATATTTATCCTTAACGGACTTAGACCGGTAGCTTTGCGTCCCAACCTTTCGGAAGGTTTGCCCTGTGCAGTAAAAATTTATATTTTTCAAATTACCAGATATATTATCGGCATCTTTTTAAAAAACTTTAGAAAAAAATAAATGAGCCATTTTATCCAGCTTGTGTAAAATCACTCGGTGCGAATAGAATAATAGTCAATATCATTGAATAAATTCTTTACACTTAGTTGTTCGCTCCGCATTCGCTTCTTGACACGATATCAATATTAAGGCTTGCTTTTTGAAAAGGGCTGTCATAAAATCTTACCAGTAAGAGATCCTAACTGCATGGAGGTTTGTCATGGCAAATGTTTCAACAACAAAAATGTCATCAAAAGGGCAAGTCGTTATTCCTGAAAATATAAGGAAACAACTGAACTTAAAGGCTGGGGCTCAATTCGTCGTTGTCGGTGAAAAGGACGTTGTCATCCTTAAGAACATAGCACCACCATCACTTGATAAATTTCGCGCTCTTATTGCTGAGGCCAGAAAAAAAGGAAAACAAGCCGGAATTAAAAAGTCTGATATTAGCGATGCCATTTTAAAAGCTCGAGGAAAAAGGAAATAAGAATTGTCCTTGATACCAATGTGTTCATATCCGGGATATTTTTCAGTGGCCCTCCATCACAAATACTTAAAGCATGGGGAAACCAGAGCTTTCAAATTGTACTTTCGCAACAAATCCTTCATGAATACCAACGTGTTGCAGAGGATCTATCATCTAAATTCCCGATGATCGATATATTGCCAATTATTGAACTGGTTACAATTCATGGGCAATTCATCAATACTCAGGGTTTTGATATCTCGGTATGCGAAGACCCTGACGACGATAAATTCATTGAATGCGCAGTCGCCGGCAAATGTAAAACAATTATCAGCGGTGATAAGCACTTATTAAAACTGACAGGATATCAAGGGATTACTGTTTTGAATCCGCGGAATTTCGTGGACAAATATTTGTAGTACACAAAAGCGAACCTGTCATTTCATCGGAGCGCTAAGGCACCCGGTGAATTCGTCATTCGCGCCGCCTGCGGCGGCCCCTCAAGCGGAGGCAATAAAGGGTAATAGGAGATTTTTTAGTAACCGAATCTATGCCGCTATGGAATTTGAATTCGATAAAGGAAAAAGCCAAACTATCAAGAAAAATACGGGATCGAGTTAGGCGTTTTTAAGGTGAAGGAAATGGAAGCAGAGTCTGAAAAAGACATGGATATCTATCTGAAAGCGACCGCCGCGATTGATTCAGACCACGAAAGCGTCATTAAGACCGCGGGAAATCTCACAAGGGCGTGCTCGACGGATGCGGAAAAGGCCGTTAAGCTATTCTACTTTGTTCGGGATTCAGTCCGCTACAACCTCTTTATGATATCAGTATTTAAAGAGGACTTCACGGCATCCCGGATTTTAAAATGGGGAAAGGGCTACTGTGTCCAGAAGGCGGTTCTTCTTACGGCCCTTGGAAGGGCGTCCGGCATCCCGAGTCGCCTGGTGTTTGCAAAGATCAAAAACCATCTCGTCCCTGACCACATCATTCGGCAGTTAAAAACCAACATCTTCCCCAGGCACGGGTACAACCAGTTTTTCTTGAACGGAAAATGGATAAGCGCCGCCGCGACATTTGACAAAGCCCTGTGTGACAAAAACAGACTGCCCACAGTTGAATTTGACGGCAAGACAGATGCCATTTTGCCTGAGAGTGATCTGAAAGGCCGGCCCTACATCGAATATATTGAGAAATTCCCTCCCAGGGAGGACCTCCCGTTTGATTGGATCTACGCGAAAATCTCAAGGATCGTGGGCACGGACAAGCGGCCCTGGTTAAATAGGACATGAGTAAAAGGCGTACCGTTTCAACGGCACATCAGATCATAAGTCAGCCATCGTTGCCCATGAGTTCACCAAGTGCCGCCTGTGCAACACCTATCGAGTCCTTTCCTGCGCGGCTATTTGATTAACAATCAATTCCCCTGCTTTCTCACTGTGTGTTTCCCTATTGCTCTCCATAATCTCCAGTCTGGCACACTGCATTAATGCAACCATCCTTTTCATAACGTCCAGACCATGTAATATATCACTGCTCGCGCCAATGATCAGCACCGGGGCCTTGACCTCAGGTAGTTTATCCCACAATTTGTAGTTCCTCAGTGCCCAGGCGTTGGCTTTCAGTCTCTTTGGCTCCGCCGCATCAAGAGTCCCCTCATATTTCTTTACCTGCTCTGATTCTCTGTGCTTGTCCAGGCGAATATTGCGCAAATACCATTTCAATCCTGGTTTGATCGCGGTATATACGGAGGGGGGCAACAATCGAATCAGAGGCAAAGACCAGACAGGAAATGGGAATTCAGCGTTAGGCCCTATCAATATAGCCTGGCATGGCTGTCTCAGATTTTGACTCAGATAATCGAGAATAATCGTTGAACCTAAAGAACTGCCAACAAAATAAAAAGGCCATTTAAGAGAAACTCTCTGCTTTAATACTTCATGAATATCCAGGCTCATGCGGGCAACAGAAAATTCAACCGAATCTTCCGGTAACCTGGCGCTCACTTTTTCCCTTGTTTCGATATAGATTGTTCGATAACGGGGGGTTAGTTGCTTGAGTACGCCCTGCCAGCCACTGATTAATGAAATCCAGCCGGCCACAAAGACAACAGCCGGTTTCTCAGGCTCATCACCTTCGGGCAGAAAATCAATCACCTTCAGGGCAACACCGTCAGAGACCTCAACATAGTCTTCGGTTACCTTAACCCCTGTATCAGTATATTGCCTATAGGACATTGAATTTGACACGTTGAGTTTAATATTGGACATCAAACTGAAATCCCCAGCTAACTTCGCCATCTTTGTCTTTGGCCAATAGCACACCGTTTCCTACTTTACCACAAAAATTAAACCGGCCTTCCTTCAGACCCTCCTTCACAGGAACGTTACCCGTTTGACAGGCACGGGATACTTCTGCTAATATATCAATCTATTAGTAAGTTTCACGTATGGACATTATACTATCGGAATCTATATGAAAAATGTTATTAACCACTTTATAAAATCTCATAAGAAAGGAGTATATATCGTGAAATGTGTTGGAATTTTCTTTTTTACCGCTGTTTTAATTCTTGTTTCATCAATCGCTTTCGCAGGTTGGGTGATTCACTATGGGGGCGACTCCATGATGGAACCGACGACTTCTTACATTCAAAACAACATGATGCGCCAGGGCATTGGGAGTATTGTCACCATCATGGATATAAACAGGGAGTGGATCTTCTACATCAATCCGAAAAATAAGACTTACTGGGGCGGTCCGGCCTCAGAGGTTCATAAAGCAGGCCAGGCCGAGGCACAAAAGGCTATGGAAGACATGCTGAAGAATCTGCCTCCGGAGCAGCGAGAGGCGATAAAGAAGGCTATGGGCCGGAAGGGCCAGTCGGATGAGCAAACCGGGTTCCAGGCCTCCCTGGATGTCAAGAATACAAAAAGGACCGCCGTCATCGCCGGGCACAAATGTCGACAGTATGAGGTCTTATCCGATGGCCAACTGGTTATGGAGTTATGGATCGCCAAAAGTGTCTCGGTGTCCAAAGAGTTGGATGCCAAGAAATTTGCTCAAATGATGGCCAAGTTATCTAAGAGTGGTGGTGGGAAAAGCCCCATGACTTCACCTAAGGTTCAGGCATTGTGGCAGGAAGGCTATCCTCTTAAGCATGTGATACACGTCATGGGGCGGGCTAATACGATGGAGGCAACCAAGGTGGAGCAGAAGTCAATCCCCTCCGAATTATTCAAGGTGCCTGCCGGCTACAAGAAAGTCGGTTTTATGGAGGCCATGCAATAGTCACATAAATTAGGATCATCTCCAAATTGGTTGATGATTCTGAGAGGATTCAAGGGGCCAAGGATTCAAGGATTCCAGTGAAATGCTCAAAAACTATAAAGAATTGATGGTTTGGCAAAAGTCTTATCGGCTATGTCTCGGCATTTACAAGATAGTAAAGCATCCACGCCCATCGAAGATCCCGCTATGCGGGGAAGGACATGGTTTTAAAATCGAAATCAATAGAGGGAGGTATTATGGCAATAAAGGCAGCCTTCGATAATGAAAAATATATAACTGAGCAGACATCTGCGATTCTTGAAAGGGTTAATAAATCAGGCGATAAGCTTTACCTCGAATTCGGCGGAAAACTCCTCTATGACTATCATGCTTCCAGGGTCTTACCCGGATATGATCCAAATATTAAAATGAGGCTTCTTCTGGATTTGAAAGATAAAGCGGATATTCTACTTTGTATTTATGCAGGAGATATTGAAAGAAAAAAAATGAGGGCGGATTTTGGTATAACCTATGACTCCGAGGCCCTTAAATTAATAGACGACTTAAGAGGATGGGGAATAGATGTCCTTGGAGTCGTCATTACCCGTTTTAACAGCCAGCCTGCTGCTCAATTATTTAAGAATAAATTGGAAAGGAGAAATATAAAGGTCTATACCCATCAATATACAAAAGGGTATCCTACAGACATAGATTTAATCGTAAGTGATGAAGGCTATGGGGCCAATGAATACATTCCGACGGAGAAACCTCTGGTCATTGTTACAGGCCCTGGCCCCGGTAGTGGAAAGTTAGCCACATGTCTTTCTCAGGTATATCATGACTACAGGAGAGGAATAAATTCAGGATATGCAAAATTTGAAACCTTTCCTATATGGAATTTGCCCATTAATCATCCGGTAAATATGGCATATGAGGCAGCAACAGCGGATATTAATGATTTCAACCTCATTGATCCATTCCATCTGGAAGCTTACAATAAAAAAGCTGTTAACTATAATCGTGATGTGGAAGTATTTCCTATCCTTAAAAGGATATTGAAAAAAATAAGTGGCGGTGAGTCAGTTTATCAATCACCAACAGATATGGGTGTGAATCGAGCAGGTTTTGCGATAACGGATGATGCTCTCATAAGGGAAGCTTCCAAGCAGGAAGTG
Organism: Desulfobacteraceae bacterium; assembly: GCA_030613055.1. Classification (GTDB taxonomy): domain Bacteria; phylum Desulfobacterota; class DSM-4660; order Desulfatiglandales; family Desulfatiglandaceae; genus JAUWMR01. The sequence goes on from JAUWMR010000005.1 coordinate 39,567, forward strand.
ATTAGGCGATATTTTCGATATCGATGTGAATATGTGATGGGATTAACGAATAAAGAAACCGTCCAGAGGGTAGAACTCCTTATAAAAGATTTTAGTCTTGGACCCGAGGACAGGAGTGTTGTTAAACCGGCTCGCCAGGCCGGTTTAGAAGCGCAGGAAAAAGATAAGGGGAGTGAAGGCATTTATTGTGGTGCGGCCATAGAGTTAAAGGACGGAACTATTGTGACCGGTAGCAATTCCCCGCATCTTCATGCGGCATCCAGCCTTATTCTTCATGCTATTAAGCATCTTGCAGAAATTCCTGATAAGATTAAACTGCTGCCACCAAATATCATAGAATCGGTTAGAAATCTCAAAACGCAAATTTTAAATGAGAAAACCCTCAGTCTGGACTTGGTTGAAGCGCTCATCGCACTCAGCATCAGTGCAACGACAAATCCTGCGGCTCAATTAGCTATGGAAAATTTAGTCGATCTACAGGGTTGCGAGGTCCATGTAACCCATATCCCCACTCCAGGTGATGAAGCAGGTTTGAGACGTCTTGGCGTTAATCTGACCAGCGATCCTAGTTTTTCCACAAAAGATCTTTTTGTCGCGTGAACATACCTAAACACGGATCAAAAGCTCACATTGCCGGGTGTTCTCGGGAAAGGAATAACGTCCCGGATATTGGCAAGGCCGGTGATAAATTGTATAAGGCGTTCGAATCCAAGGCCAAAACCGGCGTGGGGCACAGAACCGAACTTCCTCAGTTCCAGATACCACCAGTAATCATCCGGATTAAGTCCCGCTTCTTTGATCCTTTCAACAAGGATATCATGGTCATCTTCTCTCTGGCTGCCCCCGATGATTTCTCCGATCTTGGGCACGAGCACATCCATGGCCCGGACCGTCTTTTTGTCTTCATTTAACTTCATATAAAAGGCCTTGATCTCTTTTGGATAATCAGTCAGGACAACCGGTTTATTAAAAACCTTTTCACAAAGGTATCTCTCATGCTCTGACTGTAGATCCATTCCCCAGCTTACGGGGAACTCAAATTTTTCCTTGGCCTCAGACAGAATTTTCACTCCTTCTGTATAAGTCAGATATTCAAAATCCTGCGCGACCAGGGTTTCAAGGGTATCTATTACTGAGGAATCAATAAAACGATTGAAAAACACCATATCTTCTTCGCAGTTTTCAAGCACATAACCGAAGATGTATTTGAGAAACTCCACGGCTAAGGTCCTATCCCCTTCGAGATCACAGAAGGCCATCTCAGGTTCAACCATCCAGAATTCAGCCAAATGACGTGATGTATTTGAATTCTCCGCCCTGAAGGTCGGGCCGAATGTGTACACATCTCCCATGGCAAGGGCATATATTTCCGCTTCAAGCTGGCCGCTCACTGTCAGGTTAGCAGGACCATGAAAAAAATCCCGCCCAAAATCCACAAGTCCATCCTTTTTAGGGATCTCATCTAAGTTAAAGGCGGTTACCTTGAACATCTCCCCGGCCCCCTCACAGTCGCTCCCGGTAATAATAGGAGTATGGAGATATATAAAACCCTTTCCCTGAAAAAATGCATGAATGGCTTGGCTCATGGCATTCCTTATCCTTGCCACAGCGCCGAATGTATTTGTCCGTGGTCTCAAGTGGGCAATGGTTCTTAAGAATTCAAATGAGTGTCGTTTTTTCTGAAGCGGGTAGGTGTCAGGATCGGCCCATCCTAAGACCTCGATCTCATCGGCTTGAAGCTCAATTTTCTGACCCTTGCCGGGAGAGGCCACAAGGGCTCCAGCAATTTTAACAGAGCAGCCTGTCTGTAACTTGAGGATTTCATTTTCATAGTTGGGCAGTTTATCGGCCGCTATGACCTGGAGAGAGCTCAGGCAGGACCCATCATTGACTTCAATAAAGGAAAACCCACCCTTAGAGTCTCTCCTGGTCCTGACCCAGCCCATTACTGTTATGTGGGTGCCACTGTTTTCCGAAGACAGGATTTCAGCGATTCTTGTCCTTTTCAAAACGGATAACCTCGATTGCTCAGAAGAACCCTTTTTTTAAGCGGCGAAGCCGCGCTGTATAGAATTGCGAAGCAATTCTATCCTTCTTTCTTTTCAAATTCTACCATAAATTCCACAAGGGCCTTCACCCCATCGATACCTGTTGCATTGTAAATAGAGGCACGGCAACCGCCTACAGAACGATGGCCTTTAAGTCCTCCTAAATCCTCCTTCAATGCTTCGGCAACAAATTTCTTTTCAAGATCTTCGCTTGGAAGCCTGAAAGTCACATTCATTAGTGAACGGCTATCCTTTTCAGTGGTGCCCTGATAAAAGTCGGATTGGTCAAAAAAATCATAGAGCATTCCTGCCTTTTCCCTGTTGATCTCTTCCATCTTTTCCAGCCCGCCGATGGTCTCTTCAAGCCATTTTAAAACGAGATTGATTGTATAGACGATCATGCATGCGGGCGTATTGAACATAGAATTTTTTTCGGAAAACGTGGAATACTTAAGCATGGTAGGGATGTTATCCGGGACCCTGTCTAACATGTCCTTCCGTATAATGACCATGGCCGTTCCTGACGGCCCGATGTTTTTCTGTGCACCAGCATAGATTAGTCCGAAAGGTCTAACATCAAACCTGCGGCTCATGATGTCGGAAGACATATCACAAATAATAGGCACATCACCACTTTCAGGGAATTGGGCCCACTGGGTCCCCTTTATGGTATTATTTGAAGTAATATGTAGATAAGCTGCATCGTCGTCAACCTTGAAGTCATTCGGAATATAGGAATAATTCCTGTCCTCCGATGAGGCGATCACACGGACATCCTTGCCCTGGATCTTTGCCTCCTTAATGGCCTTAGTAGACCATGTGCCGGTATCAATGAAATCCACCGGCTTATTCTCCAATGCCAAATTCATAGGGATCATACAGAACTGGAGACTGGCCCCACCCTGGATAAAAACGACATGGAAATCATCCCCGAGATCAAGGAGCTTTTTGGTCCTTTCAACCGCTTCATTTATGACATCATCAAACCACTTTGACCTGTGGCTCACCTCTAAAATGGACATGCCGGAGCCTTTGAAGTCCAGCATTTCTTCCTGTATTTCCTCTAACACAGGCAGTGGTAACGCCGCCGGACCGGCATTAAAATTGTGAACTCTTTTTCCCATAGCAAAATCTCCTTTAGTAAATATTGTTGAGCGTTAAGCATTGAGAGTTCCATGTTACGAACTTTCATATCAATGGCTGCTGCAAACCATATCAATTACCCTCAAGCTCCTTTACCATTTCCTTTACGACTTTTAGTGTTTTCTTGTCTTTTTCATATGGGGGCCGTCCATCCAGATCCGCCTCAATAATATCGGTTTTAAAGGGAATAAAACCAAGAAAATGAAAATCCGGCATCTGCTTTACCAGGAAATCACTGTCCCTGTCCGACCGTATCTTGTTTCCCACAAAACTCAACTTCTTTATCCCGAGATCCCCGGCTAATTTGCGGATCTGATGGGCCGTCTCGATACTCCGCCTGCCCGGTTCCACCACGACAACCAGCCGGTCAACCGACATGGCCGTGCCACGGCCTAAGTGTTCAAGGCCGGCCTCCATGTCTAAAATTACGGCCTCATCTCTGGCCAGGACAATATGCCTCACCAGATGTTTTAGGAGGACGCTCTCCGGGCATACACATCCTGCGCCACCTGTTTTAACGCTGCCCATAACCATGACCTTTACACCATCTATTTCAACTGAGAGGCTTTCGGGAAGGTCATCAACCTTTGGATTCAGTTTGAAAAACTGGCCCATTGCTCCCACCTTGGCCCCGGTTCTTTCCTCGATCAGTTCTTTCATCTTTGAAATGGGCACGATCTCTTCACTGTTTTTGACCCCGAGGGCCTGGGCCAGATTGGCGTCTGGATCAGCATCAATGGCCAGCACCCTTTTCCCGTCATCAGCGAGGGCTTTTATTAAAAAAGCCGCAAAGGTGGTCTTACCCACGCCCCCCTTCCCGCTTATTGCAATCTTCACAATCTCGCTCCTTTTTTCCTTCTTCCTGTCAAAAACCGGATGGATTGGTGTAATTAAAAACCATATACAAGAAAAAGCGGTTTATGGAATGATTTGAGTGTAACGTTTTTTCGTAGCACAGAGCTTTAGTCCCGCTTTAGCGGGACCATTTTGATGCAGGGCTAAAGCCCTGCGCTACGCTATGAGAGAGAATGCACGCAAAAAGGTTACACTCGAATGATTTACACCCACAGACATCAGGCGTCATTACTCTAATTCTAACTCAAAGGAGGCGGCATCTGTGGGAACAGGAAGGGATGCCCATCTTACCTTTCCCCGGGAAAGAGATCCTAATGGAAAACGGCCGGCACTCCTGATAATTTTACGACCTTTAATATCAAAACTCGTTATGCTCATCCCAACAGACTCATACAGGAGGTCTTCTTTGGCCTGATACAGAATAGTAACGAACGATCCTTCTCTTTTGTAGTTAATGATCCTGACCTGTTCGTTGCTTATTACACCGTCGAACCCTTTTTTTTCGGAAGATTCCAAGGCCTGAATTTTTCTGGATATGATGCTTTTTACCACGGCAATATCCAGATCGGCGACCAGCTCTGTACAGGCAGTCCTTTCCTTAAGGCTTTCTTTCAGCACCTTGATATGCTTCACACAACACCCGGCAGTTATCTCTAAGACTGATTTTTTTGTCTCACAGTCGTCGATAGAGTCTAAAAGGCTCTTGAAAGTAGTATTTTCTTTAACAGCGTTTCTCAAGGCCAAGGCATAGGATACGTCTTTGGCAATCACAAGGGATCCTCTCTTTAGGCATGAATAACAGTACTTGCCGCGGATTTCCTCTGCCGAAGCACCCGGGCAATAAAATGAACTCGCCATCAGACATATAAAGACCAGGGCCATGCTTTTGGTTATCATCTTCATAAGATGCACTCCCATTTAGGTGGTAATGTAACATTTCTTATAGCAGAGAATAGGAAATAGATGGTTTTGTGTCAAGTATACGCGCTACTCCTTCAGTTCCCCGCAAAACTCAGGTGTAATTAAACCGGGGAATTCCCTTAAATCACTATTTACGAAAAGGGTTTCAGTTTCCTCCTCTTGACCGACCGCTTTTCAGGCTTTGAGCAATGGAACAAAGGACTGGTACTACAACTAATGTCAGCAGTGTGGCAACTGCAAGGCCGAAGATTACTGCAACGGCCATTGGCAGCAACCCCAAAACAGTTGCCTGGCGCTTGAGGGCGAGTTGATTGACGATCATTCGACCTGAACCCTTATTCCTTCCTCAATTGCGGTCTGGCCCTCTACAATCAACCGGTCGCCTGCCTTGAGTCCCTTTGTGATCTGGATCCGATCCTCTTCAATAATGCCGGTAGAGACAGTGCGGGCATGGGCTACACCATCCTTTTCCACAAAGAGGATGCGTTCCCCGCCCTTGTCCACCAGGGCGAATAGCGGGGCAACGAGTGCCTTCGCAATGACTCTGCGGACGAAACCAACCCTGGCAATCATACCCGGCCTAATCAAGTGCTTCTGGTTGTTGACAAGGACTTTTACCATGAAGGTCTTTGTAGCTGGATCGGCCTTGTAAGCCACAAAAACCACCGCGCCGGTCAGGCGCCGTTTTGGAAAAGCGTCGATTCTGACAGTGGCCTTTTGTCCGACTTTCAGATATCTAACGTCAAGTTCAGGCACGTTAACATTTATCTTTATCTTATCAACATTGACCAGGTCCACCATGGGTTTTCCCCGGTCAATGAATTCACCCTCGTCTACAAAAAGGTGGTTGACCACACCTCCTATAGGAGCCCAGACAAAACCGCGTTCATATTCCACTTTGGCCTGCCTGAAACTGCCCTGGGCGAGGATTTGCTCGGTCTGTGCCCGGTCAAGTTCTTCCTTGTTAATGATCTTCCGTTCAAATAGATTCTTGCGGCGTTGATACAGGTTATCGGCCAATTTGAAAGCTGCATCTGCCCTGTCCAGAGCTGCCTTAAGGGCCGAAACATCAATCTTTGCCAAAAGATCGCCCTTTTCTATTGTATCGCCTTCAGAAGGGCCGATCCAATCCACACGGCCTCCTTTGTCTGCAGGCACAAGTACGTCTTGCCAGGCCTTGGTGTCACCGGGCAGGACAAGAATATCCCGGATAGAAACCGGTTTGACTTTGACCACCGAGACCTTAACGACTCTTATGCGCTCCTGCTTATTTATTGGCTGTGCATCACTCTCCGAGCTACCGCATCCGGCTGTGGAAAACAGCATAATAACAGCAGCTAAAAAAGATGCGACCAGGTTATTATTAAAACGGCCCATTTAAGTACCTTTCCCTTCTTCCCTTGGAGAAAACCCCCTGAAATCAAGGCGCAACAAACACTCCGGTCTTTTTACATCTAATAATAGCGATATGCCTCATCCTGTCAACTAAGGAATTTTAGGAAACGTGCTGACAAGGCTATTTGCAATGCAGTTGGTATCTGTTGTTGCGTCATTGATCAGTTTTATATATAAGGTATTATAGATCCTGCTTGAATGCATTAAGTATATATATTTATGATACAAGACACTATATATCATGATTGACCGGGAAACTAAAATAATATTCAATAGAGCGGTCGCCCCCGACACCTTTTTGATGGGGCTTTGGTCCCGCGAAATTGTGGCCGGGGCAAGACCAGGTCAGTTTGTAATGATAAAAGCAGGACTTTCCGCTGACCCACTCTTAAGGCGACCTTTTTCCATATGCGCAATCCAGGGGAATGACGTTTTTTGTATACTCTACAGGGTCGTGGGTAGGGGCACTAAAATCCTGTCAAGGGTTACGGAAGGAAATAGATTATCGGTTTTAGGCCCTCTGGGCAGAGGATTTGATTTTCCGAAGGCCGATCAAAAACCCTTCATTGTGGCAGGCGGTATCGGTATTGCGCCCCTTATTTTCCTGGCACAGGCCATTAATAGCGATAACTTGACGTTTATGGCCGGGTATCGTCATAAAGACGAAATAGTTGCCATGGAAAAGTTTAGCCTTAGCGGCATGGAAATTAATATTGCCACAGATGATGGCACGGCCGGTCATCACGGGCCTGTTACGGAGCTCCTTGAAGCCCGTTTGGATGGACCGGATGAAGACCGCAGGGTTGTATTTGCGTGCGGCCCATTGCCGATGCTGGAACGGGTAGCTGATCTAACCAACGATAGTTGTATTCCGTGCCAGGTATCTTTAGAGACGACCATGGCCTGCGGGCTGGGGGCCTGCCTTGGTTGTGCGGTCAAAGCAGCATCAAAAGAAACCGATGTGTACTACCATGTATGCAAAGACGGGCCTGTCTTTGATGTTAAAACTCTTTATTGGGGAGCCCGATAAGCCATGTCCCAAACCCATTTAAAGGTAAAGATCGGCCCTTTGGAGCTAAAGAATCCTGTGCTTGCAGCATCAGGGACCTTCGGCTATGGCCAGGAATATGCCGACCTGATAGACCTCAACCTTCTGGGCGGTATTGTCATTAAGGGGCTTTCCATCAAACCAATGTCTGGAAATCCCCCTCCCAGAATTGTAGAGACACCCTGCGGCATGTTGAATTCTATTGGGCTCGCCAATGTGGGCCTGGAAGCATTTCTAAAGGAAAAGCTTCCATGGCTCCGGAAGCTGAATACGGCTGTAATCGTTAATATCTACGGGCACAGTACGGATGAGTATGGGGCTGTATCAGCCGGTCTTAGAGGCATTGAAGGCATATCAGCCATTGAGGTAAATATCTCCTGTCCCAATGTCGAAACGGGCGGCATGGCCTTTGGAACTGATCCGGATGTTGCAGCTAAGGTAACCGAGGAAGTCCTTAAAAATACGGACAAGCCGGTCATTGTAAAGCTGTCTCCTAACGTGACAGATATCACGGCAGTGGCTAAAGCAGTTGAAAAGGCCGGAGCCCATGGGTTATCCCTGATCAATACTCTGACGGGAATGGCCATAGATATTGATACGCGTTCGCCAAGGCTGGCAAATATCTCAGGTGGTTTGTCGGGGCCAGCCATCCGGCCTGTGGCACTTTATATGGTTCGCGAGGTCGTCAAAGTGGTTCGCATTCCGGTTATTGGTATCGGGGGAATTATTAACTACCAGGATGCCCTTGAGTTTCTCATTGCCGGGGCCAGGGCCGTTCAGGTGGGGACAGCCAACTTTGTAAATCCAAGGGCTACCCTGGATATCGTAGAGGGTCTAAGAAAATACTGCGAAGATCGGAAGATTGCCAGTATTGATGAAATTATCGGCAGCCTGAAAGGAAATACTCAGCCAGGCGAATGAAAACTACTGATCTGCTCATCACGGATGAATCCTGATCTTGCGCGGGATCTTGTAGGAAGAAATGTTCTGCCTGCACCAGTTTGTCAGGTCTTTTTCCGTCATCGTACCACCGGATCTCAGGAAAACCTCACAGGCAACCATGTCCCGGTGCCTCGGATGCCATTCCCCCCAGACACGGGCCGACTCAATATCGGGATGATACGAAAGAATCTTTTCCACTTCTTTGGGGTACGCTTTAAGACCGAATATATTAATCATATCTTTCTTCAAGCCCGTAAGGGTAAGATAGTTATCTTTGTCAAGGTAGCCAAGATCCCCGGTCATAAACCAGTCATCAACAAATGCCTTTTTTGTATGTTCTGGTTGATTAAAATACCTGGAAAAGACATTAAGGCCCCTTGCCAGGACCTCCCCTTCCACACCTGCGGGAACCTCTCGTCCCTTATTGTCTAAAATTTTCACCTCACAGCAGGCTAAAGGATAGCCGACTGTACCGAATTTGGGTGGGCGGCTAAGCCCGTTCCATGTGATGACCGGAGAGCACTCTGTCAAACCATAGCCCTCACTGATGCTCAATCCCAGCAAGTCATGATATTTTTCTAAAAGTTCCACGGAAATTCCAATGCCGCCGCTCGTAAGATTATTCAGCCGGGAACAAAGCCCTGGTTTTTCAGACAAATGGTTGACCAGTGAAAAATATATTGCCGGGACAGAAATAACCTGCGTAACATGACAGGCTTCCATAATGTTCACGATCTGCCTTCCCCGCAATGTAGTGTCCAGTATTAAACAGGTTGCGCACCCGGCAAGAGGAACCATAAAACCATCTGTAAAACCGTAACAATGAAATAGAGGAAGCAGGCATGAGAGCACTTCGGATTCCGGATCATTATTCCTGAAGGCCTCTTCAGCAAAGAAAACGGCATCGTAAAATACAGAGGCATGGGTGAGTTCCGCTCCTAAGGCATATCCCTCCATTGCGGCCGTGTACACAACCATTGCGGTGTCATCCGGCCCCATGTCCTCGCAATGTGTGTCGGCTTCCGATAAATCAAGGTCCTCGATAGACATGATAGAAGGGGCCTTTTCATCTACCGTAACAAAACACGGCTGTGGTAGATCATTGATTATTTCATATGCCTTTTGAGCGGTCGATAAATTATCGCGTTTACAGATTATGCATTTGGGCCGGGTTTCGGAAAGAATATGGGCCAGTTCATAGTGTTTGATTCTGGGATTCAACGGCACTAAGACGGCCCCGATTCGAAAAACCGCCAGAGAGACGAGGGCATAGTTCATGGTGTTTAGGGATATGAGCAGAACCATGTCATTCCGGTCCACCCCAATCTTCTTTAGCCCGTAAACCATGCGGCAAACCCTGTCATGGTACTCCTCATAGGTCAGAATCTTGCCTGGAACTCCAATCCCGTTTCTCTCGGGACAAAGCTCTGCTGAAAGGTCTAATAATCCTCCCAGATTCCCCGGAAACTGAAATGCGGTCTTTTCTTGTGTGTATTGAAGCTCAACCATATTTTTACTATCTGCTGGCAGGTGTTGACAACGGCTCCCTTCTCGCTTTTGACGAAGAAATAATAGGGAAAATGCATTTCTGTGTCAAGTACGCAAAACGGTAAATTCTTGCAAAAAAGGGCATCTCGTCTTATTATGACAAGATGCCCTTTTGATTATCCAGCTTGAACAAATCAAAGCCTGGTTACGTTTTTGGCCTTAGGCCCACGGTCGCTTTCTTCTATCTCAAAGCTCACACGATCTCCTTCAACCAATGTCTTAAATCCTTCCGACTGGATGGCGGAAAAATGAACAAATAGATCCTGTCCATCTTCCTGTTCAATAAAACCGAATCCCCTCTTTTCACTAAACCATTTTACAGTTCCTTCTGCCAAAGCACTGACCTCCTTTCAAAAAATTTCACTCATGGTCCCAAGCTTACGGTCGCCACTCTGGCGAAAGAAACAATCTTCCAGACAAAGCCGACCCGCGAGATTAGCCAGGCCAATTTAAAAATTAAACCTTAAACACCCCTTTTTAAAACGTCAAGAGAAAAAATGGGGTTCCTAAATATATCTTTGATGAAACTGCCGCTATTTCAGGGCGTTCGGTAGAAATATCTCCACTTTTGCCGTTTTTTTCATCCTGTCAAGGTAAGCCCCTGCCTCTTTACGAATTTTTTCCTGTTTTAGATAATTTTTGAGTTTTTCTTTTATATCCTCATAACTTATAACAGTTGCAGGCTTTTTATCAAAGACCTTGATCAGGTGATATCCGAACTTTGTCTTAACAATTCCACTTACTTCACCGGGTTTCAGGCTGAAAGCCACATCTTCAAAAGCCTTCACCATTTTCCCCCGTTCGAAATTTCCCAAATCTCCACCCCTGGCACTGCTCGGACATTGTGAAAATATCCTGGCAAGCGTGGAAAAATCTTCACCGTTTTTTATTCTTCGCTGAATATTTTCAAGTTTCTGCAATGCTTCCGCTTTCCTGGCTTCGTCCGATTCTGAGTTGACCTTAATCAAAATGTGGCTGGCCCTCACTTTTTCCGAATGCCTGAAAAATTCAGGATGGCCGTCATAATGGGCCCTGGCCTCGGCTTCTGAAATATCTACCTTTTGCGCGAATTGCCTGTCGCCAAATCGCTGAATCGATATCCTGCGTCTAATCTCCGATTTTATTTTCTCCTCCGAGACACCCATCCTTTTAAGGGCCGTTTTGAATTCAGCATCGGTGGGAAATCGCTTTTTCAATTTTATGAACTGTTCGTTCACGGCCGCAGATTCAACTTTTATCCCATTTTTCCTGCTTGCCTGGTAAAGCAATTCACGCTTAATCAGGTTTTCAAGAATTTCGCTCTCAATCTCTAAAAGCTGGGATTGATTGAGAGAACGTCCCATTGTTATAAGCTTTTGCTTGATAGGGGCCATTTCCTTATCAAAATCATTGCGTGTAATGACTGTCCCGTTAACTTCCGCAACTTTGTCCCCAGGAGCCTGTTTTTTCTCCGCTAAGGCGGGCGGGCAAAACACTGCAAACAAAAAGACCATGACAAGGGCTTGTAATCGTCCGACATATTTTACGTCCATAAACACTTTTCCACCTGCAATTTATTAATACTATATTGGAATTTCAAAGGCTGGAAACTAAGGGACTTACCGCAAAAGTTCAAATGGAACATACCCGTAATGATTATCCATAAGTTCTATCTTTTTCCATCCCCCACCTTCATTCAGGACCTTAACGGTTGATCCCTGACTCAAATACCCGACGATCGGTGAGCTTTCCTCAGGCCTTATATGGATAGTAACCATATCTTTAATAATGTCCGACCAGCCAAATTCCCGATCCTGTTTTAATGTCTCCCTGACATTGGAAAAAAGCTCTTTTTCCGATGAGTACTCCGGGGTCTTGTCCCCCTTCCGGATCTTACAGTTTACTTTCGTAAGTTTGGGCGTAACAGATTTCATGGAAAACTCTACCGAGGTGTTTTTCCAGTCAGCTTTAACCAGTCCGTTTTGATTAAATTTTTCAATCCTGACAATGGTAAAACCGGATTCAAGGAGCCTATATGCAGAGGCTTCCAGTACCTTATCGATTGGATATGAAAAACTCTGTTCCTGTCCAACGGTATAGTCCTTTAGCTCCTTTAGTGTGACGGGAATAGCAGAAAAAAGGATACAGCCAGACAAAAAAAGGCATAAAATAGCACCAAGGCCTGTAATAAGACACGGCCTGTTTTTTCTTATGTAATAAATGGACATGTTTTGAAAGATATTTGAATACATATTGCCCAGGATTATTTCCTCCTCCATCTTAGGTTCTTATTATTGGACAGAATCTCGTTTTCGCATGATAGCATAAGGAAAAGCAGCCCGAGTGTAAAGTGAAAAAGGATTACGTGCTTGAATGGTTTTTCTCTATTCTAACCTGCACGGGAACCCCAATTAACTGCTCGGGTATATCTCATCGAATAAAACACGCTTTCCTTTCCAGAGCTTGTGATGACAGTCATGAGGTAATGAGAGGCCAAATTAAGGATAAAAAAGAGATCAACAGGATGAAAAAAACCATCCTGTAATTCCTGTTAAAAATGTAGCTGAAATAATAAAATATAATCAAGTGATTTTTTTTCACAAAATTGATAAACTTGTAAAAAGTCTCCTAAAAAACTTTTTTACCAATTGCAGGGAGGTGTGTTTATGTCTGAGAACAAGTCATACGACTACATCGTAATCGGGTCAGGTTTTGGGGGCTCAGTTTCCGCGCTGCGTTTGGCTGAAAAGGGTTACAAGGTTTTAGTTCTGGAAAAAGGCAAACGTTATAGGACCGATGACTTCCCCCGCACCAACTGGAATCTTCGCAAAAACCTCTGGGTCCCTCAGTTCGGGCTTTACGGAATCTGGGTACTTTCGCTATTAAAGCATGTATTTATTCTCCATGGAACCGGGGTTGGCGGCGGCAGCCTCAATTACTGCAATCAACTGCTTATACCGCCTGATGAGGTTTTTAAAAAGGTTGAATGGGGTCCGGGCGACTGGAAGGCCAGATTAGCGCCTTTTTATGCTGTGGCCCGGCGCATGTTGGGCGCAAACCCCAGTCCCCAGGTGGGAAAAGCGGATAAAATCCTGGCAGAGATCGGCAAAGAGATTCGCGGGGAAGACACATTCCATATCAACGACGTTGGGGTATTTTTCGGTGAACCGGATAAGACCGTGTCCGATCCCTATTTCAATGGTGATGGCCCGGAAAGAACCGGCTGTACATTCTGCGGTGCCTGCATGATAGGTTGTCCTGTTGGAGGAAAAAACACCTTGGACAAGAACTACCTCTACCTTGCAGAACATAAATATGGTGTCGAGATTTTTCCTGAAACAGAGGTAACCGGCGTTCGCCCACTGGAAAATGGCTATGAAGTCTATGCCAAAAAATCCACTGGCCTTCTTCATCCGAAAAAAGCTTTTAAGGCAAGCGGCGTTGTGTTCAGCGGCGGGGTCATGGGATCTGTAAAACTGCTACTCAAGTGCAAACAAAAAGGTCTTCTGCCTGATTTGTCAGAAAAATTGGGAGACTTTATCCGCACCAATTCAGAAGCGATCCTTGCGGTAAAGGCCAATGACAGGCACGCTGACTATTCCGATCAAATCAGCATAACATCCGGAATTTACCCTGACGAAAACACGCATGTTGAGGTTGTACGGTTTAATAAAGGTTCCGACACTATGGCGAGCCTCACAACATTGCTCACGGATGGCGGTGGTCGAATCCCTCGTGTGGGAAGATTCCTTGGAAACGCCTTGCAACATCCATGGGCATTTTTGAAATCCGTATGGCCTTTTGGATGGGGTGCCCGAACCTCCGTACTACTGGTTATGCAGAAGGAAGAGAATCATATGCGCTTTGACTACAAGAGGCGCTGGTGGCGCTTAGGCAAACAGAGCATGAATTCAACGCTTGCGCCCGGCGTAAAAAAAGTCCCCTCCTATATTCCCATTGCCAACGAAATAGCCAGGCGCATGGCAGAAAAGATTGACGGCCAGCCTATGAGTTCCTGGCCGGAAGTGCTTTTCGACGTCCCGACCACAGCACATATTTTGGGCGGAGCCGTGATGAGCAAAACCCCGGAAAAAGGCGTGGTTGATTTTAAAGGTGAAATCCACGGTTACCCCAATCTGTTCGTTGCGGACGGCTCCAATGTCCCCGTTAATCTTGGCGTGAATCCCAGCCTCACCATTACGGCACTGGCCGAATATATCATGTCCCAGGTGCCTGAGAAATCGAAGGGAGGACATACAACATAGAATCCTTCCGGGGCTGCTGGAAAGGCATGAACCTGGCCGCAGGCCAGTGTGTCTATTGAATGAAATTTTATATCAGGAGGTTATGTCATGTATAAAGCCGGGACCAAAGAATGGGATGAGAATTATGCCAAACTGGTTGAGGAGAGAAAGAAGTCAGAATCAGAGCCATACATCGTTGGGACTCCGGAATGGGCTTCCGAATTTGAAAAAAAAATACAAGGAGATGACCGATACAAGGCGGCCGCCAAGACATGGGAGGGATCAGTGGTTCTTGTCTTTAAGGCAAATCCTGAAGCCGGATTTGAAGACGATGTCTTTATTTTCATGGATCTATGGCATGGCGAATGCCATTCAACAAAAATCGTCCCTGCTGAAGTTGGAAGAACCGGAGATTATGTGCTTGAAGCGGAATATGAGCGATGGAAAAAGATATTGAGAAAAGAGCTTAATGTGGTTAGAGAGATCGCTACTATGAAATTGAAACTCGTTCCCTTCAACATAAAGAAAGCGGCAAAGCTTGCGGCCGCTACCCAGGCGGCTATCAGGCTTGTGGACCTTGCGGGTGAGGTAGGTGCCAAATTTCCCGACGAATTGGAAGCAGAGGAATTCCAGTCGTTCAAGGCCATGAACAAAGACCTGAAGTCTCAACTTGGAATTTGAGCGCAAAAGATAATTGTTCAAAATAAAAAAAGGGTAATGAGTGCGGAACAAAGACGTGATGCCACGCACCATGCGATTTACGGAGGTAAGAACATGTTTGGATTGATTGGAAAGATTCTGAGGGTCAATTTAACAGAAGGGAAGGTTAGCGAAGAAGCAATACCCGAAGAGATGGCCAGAAAATTCCTTGGAGGGAGGGGGCTGGGCAGCAAGTACCTGTTCGATGAACTGAAACCGGGTGTGGATCCCTTAGGTCCTGAAAACAAGCTGATCTTTATGGCCGGTCTTTTAACCGGAACCCCTTCTCCCAGTGCAGGCCGCTATAGCGTTGTTACAAAATCTCCTTTGACCAATATCTGGACCCAGTCCAATTCAGGTGGTCGGTGGGGAGTTGACCTCAAGCATTCAGGCTTTGACGGCATCATTTTCGAAGGCGCGTCCGAAAAGCCGGTGTATTTGGTCATTGATGATGGAAAGGCCGAAATTAAGGATGCCTCTGATCTCTGGGGCAAGAATGTCTCTGAGACCACCGAACTACTCAAAGAAAGGCTGGACCAGAAATTCAATGTAGCGAGCATCGGAATCGCAGGAGAAAATCTGGTCAAATATGCTGCCATTATGAATGACCTTCATCGGGCGGCCGGTCGATGCGGTGTGGGCGCTGTCATGGGCGCAAAAAGACTTAAGGCGATTGCCGTAAGAGGGTCAAAGAAAATCCAGGTCGCGGATCAAAAGGCCTTCACACAAGTGACAAAGAAGCAGTTCGAGCTTCTTGATGAATCTATCTTGGCCGCCGGTTTAAGAGGTTATGGCACAAATCTGGTCTTGGATATGGTCAACGTCTGCGGGGGCCTTCCGACCAGAAACTGGCAGACCGGGATCTGTTCTTTTGCAGAGGATGTCAATGGGGAGGCCTTGAGTGAAAAGGTCCTGATAAAACCCACCGGTTGCTTTGCCTGTCCCATTGAATGTGGCCGGAGTTCTGAAATCAGAGAAGGGCCTTATGCCGGGAACAAGGGTGAAGGTCCGGAGTATGAGACGGTCGGTGTCTTCGGGCCCATGTGCGATGTCTCGGATTTTGGGGCCATTACTATGGCTGGGTATCTCTGTAATGATTATGGCCTGGATACGATTTCATGCGGCAGCACCATTGCGTTTGCCATGGAATGTTCTGAAAAAGGCATTTTGACCAAAGAAGATGCAGGGGACATGGAAATAGCTTTTGGTGATGCCGAAACCATGTTAAAGCTTGTTCACGCAATTGCCAAAAGGGAGGGTGTCGGTGATCTCCTGGCTGAGGGGACTCGTATTATGGCCAAAAAACTGGGCAAAGACTCGGAAAAATTTGCAATGAATGTCAAGGGCCTTGAGCTGGCATGTTATGATTCAAGGGCGGCAAAGATTACCGGCCTTGCCTTTGCCACGGCTAATCGTGGCGGTGACCATGTCACGGCCTATGTCCAGGGCCCAACGTTTCTTGCCAGCCCGTTTCTGGTGGTAGATGAAAGTGAAATCGAAGATCCTTTAAAGGAGAATCCCGGGGAGGCAAAAGTCGTCAAAGAGATGGAGGATGCCCTGACGGTTTTTGATGCGGCCGGATGTTGTAAGTTTATGGGATTGACATTGGATGCCAAAGAATGGTCAGACATTATTAAAGCCCTTACAGGATGGGAATTTGGAGTCGAGGAATTTAGAAAAACCGGAGAAAGAATCTATAATCTGGAAAGGGCCTTTAACATGAGAGAGGGGCAAACCCGGGCGGACGATACTCTACCCAAGAGATTATTGGAAGACCCCCTTCCCGAAGGTCCGGCTGCGGGTCATGTCAATAATTTAGACATTTTTCTGGACCCTTATTATGAGTTCCGTAACTGGGATAAGGCGACCGGCAAGCCGACGCCGGAGAAACTAAGAGAATTGGGGCTGGAAGAGGTCATCAGCCAAGTCTGGGGAGGTCAAGGTTAATGATGTCTTATGCCGAAAAACCCTGGCTGAAGAGTTATAAGCTGGGCCCATTTAAACTCAAGCAAACCATTAAGTATCCTGAAAAACCCCTATTCTCCATTTTGGACGAGGCAGCAGAAAAATTTCCTGGCAAGGATGCCTATTACTATTTAGGGAACAGAATGAAGTATAGGGAACTAAAACGCCAGGCGGATACATTGGCAAACGCCCTGGTGGATCTTGGCGTCAAAAAGGGGGACACTGTCATCGTTTTTCTTCCCACATGCCCTCAGTTTATTATCAGTGATTTTGCTATCCTCAAAACAGGAGCGATCCTTGTTCCGTGCAGCCCCATTTTAAAGGCACCTGAATTAAGACACCAGGCCCAGGAATCAAAAGCAGAAACGATTATCTGTTTAGACAGGCATCTGGAAATGGTTAACTCGATCAAAAAAGATACAGGCCTTAAGAATATTATCGTTACCTCCCTCAATGATTACTCACCTTCTGAGAGCGAAGAAATAGATGAAATGCCGGGCACGTATAATTTCAGAAAGCTAATTGCGGATTATGAACCTGACCCCCCGGAGGTAGAGATTGATCCCACCGAAGATCTGGCCATCCTGGCCTTTACCGGCGGGTCAACCGGGGTGCCCAAAGGAGTTATGATAACGCATTTTCAGAGGTTGGCCAATGTGCTTCAAGGTCTCCCCTGGATGATGGCCCCTTTTCCCGCTTACAGGGGGAGTGCCTCTTCTTTATTGGCCATCCCCGTTTTTCATGCCATGGGGCATTATTTAATGCAGTCCAGCATGTATTGGGGGCTGAAACTATTTCTGATTCCGGATCCCAGGGATACGGATATGATCGTTCAGTTGATGAATGAATATCGTCCTTTTCTATTATTTATGGTCCCTACGCAGCTATTAAAGCTGGCTCAACCGGAAACTGAAATCAGACGAATGCCGGTGCTGGTCATGTCAGGAGCGGCCCCGCTCCCCGCAGAAGTTGCTCGAAAACTTGAAGAAAAAACAAAGATGCCCCTCTCGGAAGGCTATGGTCTCACTGAAACAGGCCCCTGTACCCATATTAATATCTCCGCCTTTTCGAAAGTGACCCGCTTTGCAAAGTCAACCAGGCCTGGTATCGGACTACCCATTCCCGATACGGATGTAAAACTGGTGGACCCCGAAACTTCAAAAGAAGTCCCTTTTGGCGAGGTTGGGGAGATCTGGTTAAGGGGGCCCCAGGTGATGAAAGGCTATTGGCCGCATGCAGGTTCGGGTCTTGAAGAAGGGGGCTGGTTGAGAACCGGTGATCTTGCCAACATGGACGAAGATGGTTACTTCCACGTGGTGGATCGAATCAAGGACATGATCAATATCTCAGGGATGAAAGTCTATTCAATAGAGATCGATGAATTCTTATTTCAACACCCGGCAATAGAAGGTGCTGTAACGATCGGCATTCCTGATCCCGAGAGACCAGGGAGTGAAAGGATTAAGGCATTTATCAGACTGAGAAAAGATTTCAAAGGAAAGGTCTCCGAGCAAGAAATCATTGATTACTGCCGGGAGAAAATGGCGGCTTACGCTGTTCCCAAATTCATTGAATTCAGAGATGACTTGCCTTTAACCGTGACCGAAAAGATATTCAAACGCGCCTTGAGAGAAGAAGAGATTAAGAAGATGGAGGAAATCGGGATGAACTCCCTATCTGGTTGATGACACGCACTATGTTGCTGCGAGCAGAAGGTGTTTTGCGTAGAGAAGGAGGAAAAAATGGTCAAGCGTTATTTCGTGTCTTTTTTAGTATGTCTGTCAATGACGGGTTTTATTATGTGCGGGTTCGGCTGTACCGGTGATGAGCCTGAAGATGTGTCAAAAGAAAGGTCTCTACCTGCTCAGGAAGCCAGGAAGGCCCCGGAGACCAAAATCCCGCCGGTAAAAGAAATCAAAGAGATAGCGAAGCCAGAAGAGTCCACGCAGGTAAAAGATATCCAGGAGGCTTCCCTGACAGAAGGCCCTCCAGACGAAATCTTTCTTAAGTCACCTCTGTGGAAAACATATACAAAACGAGGCGTGAAGCTTACACATGAAAAACATGCCACAAGCTACGAGATCGGATGTGATGAATGCCACCACATTTACTCAGGCGGCAAAAACACCTGGAAGGAGGGGATTCATGTTGACAGATGCGAGTCGTGTCATGATGAGCCCACGGTAAAAGGCGAAACTAAGCTCCCTCCCGATTTAAAAAAAAGGAACCTGAAACTTGCGTTTCATAGAAACTGTCAGGGATGCCATAGAAAGTTAAGAAAAGAAAACCCCTCAAGCAAAGCCCCGACTACTTGTAGTAAATGCCATAAAAAAAGGTAACACTTTAGCCCTTTGAAAAAATCGATCACGGATTGTGGGGACATGGGGATCTCTTTTTTAAAAGCCGCATATGCTTACATCATTACATGGAACGGCAGTTAGGACCTGAAATTCAAGCAACGGACAGCCACATGTAGAAATTTTCATTATTAAGGCAGCTATCCCTGCCTTTTTCGAGCCTATGGTCAACGCCCGGGGGGCGTGTTGCTGGCATTGGGTGAATTTGTGATGCGGCTTTTAAAAATGAGATCCCCATGTCCCGGTACTGTTTTCAAAGGGCTAAACTATTACAGAAATAATAAAAGGGGGGAAAACAAATGGACGAATTTGATACCCGGTTGAAGACCAAACATAACTTCCTTGACTATCTTTACTGGACCCTACTTATTTCCGTGCCACTCATTGTGGCAGGCATTGCCATTTTTAAAAGCTCCGTTATCTGGCTGGTCCTGTATATCATTCTAACTATCTGCCTTATTATGGTCGTGTACAGATTTTACTGTACTCATTGTCCTCACTACATTCAGGGTAAAAAGACCACAAAATGCATGTTTTTCTGGGGTGTTCCAAAATTCTTTAAGTCAAGACAGGGACCTCTGAGCCTGTTTGAAAAGGCCATATCAATCATTGCACCCACAATCTTGATACTGTTTCAGGTTTACTGGCTGATCTTACAGCCGGCCCTTTTCATTATCTATATCCTGTCCTTTCTCGTATTAGGTGCTACCATAAGAAGGAATGAATGCTGCCGGTGCGTCTATTTTTATTGCCCGCTAAACTGCGTGCCGGATGAAATAAAGAATCAGCCCGCAGATTTCTAAGCCCTCCGGGGCAAAGGGATAACCTAGGAGGCCTTCTGCGTAGTTAATAAATCTTGACCTGCCTGCGCATTATTTCCTATAAGAAAATCGATGGGCAAGATTCGTAACAGCTCAATAATTAATTGTTTGAACACCCTTTCAGGGAAGATGCTTTGGCTGCTGTTTTTTACAACAGTACTGGCATATTCTTTTAGTTACGCCCAAGCATGGGCGGCCGAATTCACCGCTGATTTGGTCCGGAACAGAGGTGATGGTGTAATCACGGGCAAGATTTTTTTAAAAGGAACTAACTTCCGTCAGGAAATGGTCAGGGCAGGTCAAAACCAGGTAATGATTTACAGGAAAGACAAAAATCTTGCCTGGATACTCATGCCGGACAGCCGAATGTACATGGAAATGCCAGGTCTTGCCCAAAACAAAAAAATACCCCAGATGGATCAAAAAGTAATTGAGGACATGGCAGATAAAAAATTTCTCGGTCAGGAAAAGCTAAACGGGTATATATGCGATAAATACCGTTATGACTATCACAACAAGTCTTATGGCAGCATGACCCAGTGGTATTCTATAAAGCTCAACATTCCGATTAAGACAATTGTTGAAAACCCTTATGGTCGATTTATAACAGAATATAAAAACATAGAGGAAACGGGTATCCCAAATTCATTATTCGAGATACCCGAGGGTTATCAAAAAATGTCCATGCCGGAAATGATGAAGGGCATGGGAAAATAAATTGTTATAGAAGGAAAACAAAAGATGAAAGTACTTGTTTACGGCTCCGGTGGTAGAGATCACTGTCTTTCCGATAAATACGGTGACAGCCAGCATGTGGATAAGGTTTTTTTTGCCCCTGGCAATCCGGGAGTATCTTACACGCCAAAAGGTAAAAGGGGTCTTATTGAACGTATTCCCATAAAAGACCTCAATGAGATAGCCGATTTCTGTGTTGACAGGAATATAGACCTTGTTGACGTAGGCTCTGAAAACCCACTTGAAGAAGGCCTGGTTGATATCCTAAATGAGCGTGGCATACGAACGGTAGGCCCAAAAAAAGAATTTGTGCGGCTTGAGAGCGATAGAGCCTTTACCGATGATCTCTTGAGAAAGATAGGGGTCCCCAAACCAGAGTATCGTGTATTTGATGATCCTGCAAATGCCAGTGAATATGTCCGTAACATCGGATACCAGGTAGTAGTCAAGGCCAATGGCCTGGCCGCGGGAAAAGGGGCAATCGTATGTGATGATGTTCCGGATGCCGAAGCCGCCATTGAAAAAATCATGGTAAAGAAGGTCTTTGGAGAATCAGGAAACCGCGTTGTCATTGAAGAAAGAAAATATGGGACAGAAATCTCCTTTTTTGCCTACCTGGACGGAATGCATGTCATGCCTCTAAAGACATTCGCGCAGGACTATAAACCTGCTTTCGATCCTGATGACAAGGAATTAATTGACCACTTTGGAGGAAACCTTAATACCGGGGGTACAGGATGCTATTGTCCGCACAAATTAGTCAGCCCCTGGCTGGTCAACAGGATCATCAAAGAAATTGTGAACCCAACTGTGAATGCCATTTACAATGATTTAGGCTGGGCCTACAAAGGGGTTATCTACTTTGGCCTTAACCTTGATCCATATGACCGGCTTGATGTGTTTGAAATCAATGTCAGGCATGGTGATCCGGAATGGCCGGTGATCGCGCGCAAGTTGAGCACGGACCTCTTCGAGATTGGTATGGCTGTCTGGGACGGGACCCTGGACAGGATCACCCAGGTATGGAACAAACAGCATTACGTGGATGTGATAGGTATGGAGGGTCGTTCAAAGGCTTCTAAGGGATGGAATAAGGGGTATCCCGGCCGTTACGGAAAAGGCCATAAGATTCTCGACCTTGATAAGATCGAAAAAGGTGTTGCAATTTTCTTCGCTGGAGTTGACGAAAATCCCGAAAAAGGCCTTGTAACCTATGGGGGCAGGGCCCTCCATGTTATTGCGGGAGATTCCACTCTTAAAGGAGCAAGGGACAAGGCATACCGCAATATCGAACTGCTCGCCTTTGAAGATCACAATAATAACGGCGCGAATTGCCTGCGCTTCAGAAAGACCATCGGGCTTTGATATATAGCCGTTCAGAGAATTTCCAACAAGTTGTTTCCCAGCTCAACAAATATAAAAAGCTATTCAGAGATCATTATCGGGATTATTTCTCACGAAAAGGCCGTTTTATCCCCCGTTTTTTGGGTTAAGGGGGAAAGGCTGAGGTTGATTTCCTGCGGGAAGATCTTGACTTTTTCGCGTAATGTCATGTTTCAAGGGCCTGTCATACGGTATTGCTCTTGCGACTGAACTTTCTTTAAAGGAGGTGCTCATGGGGGGACTTGTTTGGGTGGCTTCCTATCCCAAATCGGGAAACACCTGGACCCGCACTTTCCTGCATAACCTTCTGCGGGGAGATGTGGAGCTCAACAAAATGAACCTGCTGACGACATGGGACAGCCGTCAGATATGGTACCGGCCGCTGCTTGACCGTCCACTGAAGGACTGTACCAAGCAAGAAGTTGCCAAGGTCCGGTTGCGGGCCAATGAGATGATCGCGGAGCAGACAGACGACCTGGTTTTCGTCAAGACCCACAACGCCATGGTGACGGACCTCGGTACGCCGATGGTCAACCCCGGGGTGACCGCGGGTGCTGTCTATATCGTGAGGAATCCGCTGGATGTGGCGGTCTCTTACAGCCATCACCTTGATGCGTCCATCGATAAGACCATCGAACTTATGAATATGGAAGGAATGCAGGTCGGGAACAGGGAGGAAATGGCATACGAAGTTCACGGCGCGTGGTGGGAAAACGTCTATTCCTGGACCCACAAGCCCAATCCCGCCCTTTTCGTAATGCGCTACGAGGACATGCTGGAAAATCCTCAGAAAATCTTCGGTGACCTGGCCCGGTTCCTGATGATCAATGTGACCGGCGAGCAGGTTGAAGCCGCCATCGAGGCATCGTCATTTGAGAGGCTGAAATCCCAGGAACTGGAAAAGGGCTTTGTGGAAAAACCGAGGGAGGAGATGAGCTTTTTCCGTGAAGGGCGGGCAAACCAGTGGCAGAAGGTCCTGAGCAAATCGCAGGTTGATGACGTCATCAAGGCCAACCGTATCCAGATGGCCAGGTTCCACTACCTCCCGTATGGACGTTAGCGGTTAAACGCCGGTTTTTTGACTGGTCTTCGGGGATATGCCCGCGATGGGGGTATTAAGATTAAAAAGAAATCCCTATTTGCACGAATGGCCCATGAAAAAACTGGTCTGCGTTGTTGGTTCCAAAGCTGTTACCCAAAAAGAAACTCGGGTTGGTCTGTGTGTAATTAATGTCTTTCCAGTGTTCGCAACGGTACCCGAGGACCACCGAGATATCTCCACCGGATGTCATCTTTCCGATGAAGGCCAGACCCAGTTCCCCTTCCGTGGAGTAAAAGGTGCGGGAGTCACTGTATAAGGCCTGGTCATAATAATTTGTACCTTCAATCCATTCATCCGTCACGCTCTCCGTTTTACCGAAAAGAACAGCACCGCCTGCCGCACCCACCAAGTGCAGGCCGCTGTTAAAAATGGGCAGCTTGAAATTAAGGCCCAGCCGGGGACCGACGCCCCAGGTGTCCACGTTTCTTCTCTCATTAAAGACATAGGCAAAATACTGAAAGGCCGTGTTGACCTCCTGATTGAAATCCGCATAACGCACGCCCGCGGAAAGGCGTATATCCGACCCGCCTAACTTGAAGGTGTGTCCGGCCTCAAAATCAATCACCTGGTAAGAGGTCTCCACTTCGGCTGTAGCAGCATTCCAATAATAGCGGTAATTTTTGGAAAGGAGGTTTAGGGGCCACGGGCTTCCGGTGTAATATGATAACAGGTATGAGTCTTCACCTTTTGATTTGAGGCCGCTGTAGCTTGCAAAGATATCAAAGGTTTCGGTGAATTGTATGCCGAGCCCGGCCTTGCCGGTCCAGGTATAATCCGGCTCAATTTCGAGGGTACCGGCGCTGTTTCCGTTCCAATCCATTAATTCCGCATAAGTCTGCGCCTCTCTGTTCATAAAGAGATACCGCCCCTCCACTACCAGTTTAAACCGCTTGGAAAATTTCTCATTCGCAAAGACAAAGGTGGGTTTGGCGACAGCTAACGCTATTATGATCAACGAGGTAATACCGAATCGCTTTATTAATGAAGCCATATCAATATCCTTCCTTGATTAGTTAATAAAAACAGCCTTAATAAAAAAAATATAATAAGCAAATTTATATGTCAAGTTTTACAGTCTCGCAAAAAGTCTCCATGGCCTTCACTCCCGCGAAGGCGGGAGTCCAGAACTGGTTGATTTTACTGGATTCCCGCCGTAGTTTATCCCGCACTTGATGCGGGGCGGGAATGACGAAAACGGGTCCTTTCTGACTTTTTACGAGTTCATCAAGTTTTATGGTCTCGCAAAAAATCGCAATTAACGAATTTGTCATTTCGATTCCGCCAGTGGCGGGAGAGAAATCTTATATTTTCAATTGGTTGCAAGTTAAAGATTTCTCGCTTCGCCCCGCCTGCCGTCCGGCGGGCAGGTCGAAATGACAAGGGGGCAAGACTTTTTACGAGTGCATTACGTTTTTATTATTTTAAAACGTCCTTTCTTTCCACAGGCTGGTTGAAATAGCCAAGCTCGACATCTGGAAACTCCTGTCTCAGCATATCCACCATTTGCTTTATCCCAATGGCCTCTGATTTTGGCGCGGGCATTTTTTTCATGTAAAGCTGTGGGTCGATATCCAGGTTTTTCAGGTGAATAAAATTGACCCCTGTTTTTTCAATCAGGTCGCTCAACGCCTCAACCTCCTCCTCCTGATCAGTGACCCCCGGAAAAACGAGATAGTTTATCATGGTATACAGCCCCATTTCCCTTGACAGAGAAATGGAGTCTATCACATCGGTGAGATCATAGTTTTTTGGCCGGTAATAGGCTTTGTAAAACTCGGGCCGGGCACTATTCAGGCTGATCCTGATGGAGTCCAAACCACTATCTGCTATCTCTCGAATCCGTTCGGGCCAGCTCCCGTTGGTGTTGAGATTAATGGTCCCTTTTCCCGTCTGCTTCCTGATCTCCCTGATACTGTCGGCAACGAGCATATAGTCCGTCAGAGGTTCCCCTTCACAGCCCTGCCCGAAACTTACAATAGGCTCCAGGGCATATTCCAGGTGTCTGACGGCCAGAGCGACAATCTCCGTTTTTGAAGGGGTGAAAGAAATCCTTTCATGGGAGGCCTCGCAGAAAAGATCGAGTTGAAGGGAAAGGCATCCAAGACAGGCAGCATTACAGGTTTGGCTAACAGGCAGCGGGGCTTCCCACCTTTTCAAAAACAGGTTCTTGGCTGCAAAACAATGGTTATCAGTTGCGCAATGGATGAGATGCTCTACAAGAGGACCGGCCTTATACTCTCCCTGATATTTCCGGATCGCGGGAATGAGTTCCCTGTCATCGTAGTTATTAGGGTCCCATTTGTGGTTGTATTCGATCCTGAACCCGGCAGCCAAATACCCCTCATCCCTGAAGCCCACTGCCGTGTAAGCCCACATGGGCAGGATATAGGATTTCGGGCCATAATCCACGGCCGGAAGGTGGCTTCGTACCAGTCCCGGTTCTAAGAATGCAGCCACAGCAAAGCATTTGGTCACAATCCCTTCAACCTCGATTTCAGCTACGGTTTTCGATTCGCCGGTTGACGGGTCTAAACCGATAGGTGGACAATCAGGGATATAGAAGAGCTTGCTGAATTCCGGCATGGGAATGAGGTCTTCATCTGTAATAACAGCGGGAGAAGACCCGGAAAAACCTGCCATCCGCAAATAGGGATGATCGTAGATTTGACCATCCTTATCCGCATAGAGCATATATGGGAGATTTATATAATCAGAATGCATAATAATAATTGAATTTCATTGACATTAGCTATAAGGAATTAAATTGGCAAACAAAAAAAGCTGTAGTAGTTTCACTGGAGATATATGCTTGACAGGAGTGAAATGATTAAATTATTAGACAGACTGTATTTAATATGGAACCAACTCACCAAATAGCGCGATCAGAAGGAAGGCAATTCCGATTAGTTAAATTTTTTGCCTACGCGAGCTTCTTAGTGCTTCTCATATTTAGTTTTCCGTTCTCAGTTGTTATCTCCCAGAACGCGAAAGACACCCTGATGAGAAATTATGAGAACTATGCCCTTCTGTTAGGCGAAAACCTGAACCATCAGGTCTACCACGGTTTTGTAGTACCGATCACCGAGCAGTTCGGTGGAATAAAGCTAAGAGACCCGTATCAATATAATAGAATGGATCGAATCGTAAGAAACACGATTCACAGTTTTAAGATAGACCTGGTCAACATCCATGCTATCGGCCAGGGGGTCATCGCCTACAGCACCGATCCCACGCTTCTGGGAAAAAAGGCGACTGCAACCGCGGGATATACAAGGGCGACAAAGGGCGAACATTCTTCAAGATTAGTCTCTGGAAAAGATGACCTCTGGGGGTTTGGAGAAAAAATACGTGGAGAGAAGAAGCTCAGGACCTATATACCTTTCAGATGGCAAGATCCTCTTACAGGTGCCCAGGGTAAGGTGGGAGGCGTATTTGAACTGATCCAGGATCTGACCCAGGAATACCAGTCCATCACCAGATTTCAGTATCTGGTGTTTGCCCTTTCCATCCTCATCATGGGGTTGATATTCGTCGCCCTTCTTGTGATTGTCCACAAGGCTGAAAGCATCATAGAGGAAAGGGCAAGAGAACAAATGGAACTTGAATCTCAATTGAACCACGCGGAACGCTTAGCAGCCTTAGGTCAAATGGTTGCGGGCGTTTCCCATGAGATCAGAAATCCCTTGGGGATCATTCGAAGCACGGCAGAGCTTTTAGGCGGGATGCATGATTCCGATGAGGCACACAACAGGCTTTCCGCCGTGATTATTGAGGAATCAAGCCGGCTTGATAACATTGTCACGGAATTTTTAGATTTTGCCCGTCCTTTAAAGCCCAATTTTCAAGATTGTCAGTTAGAAGAAATCATCCATAAAAACCTTCTTTTCTTGCAGCCAGAGCTGGAAAAGGAGAATATTTCGGTGCACGATAATTTAAACGGAAAAAAATTTAAAATTAAGGCGGACCCTCAGCTGCTGTACAGGGCTTTTCTAAACATCTTTCTCAATGCCATTCAATCCGGGTTAAATGGCGGTGCACTGACAGTCAGTATTTCGTATGAAAGGGGCCATTACGTCGTAAGCATTGAAGATACAGGAGGCGGCATCAGCGAGGAAAACCTGAGCAAGATCTTTAACCCCTTTTTCAGCAGCAAAGAAAAGGGGAGCGGCCTCGGTCTCCCCATAGTCAGAAATATTATCGAAGGGCACAGGGGAACCATATGGATAGAGAGCAAGGAAGGTTCAGGAACAAAGGTTTTTGTTAAACTGCCCAGGGGATAGGAGACAATGAATTAGGAAGTCGGAAGTAGGGGAAAGATAGAATATGGAAACGATCCTGATTGTAGATGATGAAAAAAATTACCTGGTTGTGCTTGAGGCCCTGCTTGGGCCGGAAGGATATGAGATTATCACTGCCGATAATGCGCGTAATGCCCTCCGCCTTGCACGTGAATCGGATGTGGACCTTATCATCACAGACATGAAGATGCCGGGTATGAACGGTATGGAACTTTTGGAAGAATGCCAAAAAATAAAGCCAGAGCTTCCGGTCATCATGATGACAGCCTTTGGCACGATTGAAATGGCCGTGGAGGCCATGAAAAATAATGCCTATGATTACATCACCAAGCCCTTCCAGAACGAACAACTCAAGCTGACGGTCAAAAAGGCGCTTGAGAACTATCGCCTGATCAAAGAAAACAGGTTCCTGAGCGAGGCCCTTTCGGATCGTTTTAAATTCGGCAATATTATTGGCAAGAGCAAGCCTATGCTCAAGGTCTACGATCTGATCAGAAAAGTTGCTCAATCAAAGGCATCTGTGCTGATCACCGGTCCTTCAGGCACAGGTAAAGAACTTATTGCCAAGGCCATCCATTACAACAGCCCGCGGAAGGATCGCCAGTTTGTGTCCATAAATTGCGGCGCATTGACAGAGACCCTGCTGGAAAGCGAGCTGTTTGGTCATGAAAAGGGTGCGTTTACAGGGGCCGTGGCCATGAAGAAGGGGCGTTTTGAACTTGCGGATAACGGTACGCTTTTCCTGGATGAAGTGGGGGACATGCCGCTCTCCCTTCAGATTAAGCTTCTCAGAGTATTGCAAGAAATGGAATTCGAGCGGGTGGGCGGGACCAAGACGATAAAGGTGGATGTCCGTATTCTTTCCGCCTCCAATAGGAATATCAAGGAAGATATCGCCAAAGATGTGTTTCGTGAAGACCTTTTTTACCGGCTCAATGTCATGGACATTGAGGTGCCGCCCCTAAATGAGCGGGTTGACGATATTCCTTTACTTGTTAAACATTTCATTGAAAAGTACAGCGATGGCAAGGACAAAGACAATATCGAGTTAGCGCCTGAAGCGTGGAAGGCCCTTTATAGTTATTCATGGCCTGGCAACGTGAGGGAACTGGAAAACGTCATTGAAAGGGCTATTGTACTCAATTCAGGGGAAAAAATCACACTTGATGATTTGCCTGAAGAACTGACAGGTGAAAAAGCTGAATTGGACGTGGATGGGTTTATCCCGCTAAATATTTCTCTGCCTAAAGCACTGGAGCAGATTGAGGAAAAACTGATTAGAAGGGCGCTGGCTCAATGCAACAATGTCCAGTCACATGCTGCAAATATGTTGGGAATCAAAAAAAACCTGATCCAACACAAAATGAAAAAATATGACATTGTGGCCTAAAAGTACAATATTTTGTATCTGCAATTTGTTAATAATTTAAACAGGTTATGCAATACGGCCTCAACCTGGCGATTTCCCGGTACAATATTTTGTACCTGCAATTTGTTAATAATTTAAACAGGTTATGCAATGCGGCCTCAACTTGGCGATTTCCCGGTACAATATTTTGTACTTTTGTGAATATCCCGCAACAGACAAAAAAAGCCATGCAATTTAAAAAATCGACTATAAACAATTGGTTATATGATATTTCCAAAAAAATGCCCTCTTTTGGCAAGCATATTGCATTATCTATAAAGTAACAAAAAAATTACTCTTTCCTCCTAACAAAATAACCGCCAAGCAGGCGGTTGTTTTTTTTATGCTACCAATAATCCCGCCGCCTCAACTCCATGGTATCTATGAAACAGTCCTTTTTCCCCTTCCAATACGGACAGGATAGCGTTGCGGCTGGAGAGTTTTCCAACGCCATGTCGGGTCGGCGTTGATCCCCCTGTTATTATATCTGAACAAAACAGTAAAAAGATCTAACAAATAATTTTATTGTAATAACAGTAAATTTGCCCCACAACCTTTAGAAAATTTACGATTCTGTTAAAAAAATTTAACAATACTTGCGTTGATATTTGGGAAGGCAATTTCTGCTGAAAAATAATATGTCGGGAATTTCAATAAGATAGAGCATCATACGTTATGCAGACTTAACCGCTTGTTTTCCCGGTACAATATTTTGTACTTTTGTAAATATCCTGCAACAGACAAAAAAGCCATGCAATTTAAAAAATCAATTATAAACAATTGGTTATATGATATATCCAAAAAAATACCCTCTTTTGGCAAGCATATTGCAATATCCATAAAGTAACAAAAAAATTACTCTTTCCTCCTAATAAAATAACCGCCAAGCAGGCGGTTGTTTTTATTGTACCATCAGTAACCCAGACGCCGGAGAGCCCTGGTATCTCTGGTCCAGTTTTTTTCCACCCTCACCGCAAGGTCCAGATAGACCCGCACGCCGAATATCTTTTCCAGGTCCTGCCTTGCCAGGCGTCCAATAGTCTTGATCATCATTCCTTTATGTCCGATAAGTATTCCTTTCTGGGACTCTGTCTCCACATGGATCCGGGCGTCAATGCTAAGAAGGTCTCTGGCCATTATTTCCTCCATGTTTTCTACAGTAACAGCGCACGAATATGGCAATTCCTTTCTTGTCAGGCGATAGATCTTTTCCCGTATGACTTCAGACGTTAGGGCTGATTCTGACTGGTCCGTGCTCATATTATCAGGGAAAAACTGAGGTCCGGGCCTAAGGTTCGACTTTAATTCATCTAAAAGCATGTCCACCCCGTCACCCGTGAGAGCGGAAATAGCGACAATTGCAGTGAATGGATAGAGTCGCCTGTACTCATCAATAATCTTTAACAGCTGTTCCTTCCGACCCATATCAATCTTGTTAATAACCAGGATGCAGTTTGTCGTTGTTCCCTTAAGATTTCTCAAGGCCATCGAAATACCAGGATCATCCGGGCGGTTCATCTCGATCATAAAAAGCAAAATATCCACTTCACAAAAAGCAGCAAGTGCAGATGCTACCATGCTCTTATGGAGGGCGGTTCTGGTTTTATGGATACCCGGCGTATCCATGAATACCATTTGATAGCCATCTCCATGAAGGATGCCAAGCATGCGGTTTCGGGTGGTTTGCGGCTTAGGGGAAACAATCGCAAGTTTCGTTCCTAAAATTCTATTTAAAAGCGTGGATTTTCCTACGTTTGGAGGGCCTATTATTGCAATAAAACCGGATCGAAAACTCATTTCGTAATAGCTCCCCTGAACAAAAAAGACCTTTGACAGGATAACAGGATAAACAAGATTTTTATGTCCTGTATATCTTATTTTAAATTCTGAGTTACAAAAAAATCCATTCACCAGGACAGTTCTGGCAGTGGTTAACAAAACTGTTTCAATTCCTGTTTTGCAAACAATCAAAAGTGATGGTCTCGTAAAAAGTCTCCAAGGCCGTCACTCCCGCGAAGGCGGGAGTCCAGAAGTGGTTGATTTTCCTGGATTCCCGCCGTAGTTTATCCCGCACTTGATGCGGGGCGGGAATGACGAAAACGTGTGATTTTTGACTTTTTACGAATTTGTCAAAAGTAAATCTTTCCAAAAACGAAAGTTCTCAACAAATTCGGGTAAAATACCTCGTTTTCAACACCCCGCCCACTCGAGTACAGACCTTACTAACACACCTGACATGCAGCAAACCGACTTATAAACAATATTCCCGTGCTTATTGAGAACATGCTCAAAAACAGGATATGTATTTTGATTTACAAGATAAAACTGATCCAGTCTATCCTGTAAGTCCTGTCTAAAAAAAATGTTTGAATTTGAAGTTCATATCTTTTCGATTTTCACCCTCCCCGATGGAATAGAATCATCAATCTCTACACATGTAACCCTTGCGCCTGTCCTGGCCTCGATACGCGCAAGCCCTTGATTTTTGTATCCCCTGAGCAGGGGAATTTCCCTTTTCGGGGCATAGATTTTAATCTTTAATGCCTCCCCCGGTCTGGGCAGTTCCGTTTCAATGCCTTTATAATGGATACCGGATCGGACGAGAAATCCGAAAGCCGTGTGCCAGGGCCCTGCCACGATCTGGCCGTTTTCCAGAAGGGAAGGAGAGCTCATGAGCCCGATCCGGATAACAGGGATATTCTCGGTTTCCAATCTCATACAGCTCTCAATACAGATTTTTACTGCCTCATCAAGAGCCATTGGCCTGTATCGGCCTTCTTCATACCACTGGGCAAGTTTTGTCCCCTTAATTACAAGGGCGGGATACAGCCGGACCATGTCCGGTCGCAACCCTATGATTTTTGTGATGGTTGAACGAATTTTTTTTTGTGAATCGCCTGGCAGGCCCGGCATAAGCTGAACGCCAACCCGGAATCCTTCTGCTCTCAGCATATGAACCGCACCGATTGTATCCTCAGCCGTATGCCCTCTTTGTGAAAGTACAAGGACCTCTTCGTCCATAGATTGAGCACCCAGCTCTATTGTACGTACACCTAAATCCTTCATTGCCTTTAGGTGTTCTTTCCCAAGGGCATCCGGTCGCGTGGACACCCTGATAGAACGGAAAAATCCCCGGCTTATGAAAGGAGCAACTGCTCGCAGTAATTCTTTTATTCGTCCTAAAGGGAGATTTGTAAACGTGCCTCCATAAAAGGCTACTTCCGGTTCTCTTTCAGGATCGAAATACTTTGATTGAATTGCCTGGTAAAGTACCTTTTCAACATGCTCCCTATTGACAGGATAACCTGCTTGCGATGTAATTTTTTCCTGCTCGCAGAAAATACACCGGTGAGGACATCCCTGGTTCGGGATGAAAATGGGAACAATCAGAGGTCTGGATCTTCTTTCAGACAAAAAAATGCCTCCTTGGCCGCCCTTTGTTCGGCTTCCTTTATGCTTTTTCCCACCCCCTCGGCCAGAATTTTCCCTTCCAGGGTCAACACGACCTCAAAGGTTTTATCATGGGCCGGGCCGCTTTCCTCAACAAGTTGATATTTCGGAAGTGCCTTATAGACCTGCTGTGTGTATTCCTGGAGCAGGCTCTTAAAATCTTGGAGAGTCTCTTCTAATCCAACCCTGTCAAGTGAGGACGAAAACAATCTGCTAATAACTTTCATTGCCTTGCAAAATCCTGCATCAAGATACAGCGCTCCGAGAACTGCCTCCACTGCATTTGCAAGTATTGAGGGTTTTTCCCTTCCTCGTCCCTGTTCCTCCCCTTTGCCTAACAGGAGGTAATCGCCTAACTCCAATTTCAGAGCAGTCTGGTAGAGACCCGTCTCGTCTACAATCATGGCCCTGAATTTTGACAGGTCGCCTTCTTCTGCCTCTTTAAAACGTTCCATAAGGAGATGACCGATCGCCAGGTCCAGCACGGCATCTCCTAAGAATTCGAGTCGTTCGTTATCCTCAAGATCTAAACCAGCCTGTTCATTGACATATGAAGAATGCCGGAGTGCCTGTATCAATAATTCAGGGTTCTTGAAAGTATAGCCCAGTTTCGCGCTTAAATCGTCAAATCTTAAATATTCATTCGCCAAAACCATTATAAAAAAACCTCTATTATATATTTTGAATAAAAGATACTATAAGAGCTATATATCTTTTTCAAGTCAAGAAAGCCCTGATGCAAATCCCGGTGTCACAATGAGGTTTCCTCATAATTGATTTGACATATCCAGGTTATTTTAATAAAAAGAGAATTTTTTTCTGTTGAATTCTCTGACAATAAGAAACTTGGAATTTACAGCCATGTGTTTTTATAGAGGTCTGGTATGGAAAAAAGGATTATCTTAAAAGAGCAGGATATTTCCGGGCAGATAAATAAAATCTCACAAGAGATCGTTAAAAAGAACAAGCACATGCAGGATGTGGTGCTGGTTGGCATTCGTACAGGTGGAGCCTTCCTCGCCAACCGTATTCAGGAGGCTATTGGACGGTTAAATGTACCAGCGCCACCTATCGGCGTTCTTGATATTACTATGTATCGCGACGACTGGACAAGAATCGGACCCACACCGTTAGTCGGAAAAACCGAATTGCCATTTTCCATTGATGACATGATCATCATCCTTGTTGATGACGTCTTATTTACCGGAAGAACCGTAAGGGCAGCCATGGATGCCCTGATGGATTACGGCCGGCCAAAAAAAATCGAACTGGCCATCCTCGTGGACAGGGGAGACAGCTTAAGGGAATTGCCTATCATGGCTAATTACCTTGGCGGTATCTGGGATACCTCAGCGGATGAAACCATTAATGTCTACCTGAAAGAGGGGGGCTCCTATGATCATGCGGCCATAGAGGAAAAGGCCCCTTGAGTATGCATCGCAGGAAGAAACCCAAAAAGAAATCACAACCTTCCCTATCGCATTCGGAACAAGCTCTTTTAGACTCTATCCTTAAAGACATTCAACATGCCGGTCCTGAAACTATTGTGGCCAGAATCCCGGATTCGCGTTTTGCCCAGATCCTCATTGATCAATTGCCTCTTAAAGATCAATCTGCCATACCTCTACTTGCCGCACTAAGTGAGAGATTCAATGATAAGCCTGCCCGCAAGGCAGTAAAAAGAGGCATGTTCAGGCTAATGAAAAAGGGGATCTCCATTGGCGAGCTCCAGAAGGACAAGGAGAGTTCTACCACTATCCTGAAACCGCCTCTAATAGAAAAACCTGTATGCCATATTGGTCCAATTATGGACATGGCCGGATTTCGCGCGATTCTGATGCTGGTAAGCAGTGGTGGAAAAGGCCAGAGGGTTGGAATGGGGCTTGTCTCTAATGAAAAGGGGATTAATGACTTCCTTTACGTTACCTCCAGTAAAAAGAAGCTCCAGGAAATCAAGGGTGATATCTCCCAACAGGCAGGACCATTAGTGGAAACATCCATATCACATGTCGCTACGATTCTTGAAGAGGCATACCAGCAGCATATCAGACTCCATCCAGACGCACCCGAACATTACCTTGCACTCAGGCCATGGTTGCTGGAAAACGCCCCCCTGCTTGATCGACCGGTTGTCTATAATGTCATGTCAAAGGAATCGGTATCCGATATTATCCTGACCGAATCCCTGCTTAATAAACTTTTCCAGCATAAATTCATGGAATTCTGGCTCATTGATTTTGAGCGAATAAAACCCTTCATTGAAAAAATCCACAACGTTGAAGAAAGCTCAATTATTCTCACTGATGCCCAAAAATCGGAACAGATCAGGCAAATCAAAGAGAAATGCGTTAAAGAACTGTTTCCTGAACACACCACGGCCCGGTTAAAGCGCCGTTTTGAGGAGATGGCCTATGTATTTCATAATCTCAACGAAAATGATTTTTCCAATCTATCTTTAGCTGCGGCCTGGGGTATGGATGAAAAAAACACTTTATGTAACGTAAATCCTGTAACCGAGTTCCTTTGTAATCGCAGTATAAATTCTTATCTTGCAATGGCCAATAAAGAGGTTGGTGGATCTGAAAAGGAAGAGAAAACCTCCCGTATTGTGTTAGCTTGATATTCCCCGGGCTTACTTGTTCCAGTGTTGTATTTTAAGCCTTCTCAAACAATCACAGAGCACAATCAATTTTTCCAGCGAATATATGATTTTGCCCTTATGCAACTCTTTAGTATTGTGGTATAAATACGCCGGGTTTAGTTAGCGATCTGCGTCACCCTCGACTTTTGCAACGTTAGGGATAATACTAATATCCTGACTATCCTGATCATCCTGTCCAATAAAAAGGAGTTGCTCTTGCCCGGCCTTAGGCTTTACACCAGCAATCGGCTGGAAATCCTTGCCGAAAAACTGTCTGAACTTCTTAAGTCACCCCTTTCCTCTCCATTAGACAAAGAGATTATTGTGGTCCAGAGCAAAGGCATGGAAAGATGGGTTTCCATGCAGCTTGCCAAACGCCACGGTATCTGCGCAAACTGCCGGTTTCCTTTCCCAAACCACTTTGTCCATGAGGTATTTCGAAAATCCCTTCCGGATCTCCCTGAACGTTCGCCTTTTGATCCAGGGATTTTGACCTGGAGGATCATGAAGCTGCTTCCGTCCTGCATCACAAGGCCGGGCTTTGAGAGTCTTAGGGCATATCTCAGCGATAATCAGGGGGATCTCAAGCGTTTTCAGCTTTCAGAACGTATTGCAGACACCTTTGACCAGTACCTACTTTTTCGTCCCCAAATGATCATCAACTGGGAAAGGGGGCAAGAGGATCATTGGCAGGCCGTGCTCTGGAGGGAACTTATAAAAGAATGCGGCAAGGAGCATCGAGCAGCCCTGGGAAAGCATTTTCTCATGGCGCTCAAGGATTCCTCCACCAGCACAGAAGGCCTTCCCGCGCGGATTTCAATATTTGGGCTCTCCGCACTTCCCCGGTTTTACATGCAAATTCTCTCCGGCCTCGCACGGCTAACCGATGTAAATCTATTTCTCATGAATCCGTGCAGACAATACTGGGGAGATATTCTCTCTGAATGGGAAATGACAAAGAAGACAGTGAGCCAGCCCGCCGGGGATCTCACACCTGAAGAACTCTACCTGGAAAAAGGAAACAGCCTTCTCGGGTTCATGGGAACATTGGGCAGGGATTTTTTTGATCTGATAAACGAGTTCGATCTGGAAGAATTTCCGTCTTTCGAGGATCCTGAAGAGGATAATCTTCTTTCCTGTATCCAATCCGATATCCTGAATCTACGGGATGCGCAACACAAATCGGGAGAAAAGACGTTCATTCTGCCGAATGACACGTCCATCCAGATCCATTCATGTCATAGCCCCATGCGTGAAATGGAGGTCTTATATGACCAACTTCTGAATATATTTGAAAAAGACCCTCACCTCAGGCCAAAAGATATTCTAATCATGACACCCGATATAGAGACTTATTCCCCATATATCCAGGCCGTATTTGATATGCCGGTCGATGATCCTGGGAGGATTCCTTTCAACATTGCTGATCGAAGCATCAGAAAAGAGAGTGATATTATCGATGCTTTTCTCGCCATCCTCGACCTAACTAACAGTCGCTTTGGTGCTTCACAGGTTTTAGCAGTTCTGGAATCGCACACGGTCCAGCCCAAATTCGGTTTCACGGAAACATATCTTGACCTTATTCACAGATGGGTGGAAGAGACACGGATACGGTGGGGAATCGACGGAAAAAGCCGCTCTGAGGTTGGTCTCCCTCCCTCCCCGGAAAACACTTGGCGCACTGGCCTTGATAGGCTTTTGTTGGGCTATGCCATGCCGGGGCAGGACGAAAAGATGTTCGACGGTGTGCTTCCATACGACCTTGTGGAAGGCGCTGATACTTTGGTTCTGGGAAGGTTTTGCGAATTCGTGGAGCAGCTTTTTTCCCATGTCACATCCCTTGGACAGCCGCGCACCCTGGATAAGTGGGCTGCATCCTTGATACGGCTTCTTGAGGACTTTTTTCTGTCTGATGAAGATTCAGAGAGGGAAATGCAGGTGATACGCCAAACGCTCAATGACCTGGATAACATGTCCGCCTCCAGCGGAGCCGGTTTTGACGAAGAGGTTGACATCAATGTCATCAAGTGGCACCTGGGTCATGCCCTTGATAAAGAAGGTTTCGGGTTTGGATTCATTACCGGCGGCGTTACATTCTGTGCCATGCTGCCCATGCGAAGCATTCCCTTCAAAGTCATCTGCCTTGTGGGTATGAACAATGATGCCTATCCGAGGGAGTCCAAGCCACTCGGTTTTGATCTTATGGCAATGCATCCTGAACCGGGCGACCGTTCCCGCCGTAATGACGACAGATATCTCTTTTTAGAGGTCATGCTTTCGGTAAGGGAAAAATTGTATATCAGTCATGTAGGCCAAAGCATACAGGACAATACCCCAATCCCTCCATCGGTCCTGGTAAGTGAACTTATGGATTACATTGAGCAGGGCTTTGAAATTCCTGGAAAAAATATCCTGAAACATATTTCTACAAAACATCGACTCCAGGCCTTCAGCCCGGAATATTTCAAAAAAGACGAGAAACTTTTCAGCTATT
This sequence comes from Desulfobacteraceae bacterium, assembly GCA_030613055.1. Lineage (GTDB taxonomy): Bacteria > Desulfobacterota > DSM-4660 > Desulfatiglandales > Desulfatiglandaceae > JAUWMR01. The sequence goes on from JAUWMR010000005.1 coordinate 77,043, forward strand.
CCGGGGGAAATCTCCAGGCCGCCAAAGGCATTCTAAAACCGCGTAAGTCTCCTGCGCCCTTTATTTCTACAAGGCTTGCTGATCCGCCGGGACCGGAATGGAAAACCATAGATCTTAATGATCTATCCCGGTTTTTTGGCAACCCGGCACGCTTTCTGCTCGAAAAACGCCTGAGGGTTTACCTTGAGGAAAGGGGGTTAAGACTGGAGGACAGGGAACCCTTTGAACTTGAGGGGCTGGAAAAGTATCTGCTTGAACAAAGCCTCGTGAAAAGAAAACTTGCAGGAAAAGACCCTGATGATTTCTTGCCTTTGGCCCGGGCTGTGGGTCAGCTCCCGCACGGGACCGTAGGAGAGTGCATATTTGAAGACATGAGATCGGGGACCGCGCGGTTTTCCGAAAAAATTTCGTCGTACATGGAGGAACCAGAGCTTGTGCCACTCCATGCGGATATTTGTTTATCCGGTTTCAGGCTGACCGGCCGGATTGATGCCATTTATCCGGAAAGGCTGATCAAATACCGTTACACTCGTATCAAGCCGAAAGACCACCTTAATATATGGTTTCAACACTTATTCTTGAATAGCCTTGCGGCTGATCATTACCCCCGGATTAGCATGCTCGCTGGCTTGAGCCCTAAGAGCAAGGAGCCCCAGTGGGTGGCCTATGAATATCCACCCGTGGAAAACAGCCAGGAAATTCTTGAAAACCTGATTGAGAAATATTGGGCAGGGCTGGTAATGCCGCTGCATTTTTTTCCAAGATCCTCATGGGATTACGCACAGTTGGTCTTTGATAAGGGAAAACCCCGGGAGGATGCCCTGGAAAAGGCCCGCAGCATCTGGATAGGAAGCTATCACACCCCGGGTGAGTGCGAAGACGCCTACTATCAACTGTGTTTTGGGAACACGGACCCCCTGGATTCAGAGTTCCAGGATATTGCAGACGAGGTCTTCGGGCCGTTACTGGAATACCAGAAAGAGATATAGAAATCCTTGATCTCCGCGGTCTTTGCGTCTCCGCGGTGATGATACGCTCATAAAATAAGTAAATTGGACTTAAAACAAACGACGTAGGGACACAAATGACAGGCCCTGAGAATTTTGATCTATTGAATAGCCCCCTTGAAGGGACAAGCCTTATAGAGGCAAGCGCCGGTACGGGGAAAACCCATACCATTACAGGGCTGGTTCTCAGGCTGGTTCTTGAGAAGGGTCTCCTTGTCAACGAAATCCTCGTGGTCACATTTACCGAGGCTGCCACTGAGGAATTGAAGGACAGGATTCGAACAAAGCTGTGGGAGGCCATTGGGGCATTCTCTGGTGGCCGGGATGACGATGCCTGGCTGAACGGTCTACTGAGAAAAATAGAGAATCCGAAGACTGCATTGCGACGACTGAATGAAGCACTCCGAAGCTTTGATCAGGCGGCCATATTTACCATACACGGGTTCTGCAGGAGAATGCTTCATGAAAACGCCTTTGAAAGCGGTAGCCTCTTTGATACCGAGCTTGTGACTGACCAGGAGAAACTCAAGCAGGCGATTGTTGATGATTTCTGGCGAAAACACTTCTACGAGGCCTCACCTCTTTTTGTGAACTATGCGCTGCATAACGATTTCAGCCCGGACAACCTCCTTTCCTTACTCTCCAACAGGGTCTCCCAGCCATACCTGAAGATTATTCCTGATACTGGAATTCCGGATTCCTCTCAACAGGAGAATGAATTCAGTGTGTCTTTTAAGGAAACTTCAAAGGCCTGGCAGCCAGCAAGAGAAGAGGTTGAAGAGATCCTTGCCACTTATGAAGGCCTAAACAGGAATAGATATAGAAAAGCGAATATCCCAATCTTGATCCAGTCTATGGACCACTATGTAAAATCCCGTGGTCATAATCCAATATTATTCAAAGGATTTGAAAAATTTACTGCCAGTGAACTCGAAATTTCGTTGAAAAAAGATTATGCCCCACCTGTGCATCCGTTTTTTGAATGCTGCGAAAGATTAAAGAAAGCCTTTGACGACCTTGAAGACATTTTTAAGAGGCATCTGCTTGGGCTAAAAATAGAATTATTTCATTATGCAAGAAATGAGCTTACAAGGAAAAAAAGGGAGAAAAATATTCAGTCTTTTGACGACCTTCTGCTCAAACTGCATAAAGCCCTGGAGGGAAAAAGTGGGGTATATCTTGCAGGGGCAATAAGGGCCAAATTCAAGGCTGCCTTGATAGATGAATTCCAGGACACGGACCCGGTCCAGTACGCCATTTTTAAAAAGATTTTCGGAACCGAAGACAGGATACTTTTTTTGATCGGCGATCCCAAGCAGGCCATATACGGGTTCCGAGGTGCTGATATCTTTGCCTACATGAAGGCGAAAGGTGACGCGAAATCCCAGTACACTCTAAGGGAAAACTGGCGGTCCGATCCCGACCTGATTGCTGCAATAAATGCCGTTTTTACCCAAACAGAACATCCCTTTGTCTATGATGAAATACCATTTCAGCCGGCTGTTCCCGCAGAGAGGAAAGACATCACTATTCTCAGGCTGAACGGCGAATCTGAACCGCCTTTTCAACTTTGGTTTGTAGAGGCGGGTAAAATAACCGACTCTGAAAAGTCGATTACTAAGGCTAAGGCCCGGGTAATGATTTCTCAGGCTGTGGCAGCGGAGATTTCGAGGCTTCTAAGGCGGATGGGTCAGGTCTACACTCTTGACAGTCCATATGAAGAGCGTAGACCTGACCCCATCAGGTATGTAAGAGAAGGTGACATTGCCGTATTGGTGCGCACGAACGCAGAGGCGCGCCTTATGCAGGAAGCCCTCACAAGCCTTCATATCCCGAGCGTTCTTTACAGTACGGGCGACCTTTTTGATACACATGAAGCCATGGAAATGGAGAGGCTTCTTACCGCAATTACAGAACCCGGCAATGAACGACTCTTAAGAGCAGGCCTGACGACAGATATAATGGGTGTCAGCGGTGAGAAAATTTGTAGTCTAATGGAGGATGAAACCGGGTGGGAAAACTGGCTTGTTAAATTCAAGACATTTCACGATCTGTGGAATGAGCGCGGTTTTATCCGCATGTTTAGATATCTGCTAATACAAGAAAAGGTCATGCCCCGCCTCATGTTTTTGTCCGATGGAGAACGGCGCAATACAAACCTGCTGCACCTCTCGGAAGTCCTCCACCAGAAATCCGTTGAAAAGAAGCTCGGTATGGCAGATCTGCTCAAATGGCTTTCAGAGCAGAGAGATGGAAGTATGCCCGGGTTCGAAGAACACCCCCTGCGTCTCGAAAGTGATGAGAATGCTGTCAAACTTGTGACTATCCATAAGAGTAAGGGCCTTGAATATCCTGTTGTTTTTTGCCCCTTTTCGTGGGATGGCTCCAGAATGAAGAAATCAAAAGACCCTTTCATGTTCCACGATGAAGCCCACAGCATGACCTTAACTCTTGATCTTGGCTCTTCACATATGGATGAAAACCGTCCAATTGCTGAGAAGGAAATCCTGGCGGAGAATCTGAGGCTCTTTTATGTGGCCCTAACCCGGGCAAAAAACCGCTGCTACTTCATCTGGGGTCGCTTTAATATGGCTGAGACTTCCGCTCCGGCTTACCTTCTTCACTCGCCTGAATCATGGGAAGAAAGAGATATTGTTGATGCTACCGCCAAAATATTTGCAGGGTTAAGTGATGAAGATGTGCTTTCGGGCCTGAGAATTGCCGTTGACAAGGCCGGAGGAAGCATCGGGCTATCTGATATGCCAGAGGCGCAGGGGAGGGCGTATTCTCCTTTACCAGTCCGGGAGGAAACCTTCAGTTGCCTGAAATTTTCAGGGACCATAGATCGTCAGTGGCGCATTTCAAGTTTTTCATCTCTTGTATCGGGCCTGCGGCACTCGGATGAATTGCCTGATCGGGATTCCATAAGTCTTCCTGATGCCTATGATCAAAAAGATCTTCAAGAGTTGGACACCGAAGAACCGGTCTTAGATATTTTTTCCTTTCCAAGAGGCGCAAAGGCCGGGACATTCCTGCACGATGTTCTGGAACACCTGGATTTTGCTGAAGGGGAACCGGCTGTTGTGAAGGCCCTGGTTGCAGATAAACTCAGGGAATACAAATTTGAATCCTACTGGCTGGACATTATTTGTGGTACGATCACAACCGTCCTTAATGCGCCACTGGACCCTGGATCAGAAGATCTAAAATTCTCATGCATCCGGAACAGAGATCGTTTGAACGAGTTAGAATTCTACTTTCCTTTGAAATCTATTTCCCCGGAGAAACTTGAAAGGTTATTTCAAGCGAACATGGGGCATCTACCCTTCAACGGTGGATCTTCGAGCACGCATGCGGCTGAGCTTCGATTTCTGGGAGGGCCTCCGGAAACCATCGAGCGACTTCAATTCTCTCCCACCAGGGGATTTATGAAAGGATTCATGGATCTGGTCTTTCAGTGGCGCGACCGTTTCTATTTAGTGGACTGGAAATCCAATTTCCTTGGGAGCCGAATCGAAGACTATGGCCAAGCATCCCTAACACTGGCAATGAAAAATGAAGCCTACATTTTACAGTATCACATATACACCCTGGCCTTAGATCAATACTTGCGGATGCGTATGCCCGGATATAGTTACGAAGATCACTTTGGAGGCGTTTTTTACATATTCCTGCGGGGCATTGACCCTGAAAAAGGAACCAACTTTGGCATTTACAGGGATCTGCCTTCGCCAGAATTGATAAAGGAATTAAGAGAAGCCCTGATTGAAAAACACTCATAATTCCACATACATTGAAAGAGTTTTCTCGGGTAAAAGGCTTCCTTTCCGACATGCCAGATTAAAACATAAGTCAAATAAGTTCATTTTTCACACAATCAGGGATTTTGACACTATCAGGAGCAAACAGGAAGATGACAGATGTAAAAGACATACAACACCTGATAGAAAAAGGCTGTTTTTCGGAGCTTGATATCCATTTTGCCAAGCTAATGACAAGGCTTTCGGAACATGAGTTGCCCGGGCTTTTCCTTGCCGCTGCTCTTGTAAGCCGCGCCACATCGGAAGGTCATGTCTGCCTGGACCTTTCCTCGCTGGAAGGGAAACCGCTTATGGATGATGATCCGGACCTTCTGTCTATTACCTGCCCGAACCTATCACAATGGAGCGAGATACTTATTTCCAGCAGTGTTGTGGGAAGACCGGGTGATTACAGGCCACTTATCTTAGATGACAGGTCACGTCTCTACCTGTACCGGTACTGGGATTATGAAAAAAAATTAGCTGATGACCTCAAGGCTCGCTCGGCTGCTGAAGTAAACACACATGATTCACAGTTACTTAAAGATAGGCTGTCAAGGCTCTTTTCTGGCGATAGCGCTGACTGGCAGAAAGTGGCTGCCCTTGTATCGGTCATGAAAAGGTTTTGTGTTATTTCCGGCGGGCCCGGAACAGGAAAAAGCACCGTCATTGCAAAGATTCTTGCCTTGATCATGGAGCAGACGAATGACTGTAATAAAATGCGGGTAGCCCTCGCCACACCCACCGGCAAGGCCGCTGCCCGCCTGCAAGAGGCCATCAAGAACACCAAAGAAGGCCTTCCCGTGGATAATCAGGTAAAAGAAGCTATCGTTCCTGAGGCATCAACCATTCACCGCTTGTTGGGCGCAATTCCGGGTTCACCTTACTTCCGTCATAATGCAGAAAACCTACTCCCTGTCGATCTGGTCGTTATTGACGAAGCTTCAATGGTAGATCTTGCACTAATGTCAAAACTTGCCTGTGCAATTCCTCCTGATGCCCGGCTGATCCTTCTCGGTGATAAAGATCAATTGGCTTCGGTTCAGGCCGGAGCCGTGCTCGGGGACATCTGCAATAGAGGCCGCATGCACGAGTTTTCTCATAAGTTCTCCGAAATACTTGGTAAAATCACAGGCAACCGGATCACTATTTCACAGGACGCCAACGGATCGGCGCTTCAGGATTGTGTAGTTCAACTCCAAAAGAGCTATCGTTTTGGAACCCACAGCGGCATTGGGAAGCTAAGCCGGGCTGTAAACAGAGGCGAGGGCGACCTTGCGTTAAGTCACCTTAAAGATAGCATGTATCAAGACATCGGATGGAAACCCCTGCCCGAGGCCAACGCCCTGTACTGGCAACTAAGGGAAAAAATTGTTCAGGGCTACAAACCGTATCTAACGGCCGAAGATCCTATTGATATCTTCAATCTGCATGAACAGTTCCGCATATTGTGCGCCCTTAGAAAAGGGCCTTATGGCGTGGGAGCCCTTAACCTTCTTGTTGAGAAAATACTTAAGGATGACAACCTTATTAATCCGAACAGGACCTGGTACAAAGGCAGGCCTGTGTTGATTACACACAATGATTACGAATTAGGGCTTTTTAACGGCGATATCGGCATTATCCTTCCTGACCCTGCTTCTAATAATGAGCTTCGCGCACTTTTCTTGTCGGCGGACGGGACCTTAAGAAAATTCCTGCCCTTCAGGCTGCCAGAGCATGAAACCGTATATGCCATGACCGTGCATAAAAGCCAGGGATCAGAGTTTGATAATGCCCTGCTCCTCCTCCCTGACAGGTATGCGCCTGTCCTCACAAGAGAACTTATCTATACAGGCATCACACGGGCAAAGCGGAGTATTGAGGTCTGGGCTACAGAACCTGTATTTCTTGAAGGAGTACACCAGCAGACCTTACGGGCATCCGGCCTGCGCGATGCATTATGGGAAACATAGTCTTTTAGAACCGTGATCTTTGAACCTGAAATACTGGTAGTAATAATATAAGAGAATCATCTGGATCCGGTTCCCTGTCTTAATAAATATTCAGGTGTGCAGAATTTCGGACACGGGTACAAAAGAGATCCCGGAAGGCTCAACCCCGGTTAAAAACAGCCTCATTGCATTAGCGGTTTCCCTGAAGGGATGCCCGATTCCTATGGCACTCCCATATTTTTGTGCCCGCCTGCTTAACTTCAGGAGTTGCTTATGAACATATGATTCACTCTGAACATTGTCCAGGAAGATATTCCGGCAGGCAGCAGGCATATGGAATTTTTTAGCGGTCATATAGGCCAGTGAACGATTTGATGTGAGGCTATCCACAAAAAACAGACCTCTTTTTTCCACAACCCTAAGGGCCTCACTAATCTCCCTCTTGCATGCGGTAAACTTCGATCCCATATGGTTGTTAACCCCTGCCGCAAAAGGTACACGGGAGATATTTTCTTCCATTATTACTTCAATCCGCTCTGTTTCATCTCCCACGTACAGGGCCCCTGGGCCCGGATCGACTTCCGGATTCCAGGGCTCCATGGGCTGGTGGAGCATGATTTCATAGCCACGTTCATGTATCTCAAGTGCCAGGTCATAAGAATGAACAAGCCGGGGCAGGATGGAAAACGTAACAGGGCAATCCAGTTTCATAAACCGTCTTGCATGGGAAATGCTTTGCCCTATATCATCAATGATCAGGGCGATACGGGGACGCAAAGGGAATTTGTTGTTTTGCTCGCCATACGCAAGGGCCTTTGAAAAACCATTCAATCCTAAGACACTTCCCGCTAAAAAAAAACTGCTTTTGACCAAAAAACTCCTTCTATCCATTAATTGCTCCTTGCAAATCGCATGGATTTGTCATCAATCTTACGCCCCCGGATAGATACTTGAACCAAGTCTGCTTTTTTTGCGGAATAAAACTGCACTATAATATTTACGTAATATAGTAATAGTTTAGCTCTTTGAAAACAGTACCGGGCCATGGGGATCTCTTTTTTAAAGAGTTAAACTGTTACGGAATATACAATGTATTGAGGTATTAGTCAAGAAAAGATACAATATATAGTATATAGAAAATAAATCCAGAAAGGAATAACGGGAAAACATCAGGGTACATAAAAGGACCGAACGCTTGATGTCATTTTTTCTTTTTCAGAAAAGTCGGCGGCGGCCTTTTTTGCCATCTCGAGCGTGGCATACTTGCCAACAAGAACAGTATGCAAAACCCTTCTCCCGGAGTAGGTCATTGGGATTGAACGGGCCTCATAGCCCTTTTCTTTTAGCCGCGCAGTTAATCTTGCCGCATTTTGACTGGAACTGAAAGCCCCAATCTGAACTGAATAGACCTTTACCTGAGATCCTGGGGCCACTGCGGCCCCGGTTAGTGATATTGGTTTCGGTTTCTCCGCTGTAATGTGCTCTTCTTTTGCGTCCGCCGGGGTGTCTGCACCCGAGATCTGTGCCGCACATATATCATATTCTTCCTCTGCCAGCATATTCCGCCAGGATCTGTGAGCCCTGTAAGACTTCAGGCGATCAGCAAACCCTGCCATTTGTTCTGTCTTTCTTTCCTGCGTCGCCATGGCGATAGCCTTTTCCTGTGTTGCTGTGGCCTTTTCGAACTTGCCCGCCTCGGCATAAGCCGCGGCAAGGGTATCGAGGTGATTAACTTCCGGCTTTAGCTCCACTGCTTTTTCTGCAGCTTTTATCGCTTTAATCCCGTCCCTATATGTGTCATCTTCACAAACAGTGAGTGTCCAGGCAAGCTGGTTGTATGCCTCTGCGTAATTCGGATCAATATCAAGGGCCTCTGTCGAATCCGCAATCGCCCGCTCACAGTTTCCCTTATGATGCCAGGCCATAGCCCGATTGTAGTATGCCTCGGCATAGTCAGGATCTATGCGTATGGCAATGGTGTAATCTGCAATGGCCTCATCATAATTCTCCTTTTTTGCCCAGACAGCGCCTCGTTTGTTATAGGCATCTGCAGATCGTGGGTCTTTCTCCACAGCTTTTGAATAATCGGCAATTGCCTTATCAAAATCACCTTTTTTATCCCAGGCGAATCCACGGGCGTTGTATGCCTGGGCATATCCCGGCCTTACTTCCAATGCCTTAGTGTAATCATCAATAGCCCTGTCAAGATTGCCTTGTTGGTGCCAGACATAACCTCGATTGTAATATGCTTTTGCATAGCCAGGGCTTAATTCTAACGCCCTGTTAAAATCAACCATGGCCTGTTTGTATTCACCCTTTTTTACTAACGCAACTCCCCGGTTGTTGTGGGCCTGGAAATAGTCCGGAAATATTTCCAGGGCCTTGTTGTAATCCTCAATGGCCCGGTCAAGGTCACCCCTGTATTGCCAGGCCACACCCCGGTTATTGTATCCTTCTGCAATAGCATTTGAAAAGGCCCTGTGTGCCTCATCAAAGCGTTCGGCCTTTAAGTAACGAATACCTTTTTGAGACCAATCTTCTTGAGTATGACCCAGCACTGGAATAAATACCCATGCGATTAACAAAAATATTACTAAACAACACACAGCCCTATTCATCTCATGCAACCTCATGATATCCTGCGTCTTCAGCGGTCTGCTCACGTTAACCGGATAAAACTATTACAAAACATTTTATCATGTACGTATCGTAATCCAAAGCTTGATAGTCTCGCAAAAACTCGTACTTAGTGAATCTGTCATTTCGATCCCTCCAGCGGCGGGGTTGTGACTTTTTACGGGTTCATCAAGATCAAACAGCATATATTGACCAGCCTTGAGATCAAGACAATTCTATATTATTTTGGCATTACAAAAAAGATATTTCTACAGACTCAAGGAATTTATTCCGTGGGCACAGGCGTCTTCCACTGTTGAATTTGAGGTTCTTTATGAATCACCTGTTTAATCGCCAATCTGCTGTAAGAGCGGCTTTAACCGCGACCTTGAGAATTGATGTTATTTGAAAATTGAGGATAAATTTGTTCTTACTGGGGACATTGTGAACTGTTAGGGTGGGCTTGGGGCGAGATGACTATCTCCAGGATCTCAGGTTCGTCCGCAGCAGCTTCCGGGACCCGCGCAGGTAGAAGGGGGCCCTTCAACGCCACAACACCGATCAGCGGCGCTTTCCGGAAACCCCTTTGTGGAGCTCACGGTTGCGTGTGCTGATAGCAATTTCTTGAGATTTCGACTCCCGCAGTTTCCACAAACAACCAAGTCGGTTTCATTGGACTTCATAAGTATTTCTGTTCTATGTGCGCAATCAACACATTCGAATTCATAAATTGGCATACCGGATGCCTCCTCGATCAAAAATGAACTGCCTCGCAGCAAGCTGCGGGGAATTAACCCTTGTCCGCCTTTGGCGGATTAAACTTTTGGTAACACTTTAGCGTTATTAAAATGGGACATGTAGTTCCACAGGGCCTTAACTACCACTGGCCCTCTGTATTTGCCTCATCGGCTAAGGGTAATTTTCCGTCAATATATGCCTGAACAGCATCCCTCACCGTGCCGCTGGCGTTATTTGCCACACTAATGTTCCCTGCCTTAATGGCCTTAAAGGCGTTAGGTCCGCAAAAACCGGTAAGCAGGACCTCGGCTCCGCTATCACTTACCATTCCTGCCGCCTGAATGCCCGCCCCTTTCAGGGCATTTACATTTTCTTTGTTATCAAGAACCTTAAAATCAAAAGTCTCTGAATCCACAACAAGGAAATAAGGTGCCCTTCCAAAACGGGGATCCACTTCTGAATCAAGATCCGTACCGGTTGAGGTTACAGCTATTCTCATTAGTTATTCCCTCCGCTCTCATTTGATACATTTTGTTGATCCTTCTGTTCATATTCTTCTAAGGCCTTTTGCAGGGTCTTCAGGGCTAAACGCGCACAATGGATCTTTTTATCAGGCAGTTTCTCAAGGTCCCTATACAAAACCTCCATATCGATTTTGCTTGCATCCTCTAAGCTCCTGCCCTTGGCAAGTTTTACTACAGCACATCCCGAGGCAACAGCACCGGGGCAGCCAAGCACCTGTATTTTGGCATCATTTATCTTGCCATCCTCAATACTAAGAGAGATTTTCATGGTATCACCGCAGGGCCCCGTAAGATCCGTAATCTGCTCTGCATCCTTAATAACGCCAATATTTTCCCTGGCCTGAAAATACTCAATCGCCTTATCTGAATATCCAGACTCGGAAAGCATCGTGTAAACATCATCATTCGTTTGTTTCTCGTTCATTTAAACAGACCCTTTCATCTATTCAATACAGTCATCGTAACAGTTCACAGGGTGCAGCCTCCGGCCTCGCTTCCAGCCCGTAGGGCTTACAGGCCGGAGGGTAGGGGCCTACGCCCCGGTGGGGGGCCAGGGAACAGTGAAAAACAACGGTCGTCCTTAGGGCTTCTGGGTGAACTGATACCAGTCATCTGGCTTATTGCATAGCCCCGCCGCCTCCGCCACAAACCTGATCATCCCCGATAGCCAGCAATTTTCCGCCAATCAGGTCTTCCACCACGGGTCGTATCTGTGGTCTCTCCGCGTCATAATAGACATCAATCCCCACCTGGCGAAAACCCATAAGTGGCCGCATGCCGATACCACCAACGATCAATGCCTTTACATTATGCTCTGCCAGTAGATTCACAGGCACCATGCATCCCCCTTGAACATGGCTCTGATTAGAAACCGTGGTAACCTGTTTGATCTCCCCGTTTTCAACATCCACCATGGTGAATACGTCACAATGGCCAAAATGACCCGAACGCTCTCCATCCAGACCGCCCGGTCCCATTGACGGCACAGCTATTCTTCCCTCTTGCATTTTAAAAGTCCTCCTCAGGTGTAACGGTTTAGTTTGTCAAATGGTCGAATGGTTTATTGGTTAAGGCCATTCAACCTTTAACAATCCGGTCTACGATCTTCTTGTATGCCATGTTTATCTCCAGTTCATCCTTCTCCATCAGGGTGTCTAATCTCCCTTTATCCCCCATTTTAACCATCTCGGTATCCAACGGTATTTCACCAATAAAAGGAACGTCCATTTGGGCAGCCATTTTTTTACCCCCGCCGCTGCCAAAAATTAAGACCTTCTCTCCACAGCGGGGACAAACAAACCCGTCCATATTTTCGACCACACCCATTATTTTCATGTCGACCTGTCGGCAAAAATTGATCGATTTTCTCACATCCGCCAAACTGATCTCCTGCGGTGTGGTCACAATGAGGGCCTCGGCATCCGGTATGGTCTGGGCAACCGTGAGAGGTTCATCCCCTGTTCCAGGAGGCGAATCAACAATAAGATAGTCCAGATCACCCCAATCTATATCAGATATGAACTGCCGGATAGCGCTGATCTTCAAAGGACCCCTCCAGATAACAGCCGCGTCCTTGTCCCCCAAAACCATTTCCAGTGAGACAATGCTCAGATTTTCAGAAAACCTGTATGGCCTGACAACGCCTTCCTCGGGCATATCAAAACCACCCTGAACATTCATAAGACGGGGAATTGACGGCCCGTGGAGATCCACGTCCAAAAGCCCAACCTTATAGCCCTTGGCACTCAGAAGCAGCGAAATATAACTGGCAACAGTGCTCTTTCCGACCCCTCCCTTGCCGCTCATGACCAGGATTTTTCTTTCCACCCTGGCCAGATTCGCCTCAATCATTTTGTCCTGCTGGTCCCTTTCCAGATCCCCGGGAGTCGCAGCGTTTGTTTTTACCTTACTCATCCTTAATAAACTTCCTCTCCCACCATCGAATATCTATCTCTTCACCACAAAAACCTGCATGATTTTCAGTTCTTCAAATAATAGTTTAAGCATCGGCAACTGATTTTCAAGCCACAGAGGCTATTATCAATCTGCCATGTTCCTGTCTTTGCACAAAAAAGAGGGACCTCCCCAGGATAACCTCCTGTTCCATGGGGAAGCCCCTCATAATTTTAGATATCCGGCCGTCACCCCGCTCTTGCGCAGTATGGCCTGATAGCATAATAACTTGAAAAGGTATTATATCTCAAGCCAGGAATCCGAATACAGAGAACGGCCCAAAATGACTCTTGATGTCTTTACATAGTCAATTAATTTCCAGCCATCATTGGGTTCCTCCGGAAGAGACTTATCATCTACCACCTCATCATCCATCACCTTGTGGATCAGTTCCACAATATCGGGCCTTTTCCCGCGGGCAAGGGCAATCAACCCCTTATCATACGGGTCCGCAATACAGGAATACATGCCCGTCCTCTCCAACATGACCATAAAGGTCTGGTTAAGTATGGGCCGGAGATTGTCCGGAGGGCCGTTAGAAATATTGGAGAGCCCGCACGTGGATTTTGCCCCTGGCAACATATCCTGGAGCATCTCCTGAAAGGCCATCAGGCTTAAGGCCTGTGGTTGCTGGATGTTAACCGGGGTTACAATCCCGTCAAAAAACATGTCCTCATTGGGAACTCCCGCCTCATTGGCGGCATAACCTAACTCAACGGCCAGGGCGGCCCTTTCGTTTTCATCCCTTGGGAGGCCTTCCGATCCCCACATTAATGCCACCATGGCGGCCTTGTATTTGACCGCAAGGGGTATCATCTTCTCATACCGCTCAGGTCTCACCATAATCGAGTTGATAATGGCCTTTCCCTTGTGGACCGCCAGGCCCGCTTCCATGGCCTCGATATTTGAGGTATCGAGGCACAGCGAGGGCGTATCCCCGATGGCTTCCTGGACGGTCTTTACCACGAATTCCATCAATTCGGGCCCCCCTTTCCTCGCAGGACCTAAATTGATGTCAATCCAGTCCATCCCCGCTTCCTTCTGGCGCTTGGCCTCCTCGACAATAGGACCGGGATCCTTTTCCTTATATGCCTTTCCGATCACCGTGCTGATGACATTCAGACTTTCTCCAATTAGTAACATGGGCACACTCCCTTTCCACTGTGTTGGTCTGTTAATAATAAAAGTCTTAACCTTAGTCTTTGGTCTCTACTCCGCACACACAGGGGAGAACGCGGATTGTGAATAACGAATATTGAATGCTGAATTATAAAGTTTTCTTTTCATTCGCTATTCGGTATTCCTTGTTAAACATTCGATATGCTTTTGTCTAACACCTATCTTGTTGCTGCAAAGACCCGTCAGACCACAGGTATATTACTCATCCAACAAGATTTAACCCATATCCTTAAGAAACTTGGGTATTAACGACGCATCCCTGGGACCGATCAGGATCTCCCAGTCCGAAAGTTCCTCTTCCATCTCACCGCTTATGGCCGCTGCATAGCCGGGAATAATGATTTTTTTGTGGGCAACCTTGTCGGCAATACCGCACTTTTTCACGAACATGCCCACCACATCGCCTGAAAACTTGCCCGCGGCCCAGGCCGTCATGACGGAAAGACCCTCTGTATCCATAATGAGGAGCCAGCTCGGTACCCTGCTTCCTTCTATTTCGCCGCCCACAATAAAATAGGTCAAAGAGAAGTTGGTGGTGACCAGCACCGGCGAATTCTCATCCGGCCCTCCGATCTCATAGATCCCCTCTGTCACGGTCATGGGACGCTGCGGATCAGTGAATATATTCAGCCTTTCCAGCAGCAGGGGAAAAAGACTTTCGCCCTTAAAATCCGAAAGAATCACGATACCCGCATATTTGGCAATCAACAGGGAGGCAATAAGCGTCTCAGCATCCAGATTGCTTGCCATTTCACAGGGAAAAGTGATTGTCGGAAAACCCAAAGATTTGTTCCCCGCCTTGAGAGCGGCCCTGCGGATGGCTACCTGGTCCTCGAAGAGCTGCTTCATCTCTCGAGAGCCTGAATCCAGCACCAGGTCCTTCAGGCCTATGCCTGTAAGCTTATCACTCAGGCTAATAAGGTCATCTATGGTATCCGCCTTCACGGCCAGGGGCAGGCCGGACTCTTTGGCCAGGTTCCCCATGTCCTCGGCATTATCAGCGGTCGCTGCATAAAGGAGGGGCTTTTTGAACGCCGTGGCATCCACGGCAGCCTTGAGCACATCTACTTTGTCACTCATAAGGACCAAGCCAAATTCACTCTCCTCTGCAATCTTTTTTGCAAGAGCCGCAAAGGCCCCGCTATCACCATTCGCGTCCTTCAGGGCCACTAACTCCGGCCTCAGATTCAGGCCTACCCTTTCATACTGCAGGGCATTCCACTCCTTCAGTTTCTTGCCCAGGGCATCCGCATCCATGTCCGAGGGGACTATTGCAGCTAAGGCCGTGGGGTTATAAAAGGTCTTTTCATGTCTGTACATGACGGTTTCGCCGCCTACCTTAAAGGCCCTGGTTCCGGCTCCTATGGCAACCGGCCGGATCGGGGGCGCTGATGCCTCGGCCAATTGTTCCCTGGCCTCATCAGAGACATAAGGGCAGGCATCCAGTTCCGCCTTTCCCGAGGCCAGGTTCATGGCAAATGCAAGGCAGGTAGGGACACCGCATTCCCCGCAGTTTGTCTTGGGCAACATCTTAAAAATCTGAATTCCAGTCAATCCCATAATTCACTCCTAATCATTATAATAGGACGCAGATTTACACAGATACACACAGATTTTTTTACATCGTAATAATCTGCGTTCATCTGCGTCCGAAAATAAAATTCCTTTATTTCTCTACCCCACAATGGAGTCCATCTTCAGGGCCGGGTGGTCCTTCTCCTTGAGGAAGGCCAAAACCGATTCCTCGTCAGTCCCTACGGTCTCATCGGCTATTTTATCATACAGATCCGGTACACCCATCTCTGCCGCCCGCTTATCCAATCGCTCCTTGATCTCTTCCTTCAAGGACTTGGGCATCCAAACCATGCGAAGGAGCCCACCGTCACCTAATATGAACTTACGCTGGGTAATATTATACTTGCCATGACCCACAAAACCGGGAGAGGACAGTCCACCACCAACGGTACCTGCCAGGGTCGAGAACTTCATCCCGCATGGCGTCATACCGCTGTAATCCCTGTGAACCGTCATGACACCGTTACATCCGGGCAGAACCGCTGCGATGGCCTCGCAGCAGCCACAGGTGGTCATAGGGTCAATGGCAATACTATAAAAATTATAGTGGTCTATAGTCTGCCTGGATGCCTTATATAGAAATTCATTGACACCCTTAAACTGTCCCAAAACAGGATCGAGGACCTCTCCCTTTTCCACGGGCTGGTTAGGACCTGTTGGGTTAATTTGGAAAGAGGCCTTACAGTCCATCCAGTTGTAGGCCCCGCAAAGTCCTGTCCTTTCCGGACTTACCACACAGACATGGCTTGGCGCAAAGGACTGGCAGAGTGTACATGAGTAAAATGTATCCGTAGTCTCATCGGTCATATTCTCAACACGCTCATCCCTCACCTTGTATTCTTTCCTCGCCCTTTTTGTCAGGTCATCCACGTCTTTTTTATCGGTATACAGGGTTACCTGCACCTTATCAAGGATGCTCCCAAAGTCCTGGTGGAGCTTGGCATGCAGAATAGTGCCAATGTCTTTGAGCGTAAAGCCCTTGTCGATAGCATTCTGGCTCACCCTGATCCACGAGATATCTCTCTGCCCAATGTGCATGATATACTGGGCATAGTTAATCAAGTGGTGAATCTGCCTTTCCAGGATCGGCTCAAAGTCAACCTGCATCTCACGGCCGGCCACCTGGACATAGATACCGAGGGGCAGGGTGTCGCCCTTTTTGATATCCTTCACATCCTTACCAATAACCTCCACCTTTCCGTCATCGATCTCGTTCATCTCGGCACTCTTGCACAGCTCAGTGCAATTGGTTTTGCTACCGCCCATCTCGAGGTAGAGATCATCCTTTCGGACCCGCTCGCCCTCAAATGCCGGGCCATAGGAAAGGGGAATGTCGATCTCGGAGATGGTCACCTTAAGACCCCTGACCTCAATAGATTTCTGGGTGATTTCATCATGAGGTACATTGGATACAATGTGCTCATATGTACATATTCCGGTGGGCAATATTTCGGGAATATCCGTATCCGCAATGGTCGGAAATCCCCAGTTAATAGCGCCTGCCGCATTGGCCGCCCATTCTGCATTCACATCACCTAAGGCAACCACAAAGGCAAAGATACGGTCTTTCTGGTACGCCAACATTTTCTTGTAATCGCCCGGAACGATACCTCCAAAAGACAGTCCCGCGCGATTTGCAAAACCAACGGCAAACACGGCCGCCGAGATATCGGGGCCGAATGAGACCAGACGGGTGTTCCATCCGATCTGCACTCCTTCCTCTATCAACTGCTCGGCAAAGGTTGTGCCGTTCTGGTTTGCCGCCATGAAAACATATATACTCTTTTGCTGGTATTCCTCTGCAATCTGTTTTGCCGTTGCAGAATCCGGGGCCGCTCCGACAATGGCCGCAAATCCCGGGGCCGTGCCGTCCACAAACTCCACGCCCCGCTTTCTCATGATCGCGTCATCGGCCGCGCCCAACCAGATCTTCCCGTTTTCCACGTCTGGATCTTCTATCTCAGGCTGGTAAAAATCCGGGTCTTCAACGTACCGGATGGCCTCAACAATCTCCTCCGCAAAAATCGCGCCCATCCCTGCATCTAAAATTGGACCGAGATACGGAAGATTGCAATCGTTCTTGATATAAGGCGGCAATAGCGCCCGTGAGAAATCCATGACCTGTTTGGCAGAGTCCAGGTCCGTGACCTTGATTCCGGTCAGCGAATATATTACCGGTAAAAAATAAGCCGTATTGGGAAACTCCAGTTTCTGTGCCCCCCCGTATTTTTCCAGGGCCTCCTTATATTTTCCTTCTGCCTTGGAAACAATATTATAGGCGCCCTGAACTACTGCAAATGCTACCATCTTTGACATAATCTATGTCCTCCCTTCTTAAGAGGTATTATATTTAGTATTATCAAGCGGCGATGCCGCGTTTCATAAAATCGCGTTAAGCGATTTTATTTTTATGCCGCTTCCAGTTCGCGGCGGTCGCTCATATCCATAAGCACCCTCTCGCGGGCCTTGTCAATGCCAAGGGCCTTACGCTTCTTATCAATGTGCGCAATCATCTTTTGCGCATGCTTGATTGGGTCAACTTCCAGATCCCACATTCCCCCATACAAGTCTTCAAGTTTATTGTACAGATAGTCTTCAAATACCGGTGAACCGCTTACTGGCATGGTAACACCAAATACGGTGTAAACACCTGACACAACAAAGTAATGCCCTATGCTTATTGCCTTTTCACTCATCCACTCAGGCGCTGATCCGGCAGCAGGAAGATCACTGATATCATTTCCAAGGCCCCCGGCCTTTACGACCTCTGTTGCGGCTAAGAGTATTCGGCTATTATCCACACATGATCCCATGTGAAGCACCGGTGGAATACCCACGGTCTCGCAGACTTCTGCTAATCCGGGACCGCAAAAGACCTTTGCAGACTCGGGCGTCAAAAGTCCGGCCTTGGCGCAGGCAATAGCGTTACATCCTGTGGTTAATACGATTACATCATTTTTGATCAGTTCCTTTACAACGGCTACATGCCCCGCATCCAGCGAGGTCCGTGCGTTGTTTCACCCAACCACGCCGCCGATACCTCGTATGCGGCCGTTGATGATGTTGTCATTGAGGGTGTAATAGGTGCCTCGGAAGGTGCCGCCCAAGTGATATTCGACGGCCTCGTAACTGAAACCTGCAATTAAGTCATGCCTTTCATCAGGTATCATGACCTCTTTTTCCCTTTTCGGGAAATTCTCGATTGCGGTCTTTACAATCTTTTTGGCATCTTCAAACGCGGTATGCTCGTCAAATTCTATATGGATTGTATCGCCCGATGCGATCCTTGCCCGCGGATTCGTGGTAATAATCTTGGTATGAAAACACTGGGCCACAGTAGCGATATTTTCCATGATGCATTGTATATCGACCACCATGGCATCCACGGCGCCTGTAATAATGGCTAATTCCTGCTGAAGGAAATCCCCGCAAAGCGGAATCCCGTGCCGCATAAGAAGCTCATTGGCCGTACAACAAATGCCGCTCAACTGAATCCCGTTTGCCCCGTTCTTTTTGGCCAGATCTATCATTTCGGGAAGCTCCGCTGCCTGAACAATCATTTCGCTCAAAAGCGGCTCATGTCCGTGGATAACAATGTTTACATGATCTTCCTTCATAACCCCCAGGTTGGCCGAGCTTTTCACTGGATAAGGGCAACCAAAAAGCACGTCCTGCAAGTCCGTGGCGATCATTGATCCTCCCCATCCGTCTCCGATGGCGGCCCTGCTGCACTGTTCCACGAGGTTTTCATAGTGCTGGTCCACGCCGATGTGGGTCCGGTGCATGATCTCCACGATCTCACGGTCGATCCCTCTTGGCATGACGCCCAATTTTCTCCAGAGATCAACCCGGGCTTTCGGAGCCCTCAAGGTCGTGCATACTTCGCCGTTTTGCTGGCCAAACTGGGCAAGGGCATTTTCACCGACTTCCACTGCAATCTCGTCAATATCCCGGTCCAGGATCTCACCATCTTTACCCTCTACCGTGATATCGACACCATAATCAGGAGCAATCTCAAGGAGTTTTTTGGTATCCTTTATGTGGTAATCGTCCACCTCTTTTCGAGCGGCCGCCAAAAACGCCTCTGCCACGCCCCTACCGTGGTCTGAATGGGCAGCCGCGCCACCCGCCACCATCCTTGCAAAATTTCTTGCCGCAATAGTATGGGCCGTTGCGCCACAAAGACCCTTTCGCGTATCCTCTCCTTCAATGCCGCCTTTTGGCAATGGCAGTCTGCACGGCCCCTGGGAGCAATTCTTACAGCATGTTCCCTGGGCGCCTATGTTACAGGGTTTCATGGTCTGGGCCCGGTCAAAGATGGTCTCAATCTCCATCTCCCTGGATCTTGTGATCATCTGCTGGCTTGCCACATCAAGGGCCAGATCTTCAGGCCTTGGCGGCTCTTTCACCTTTTTAGCAACTACTTTCTTGACTTCTTCTGCAGCCATTATGAGGTTCCTCCTCCATAATTAAATTTGCGTCTTCATTAGACACGTTTGTGTATACGGTTCACGTTCATCATCATCTTTTCCACCTGGTTAAGCTGCTTCTCTGCTGGTGTCTTGGGTCTCTTTTTGCCCTTGCGGGTTTTTACCTTAGCTTCTTGCTCTGTCATTTCGAGACTCCTCCGCTTTTGCTTTGTTGAATCTCCTTTATATACGCTTGTGTATGCGCTCGAGATTCTTCATTAATTTTTCCACCTGGTTGAGCTGCTGCTTGGCCGCTGTCTTGGGAATCTCTTCTTCTTCAGCGGCCTGCATCCCGGCCTCGTGCTTCTCTCTCTCCAGAGCCCTCTGGTATCTCAGGGCCTGTAGATCTTCTGTTTCCTTGGCTTTTTCTTCGGCTTTGGCCTTGGCTTCAGCTTCCGCCCTGGCTTTGGCTTCTTCCTCTGCCTTGGCCTTTGCCTCAGCTTCGGTCTTTGTCTTGGCTTCTGCATCTGCTTTGGCTTCTGCATCTGCTTTGGCTTTTGCCTCTGCCTGTGCCTTGGCCTCTTCTTCGTCCTTGGCTTTTACAGCAGCTTCGGCCTCTACTTTGGGCTTTGCTTCAACGACCTTCTCTTCCTTCTTTGGCGGAGGCGCCGGCTTTTCCTCTTTCTTCTCAGGCTTGGGAGCGGCCTCCTTTTTCTCGGGTTTGGCCGCCTTTGGTTTCGGAGCGGCTTCCGGCCCACCAAAATCCAGATTAGGCTCAGGTGAAATGGAAAGCAGGTCTGCCTCCCGGGCCTCTAAACGCTTTGAGATCTCCTGTACATCACCGGCCGTGCCGCCGTTGATCATCAGATCAATAAATGCCCGCGTCATTCGCACGGTTTCAGGATGCCTCAGAATGACTACATCAGATCCTGCCATGAGAAAACAGACTGCCGCGACCGCCTCCATGAGAATGGGCCGTTTTTCGGGATCACCCAAGGTAGGCTCCTCCTCGATACTCTGTCCGGCCTCCTTGCACTTCCAGACCTCGTTTCCTGTATTATTGATCATGGGGACCTGTAGCTTGTCGTCTTCCTGGGTCAGGGCGGCCATGCTGATACGTTCCATAACGGAATAGCTGTATTCCAGGCCATAACCCAGTCCACCGGTCGTGGGGTCCACTATAATCCTATCGGTCTGAACCCCGAGGTTACCCAACAGAATGTTCAACTGCTTTGCCAGATTGACGTCAATTGGTGAAGATGAAATAATGGAGTGACCATAACCAAGTGCGCTGGCACCCACTCCCTTATGATTTCCTTCTTCAACCGGCCCCAGAGCCAGGTTTTTTCCTTCGCACTTCTCTGAAATAGCCTTAAGGACCACTTCATCTTTCTGGTTGTCTGCAGTACCCCACAATAATACCGGCACGTCAACCGCATCGACTACCTTTTTAGCCACTTCCGCGGCCTCGTCCGCACCCCTGTCCATGCCGTTTGGGTCCGTGCTCTTGAGCTGGAGCACGATCATGTCAGCGCCGTATTCATCCACACATTTCTTGGCCCAGGCATCAGGCGATGAAATAACATCCTTGAATGGCTCGATCGCCGCGGCCGGCCATTCCTCGGAAGGGTCATAATCCCATATTTCCATGGCAATCTTCGGGGGATTGGGCATCTTCCCCTCAAAGAGATGAAATGGGTATGAATCCTCTCCTCCAAGCTTCACAGCGCTACTGCCCGTTCCAACGGTGGTTACCCCTATTTCTCCGGAATAGGGCTGTCCTGGAATTTCAAAGGCCAATTTTTCTACCTCCTTCTTGGATTAGTTTTACCCTTTAGTTGCATAAATAAAATGGCAAAATGGGTTTAAAAGCAATAACTATAGACCTTTTCGACTTTTGCAACGTTAGGGTTTACTCTTTTATATTGATTATGAATTTGCGGCAGATAAAGAGACTTCTGCATGCAATAAATCCAGCTAAATCCTGGTCTTCCTTACCGGGAAAAAAAGCCTTAATGAAAAAATATGTCAAGTTAATTGTAATTGTGAAAAATGGAACAAAGCAAAGCAAAAAAAATTTATGCAATATTTCTTTTGCGGTGTAAAATAGAAAAACGCGTGTATGTTGTCAAGTAATTTCTATAGTAATTCAAGAGGTTTTTGTATCTTTAATTTTTACAATATATTGTATCGGAGATAAAAAATACACAATATATAGCACTATCAATTGAATATCCTGTCAAAGATTTCATAAGACGCTTTAAGTGCCTTGTTGTCCTTATCAAGTTCCACGGTAGGCCTTCCGTTCAGGTCAAATTCCTGTAGTTCGGTATCCTCAGGCACGATACCCACAAGATCTAATTCATATTCCTGTATAGACCGGTCTATACCCTCTTTCTGTCCTTTTTTTTCCTGGTTGATTATTAGCTGCTTACGCCCAATATTCAATCCGAGCTCATCGGTTAATTCAACTATTCTGGCCGCTGCCTGAATTCCCCTGCGTGTAGGATCGGATATCACAAGAAGTATATCAATATTGTTTGTTGTAAGCCGGCTTATATGTTCCATTCCTGCTTCATTGTCAATAACCATAAAAGCGTAATTATTCATCAACTTATCGAGGTATATTGTAAGGAGTGCATTTGCGGCACAATAGCATCCTGAACCTTCAGGTCTTCCCATAACTATCAGATCAAACCCGGATGCTTCTACAATCGCCTCCTGCAACTTCATTTCAATAAATATATCTTTAGTAATTCCACTCGCTACACCCTTTTTCATCTCTTCCCTTGCATCACCTAAGGTCTCGCTCACCTCAAGTCCCAATACTTCATTCAAATTGGCATTTGCATCAGCGTCAACGGCAAGGACAGGTATCTTATCATTGTCAACAAGATATCTAATAAGAAACCCGGCCATTGTTGTTTTTCCTGTACCCCCTTTGCCTGCAAGCGCAATTGAAAAGCTCATTGTTTCCTCCATGATATTATATGTTTTTAGTTGATATTTATTAACTATTAAAATAATATCTATCTATATATAAAAATTTCCCATTTTTTATAACCTATTATTATGCTTAATAAAAAAGACACATGGAACAAAATAAAGACATGTATCAGATCTAATATCTCCGAATCGGAGTTTAATACATGGTTCTCTAATACAACGCTTAAAAAATTTAATCAGGATTTGGCTGTAATAGAGGTTCCCAATAAATACGTTGCAAGTTGGTTACACGATAATTACATAAGTCAAATACGGGATTATTTTGTAAATAATTTTTCATTTGTCCCGGAGATCCATTTTACTTATAGAATATACAAGGTTAATAATACTGCACAAAAAAACAGGCTCACCCAAGGATCTCAGGTAAGCTTCATTCATGGTCTAAATCCGTCTTTTAAATTTAAGAACTTCATCAAGGGTAACTTCAACGAGTTTGCCTATTCTTCAGCTTTAGATGTAGCAAAAAATCCGGGCAAAAGCTATAACCCCCTTTATATTTTCAGTAAGATGAGTTTAGGTAAAACACACTTAATAAATGCTATCGGAAATTATGTGTTATTTAATAATATTTCTACCAGAATAAGGTATGTTCCTGCTGATCGTTTTTCTTCTGAGCTGTCGCTCTTTTCGAAAAACGGAAAAATCAACGAGTGGAGGCAAAATTATAGAAAATTAGATTTTCTCATCATCGATGATATTCACCGTTTAAGCGGCCGGGAAAAATCACAGGTGGAATTCATCTCTCTTTTCAATACATACCATAAAATGAAAAGACAGATCGTTGTCTCGGCAAATCAGCCGCCTGGTCAGATAAAAGAAATCATACCTCAACTTACATCGCGGCTGGAATGGGGCCTCCTTTTGGAAATCCAGATACCGGATCAAAAAACCAAAATAAAGATTATAAGAGAAAAAACCGTCAATCAAAATATTAGCATCCCGGATGATGTTTCATTCTTCCTTGCAAAAGCAGCAAAAGATCTTAAGACACTAACACAGTATCTGGTCACACTTGAAACATATGCCTCCCTTTACCAGCACGAAATTGACATGTCCACTGCAAAATCGATCATAAAGGACAAACGCCACTATGACGTAAGTATCAGTGATATACAGACTTTGATCACTGGCTATTTTAATATAACTTTATCCGACCTTCTATCAGACAATAAGAGACGAATGTACTCTTACCCGAGGCAAATAGCCATGTATCTCTGTAGAAAATTAATAAATCTATCATTTAATGAAATTGGTAAAGCCTTTGGAAATAAAGACCATTCAACGGTAATATATGCAGTGAAACGTATTGAAAAAGATATGGATTTTAGAAAAGAGGTATCAGATGATATTAACAGAATACAGAGTTTCTTTCATGAACCTTAATTTTCTAATAAGACTCTAATTCTATCTAATATTTTGTTTAAAACTCATGTAAATATTAACAGCGAGGATTTAATAAAGATATTTCTTAAAACTTTATAAAAATAAATTAAATAATTTTCTTTATTATCAGAGGAATACAAGAGTATTTAACAAATCAACATCCCTTATTATTATTATTTATATATATAAAATAAAATAATAAAACTAAAAACCCATATTGCCGGAGGAAAAAATGGAAATAAAAATTGACAGAGATAAACTGTTTAGGAGCGTATCAAGGGTTCAAAGTATTATAGAAAAAAGAAGCAATATGCCTATTCTTTCTACTATTCTTCTAACTACTTCAGGTACGGAGGTTAATATATCTGCAACTGACCTGGAACTTGGATTTCAACAAGTCGTTGAAGCAGAAATTATCAAAGAAGGAAGTATAACAATATCGGGAAGAAAACTATTTGAGATATTAAAGGAAAGCAGGAACCCTAACATCCACATAAAAGAAAAAGAGAATAACTGGGTATTTATATCTGATAATATTGCGAGATTTGAACTAGCCTGCCTGCCAGCTGATGAATATCCTGCATTTGTAGAACCGGAAGGTGTTGAAATGGTTGAAATAGACGGGGAAACGTTAATGGAAATGATAAATAAGACTATTTATTCAGTAACAATTGAAGACGCGGGATTTAAATTATCTGGGGTATTTACAGAGAGGGTGACTCAAGAAGGTAAAAGCTTTTTAAGGATGGTTGCCACAGATGGTCACCGTCTTTCAATGATTGACAAAGCAGTACCTGATATAGACTCTCTGGATTTAGAAAGAGGGGTGATGATACCGAAAAAAGGTATGTCTGAATTAAACAAACTTGCATCTGAAAAAGGGCCTATACAGATCGGATTTAAGAAGAAAAATTGCATTGCAAAAAAAGAAAATGCACTTTTAGTGATGCGTCTTTTAGAGGCAAAGTTTCCAGATTATCATGCGGTAATACCCCAGGAGCAAAAAAAATTAATAGGGGTAAATAGAATTTCGCTTTTAGAGGCAATGAGAAAAATGCTTATTTTGAGTAATGAAAGGTATAAGGCCGTAAAGATTAGCCTTGAAGACAATACAATGGAACTAATATCAACAAATCCTGATCTCGGGGAAGCACAGGAAAACATAAAAGTAAAGTATTCTGGTGAACGTCTGGAAGCGGGTTTTAATCCGAAATATTTTATTGAAACACTTACTTCAATGGAAAGCGAGGTTGTATCTTTAGGTTTTATTGATAATTCAAAACCCTGTATTTTAGAGGGAGAGGCTGACGAGGGTTTCTTGGGACTAATTATGCCTATGAGGGTTTAGTATGACAAAGGAAAATGAATCATATGCCGCTTCAGATATAAAGGTTTTGGAGGGCTTGACCGCTGTTCGCAAAAGACCGGCCATGTACATAGGAAATACAGCGACCGAGGGACTGCATCACATTATATATGAGGTGATTGACAATAGTATTGATGAGGCTATGGCCGGGTACTGTGACCGTATAGACATTCAATTGTTGAGCGATAATAGTGTGATTGTCTCAGATAATGGTCGGGGAATTCCAGTAGATATGCACGAAAGTGAAAAAATGCCGGCACTGGAAGTTGTTATGACCAAACTACACGCAGGGGGCAAGTTTGATAATAAAACATATCAGGTTTCCGGGGGCCTTCATGGGGTAGGTGTATCGGTGGTCAACGCGCTATCCGAGTATCTTGAAGTGGAAGTATACAGGGATGGAAAAATATATTTCCAACGATATGAAAGAGGGGATACAAAAAACAAGCTTGAGATAAAAGGAGATACAAAAAAAAGAGGAACAAAAGTCCATTTTCTGCCTGATCACGTTATATTTGAAAGTCTCAACTTCGACTTTGAAACCCTTGCAATAAGGATGAGAGAATTGTCATTTCTCACAAAGGGGGTAAGAATAAAGATATCGGATGAAATAACAGGCAAGAAGAAGGATTTTGTCTATGAAGGAGGAATAAGGTCTTTTGTAGAATATCTCAATAAGAACAAAGAGGTCCTTCATAAGAAACCCATATATATTTCGGGTGAGAAAAACCGTGTATTAACGGAGATATCACTCCAGTACAATAATTCATACAAAGAGAATCTCTTTACATTTGCAAACAACATTAATACCACGGAAGGCGGGAGTCATCTCATTGGGTTTAAATCCGCTCTGACGAGAAGCATAAATCAATACCTTCAGGGCTCGCCCCTGTCTAAAAACTTTAAGGAAAAGCTGTCCGGGGATGATGTAAGGGAAGGTCTCACCGCTGTTATCAGCGTGAAGCTGCCGGAGCCCCAATTTGAGGGTCAAACAAAGACCAAATTAGGGAACAGTGATGTAAAGGGCCTGGTAGAAAACATGGTTAATGATGGCCTGGGAAGTTTTTTTGAAGAAAACCCAGCGGTTATCAAGTCAATCCTTTCCAAGGTAATTGATGCGGCACGGGCGAGGGAAGCGGCAAGAAAGGCCAGGGAACTTGCGAGGCGAAAGGGGGTTCTTTCGGATTATTCACTACCCGGAAAATTGGCTGACTGTCAGGAAAGGGACCCGAGCCATAGTGAGATATTCATTGTTGAGGGTGATTCGGCCGGTGGTTCTGCAAAACAGGGAAGGGACCGGAGAAATCAGGCCATATTACCGCTTAAAGGTAAGATTCTTAACGTGGAAAAGGCACGATTTGACAAGATGATATCGAGCGAGGAGATCCGGACCATGATAACTGCCCTGGGTACGGGTATAGGTTCCGAGGAGTACGACATAAACTCAATCAGGTATCACAAAGTTATTATCATGACCGATGCGGACGTGGACGGGGCCCATATCAGGACACTGCTTTTGACGTTTTTTTTCAGGCAAATGCCGGAACTTATTGACAACGGCTATTTGTATGTTGCCCAGCCTCCGCTTTACCGGGTGGTAGCCGGCAAAAAGGAGCTGTATCTGAAAGACGAAGACGGTTTTAATGAATTTATTTTGAAGCGGATTTCAGATAAGGAGACCGTTATATTAGAAAACAATGAAGAGATTTCCGGACAAAGGCTTGAAAAGCTTCTACATGGTGTGATCAAGTTTTATGAAAGCCTGAATAAACTCTCAAGAAGGGGTTACAGTCCCAGATTTGTTGAGTTCTTAGCGTCTAATGGTCCTAAAGACAGGGGTCTGTTTAAAGATGAGTCATTTATGACGGGACTTTTTGAGAGACTTAATGAAAACGGATTTGAGGTAAAAGACATTCATCAGGACGAAGAGGGTGGATATTACGAATTTATTGTGACGGAAACACGTAACGGGGGCCAGACATCCGTTGTAAACTGGGAGTTTTTGTCCTCCCCGGAATTGAGGCAGTTAATGGGAATATTTAAGGATTTTAAAGGGTTGAATAAAGGGGCCGTAACTGTCACGGGAGATGGTGAAAAAAAGAGGATTGACGATGCCCAGCAGCTTTTAAATGACCTTATGGGCAGGGCCAAAAAAGGACTGACCATCCAGAGGTATAAGGGCCTTGGGGAGATGAATCCCGCTCAACTGTGGACAACAACCATGGACCCAGAAAAAAGGACTTTACTTAAAGTGAGGATAGGAGACTTGGTTGAAACCGATGATATCTTCACTATCCTCATGGGGGACAAGGTAGAGCCCAGGAGGAAATTTATTGAGGATAACGCATTGGAAGTCACTGATTTAGATATATAAAATTGCGAAGCGATTATATTATGGAGAATCGAAATGATTACGGAACTAACAGCCCGTAGCGTCAACATAGAAGATGAGATGAAAAAATCTTATCTCGAATACTCCATGAGCGTGATTGTGGGGCGGGCACTGCCCGATATCCGGGATGGACTCAAGCCGGTGCACAGGCGCGTATTGTTCGGCATGCAGGATCTAAAGAATTATTTTAACCGGTCGTTTAAGAAGTCGGCCAGGGTGGTTGGAGATGTGATTGGGAAATATCATCCGCACGGTGACGCCGCGGTATATGACACGATTGTGCGCATGGCCCAGGATTTCTCAATGAGGTATCCATTAGTAGACGGTCAGGGGAATTTCGGGTCCGTGGATGGGGACCCGCCGGCCGCCATGCGGTACACGGAAGTAAGGATGACACGCCTGGCACAGGATTTCCTTGAGGACATCGACAAAGAGACTGTCGATTTTACACCAAACTATGACGACTCCCTTTCAGAACCGGTTATACTGCCTACCAGCATACCCAACCTGCTTGTGAACGGTTCTTCGGGAATTGCAGTGGGTATGGCAACCAACATCCCGCCGCATAACCTGACCGAGATATGTGATGCCATTATAAGGGTGATTGATGAACCTGACATTGATCCGGAAGAACTACTGAGGATTGTTCCCGGACCGGACTTTCCAACGGCCGGCTTCATCTTGGGGAGAAAGGGAATTGTAGAGGCTTATAAAACCGGAAGGGGTATTATTAAAATCAGGGCCAGGGCCTTTGTGGAGAAGGTTGGGAAAAACAGGGAACGGGTTGTGGTTTCGGAGTTGCCCTATCAGGTGAATAAGGCCAGGCTCTTGGAGAAAATAGGAGAGCTGGTAAAGGAGAAGAAGATTGAGGGAATCTCTGACATCCGGGATGAATCGGACCGGGACGGGATGCGGGTCGTGATAGAGGTGAAAAGGGATGGAAAGGCATTGGTGATCCTCAACCGTTTATACAAGTTTACCCAGATGGAGACCTCCTTCGGGATAATCCTTCTTGCCATTGTGAATGGCCGGCCCCAGGTTCTGACGCTCAAAGAGATTTTAGGGCATTTTGTGGACCATCGCCGGGACATTATAATAAGGCGAACTATTTATGATCTAAGGAGGGCGGAAGAACGCGCCCATATTCTTGAAGGCCTCAAAAAAGCCCTCGATTTTTTGGATGATGTGATCGAGCTTATCCGGTCATCGTCTGATCCCAAAGAGGCAAAGGGCAGGCTTATGACGGAGTTTGATCTATCGGACCTCCAGGCCCAGGCCATTTTAGATATGAGATTACAAAGGCTGACAGGTCTTGAGAGGGAAAAGCTCAATGCGGAATACCAGGATTTGATCAAGAATATAGCCCGGTTCAAGGCGATTCTTGAGAGCAAGACCGTGGTGCTCCAGATTATCAAGGACGAAATGAAGGAGATCCGGGAAAAATACGGAGATGATCGGAGGACCGAGATTATTGAAGATCAAGGGGATATAAACTTGGAGGACCTGATTGCCCAGGAAGAAATGGTCGTAACCATCAGCCACCAGGGATATATAAAGAGGAGCCCCATCAGCCTGTACCGGGCCCAGCGCCGCGGGGGCAAGGGTATGACCGGTGTGAAACCAAAGGCCGAAGATTTTGTGGAGCATATGTTTGTGGCCTCTTCACACGACTATTTCCTCTTTTTCACGAACAAGGGACGTGTCTACTGGAAGAAGGTCCACGAGATCCCCGAGGCCGGGCGCACGTCCAAGGGAAAGGCTATCGTTAACCTCCTGGACCTGAAAAGAGGCGAACGTGTGGCAACAACTCTGTCTATCAAGGATTTTGAGGAGGGCAGGTATGTGGTCATGGCCTCAAGAAAGGGACTGGTTAAGAAGACAGAATTAGAGTCCTACAGCCATCCGAGAACAGGCGGCATTGTGGCCCTTACAATCAGGGATGAGGACGAACTGATCAGCGTCAGGGTGTCCAGCGGAGAGCAGGATATATTCCTTGCCACGCGCCAGGGCAAATCCATCCGGTTTAACGAGTCCGATCTAAGGGGTATGGGAAGGGTGGCCGCAGGCAATATCGGGATCAGGATGGAACCGGGAGATGAAGTGGTGGCGATGGAGATACTTAAGGAAGGCGCCACCATCTTGACGGTCACGGAAAACGGATACGGTAAAAGGACCAGAGCAGAAGAATACAGGACCCAATCAAGGGGAGGAAAGGGTATTTTCACCATCAAGACGACCGAAAGAAACGGGCCCGTGGTCCATTCCTACCAGGTAACCGGTCAGGATGAGTTGATGATTATTACCGGGCACGGGAAGATCATACGGATGAGGGTGGTGGATATCTCGGTCATTGGCCGCAACACCCAGGGGGTCAGGCTGATTAATCTGGGAGAGGGTGAAAAGGTAGTGGGCGTTGCAAGGCTTATGGAAGAGGAATAATGGAAAGGTACAGATCGTGACCAAACATGAACTTTCCAAAATTGCTGTTATCGGGGCCGGGAGTTGGGGAACGACCCTTGCCAACCTATTGGCTGGGAAGGGTTTTCATGTAGACCTGTGGGTCCGGGAAGAAGAGGTTTTTAACCAGATAAAAAATGAGCGGGTAAACCAGGTCTTCTTGCCCGGCATGGAATTAGTGCCCCGGTTGAACCCGGTCCGGTCTTATGAAGAAGCGCTGAATGATAAAGAACTGATACTTCTGGTGGCGCCTTCCCATGTCTTCAGGGAGGTGCTTACCAATATGAAGCCCTATTTGAAGCCGGGCATGTCGCTTATGGCAGCCACCAAGGGGATTGAAAATAAGACCCTGATGATCATGTCCCAGGTGGCCGCGAGTGTCCTGTCCGATGATTATATGGAGCGCTTTGCATGCCTGGCAGGCCCCAGTTTTGCAAAAGAGGTGTACAAAAAGCAACCTACGGCCGTAACCATCGCGTGTCGTGATCTGGCGCATGCGGAGAGATTGCAGGAGCTTTTTTACACGGAATACTTCAGGGTCTATGTCAGCGAGGACCTGACCGGCGTACAGATTGCCGGTGCACTAAAAAATGTCATTGCCATTGGGGCCGGCGCGGCCGACGGGTTGCAGGTGGGACATAACGCAAGGGCCGCACTGATTACAAGGGGTCTGGCCGAAATTACCCGTTTAGGTGTGGCCATGGGCGCCAATCCGCTGACCTTCGCGGGACTCGCAGGCATGGGAGATCTTGTGCTGACATGCACCGGGGATCTTAGCAGGAACAGGACCGTGGGTCTCAAGATGGGTAAAGGCATGAGCATTGAGGAGATTACCGGGAGCATGAACATGGTGGCAGAGGGCATCAAGACGGCAAAGTCTGCCTATGAATTAGGGGAAAAAATGGAAGTGGAACTACCGATCAGCAACCAGGTGTACAATATTCTCTATGGTGGTAAGGACCCGAAAGAGGCGGTAAAGGAACTTATGACCAGAAAATTGAAAGTAGAGCTGGAACACTAAGATGATTGAAAAGCTGTAGAAATGCCTTTTTTAGAATATCACAGTACTTGATAATAAAATCTATAGAAATGACCAGGAATTTAATGGCTATTTGATACCGGCCACGGCCTGGGCAACATTGTAGCAGAAATCACCTATCTTTTCAAAAGCAGTGAGCATATCAACCAATATCAGCCCTGGATCAACAGTACAACTTCCACTCTGCAGGCGCATGATATGATTTCC
Source organism: Desulfobacteraceae bacterium (assembly GCA_030613055.1). Taxonomy (GTDB): domain Bacteria; phylum Desulfobacterota; class DSM-4660; order Desulfatiglandales; family Desulfatiglandaceae; genus JAUWMR01. Next base: position 108,628 of record JAUWMR010000005.1, read on the forward strand.
TTTCATTTCGTCTCTCATGCGGTTGATGTTATCCTCAAATTCCTGGGCATCCGGCATAATATCAGTGTTTTCCTTTTGGATACCATCGACAACAAGTCTTATGAAATTGCGTGCCTCATCGGATATCAGGTCATAATCGAGGAGACTACCTTCAGAAAAGCGCAGGTTTTGTTCAATAAGCTCCTCTCCCAGCTCAGCGATATTTTCTATGGCGTCCCCTGCCCTTTCCAGATTATTGGTCATGCGCATTAGAGAGGCTACTTCCCTGGATTCTTCGGGACTGATGGGCCGCTGGATTACGTGAACAAGAAATTGGGTTGTTTCTTTTTGTAGGTTATCTAAGGCGTCTTCGGTTTTTCGCCATTTGGAAAGCTCTTTAAGGCTTCGGTGTTTAACAGAGGTAATCACATCATCGTACATCAACTGAACTGCTTCACCCATTCTGACAATCTCTGCCCTGGCCTGTCCTAAGGCCACTGAAGGGATGTCAATATACTTGGAGTCTAGGTATTTAATGTGGTGAAGCCCTTCAATTGTCTCATCTCCTTTCTTATGAGGTGTCAGCCAGATAGCTGTCTTTACAAGGTAAGACAGAGAAACAAGGAAAAACAGGGCATTTAATACATTGAATATGGTGTGAGAATTGGCGATATATCTTGCAATATTGACCATTTCTCCGGCTACTATAAGATCAGGAGGCCCTATGTGTAAAAAGGAGGAAGTAAGCAATATCACAAGCCGCAAAAACAGCGGGAAAAATAGAATAATGATGAAAACACCGATTATGTTAAAAAGGGTATGGGCCCTGGCAGTTCGATGTGCGTTAATGCTTGCCCCGATACTTGCAAGCTCCGCTGTAATAGTAGTTCCGATGTTATCACCGAGAATGATTGCCACGCTGGCCTCGAAGGTGAGGAGGCCCTCCATTGCAAGCGCCATGGTAATACCTACTGTGGCACTTGAACTCTGGAGGATCATGGTCAGGACAGTCCCCGCAAGTACGCACAGCAGAATACCGCCCAGGTCATTGGCATTAAATCTTGTAAAAAATGAGATAAAGGCAGGATTCTGGTTTAGCGGAGCAAAGCCTGCCTTCATTGTAACAAGGCCAAAAAAGACAAGCCCAAAACCGAGAAATACATCTCCGATATAAACCGATTTACGATGCCCCACAAAAAATTTAAGGATAACCCCTGCAGCTATTGCTGGTAAGGCATATTCCTGTATCTTAAAGGCGATTAACTGGGCAGTCACCGTTGTCCCGACATTTGCGCCCAAAATGACGCCGATGGCCTGGTTCAGGGTCATGAGGCCGGCATCAACAAAGCTTACAAGCATGACGGTAGTTGCACTTGAGCTCTGGATAATACTTGTCACAAGGGTTCCAACGGCACACCCGATGAAGCGATTATTAGAAACCAAGGCCAGAATTTGGCGCATTTTTTTTCCGGCAACTTTCTGGAGACCCTCAGACATGATCTTCATGCCGAAAAGGAACATGCCAAGACCACCGAGAGATTGAAAGAGAATAGATTTCATAATTTATGCTTGTTAAGAAATTAAGAGATTACCTAATCCTGAAATTGTAATTGTTTGGTTTTTTTGTTTTGAAAACCTCGTATGTAGTTATGCGTAAAGAAATCTTGTATGATGGCAAGGGGATGCAGCACCAGCAAGAACTAAGACAGATAACGGCTTAATACTATTTCAATGTGGGACAATATGACAAGATAGTATAAAGCTCAACCTTTTTTGTAACACTTTAGGTTTTTTAAAAGAACGATCCCCACGACCATTCCAGTCCTATTTTCAAAAAGCTAAAGCGTTACCGTTTTTTTTGACATCAACTGGCTAAAGAGTTGATCAGATATTGCATTGCCCGTATAATGACATGTAAGGATTGTTTTGAGTGTATACAAATTTGATAGTCTCGTAAAAAGTCATCAAATCAGACGGCACAGTAAAAAGCGCCAAGATCAAGGCGCGCGAATCTTGGACTTTTTACGAAGCCGTCAAATTTATTTGGAAAGTAGTGGGAAATAACATTCATGAAAGGGAGTGACGAGATGTCAGCAATACAGCCGAAGGGTGAGAAGGTGCGTCAGGCAGTAAGGTGGATTTCAGGGTGCCGTCAGGAAGATGAAAGCAGATCAATCGCGTTGTTAGTCCAGAAAGCTGCAGAGAAGTTCAATCTTTCGCCAAAGGACGAGGAATTCCTCAGGTCGTTCTATAAAGATGATTCATATTAAAGGGTAAAGAAGGAGGAGTGCTTGCTGAATTTTTAAAATATTTTTTTCTTTAATATTGGTGATGTGCCCGAGGATACTGGTCAGCGTACGGAGTAAAAACCAGGATACTGAAACAAAAAGAAATATACCTGCCGTGATGGGAACCCAGAACCCGGATTGGTGGACATATCCGATACCTATCAGGACAGAAAAAAAGGAGATAAAGGCAAGGTACGCGGCTATTAGGGAAAAAAGCATAATGAGACACAAGTGTAATATGTTTTTAAAAGGATAGGATGCAGGAAGTATCATGTTTTCATATCCTCTAGTTTTTGGGTAAGAAAATTGATCTGGTAAAGGATTTTTTTATCGGTTTTCATCTGGTGTTCAACAAGTTCTAAGGAATAGAGAACAGTGGAATGGCTGCGATTTATGGTTTGGGCAAGGGTTGCAAGGGTTTCATCGGTATGCCTGCGACACAGAAAAACATAAATATTTCGAGGGTGAGCATAGATCTTTTTTCTGGATCTGGCGCGAAACATATCGGGATCGATCTTGAAATATGTTGAGACAAGCCTTTTGATATGTTCAGGCGTGATGGATGATTGTCCTGAAACAAGGCAACTAATTACGTCTTTTGCCAGGTCAAGATCAATTCTGGCATTAAGGAATTCGGATTTCGCTTTAAGGTACTTAATAGCACTCTCCATCTGGCGGATATCCCTTTTAAGGCGGCTTGCTAAGAAATGGATAATATCATTAGACAGTGATATGTTTTCTTCGGCTGCCTTTTTTGTTAGGATATTTACGCGTGTGTCATGATCCGGCTTGGCGATTGTGGCAACAAGGCCAGAAGATAGGCGGGATGAGAGCCCCTTTGACATACGTGGAATATCATTTGGAGCAAGGGAACTGGTGAATATGATTTTTTTGTTGTCATTGGAAAGAGAATCTAATGTATACCCTAACTCGGTCTGAGTTTTTTCTTTTCCTGTTAGGAAATGAATTTCTTCGAGGAGAAGAACATCGCAGAGGCGACGGTATTTATTTTTAAACTCATCAATACGATTGTTCTTTAGTGAAAAAACCATTTCATTCGTGAAATCTTCTGCTGTAAGATAAAGAACGCGAGTTTTTGGGTTATGTTTTAGGATTGCGTTTCCTGCCGCATGGGAGAGATGACTCTTGCCCAATCCCGTGCTGGCGAGCATAAGAAGTGAGTGATAATTCCATGAGTCCCCTTGGGCAAGGGCCTTTGACGCTGAATAGGCAAATTCATTTGAACGCCCTACGACAAATCGATCAAAAGTGTAACCGCCGTTTAGGCTGATCATACCGTTCCTGGGCTTTACCTGGAGATTGGGGAGAATTAGCTGCCTGGACCCGGGAAGGTAGTGAGAAAGAGATGACTTCCTTTTTGTGGGGCTGGATCTGAAAATAAGATCTACAGTAGACGCGCCAGACTTTCTAAGTTTGTCGTTCATGAGGTCGAAGTAGTTGTCAATTACCCAGTTTCGTGAGAATTTATTTGGGCAGCAAAGTGTAACAGAATTGTCGGTTTTCTCTTGAAAGGTGATCGGATCAATCCACAATGAAAAACAATTTTTTGGAAGTTCCGAACTAATCTGGCGTTTGATCTCATCCCAGGTGGCATTCATAAAAAACTCCGAAACTGTATGCGGTATAATTAGGATTTAGTATTATTGCAAAAGAGGTAACAAATTACATTTGGGTTTTACTTGAAAGTTGAAGGAGTGGTCAAAGTTTATTGGCGGAAGCAATAATTTAGCTGTGATCTTTTTTTTAACACCTGATAACAGTATGTACACACAAAGAAATTTTCTTAGGGTTCAGTAACATGCTGAGAAAAAAGAGGTTTTTTTTTACAGGGATTTTGGCATAAATTCAAAGTGTTAAGGAAGAAAATGTTTTATGTGCAAAGAATATTCAACAATGATGATCTTCGGATTTCTTTGTTTTTTGCCTATTTTTATTGATTTTCATTTTTTTCCATTGATTTTTTTTCCATGAAAAAGCAGTTGGAGCGAACTGGAAATTAGGCGAGATTTTTGCAGTAGAACCTAACATGCTGATATATAAAAGAAATACGGACGTGACATAATATAGTCAAACCGATTTTGATAAGTGTTTCGAAAAAAAACTAAAAAATATTTTTTTAAAATTTCCGAAAATAGGGGGAAATCAGTTGAAAGGCAGAATGAAGATCGCATTATTGGCCGGAGGATGGTCAAAAGAAAGAGAGGTTTCAATAAAGAGCGGTAAAGCAGTATACAAGGCGCTTGATAAGGAGAAATACAATGTACACTTATACGATCCGAGAATTGATCTGCAATTATTGATTGATAAGAAAGAAGAGATCAGACTTGTGTTCAGCCTGTTGCATGGGAAGTTCGGTGAAGATGGGTGTATTCAGGGGCTTTTGGAAATCATAGGGATTCCATATGTTGGGTCTGGCGTGTTAGCAAGCGCCATGGCTATGAACAAGAAAATAGCAAAAAGGATATTTATAAGTAAGGGCATTAAGGTTGCAAAAGATATGGTTCTAATGCGCGGGAAGGGTTACTCAGTAAAGGAATGTATGAATGTAATTGGATCTAAAACTATAGTAAAACCCCTGGCAGAGGGATCAAGCATCGGGATGTCATTATGTGGAACAGAAGAGGAGCTTAGGGCAGGGATTGAAGCGGCATTTAGATATGATGAGGAAGTAATGGTCGAGGAATATATTAACGGAAGGGAAATTACTTGTTGTGTCTTGGGAAACAGGGAGCTTCGGACGCTGCCGCTGATTGAGATCAAACCCATGGGCAAATACCGGTTATTTGACTATGAAGCAAAGTATAAGAACGGTGCAACTGACGAAATATGCCCTGCAGACATTACTTCTTCGGTGGCCGCGAAGGTGCAGTCCTATGCGAAAGATGCGCATAAGGCCCTTAAATGCAGTGTATGGAGCAGAGCAGATATGATTTTTAGTGGAGAAAATGTTTTTGTACTTGAGATAAATACAATACCGGGCATGACTGAGAACAGCCTGTTTCCTTTAGCCGCGCGTTCAGCCGGCATGTCACTATCTGATCTTGTGGATGAGCTGATAGAACTCTCTTTAGAAGAAAAAGATTTAAAATGTTAGTATTTTCCGGTTCCCTGGCCCCCCCACCGGGGCGTAGGCTCCTACCCTCCGGCCTGTAAGCCCTACGGGCTGGAAGCGAGGACGGAGGCTGACCACTGTGAACTATTACCAATAATGTTTCACGTGAAACATTGTTTTGGCTTTTCAAACCCCTGCCATTATGGTATCAATCTGCGTAATCGCACTGAATGAGATACACGGGCATTATTGCGGCCTACAGTTTATTTGAGAATTTTCATGTATCCCCTGCGGGTAAAACCCTAAGCACCAGGTCTATTGAATGGGACAAGTGATTTCTATTTCAAACCAGAAGGGAGGTGTTGGAAAAACGACTACCGCCGTAAACCTTTCTTCCTGCCTTGCTGCGGCCGAGAGGTCATGTCTGCTAATTGATTGCGATCCACAGGCGAATGCAACCGCAGGGTTGGGAATCGATCGGAATGGCCTTGATAAAGGCCTCTATGACCTCCTGGTCGGAGAAGAATCCGGGGTAGATGTGGTGAAAAACACGGGGATTTCAGGGCTGCATCTGATCGCGGCCACCACAGATCTGATTGGAGCAGAGGTTGAGATGATGGCCATGTCGGAAAAAGAGTTCCGTCTGAAAAAAGGACTCAAAGCACTGAGACAAAGATATGACTATATTTTCATTGACAACCCGCCATCCTTGGGGTTTTTGACGGTAAATGCCCTGGCTGCGGCGGACTCTGTTCTGGTTCCGTTGCAGTGTGAATATTATGCTTTGGAGGGTTTATCCCAGTTGTTGAAGACAATTCAGGCAGTCAGAAAGCGGCTCAATCCTGGGCTCGGGTTTGCCGGGATCCTCCTGACTATGTATGACAAACGCAACAATCTTTCACAACAGGTAGAAGATGAGGTTCGGGCACACTTTAAGGGAAGCGTTTATGAAACGGTTATTCCGCGCAATGTGCGACTGAGCGAGGCTCCGAGCCATGGGAAGCCCATTATTCATTATGATATACGTTGCAGAGGCGCTCAAAGCTATTTAGCTCTTGCCAATGAATTCATTAGAAGGGAAACAGAACAGGATGGTAAAAAGGAAAGCCCTCGGCAGGGGTCTGTCGGCACTAATCCCTGACGCTGATAAGCTGGATAACGGAGGAGAACTGTTCTTCCAGTGTCCTGTAGAGGCGATAGAACCGAATCCATACCAGCCAAGGCAGGATTTCTCCGAATCTGAGTTAGAGGAAATGGTGGCTTCGGTTCGCGAAAAGGGGATTATCACGCCGCTTTTAGTCAGCAAGATTGAATCCGGGTATCAGCTTATTGCTGGAGAGCGGCGGTGGCGCGCTGCACAAAGGGCAGGCCTCGAGCGTGTTCCTGTTGTTGTCAGGGAGGCTACACCCACAGAATCATTAGAACTGGCTCTAATTGAAAACATCCACAGAAAGGATCTGAATCCCATTGAAGAGGCCCTTGCCTACAGGAGACTGCTTGAAGAGACAGGGATCACACAGGAGGTCCTCGCAAAAAGGCTTGGCAGGGATCGCTCTTCTTTAACCAATCTTTTACGCCTTCTGAGGTTGCCTTCCTTTATCCAGAAGGACCTGGTTGACGGCAGACTGTCTGTGGGACACGCTCGAGTGGTTGCGGGACTAAAGACAATCGAGGATCAAAAGGCCCTCAGGGATGCGGTGACTAAAAAAGGTCTCTCGGTCAGGCAGGCAGAGGCGCTCGCCAAAATAATCGGGAAGCAAAGCCCTTCGAGAAAGAAGGGGACGGAATACGATTATTACTTTCAGTCTTTAGCAGATAATCTAAAGAGATCTCTTGGTACGAAGGTTGATATTAACAAAAGGGGCAGGCAGGGTCGTATCGTGATATATTTTTACTCAGATGATGAGTTGGATCGGCTCCTCGATTTGCTGGCTTGAAAAATCCACACCACCGCAAATCCTGCCAGGAAAGGACTCGTCCGTCGGGGATAGAAGTACTTCTAACTTTTCAGATCTTTCCATTTTCGTTCATTGCCATGTGCCAGTCTGAGAATATTTTCCCTGTGTCTTAGACAAATTAGTACGGCTGCCAATAAGGCGCCGATAACAAAAGGCATTGGCTTGTGAAGCAGCGCCAAAAAAATCGGCATTGCGGCCGCTGCAGTAATGGACCCCAGGGATACGAATTGCCATTTAGAGACGACCAAAATGAAGAGCAGAAGTGCAAAAATAGCGGCAAGTGGAGACACCCCCAAACAGACACCCAATGCCGTGCTGACGCCTTTTCCTCCACGAAATTTTAAAAACAGGGAAAACTGGTGCCCTAAAAGGGCACAAAGGCCCACAGCGGAAAGGCCAATTTCGTATGATAGCTGACCTGCCCTTGAAGAAAAGGAGGCAAACAGAATGATTGGAATGAGACCTTTGAGTATATCAAGAACCAGAGTAAGAAGGCCCCACCTGATGCCGATTTCTCTGGCCACATTCGTAGCGCCGATATTTCTGCTGCCTTTGACTGTTATGTCAATGCCGGCCGTCTTTTGTGAAATGAGTTTTCCAAAAGGCACCGAGCCAAGAAGAAAGGCACCAAGGGCCCAAAAAATCCATTCAGATTCCATTATATTTCTCTTGTTCTTTGTTTTATCATATATGTATAAGGATATAGGTATTAGCTAAAGGACGCAAATAATTTTTTCAGGGGAAAGCCGTGAGAGTAATGGTGATGGATGGACAGGGGGGTGGCATCGGCGCAACAATAATCAAGGGGCTGAGGGCATCCGTGGGCAATGATCTGGAGATCCTGGCCCTTGGGACCAACTCGATTGCAACCTCCAGGATGATGAAGGCTGGGGCCAACAAGGGTGGTACGGGTGAGAACGCTATCCTACAAACAAGCAAGAGGGTGGATGTGATTGTCGGACCCTTAGCCATTTTAATGGCCAATTCAATGATGGGCGAGGTGACGCCGGGAATGACAGTTGCCGTGAGTTCCAGTGAGGCAAAAAAGATCCTGATACCCCTGACCCAGGAGCAGGTCAGCATTGTAGGGGTTTCCGGCGAGCCATTGCCCCATCTTGTGGGTCAGATCATTGAAATGATTGAGGAGACGTATAAAGATGTGTGAATCAACCGCCTATATTTTAAAAGATGGCAAGGAAGAACTGGTCCTTGAGAGTGTTGATGTCTTAGAGAATCAGGAAGGGCAGGTCAAATTAGTCAGTATGTTCGGGGAGGAGGAGACAATTAAGGCAAGGGTGAAGACCCTTTCTCTTGTGGACCACAAGATTATCCTTGAGCCGCTGTAGGCTGGATACTCGATGAAATGTTGGGTGGGTTGGTGCCGCCCCCAGCCCAGCGGGGGGGCGGGGGAACCCCCCCCCACCGCCGTTTTGTGTCCCAGAAATTGCCCC
>JAUWMR010000068.1 GCA_030613055.1 Desulfobacteraceae bacterium
AGGATCATACTTTCCCTTGAGATGCGCATGAAGTGTGCTATCGGTATCTGTGGCAGGTGTAATATCGGCGATCAGTATGTCTGCAAGGACGGTCCCGTCTTCTCCCTGGCAAAATTGAAAAATATGCCGGCAGAATATTAATGCACCAAAAAAATAATAACCTTAAGGAATCAATGGATTTTAATGGATCTGGCGGGATATGCCGGTATCGTCTCAAAGGGGGGTCTATGGCAGGAGATTAGTGCGATGCTGAACGCATCACACGGCGGGAATCACAGCGTGAACACAAAGTGCAGGAACATCTAACCATCACCTCCGATCTCTATCAGTTCTCTATACAGGGCCTTAATATCATCTAACAATCTGTTCTGAGAATAATGCTTTAAAACAAAATCTGCTGAATTCCTAACCATCTGAGCACAGATCTCTCTGTTTTCCAGCGTAAACAGAAGCGCATCTGCGAACGCTTTTGCATCTCCAGGAGCAACGAGGATTCCATTTCTTGCCAATTCAAAACCGCCCCGCATTACTCTTTCTGGGTCACCAAGCAGATCACGTACGCCTCCCACATCTGTAGCTATTACAGGCCTTCCTGAAGCCATTGACTCAATCAAAGTTACGGGCGTACCCTCATTTTTCGAAGTGAGAACCACTGCATCAAGTGCTCCATAGATAGGAGGCATATCTTTTTGCCAGCCCGCGAAAATCACTTTGTCCCGAACGGCCAAGTCCTGAGCTTCATTGATCAAATCTGTTTTCAGTTCCCCATCACCCACAATGAGAAATCTGAAAGGGTCGATCTTCCCCTGATCCTTTAAGTACTTTAATGCTTTAAGGAGCAGACTATGATTTTTTACAGAAGTTAATCTGCCAATTATACCAACGAGAAACGCTTCAGGGAATTCGCGGGAAAGATATTTTGGTCTCATCATTTTTCTGTAATTACCGCAATCTCCGAAAGTTGAAAGATCAAATCCCAATGGAATAACCCTTACCTTTTCCATATTCGCTATTCCGAAGCGATAACAGATATCTCTTTTTTGAAGATCACTGATTACAATAATCCTGTCCGTAAACCTGGCCATCAATCTCTCAATTTGAATGTAGAAAAACGATTTAAACACATTGAAATAACTATGAAATACATGCCCGTGGAAGGTATGCACCATCCTGATCCTGCCTTTTGTTCGTGAACTTACGTTCATACTTATACCGGCAAGGCGTCCCAGGGCACCCGCCTTTGCCGTGTGCGTATGGATAATGTGAGGTCTAAATCGCTTAATAATTTTCCTCAGGCTTAAAAAAGCCTTAAAATCGTCAACTGCGGAGATTTCTCTTCCTAACTCCGGGATGATAAATGGTTTTACATCCTTCTCTCCTGCCAGGTAGGCCATATCACCCTCATGAGGACTGACATTGCCACATACAAGCATTGTCTGGTATCTATCACGAGGAAGTTCGCTACTTAGAGAAATTGCCTGGATTGCTGGTCCGCCAACATTGAGGCGGGCAATTATTCGAAGAATTCTTAATGGCTTTTCAGAAAACATCTTTACTCTATTTTGACTTGCCTGCCCGGCGCTCCTGTCTTTAAGAAGAATATTGCTTTCCCTTTGTTTTAAGGAAAAAGCCTGGCAAAAAGATGATGGACCGTTCATTTGCAGCCCGCCATAAAAGAAAAATGCAGGAAATCATTAAGAATAGATCAGGAATCCATACACCTACTACCGGGATTATGGTCCCTGTTTCACACAAGCTTCTGATCCCTACAAGGCACATATAGTAAATAAGAAAAACGACCAGGCTTACGCCAACGCCTGTGGAGCGTCCCCGGGCCCTGATCTGGGCCCCAAGGGGCACACCGATTAATCCCATTAAAAACACTGCTACTGGGACGGAGAGCTTTTCCAAAAGCTCTATAGTCATCTCATTGTGTCTGAATTCCCCTTTTGGCACTATTTTCAGTTGTTTGATTAATTCCTCCGTTGTCATTTCGTTTGGTGCTTTTTGTCTTGAAGCAAGTGCCGCCATTATATCTTTCAGGCCAATATTCAGGTTATATGTGTCAAATTTTATTGATCTCGCCGACTTCAAACTCTTTTCAACTGAAAAAATTGTACCCTTTTCAAAATGGAGTGTAAGAATCCTTTCTTCCGGATGCGAAAGAATTGTCCCCTCTTCCGCAACAATAGTATTTGTCACCGCCGCATCACGGCTGTCCACAATAAAAACATCCTTCATCACTCTCTCCCGCCTGGAAAACCTGTTTACGTAAAATACAACATCATCAAACGGCTCGCAAAAAACCCGCTCTTTAATTCCCAAATCGGCTCTTGTCTGAGCTACCTGGAAAATCAAATCCTTAAAAGACCTGTTCCCCCAGGGAACAGCTATTAGGCCGGTTAAGAATGACAGCAATAAAAATAAACAGCTTAATGTAAGCACAGGCGGCAGCATCTGGTAAAGACTTATGCCTGATGACTTAAGAGCGATGATTTCGCTATCAACAGATAGACGTAAAAATCCCACCAGAACGGCCATGAGACTGGCCGCCGGCAGGGCGAATGCTATGATATTGGGCAATAGATATAAAACCATTCTAAATACATGCCCTGCATAGACACCCTGGTTAACAATTAAATCTGTTATTGATAGCATTTTAGTAGCTAAAATGATAAAAACCAAAACAAGCAATGTGGCCAGAAAGGTAGGCCATATCTCATTTGTGATGTATTTATGAAGGGTTTTTTTCAAATCCTTGACCGTATTATCTATGTAATTTATAAAGGCGCCTGGAATACTCGGCGATCTAAAAGCCTTTCATTAATCTGTGAGGGATAAAATTATGTCTGATGCTGATAAAATATTTGGAGAACTGAGAGAAAAGTATCGTTCAAATAAAAACGCAAACTGGTTAGAATCAAAAGAAAAACTCATAAGGATAGTCAACTCCGAAATACATTCCTCCAAACGAATATTTCTCTATAATTAAATCGAAAAATATTTTCCGGCAACAAGAATATCAGAAGCATGGTCGATCTTTGCATGATTAAATAATCCCTCGATCAACCAGATGTCTTTGTTGCAAGTGAATTATAAAATGCTTCGTATTCACATGTAATCCTGGAAAGCTCAAAATGTTCCGTGATACGTTTTCTCGCCGCCGACCCCAGCCTCCTTCTACCTTCATCCCCTAAATCAATCAATTCCTTCCATGCCCTGGATAATGCCTCGGGGTCTTTCGGCGCAACAACGAGACCCGTATCACCGACAATTTTTGCTGAGTCTCCCACGTCGGTGACCACACATGGAACCCCGCAAGCCATAGCTTCTCCGATAGTATTCGGAAACCCTTCGCCATAGGCAGAAGACGAGGATGCAATATCCAGGGCAGCCATTATCCTTGACATATCGTTCCTGAAGCCGAGCGCATGAACTCTTCCATTCAAGTTGCCATAATTCATGAAGGACATAATTTTTTTATTTCCGGAGTCAACGCCCTGTCCGGCCATCAAAAAATGAACCGATTTGTCTTTCTCTGCCAAAAAGGCGGCTGCCCTTAAAAAATTCCCATGGTCTTTCATGGGGTCCCAGCGCGCTACAAGCCCGATTAAAAAAACCTCATTGGGAAGATCTAACTGATTGACCATCCATTCTCTTGCCGATTCATCGGGAAAAAACTTTGCCGTATCGAAACCGTTTGATATCAAAACCATCCTTTTTATCTGGTAGCCCATTCTCCTGTGGATTATTTTACCTGCCTCGGAGTTGACTACTATTGCTTCAACCATAGGAGACAATTTAGCATTGACTTTGACGATTAGCCTTGTTAAAGGACGATAATTCCTAAACTCCATATCCGAACATCTTATTCCCCAGACAGTTTGCCGTATGCCAGCTATTCTGCCCACGACAAAACCTAAAAGATCAGCATGATAAAGCCAGGTTTGGATAATATCTACAGCCTCCCTTCTGAAAATTCTAAAGAGCCTGATCATGCCGGCTAAATTCGGTCGTCCTCGCCTCATCCCGAGTCCAAAGACAGGAATCATCAGGTCGGCGATATTTTCACCTATTGGCCCAATATCAGTCATTGAAATAACAATAGAGCGAAACCTTTTCCTGTCCATCCGTGCGAGAAGTTTTTCTAACATCCGCTCAGCGCCACCAACATTAAGCTCAGTGATGAGATGAGCAATGGTTATTGGATTCGAATTATTAGTCTCATTTCCCATGCTTTAGGATAGACTTAGCTGGTTGGCATCCTGCGTTTTATAAACCTCTAACATTAAGTCCTCATATCGTGCTACAACATTAGGGCATTTGAATTCTTCCGGCACCAGTTCACGTGATTGAAACTCGCGCCATTTTCTTCCTTTCACCAATTCGACAATCATTTCACTCATTGTCTCCATATCTCCTGATGGAACAAGCCATCCATTTACACCATGGCGGATAATTTCACCAGTTCCTCCAGGACAATCAAAAGCCAGCACTGGTGTCCCGCATGCCAGGGATTCAAGAACTACATTGGGCAATCCTTCCCATCTTGATGATGAAATAAACAGATCAGCGTGAGCCATATATATAAAAGGGTTATCCTGACGGCAGACAAATTTCACGTGATCTGCAATTTTTAGGTTTTCGATCATTCTTTTTAAAGATCTCATTTCCGGCCCGTCACCCACTACGGTCAAGTCAAAAGCAGGTAATCTGTCAACTACTTTACTAATGGATCTAAAGAGCAGATCAAACCCTTTCTGATAGATGAGCCTTCCAACAGTCACTAAATGCACCTTTCCCTGTTTATACGGATTCTTGCCTTTGTTACATAGGCCTTGAATACGGGTAATATCCACGGGGTTGGGGATAAATACTGTTTTACTGGCAGGGACACCAAAATGTTCGATGAGATCTCTCTGCATATATTTAGAGTTGCAGATTATCCTGTCTGCCCTTGGATACAATATCTTATAGAAAAACCGGTATAATGATCGATGTTTTGAGGACAGAAGTCTCATGCTTGCCGTGTTTGCCTCACGTGCGATAATTTTTATGCGATGTGGCAGTAAAAACTTGCAACTCAAGAGAAAGAGGTTAAGATAACCCAGCGTAGTAATAATGATATCCGGTTTATAAAGCCAGCAAAGGCGAAAAATGGAAGGGAAAGAATATCTTACCCTGTCAAACTTCAATTTATGGACCCGAATGTCTTTAGCGATCTCTCTTGATAATGGTCCTTCAAGGTTAATGACTGCAAGCTCCGGCCGAAAAATCCGCCGATCCAGATGCCGGATAATGGTTAGCATCACCCGCTGTGCTCCACCTGTCTTTAGATCAGGGAGAATAAATAAAGGGCGTGATTTCAAGGTGCGTATTGCTGGCATTTGGTTAATTTGTGATGCGGCTTTTAAAAAAGAGATCCCCGCGACCCTTCCAGTCTTGTTTTAAAAAGCTAAAGTATTACTAATAATTTATTATCGCAGTTCAACCAGAAGTTTTTATATTGCTTTGATTTTTCTATAAGCGAACAATGTCATTTTAAGTAATAGCCACCCGTGTCTGAATCGACTGATATTTGTGCTTCCATATGTTCTTTCCCGATAACGAATAGGCACTTCCACTATCTTGAGATTCAGCTTGACGGCACCGAAAATAAGATCAAAATCACCAAAAGGATCGAACTCACCGAAATAAGACCGATTTGCTGCAAGCCGCTCATAGTCCTTCCGGAAAAGCGCCTTGGTCCCGCATAAAGTATCCTTTATTCTCTGGTTTAAAAGCCATGAAAACGCGAGGGAAAAAAACTTGTTTCCAAGCAGGTTCAAAAATCTCATGGCCTGTTTTTCCATTGGATAAACAAGACGGCAACCATTCACAAACTCACCCTGATTTTCCGCGAGCACACGATAAAACTTGGGAAGGTCCTCCGGCGGAACAGTAAGGTCGGCATCAAGTATCATCAGGATATCACCTTTGGCAGCCGCAAATCCCTTTCTGACCGCATCCCCCTTGCCTTCGCCGTCCTGTAGCATTAGTTTGATATCTTTATCAGGGTTTGTCTTAATTACCCTCTCTACCTCTTCTTGAGTACCATCTGTTGAATGCCCATCAACAAATAATATTTCCTGGCTTTTACCAAATTCCGGAATTCTCTTGACGGCCGCCTCAATGTTACCCTTTTCATTCATGCATGGGATCAGAATAGTCGTGGAATACTCTCGCTTGTCCTCCAGGTTGAGCGGCCTGGCCAAAACATATCGACAGAGCGCAAGCCTCCTGACACCCGGCAAAGACGCAAAATACTTATTTATGAATTCACTCAGCCATGGAATTCGCTTGGGAATCAGCAAACGACATTCTGATTTAACGACCTGGAATTTCGCCAGCGATAATAAATTGCATATGTCTTCTGAAGAAAGCCAGTTCTGATATTGCTGCGGCATCTTTAAGCCCAACACCTCTCCCATTTTCAAGACCGGCTCCCAGAGGAAATTGTAGTAAGAAATAATGATTCGGGTATCTGGACTGCAAAAAGTTCTCAGCCTCCTGAAAACCTCCTCAATATCATGAAGATGACCAACCACATCAGAAATGATCAAAATATTAAAAGTCTCTCCCCAGCTTTTCAACTGTTCAATGTCACCTTCACGGAATTCTAACTCCGGATAACGCTTTCTTGCAATTTCCAGCATCGCAGGACTGAAATCGATTCCAACACCACGCTTTGGTTTCAGGGCGTTCAACAGGTCACCGGTACCGCACCCCAGCTCAAGGATAGAATGACCCTCTGGAACCATAAAGCGAAAAAATTTCTCCTGATCATCGTAATAGTAGCTGTTGCGATTTCTCCAGAACTCCCTTTTTGGCGCCAGTGCGTCAAATCGCTTAATAATCTCTTCTTTTTTCATTTGATATTCGTCACTAATTACCTGTTGTTCTCCCCTATTTCTTTTCCCTCTAACTTTACAGCTTATTATTAGTTACAACCCTTTTTGATGGAATAACTTCAACAAATTCCATATTCTTAGACAAAAAATCTATATACTCATCGATTCCCCCTTGTTGACTTCTCTTCCGTGCAGCCAAAAATACTTTCCCTCGGCCAATATCCTTTGCGTCCTGGAGCATCTCCTGTTTTTCTTCATCACTTAATACTATTAATCCACTCATCCAATAATCTCTCCTTGTTAAATATCTTGAAATATTCTCTAACAATATTCATATCCATGTTACTCTTATGTAAACGTAGAATATTTTGAATATCAGGTGCATCAACAAGATAACGATTTTGAGGATCATTTGAAATTGCTTGAACTTTAAGGCCGATCAAATCCTCTGGTAGTAGCGTTTTTACCTCAAATTCTCCATTAAAAATTGGCTTTTTCATGGCACGACTCATCATCCCCCTGGTATATTTCCGCCTCGCCAGGAGAAAATCAACCTGCCCAAATACCTTCAGAGGGGACAAATATGAAATAATCTCATCACTGCTAAAGTCTTGTTTATGATAACCAAGTTCTGTCATAATTTCATGAATCATCTCCCTTGATTCTTCATAAACAACAAAATCAATATCTTTTGTGAACCGGAATATCCCCATCGTACTCAAGGCTAATCCACCTGATAAAACAAAATCTATTTTATTTTTCTGGAATCGAGAAATCACATTTTTTAAAACCTCTTTAAAATCCATTGTATTATTTGTATTAACTATCCAAACAGCAACATTCAGTTCTCTGCTTGATAGTCCAGTCATCTCCTGTTTCTTCGAGTTTTTCTGCCTTAAGACTCTAACATCTCACTCTTAGCCATTTCATCCACATACCACCTATACGTCTGCTCAATGCCATCTCTCAGTGATACCCTGCTCTTCCATCCCAATGCTTCCATCCTGCTCACATCTAAAAGTTTTCTGGGCGTCCCGTCCGGTTTTAATGAATCAAAATATATATCCCCATCAAAACCCACGATCCCTTTTATCATCTCCGCCAGTTCTGAAATGCTGATATCTTTTCCAACACCGATATTAATAATTTCATTTTCATCATAGTTATTCATAATAAAAACCGCTGCATCAGCAAGATCATCAACATAAAGGAACTCTCTTCTCGGTGCTCCCGTACCCCATATTATTACCACATTCGATTTCTCGTCACTCGTCACTTGTAACTCGTCACTCATTTTTGCTTCATGAAACTTTCTTATCAGTGCCGGAAGTGCATGACTCGTTTCCAGATCAAAATTATCGCCTGGCCCATACAAATTAGTGGGCATAATTGAAACAAAGCAGGTGCCGTATTGCCTGTTGTATGACTGGCACATTTTAATGCCAGCAATCTTCGCTATGGCATACGGCTCATTAGTCGGTTCGAGTTTTCCCGAAAGCAGGTATTCCTCTTTCATCGGCTGAGGGCAGTCGCGGGGATAGATACAGGAACTCCCTAAAAAAATCAGTTTCTTTACCGATGAACTGTAGGCAGAATGGATCACATTTGTCTGGATTATAATGTTGTTATATAAAAACTCCGCAGGGTAACTTTTATTCGCCAATATTCCTCCCACCCTGGCAGCCGCCAAAAAGACATACTCGGGCTTTTCCGATTCAAAAAAGGATTGCACCTTCTCCTGTCTAATCAAATCTAATTCCCGATGTGATCTTGTAAGCAGGTTAATATAACCTTCAGCCTTCAGTTTCCGATAAATGGCCGAACCCACCAGACCTGTGTGCCCGGCAATAAATATTTTTGAATTCTTATTCATTATTTTGACTCATATAATTAATGAGTGACGAGTGACAAGATTGTATATGTTGATCAATGATTTCACAGACTTTTTGATAAACCGATATTCATTTTTGATATTTCATCCAATTCAGAAATAAGATTATCAATATCTGAGCTGAAATTTAATTTCTCTGATATAATAAGCTGGGTTTCCAACTCAGCAATAGAGCCTTGTGAGATAGATAGAAATTGCTTAAATTCGTTTTTACTTCTCCTGCCTGCCCCTTCCGCCAAATTTGAAGCAATGCTAACCGCTGCGCGACGCATTTGATTAGTCAAACCGTATAACTCACTTTTCGGAAACTTTTCTGTCAACTTATATATTTCAACTACAAAATCTATGCTTCTCTGCCATACTTTAAGCTTATGGTGTGCCTTCATTACATCCTCCACCCCTCTCGTCTACTCGTCACTCGTCACTCGTCACTTGTCACTTGTCACTTGTCACTCGTCACTAAAGTTAGGCACTTTAAACCCACTCTCGCTGCACAACTGATCTTTTGATGCCTCTTCCAGGTCATGTCTAATCATCTGTGAAACCATTTCACCGAATGAAATCCGTGGCTCCCATCCGAGTTCCTTCTTTGCCTTGGATGCATCTCCCAAAAGATAATCAACTTCTGTCGGCCTAAAATAGCGGGAATCCACAGCTACTGCCACATCACCCTCCTTCATACTCGTCACTCGTAACTCGTCATTCATCACTTCTTTAACCACACCAATCTCATCCAGTCCCTGTCCTTTCCACTCTATCTCCACACCAATCTCTTTAAAAGCAAGTTCCACAAACTCACGCACAGAACGTGATTCACCGGTCGCTATAACGTAATCATCCGGTCTTTCATGTTGTAGAACCATCCACATGGCCCTGACAAAATCCTCCGCATGTCCCCAGTCTCTTTTTGCATCCAGATTTCCTAAGTAAAGCCTTTTCTGGAATCCTAACTTCATACGAGCAACGGCCCTGGTGATCTTTCGCGTGACAAATGTTTCGCCGCGAACAGGAGATTCATGGTTAAAGAGGATGCCATTGCAGGCAAAAATATTGTAGGCTTCTCGGTAATTCACACAGATCCAGTACGAGTAAAGTTTTGCGGCGGCATAAGGACTTCTGGGTCGAAAAGGTGTTTCCTCATTCTGCGGGACCTCCTGAACCTTTCCATAAAGCTCACTGGTTGATGCCTGATAAAACCGGACATAATCCGTCATGTTCAAAATACGAATCGCCTCAAGCAGGCGGAGCGTGCCAAGGGCGTCGGCATTCGCAGTATACTCAGCCGTCTCAAAGGAAACCTTTACGTGGCTCTGTGCTGCAAGATTATATATCTCGTCCGGCCGTACCTCCTTAACAATTCGGATCAAATTGGTGGCATCGGTCAAATCCCCATAATGCATAAAGAAATGAACATCCTCCTCATGAGGATCTTTATACAGATGATCAACCCTGGCTGTATTAAAGGAGGAAGATCGGCGTTTCACTCCATGGACTTCATACCCTTTTCTCAAAAGGTATTCAGCAAGATAAGCACCATCCTGACCGGTAATCCCCGTTATTAAGGCCCTTTTCATGATAAAATCCCTCTACCTCTATATATTTAAGAATAAATTCTTACCTTACAAGCAATCTATCATTTCAAGCAGTTTTTTTTATTTAAAACTCCTACTTGCAATCCCGCCTAGTGTGGTTTACACTTCAATAAATCTTTATTCGTTACTATACAGATATATCTTTCTTAAATGTAAAAAAAATATTTATAATAACTTCCTATCAGTCTTAAGAGCAGCCTAAGCCATATTTTAATAGAAGGGTTTAAATAAACCACTTGCCCCTATAGCAAGTAACGGGATATCAGGCTTTAGCTAAAGGATTTACCTGTCTGCGCCTGCATGTGCGTGCCCGCACGCAGACAGGTGCTACGCACAGGCAGGCAGGAATTTAAAAAAAATCAAGTTAATCCATGTCTGCCCCGCGGAACGCGAGGTTATCCTGTCGAATTAATACCTTAGTAGTTACTTTTATAGCAGAAAAGGTGATAATAACCGGACATGAACATAAGGCGCAGTATTATCATTTTTGTCGTTGCGCTGACATTGCGGCTGATCTACCTTGCAGTCAACTGTGGTGCCCCGGACGACTTTAAAGCTCCTGACTCGGTGATGTATGAGCAGCTTGCGGACACGTTCCTTGAAACCGGAGGTTTCAACCGTGCTGAAGGAGTGCCGGAAACAGAACGTGTGCCCGGCTATATTGCATATCTGGCCCTTTTTCATTTATTTGCCGGTGACTCCCCTCTATGGCCTGTGCTGGGCCAACTGATAATAAACTCGCTCACCTGTGTTTTAATCGCATTATTGGCCGCACAGCTAAAGCCGCAGCTCTTCTTGCTAACAGGGATCCTTGCGGCCCTCAACCTCAACATGATAGCAAATTCGGCAATTATCTTGACAGACACCCTGTTCCTCGCCTTTTTCACAGCCATGCTCGTAGCTATGGCATGCTATATTCAAAAACCTAATACTATGAATGCCGCCCTTGCGGGCATTTGTCTTGGCTTAGCTCTGCTTACCCGCTCAGTGGTCATGTTTTTTCCACCGGTTTTGCTTCTCAGTCTCCTGCTGGCGGCCTGGTTCAAGCGTATCAGTATAGGACGGGTAGCGGGTCATGTGACAGTTTGCACTCTAACAATAGCCTTGCTCATTTTTCCTCTGATACAGCGCAATGTGAATGAATTCGGACATTATGGCCTTGTCACGCAGGGTGGTGCCCATAGTCTTTACTGGATTGTACCACTTGCGCGGGAATACGCTGATGGTGTTCCTATGGCAGAAACCCAAAAAGAAATGCGGGATCGTATGGGAATCCATCTTAAAAAAAAGGGCCTCAAGGAACTTCCCGTTAATCCATTCGAGCGGAATGCCTTATTCATGCCGGTCGCAAAAAATGCAATACTTGAACTCGGGGCCTGGAAAATCATCAAGGCATGGGCGGTTGGTTCGGCCATTAATATTTCGGCCCCAGCCATAATTTCCGTCCCCCTGGTCAACAAAATGGAACGGCCGAGTTTTTACGAAACCGCAGGCGATACACCCATTGCCAAGATAATAAATTACTTCACTAAAACCAGTAGCCGGCTATTTGTTGTGCTAATTCTGTTAGCAGGTTTCGCTACTGCCTTGGCCCGAGTCCTTCAACTCGTTGGGCTATTCCGTATAGGCCGTTCACAGGGCCTTCCTTCGGCACCCTGTCTGTTTCTCATTGCCACCGCAGTTTACTTCCTGGCCGTCACAGGCCCTGTGACAGGCGTTAAATACCGTCTTCCCATTGAGCCGTTTCTTGTGATCCTGCTGGCCGAAGCCCTGCTTACCATCTGGACCCGATTTATTAAATCGGATCGCCCAACGCATTTACAACCGTAACGGCGAATACCGTTCTTGCCCCAGGGCATGAGGAATCATCATCACAACTCAAACGGCTGCTTCTGATACACAACCTTCAACCACGCGATTCTGAGGTCTTTCTCTTCAAGGTTTTGGAAGGGCACAACAAGTTTTTGCCTGTCAAAATCTTCATGGAAAGGCAAAAGATCCGTTTTCCCGTACAACAAGTGAAATCCGGCCGCCTTTAAAGTCTCCTCCCACTGAGACGCCCTGATCCTGTTACTCCAGGTGGTACGATTGCTGGTCATGGCTTTCCATAAGGATTCACCATAGGTGAGGAACCGCAGCCAGTCTTTTCCGTTCTCAAACGTTGTATGATCCCGGAGGTCAATGATATGACACATCACACCCCCGAGTTTCAGAACCCTTCTCATTTCTTTGATAAGATCCAGGTAATCCTTCACATGTTCCAGGACACTTTTGCTCCAGATGATATCGACCGATTCATCTTCAAGAGGAAAATGCTCCCCGTCGTACAGCATAACCTCCAAGTACTTATCTGGGATCACATTCTGATCTGCAAACCGGTTCTCGTCAAACGCGCATGTCCTGGGCAATTGTCCAGTGGCAACGCCCTCATTTATCCATTGGATGGTATCCACATAATTGTCCACAAGAGAGTATTTTTCATCTAAGTACTCCCGAATATCCAGGCCAACTGCCCTGTTTGCACCGAAAACCAAGGCTGAATAAAGCATATCCGGTGTCTGCCCTGGCCCCAATTCTACCACAACCTTTTCCTGTATATCTACATTTGCTTGGACTAACATATCCATTATCATACCCAGTACAGGCATGATCTTCTCCCTTGAACGCCCCATGCCCATGTTGTGCCAGCGGCTGGCTAACCTCCGCAAGGCAGGCACCCCCATCAATGCGTTTTGGATGGTATGGCGAAGAATTGAGTCTTTCAATCCATCAATTAGGCTTTTTAATAGAGCCATCGTAGATTATAATATTTTGTCCTTTATTACTTGCGACAATTGCATTTAGAGCATCCTAACTTATTCACAAACCAAATTGGTGTCTCCTTTTGTTAAAGTTTAAAAGCATAAACCACATCTCATCATTTATTTTATTCCTATCTCAACCAAAAGCTCATCCTCTTTTAATCTCACATACGAATTCCAACTCAACTACAATTCAAAATAGAATCATAAATAGCAGCAACTTTCGCAGCATTAGTAGGGCCATCAAAAAGTCTTTTAGCCTTCTCAATATTTTCCTTTCTCATCTTCTCCACCACCTTTGGATGTTCTGATAGATAAATAATTTTTTCACCAATTTTTTTAGCATCGAATTCCGGGAATAAATATCCATTTACTCCATTTTGAACAAAGTTATCATATATACCTGTTGCTAACACTGGTTTTCCGTATGCCATGGCTTCGATGATATCCCGCCCCCATGGATCATCCAACCTGGACGGCCTAATGAGAATGTGAGCCTGTTGACAAAATGGGTCAGGGGGCGACTGGTGTCCCATGAAAACGAAATAGTCGGCTATACCATCTGTTTCTGCCTGTTTTTCAATCATCTTTTCTGTATTTTTCCCCTTTCTCTGGCGATCCGCCCCACACACAATAAAAAGTACATTGTCCACCCCCATGGTTTTTAGTTCTGCTGCAATCACCAGCAATCGGTCGACCCCCTTATTATAGGTAAGGTTCCCTAAATATAGTACTTTGAACAATTCCCCCGGGAAATCCATGACTCTCAATTGAAATGATTTCTCCATCACAACCTCTGCTGAATTGAATATCACTGAGGATTGTTGCGTTGCAGGCCTCGACAGCTTTAAAAACTGCCAAAGTTCGTTTTCAGAAATAAAAATGAGATGGTCGGCAATTTTACTGATACACTGTGCCTGAAACCGGGCAAAACAGTTCATTGGAAGCATGGTGCGCATATGTATAACAATTTTCGTTCCCTTAAGATATTTCAGCAAAACGCCATATACAAAAAAACTGTCGTGGTTCACATGTAGGATGTCAATTTTATAGTCTGTTATAATTCTACTTAGAAATCGAAAAGATCTTATGAAATTAGGAATCTGCAACAAAAAACGGAATAACACATATAGATTATTGCGCAAAGAAGGTTTATATACCGGCATGCCCTTTCGCACAAATGTCTCAACACCCAGGTCGGCATAGGAGTCTAACATAGGACCCTCTTCACGGAGCATCACATATGGTTTGAAACTGAATCTGTCGAGATTTTTTATCAAAAAATAAAGGCTGCGAGAAGATCCGCCATAACCTCCTTCCTTGTCTAAAAAAAGGATATTTATGTCATTCTTGTTTTTTGTCTTCCAGAATTTTGCCAAATTTTCAAACCGATAAGCCATTAAGCCCTGATTATTATTCTAGATCATAAGAAATTCCGTTTTCCATCAACCATGTATCAACATAAAACGAAACGGGATTCCGCGCATTTGTAATCTTATTTAAGAAATATTTGAAGCTGTATCCTGAATATTGAGCACGATAATGACCAAAATAGCTGGCATATTTATAAAGCTTTTCTTTGTATCTTCTTCCAAAAAGCAGATGAACTAACCGTGCTAATGGTACAATTGCAATAGAGGAACCAGGCCAGCGCCATATTACGGGAGAGAATCCTCTAAATAGACCATTATAATCATACGAATAAAGATATTGGCGGTACAACTTTTGATTATATTTTTGTTCTAATGGAATGTTTTCCCAAAACTTCAGATAATTATCATCCCATAAGGGTAGAAACCATTTTAGATTGAAAAAGTCATAGATCCTCTGTCCATTGATCACATATTTACATTGTCTCTCCTGCCATTCCCACCATTCATAAAGACTGGCCAGTTTCTGCAGATCCACCTTTTTTTCTCTATCTATTTCTATAAGATCCTTAATCTTGTCCGTAATTTTATTGAGGTTTTCCTTAGTCTTTAGATTCACCCACAGAGAATAATGCTTGTCTATGGCCCTTTCAAATAATAGAGGAATGTCCGGTTCTCTATCCACAAAAGAGGATGGGATATGACCTCCTGTAATAAAGTCCCCCGATTGCCCGTTGATAATCACAACATCTGAAGGGAGTTTCTTCTCCCTTTTAAGTTTTGATAAAACGTGGATATCCTGCATATTCGGAATGTTGCTTAGGCCATCAGAAAACTCCCAATAGCTTTTTCGAACATCCGAGTGGAAAAACCTTCTAGATTCCATCATATTTATAGGGAAAAAGTGCCATGGAACATCTATCTTTTTCGCAACCCATTCGGCTGCTTTAGCCTCGTAATTTCCAGGTGGACCATAAGAAAAGGCAGTTAAACTATCATACCCATGTTGTTTGAGTTTACACAATACGAGCCTGGAATCAAGGCCTCCGCTCAAAGGTACCCAGATAGGGGCTCCATTTGCTTCTTCCATCACTCTTAAGAAGATCCTGTCCGTGATCTCATCCAGCTCAGCTATAAGATCATCCTCACTTTCCTGCCGGATATCTTCAGAGTAAAAAAGATAGTACCTCTCACGTTCCAGCCTATCATGATCCTCATCCCAAATTAAGAACTCCCCTGCCTGGAGCTGGTATAGGTTCTTATAAAGTGTTTCCCTCCCTGTGACATAACCGGCCATGCGAAATTCAAGAATGGAAAGTTCGTCAATTTCAGATATACTGCATTTATCTTTTAAGGCCCTTGCAGAGTTTGAAACAGCGAATTTATTGCCATCATGAACATAAAAGACTGGATAGCTCCTGATTTTATCCACAGCAGCGATTAATCGGTTTTTTTGTTCAACAATAACTGCATAGTTGCCTCGATTATTATATAATTTTTCTTTCAATTCTTTTGAGTGAGCATTCGGATTCCTTTTGCAGAAAAATATGAATTTCTTGACTGCTTTCTCCGATCCAATATACCAGCATTTTAGATCTTCATCTTCTACATGATTCCAGTTGTATCTCTTATTTACTAAAATATTCAAAGGCATGATTACTCATTTCTCAATTAAAAAACCAATCACTGTTGGGAAAGGAGTGACGATTTCAATTCCTCTAATGGCAGAATTTCATAGGTCATAAGCAATTTCCTGATATGTCTCTTTTCTTCCTCGGTAAGCTCACGATAGTAGGAAGTAACATACTCATCACAAATTCCTCTAAGAGAAAGGATATATTTTTCCTCTGCCGCCTGAAAAAAATTGTCCGTATGGGGACCTTTTGGAAGCGCGGAAAGAAATTTTATAAGACGCAGTTGTTCTTTCAAGGCCTCTTCTCTGTTACCACTATTGAATAAACGGTAGATATTTAAAAGTATTTCAGGCAAGCAGGATGCTATGCTTGTTGTGTGGGCTTTTACCCCAAGACAAAGACTTGTATAAAGCGTGGTGGCAACCGAGCTCATCACCTGAAAATCTTCATCAGCAAGCATAATCACTTTCGAGACGTCCAATACATTTTTTGTGCTGAATTTTACTCCTTGTATATTCGGATGTTCCTTTAGTTTTTCCACAAATTCAGGACTTAAAGATCGACCGTAGTTAACACTACTATACATCCACAAGGGTTTTGGGCATTTATCTGCTATATACTTATAAAGCCACTCAACCCGGTCAAACCCCAGCAATGTATGATAACACATCACATGAAAAGCATGTATTTCAAGATCCTGCGCCTCTTTAATAAATTCCAAGATATCCTCTAAGGCATAAAATGCAGCCCCAAGGACAATTGGAAGGCGTCCAGCATTAGTTTCAGAAACCGTCCTCGCAATCTCCAAACGCTTTTCAAAGGAGAGATTCATATCTTCACTACTTGTTCCCAGTGCCCAAAATCCGCCAACTCCTTTATTTACAAGAAACTCCACAAGTCGTCTTAAACCTTCGTGGTCTATTGAGCCGTCTTCTAATAAAGGCGTATTCAATACAGGTATAATTCCTCTTAACTGGCTATTTTCCATCTCGGATTGCTCTCCTACTTTATTGATTTGAAAGATATTTAAGATAAGCCTCGGCCATTACCAGATCAGCCTCGGTATCGATATCCACAGAATGCAACTGGTCCATAACGATGGGGACCTGCTTCTCTGAAACCAACTTTCTTTCCCTGACGAAAAAGTCGCGTTTCACTGCGTAAATTGAAGCGTTATACAGATAAAATGGCTCAATATTCCTTCCATCTTCAACAGGACAGTAATCCTCAACAATACCGCTCCGAATAGCCTTTAAGATAGGATCTCTTTTTTTAAACGGACCTTTAACACTAACAGCGCTCTGCATTTCGGAATTCCAGAGCCTCTCGATTGCCTCATCAATATGCTTTGGATCACGTATCGGAGAGGTGGGTTGCAACAAGACAAGAATATCGTAATGATTTTCCTTCACATTTTCCATAAATTGCATTGCATGAAAAACTGTTTCTATGTTACGCACCTCATCACCGGCAAGTTCTTTTGGTCTCACAAATGGTGTTGGGGCACCATACTCCTGCGCTATCTTCAATGTCTCCTCATCCTCGGAGGTTACGAGGAAATCTGTAAGTTTTTTTGCTTTTTGAGCAGCCATTATCGTATAGGCTATCAATGGGTGCCCTGCCAAAACACAAATATTTTTTCTACGCAATCTTTTGGAGCCACTGCGAGCAGGAATAACTCCAAGTACACGGGGATCATCCATTGAATTACTTATAGGAGCTTTTTCATCCATATTCTTCTAATACTATCTTTGACAATTGTACTCTAGTTCCAAAATAGAAAGATATAATCTTAATGGAAGGAAACTCGGATTGGGATTTTTGTTAACCCTAACGTTGCAAAAGTCGAGGGTGCTGCAGATCTGAGGCGTCGAGGGTGAAGCTGTAGTATTCTACCGCAAGCCCTTGACAACGAAGGAGATGCGGCGCCCTCGACTTTCCCGGAGGGTAAATAACATGGCTTTTTTTCACTGTTTTCAAGATACCACTTAAAGTGTATTCCAAAAGAACAGTTAATAATGTTGAAATGGCCTTTATTTATTGCTTTTAAACCCACTTTGCCATTTTATTTATGCAACGATAGGGTTAAATCTACTTGGCAATATTAGCCGCTTTTCTATTTTCCACCCGCTCTAAAAGCTGATCAATCATTCCAAGGCTTAATTTATGGTCAGGTTCATCCTCAGATATAGTTGTCTCCATTTCTGCGTCTATAAACAGCCCCAATCTCCGATCATATTCATCCCATGGACAATTGAAGGGATTCTTTAAAGTTTGAATGATACTCTGGTCTAATTTAGACGGCTCGGTCACTCGATTTGCCAGGCCCGGAATATCGTAGAAAGTCCTCTCCAAAGTAATTACTGGCCTGCGTAAAATGAGACCCTCCCAACCTGTTGATCCATTATCCGTAATAATGAGGTCTGCATTTTTTATGTACTTAAATTGATTATCGAATGGATCAATTAATAAAACGTTAGGAAATCTTGTCATGGATTTTAAATATCCCGTAGGCCTCCGCCCCCAGTTGAACCTATGTTCCTTTACCAAAAGCCTATACCCTGCTGGAAGCATGGCACTAACGTAAGAGATTGTGTGCTTCTGATCATGCCACAAAGGTGCCTGATAATTAAGAGCCAATTCTGGTTCTTTATGTAAGGGATAATAGATATATCTCATATTTGTGAGATTTTTTCGATCAAAACGTGAATAAAAGTATCTTTGGCGCATTTGCATAAATTTGCTACGATAATAGTCCCATATTCTGGTTATCACACTCTTTGGCTTCCTGCCTTTATTTCCATTCAAAATATATCTTATTTTTACATACAATAACGCTAAAAAGTTTCGGTGAATATTAAACCAATTTGCAGAGTCCCCTTTTTTCCAATTATCCAATATATATTGAACTGTTTTAGGTCCCTCTCTGAATCCTTCAACAAATTTCCTTGAAAATCGACTCGCAGCCTCACCATTTTTAACTTTTATATTATACTTTTCTTTTACAAGCGAATTAAACATCTCGGAATCATCCGTCCAATAAAATCTCTGAGACAATACTTTTGATCGCCGGCTTATTAAATAAGGGATCAAATATTTTTTCGCCATTATGGAAGCTGTAAAATGAAGAGGTGAGTTACTGGCGCCCGTAATCAGAAGATCAGGCCTGAAATTATCGAGTGTATTTTTTACAAAACTGAATATCCGTGCCAGGATAATTGTAGGTTTTTCATTGTCGCATAAGCTATCTCTCACTAATTCTGATGAAGGAAAATAATACGAATTTTGAGAGTAAGCCCTCCCTGTATGTCGTTCATCCGAGAGAGTAATCCTTCCTGAAGATATGTTCGAAGCATACTCACACTCTCCAATAAGCTTAAACAAGGCACTTTTATCATTTTCATCTTTCTCCCAATCCATTTCCTTCGAAAGATCTGGTAAAGGGAAAATAACTCCACCACCCTTAATAATATCCGAATATGTCTCAGCCTCTAAGGGTGGGCAAACTATTCCTATTTTCCAATTATTGGACTTCTGCATACTCCCCAAAAAGTCTCTAAAATATTCATACCGATTTGATGTATGACAAAATAATACTCTATGTAACATGTTTGACCTTTTAACTTAAGCTAAGGGATAACTTAATTTTGCGCCACAGTTTCCGAATAGGTTCGGGACAGTATGCGTAAGCAATTTCTGTCTGGCAAAACGAGTGACTATATCCTGAAATCTAACATACTAAACCGATCTCCTTGCCTCAACATAATTTAAGACCTTTGAATTTTCCATAGAATGAACAAAATACCCTTGAGATGACAATTCTTGACAAAAATTGTCATGTCATTTTTCTACTATTCGATATTGTCAGTAAGCGCTTCTGCCGTTTAGCATCACATCTGACACCCCATATAGGGAGAACTTCCGAATTCAGACCATTCGTTGAAAATGACATTTTTTTAATTTGACGGATTCCTATCCCAGTGGTTATAAACACTGGCGACTTTCGTCCGGTTTTGCAAAGGTCTCATAAGTTATCAATAAACTATAAAACTAAAGGGCGTCCTTCTTTCCGCACTGAGCTACTCCCGCATAATCAACTCATGTTACTTTTCGCAAATATTGAATTATAAACCTCCCCCATGCTCAAAGATACACGTTTTCCTCTAATACTCTTTACGTCAAAACCGTGTTTCTTTAGTAGGTATGAGTAAGGATGATAATACGAAATACAACTTCTTTTCCTTGTTATTTTACTGTTAAAAACGGTTACAGGTTCACGTAGTGCAATGTCTGTCCTGCAATTTTTTAGTGTTTTTAATAAGTCGTCCACTTCATTTGGCGACATATAGGAGATAGTACCTCTTGATAGTAAAACGCTTTTACTGTTTTTCGCAATGTTTTCAAGTTCTGATAAATTCCTGAAAATAACTCCTTTATTCTCAAAACCATTACGATACATCACATCTAAGCCGTATACTTCAATGTTTGGCAATAGACTTTTTAATTTAACCGCTCGCCTTCCGTTATAAGCACCAATCTCTATTGCTCTGTCGTATCCACCTTCAAGACATACCCTCAGATAAAAGTTTGTAGCAACATCAGTCTCAGGACATGTTGTGCTTATTGCAGGAGAGGTTGAATAATAATTAGACGTCTTGTCGGAGAAATTTTTACCACTCCATAATTGTTGGGTAAAAGTTTTCAATATGGCCAATCTGTTAAGAATGGCTGTTTTTATTACTTTAATTCCTTCAATCATACTGAGTTACTCCCGCTTGTCATCCTACCTCCAGTTGTTTGATAAGGGATTTCAATTATGATATTTACCCTCCCTTATTTTATAAAAATTGCTTTCTTTTGTAACCCATTGTAAATCAGCAATAAATGAATGGTCTGAATTTTTGATTCTCCCCATAAGAAATGGTCTCTTTTTTATATGTTCAAAAAATCCTTTCCAACAATCAAGAAAGTTATGTTCTTTCACACCATCTATATTTTTAGGCTCTTCTGACTTTTGTGTGCAGGAGATCTAAGTTAACGTACTGAATAACCTGAAAAAATGTTCTTTGAAAATTGACACGTCTTGCAATACTGGATAAAGTGGTTGCATAGAAACCAAAAAAACATTCTGTGACCTGTATAGTTTTTCAGGATTCCGTGCTCGTGCCACGCTACGACTTCATCCCCGCGATCCTTTTGGGCGGATTGTGAGGCTTGAACGTCGTCAAAAAAAACAGTCTGTTCCTGCTGCGGTACAACCGTCCTGGGATTTCGAGATCGCAAAACCCATATGGTACGAGACTTGGATG
>JAUWMR010000090.1 GCA_030613055.1 Desulfobacteraceae bacterium
TTGAAAGTATGGCAAAAGTCATACGAACTCTGTTTAGAGATATATGGAATAACAGCAAAATTTCCAAAGGAAGAAAGACAACCATGGATTACATTAGGATGCTTTATATATCTTATGGTTCTGTTTGAGAATTGGAAACACGGATATTAATAACTGGGGATTTAGACTTAATTGCAAAAGGTGAATCGGGTACACCAGACAAAGACATAGCGGAAATCGAAAGAATGTTGAAACCGCTGATAAAGTCTTTATAAAACAAACCCTTGAATCCTTGACCCCTTGAATCCTTGGATCCTCTTCTCAAACTAAATTGGAGAAGAACCAAAAAAATAGATGTTGGAGAGATGAATGGATTTTGATCTGACTAAAGAGCTGAGAGATATCCAAAAGGCAGCGAGAGAGTTTGCCAAAGGCGAATTCGATCCTGATGCCGTTCTCGAATATGACCAGAACCAGGAGTTTCCTTCAACCATCTGGAAAAAGGCATGTGAGCTTGGATTTGTTGGCATGCATCTTCCTGAGGAACATGGCGGGCAGGGCCTGGGTCTTCTGGAAAACGTCTTGATAACAGAAGAGTTTTGCCGGCAGGATTCGGGAATGGGAATCGCATTGGCCCTTTCAGATTTCGGGTCAGAAATAATCTTGAGGCATGGAAATGAGAATCAAAAAACCAGAATTTTGCCTTTAATAACAGGGGGTGAAACTGTTTTTACTATTGCGTTTTTAGAGGAAAGTTATTCCCTTTCACCAATGGCATCGACTGCGAGGATAGATAAAAATGGATACGTTATTTCTGGGAAGAAGGAGTTTGTTACCCTTGGCAGCCTGGCTAAACACATGATCGTTGTCTGTCAAACCCGGTTGGATGACCCCCTTGCACAATCCGTGCTTTTAGTTGAAAGAGATGCAGAGGGTGTGGAGGTGTCTAGCATGGGAGAAAAGGTGGGCATGAGGATGATCCCGTCTGACAATGTCTCTTTTACCGGTGTTATTGTCCCGCAAGAAAATAGAATCGGGGAGGAAGACAGGGGATACTATCATTTAAAGGAATTTTTCAATGAAATGAGGGTTGAAACCGGTGCCATGGGTGTAGGGATTGCTCAGGGAGGACTGGACAGGGCGCTTGAATACAGCAAGACGAGGGAGCAGTTTGGTAAACCGATTGCAAATTTTGACGCCATAAGGAACAAACTGGCAGATATGTACGCTGACGTGGAAATGGCGAGGCTTATCGCCTATAAGGCAGCATTATCATTAGACAACGGCAGAACTGAAAACGGCGCTATTCTCATGTCAAAGATGATTGCCTCAAAGACGGCATACAGGGTTACCAATGATGCCTTACAAATCTACGGCGGTCTCGGCTATATGAAGGAGGGGCATATTGAGCGTTTTTACAGGGATGCAAGGGTGCTTGAACTCTTTTTGGAACCAGCACAAATACAAAGAAACATGCTTGCCGATCATATAATAGGCAAGAAGACATAATTAATATAAGACAACTACTTAGGAGCCAGGAGTCAGAATTCAGGATTCTGGATTCTGTCTCCTGAATTCTGACTTCTGAATAGTTATTATATAACTACACAACAAACTATTTGAGGCGAAGTAAGACGTGGAAATTCTGAAGTATACTGAAGAACACAAGGTATTCAGAGAGGCGGTCCGCAAGTTCTTTGAAAAAGAGGTTATGCCCTATGCGGATGAGTGGGAGAATGAAGGCATTACGCCCAAATCGGTGTGGAAAAAGATGGGGGAGCAGGGGTTTCTGTGCATGAGCGTACCCCAGGAGTATGGCGGAAGGGGGGGCGACTTTTTATATTCGGTTGCCCTTACCGAAGAACTGGTCTCGACCCTTCAAAGCGGTGTTGCGGCTCCTGTACACAGCGACGTTGTTGTGCCCTACATCACCTCGTACGCATCGGAGGAGTTAAAGCAGAAATATCTGCCGGGGTGTGTTTCGGGCGATATTATCACTGCTGTAGCCATGACTGAACCTGATGCCGGCAGTGATCTCGCGTCAATGCGCACCACCGCGGTTGAAGATGGGGACCACGTAGTTATCAACGGCCAGAAGACCTTTATCAGTAACGGTATCAATTGCGACCTGGTAGTCCTGGCTGCTAAAGATCCTTCCGCAGAAAACCCTTACCAGGCCCTTGAGCTGTATTTAGTGGAAGCAGGAACACCGGGATTTGAAAAGGGCAAGAGGCTCCGCAAGATGGGCTGGAATAGCCAGGATACGGCAGAACTCTACTTCACCGACTGCAGGGTGCAAAAGAGCAATCGGCTGGGCATGAAAGGCGGCGGTTTTCTTATGCTTATGGATAAGCTCCAGCAGGAACGCATTATGTGCTGTATCGCGGCAGTAGCCGCTGCGGAATACGTGTTAGAGGACACCATCAAGTATTGTAAAGAGCATATAGAGTCCGGCAGACCCATATCCAGGTCCCAGACCGCACAGTTCAAGATCGTGGAAATGGCTACTGAGGTCAAATTGGGCCGGACCTTTTTGGACAAGCTGATTGCAGACCACATGGAGGGAATGAGTGTTATAGTAGAAGCCTCAATGGCAAAATGCTGGACCACGGAAATGGCTATGCGTGTGGCGGACATGTGCATGGATTTTCACGGGGGATATGGTTGCTGTGAGGAATATCCAATTGCCCGGGCCTGGAGAGATTTACGTGTTATGACTATCTTTGCAGGGACAAATGAGATCATGAAAGGAATTGCGGCAAAGTTTATGGGACTGTGAGGGAATTGGCGATTGATGATTGATGATTGATGATTGACGATTGAAAAAAAGAATCGCCTTTTAAAATCTTTATTCTTGAATTCCAGGGGTTTTTACTATGTTTTACGACGACAAACCCTGGCTTAAATCTTACGATGAGGGAGTCGCTCCGGAGGTCCGGATCCCTGATATCACCTTAGTGGATCGCTTTGATGAGGTCCGGGAACTTTTTCCCCATAGACCGGCGATCCATTTTTTTGGCAGGACTATCACATATGAGACACTAATGGGTCAAGCCAATCGCTTTGCCCAGATGCTAATTAAAACCGGATGCAAGCCCGGTGATGTAGTGACGATCAATCTGCCCAACCTGCCCCAGTATCTCATAGCACAGGTGGGGGCATTAAAGGCCGGATGCGCCACATCGGGCCTGTCTTCACTTCTTACTCCGAATGAGATGGCATACCAGTTGAACGACTGTAAGGCCAAGGCCCTGGTTACCCTCGATGCCATATTTGAACACCGCCTTTTGAATATCTTCGATAAGCTACCTGATCTGGAACTCGTAATTGCCACGGGCATTCTCGATTTTGTGCCTAAGACCAAGAGATTTTTTGCCAGGGTTTTGAAAAAAGTCCCTTCAGGCAATGTGACTACCCTTCCCGGAAAGAAGGTCATCCACTTCATGGATATACTTACCCGTTACCCGGACGATACTCCTGGTGTGAAAATAGACCCTGAAGATCATTGCCTGATTCAATACACAGGGGGGACTACCGGGCTCCCAAAGGGGACGGTGATAACCCACAGGAATTTGATCGCAAACGTGATGCAGGTCTATGAATGGATCGACCCGGAAATGGGAAAAGAGGTGGGCCTGTCCGGTTTTGCCTTTTTCCACTTAGCCGGACTCATGCTGGGTCTTCTTGCCGTTGCCGCGGGCAGCGCACAGGTGCTGATTCCTGATCCAAGAGATACAAAGCATATCATCAGAGAGATGGCACGCTATTGTCCGACTATCCTGATCAATGTTCCTTCTCTTTATATGATGCTTATGGAGGAGCTCGGATTCCGGAAACTGGATTTTTCCAAACTCAAGTTTTGTATCTCCGGTGCAGCACCATTTCCGGTAGATGTCATCATGGAACTGGAGGGGGTGATAGGCAGAAACAAGGTAATAGAAGTCTACGGTATGACAGAGACCAGTCCCATCATCACTATGAACCCCAGGAAAGGGAAGAAAAAGATCGGTACGGTAGGCCTTCCTGTTCAGAGTACTAAGGTGAAGCTGGTGGACCTGGAGGCCGGGACGACCGAGGTCCCTGTGGGTGAGGAGGGAGAACTTATCGTGCGGGGGCCTCAGGTCATGAAGGGCTACCTGAACAAGCCGGAGGAGACGGAAATTGCCATACGGGAGCTTCAAGGGGAGCGATGGCTCTATACGGGCGATGTAGCCCGTATGGATGATGAGGGCTATTTTACCGTTGTGGACAGGTCCAAGGATATGCTTATCGTAGGAGGATTCAAGGTTTTTTCGCAGGAGGTTGAGGAGAAGTTTCACGAACACCCTGCTATTGATCTCTGCGCCATTATTGGCGTACCTAATCCGAAAAGACCCGGAAGCGAACTGGTCAAGCTGTTTGTCCGGATAGGCCATGCCTATCAAGACAGAAAGGAGGAGGATATCAGAGAAGACATCCTTGCGTTTGCAAGGGAGAACCTGTCTCCGTACAAGGTTCCCAAGATCATCCAGTTCATGGAGAAGCTGCCCCTTACACCCGTAGGTAAGGTGGATAAGAAGGCTTTAAGGCGAGAGAGCTGACAAGGAGGGATAAAATGAAAAAAATGAATCTGGTTATTATGCTGGTTTGTGTTGTGTTTTTAAGTACAGCCGTAATTGCTGTAGCAAAGGCAGAAAGGGGAGTTACTGATACTGAGATTCGCATTGGACAGTGGGGGCCCCAGACCGGTCCTGCCGCCCTCTGGGGCGCGATTGCCCGCGGGACCGGGTGTTATTTTAACATGATCAATGCCGAGGGAGGTATCTATGGCCGCAAAATCACCTACTTTCTGAGGGATGATGGGTATATGCCCCCCAAGACAAAGGCCATTGTCAAAGAACTGGTGGAGGATAAGCAGGTCTTTGCATTTGCATCCGGTGTGGGAACTGCAACCGGTATGGCCGTAAAAAAATACCTGCATAACAAGAAAGTACCCTGGGTTGGACCAGCGGCCGGATCCACACACTGGGCATATCCCCCGACAAAATATCTTTTTAGCGATTACCCGCTGTATTGTGACGAAGTAGCTATCCTGATCGACTACGCCGTAAAAAAGTTAGGTAAAAAGAGAATCGCCTTTTTATACCAGAACGACGATTTCGGTAAAGAGGGGTATTACGGGATTGAGCTTGCCCTTGAAAAACACGGCATGAAATTAGTCGCGGCAGCGCCCGTAGAACTCATGGATACGGACCTCAGTTCCCACTGCATGAAGCTAAAGGCGGCAAAACCCGACTGTGTCCTCATGTGGCTGCTCCCCAAACATGGGGCCATTATACTGCAAACGGCGGCCAAGATGGGTTTCAAGCCCCAGTGGATGACATCGAGCGTCCTGAGTGACACACCTATCATGTACAAGATCAGTAAAGGTCTTTTTAAAGATGTTATCTTCACTACTTTTACCGAACTTCCCGACTCCCAGCACCCACTTATGAGAAAATACAAACAGGCCCATGATAGATTTGCCCCAAAGGACCGGTGGGGGATCTTTTTCTATGCTGGCTTCGGTTTTGTAGAACCGATGGTGGAGGGCCTAAAAAGATGTGGCCGTGATCTTACGGCGGAAAATTTTGTTAAGGCCATGGAGACAATCAAGGATTTCCAAGGGATCGGTCCCAAAGTCACCTTTGGCCCGAACAAAAGACAGGGATCCCGCTCCGAGTTTTTGGCAAAATGTGTGGAGGGGGGGAAGACTGTACGTCTATCTGACTGGATAACCCCTGATATTGACGTCAATGAGGTGGTCAGGAGACTCAGAAAATGAAATCCGGGCCTTTTTCCGTCCCTCAACTGAACCAGAATTCTGGAAGGAATTTTTCATTTTCGCACAACCTCTTATATGCGATACTAACTTCAACCTAAAGCGTTGATATACAGAATTTTTTCTGTTTAATACAATACGTTATGCGGTCAAGACGGGAGGAAGCGTGTATGAAAGTTGACAAATGAACCACATTATTAGTCGATTTTCCATCAAATGTTAGGAGGATAAGATAATGACGACGAAAAAAGTGCTCTTTCTATGCGGCAGCCCCCGCCGTAAACGAAGCGCCAGCCTGTACACGGCGAATTACTTGGCCCGCTTCCTCGATTACGACTACGAATTCGTAGACGTGGCCAAGGCCAAGCTGTCCACCGACCCCAGCGAAGCCGAGCCAGCTTTCTTGAAAATCGTGGAAAAGATGCAGACGGCTGACGCCGTCGTCTGGACCTTCGGCGCATGGGTTTTGTTCGTTCCGGTGCAGATGCAGTATCTCCTCGACAAGCTGTTTGCACAGGGACATGATTTCAGCGGCAAGATCGCGGCGGCAGTGATGACCTCTGTCCGCGCCTACGACGATTTCATCCTCGACCGGGTGCGTTTTGTCAGCGAGCAGTTGGGCTTTGGCTACGCCGGGGATGTGTCTGCCGTGGGCAATCCCTTCTTTGGCTACGTGGACGACGAAGAGGTGACGGAGGACAGTTGCCGCGTCCTGGCCGGGCAGCTCAACCGCATGCTGGCCGACGGGTATGTGCCCGCCAGACACTATCCGCCGGTGGAGCGCAGGTATCTCTCGCACACGTACCGGGGTCCAGGGTTTGCCGTGGATGATCCCCCGGCGCCGAAAACCGGCGACAAGACGATCCTAGTCTTCACCGGCAATCGCTTGTCGGAAGACTCGGCCAATGCCTCGGTCATCGAATCCATCCGCCGCTATTCCAGGAACAGCGTGGAGGTGATCGAGCTGCAGGACCGCCATGTCGGCCCCTGTGTGGGGTGTTACCTCTGCGACTTCCACGGGGATGGAGTCTGTGTTCTTAAGGACGAGTATGAGGCGATCAAGCAGCACCTGCACCAGGTTGATGGCATCGTCTTCGTCGGCACCTGTGCCTCCGGGATGGTGGACTGTCACCTGAAGGCTTTTCTCGACCGCTGCTGGGGCATCGCCCATTGCCCCTCGCTGAAGGGCAAGTATGGCTTCGTAGTCGCCACCGGCGGCGGGCCGCTGGAGGCAGAGGCCGCCTGGTACTTGCGGGGTATCCTGAACAAGACCGGCACGCGCTACATCGCTGCGCTGACCCAAAGCGCGGCGGACGCCCCTGTCTTTGCCGCCACCGTGCGCCGGACGGTCGAAGACCTGGACCGGGCGCTCGACGAGAAATGGCAGATTGCCGACCGGTTCGGCACCCGTGGCGTCACCTGGACATTCCGCGACTTGGTAGCGACAAGCGGGATGGTACTCCGGGCGGATTACAGGTTCCACAAAGAGCACCGGATGTTTGATGCCCCATCTCCAGGCGGCGTGAACGCGCTCATGCGGCTGCTCTTCAAGAGTAAGAAACTGAAGCAACGGTTGATGGCGACGAAGCAAGCGCAGATCGCAAAAGCGCGAGAGGAGCGCCTGGCCGTGTACCTTCGACGTGGACGATTGGGGACAGGGGAAGAAATCTCGAGCTGATGTCCGACGAGAATATGACACGAAGACAACCGCGTAAACGCTATGCGGGCGCACCGTAGAGAATGCTTCAAGCATAAAGCTTTTTCATTCTCCGGCAGTCGGTACGGGGCGGTTCTGCAACCAAACGATGCTGCCAATAGCCAGAGCGCGCCCGCGAAGGTGATCTGGGCTGAAGGAAGAGACACACGAGAGGTGGCTTCCAATCGAAGGAGGAAAACTAAATGATTAAAAAGACAAATTTTCCACCAGGATGGGATGAAGCTTGCGTGAAACGAGTGCTTGAACATTATGAATCCCGGTCTGAATATGAAGCTTTTGCCGAGGATGAAGCAGCTTATGAAGATCCCAATCAGACCTTCATGGAGATCCCCAATGAATTGGTACCAGTAGTTCGTGAACTTATAGCGAAAAAGACTGCATTAACATCAAATGTTTAGTCAGAACCAGTCGCTTCACTAGGCCGCCTTTTCTTTGCTGCTTTCTTTTTGAGTTGCTTTTGGATCGGTTTGAATTAGTTCGAGAAGTTTCTGCGGGCTTTGGCGGCGGCTGGTGAGCTTTACGTTCGGTTTCTAAAATCAGAGGTAAAAAAGGGCTTGTTGCTATTTTCTTGAAAATTGATTAGGATACTTAACATTACAAATTTATTAAAAAAGACAATTCAGAATGAAATCTTTACAGGAAGATCTCCAGACACCCAAGCAAAACTTAGATGAATTTGCAGATGTTACCAAGAGAGTTTTGGACTATCTGCCAAATATTGTTTCAGAAAGGGTTGAAACAAGAGATTACACGATATTATCTTCCGTAGTTGCTGGTACAACAAAATTCGCCAGGCTCGGCTTGAAGGTGTTTATTTTGTTGATCCTCCCCCCAATCACCAAAGGCAGTCCTTACAATAAGCACATTTCTCCCTTTTCAAAATTTATTGCCGATGATATTGGGAAGTTATTAGCCTCTTAATTTTTTCCTTCTCTCAATAATCTCTGCTTCTTCGCTGTTATCAGCAATTCTTGCAATATGTTCTCTATTTGATAACCTTCTTCTTATGATGTTGCAATATTCAATGTTTTTCTCACTTCCCAACCATTTTCGGTTAAAAGCTTCGGCAACGGCATATGTTGTGCCGGAACCGCCGAAAGGATCGATGACCATTCCTTCTGGATTTGAAGAGGCAAGAACACATTTTATTACCAGTTCGACAGGTTTTTGTGTGGGGTGATTTTCTCTTTCCCAGGAGCTATTTGATAAGGTGGGAATTTCAAATACATCTTTTGGTTTAGCGCCTTTGGGATGAGGGGTCCAAACATATGCCTTTCCATTCCCATATTGCGAAGTCTTTGCCTGTGGATGTTTAGGATATTTTAATGTATGAACATTATATGGAACTCTAACATCATCAACATTAAAAATAATCTTCTTGCTTTTTCGAAAATGCAACAAACTTTCATGTGATCGTCCCCAATCATTAGTTAAATTGGCTTTGTTACGATAATACCAAACCAACCACTTACACCCTTTGAAAAGGCTGCTTGCGGCCCATTTAATATCAGCTAATATCTCAGAAAATCCGCAAATATATAAACTTCCTCGTGGTTCAAGGATTCGATGTGCCTCTTTAATCCATTCCATACTCCATTCAACGTATTTTTTTTGGGATTCAAATGTATCCCATTCAGCTTTTTTAATATTGTATGGAGGGTCGGCGAATATAAGTTGAGCAGATGAAGTCTCAAGACTTTTAAAAAATTTTATAACATCTTCATTATATAGTTTTCCGAGGCTTGTCTCAAAAAAGGGATCAATTTGATATTGTAAAGAATTAATATAATCGGTTAAGTATGCTTGCCCCATTTCTTTGACAACAAATTTGACTTGATCTTCTTTATAAATGCGGTAATTATTAATCGGGTGCCTTTGAGAAGGAAATTTTCCTGCTTTATCCCATCTTCTCAAGGTTCCTGTGCTTACACCGAGAATTTTTGCTGCTTGACTAATGTTTAAGTAATTTTCCATCATTATATCCTAAAGTAAAAAAGGTTATAAAACATTATACATCATTACATTATTCAACCTTATACATATCTTAAGATGCTATGTCAAATATTTTTTGAGTCAGATGACATAAGTAAAATAAAAATGGTCTTTAACATATTAATATTACGGTAGAAAACCGAACAATGGAATGGAGATGGATTGGGTAAATCTGGCGCTTACCCTAACCACTTATGCATGCCGTTAACCCCAATCCAAAAATGAACTTTATTCTTGAACCTACCTTCGGTATGATATAATGTAATATAAGAGGTAAAATTATGGCTACATCAAAAATTGCAATCACAATTGATCAAAAATTATTGCATCGTTTAGATTCTTTGGTCAAGTCGCAAAGGTTTACAAACCGTAGCAGGGCCATTCAAGAAGCAGTTGCAGAAAAACTGATGCGGATTGAAAGAAGTCGATTAGCACTGGAATGTGCAAAATTAGATCCAAAATTTGAACAAGAAATGGCTGAAGAAAGCTTTGCCGCGGAGATGGATGAATGGCCAGAATACTAAGAGGTGACATTATTTGGGCTGATCTCAATCCAACGATTGGGCATGAGCAGGCCGGTAAGCGGCCTGTTTTGGTTTTAAGTCATGAAGTTTTCAATAAACGATCGGGGATAGT
Source organism: Desulfobacteraceae bacterium (assembly GCA_030613055.1). GTDB lineage: Bacteria > Desulfobacterota > DSM-4660 > Desulfatiglandales > Desulfatiglandaceae > JAUWMR01. The sequence goes on from JAUWMR010000090.1 coordinate 10,125, forward strand.
GATCGCCGTCGCCATTACGAGCCGACCCCAAAGAGCTGCGTTTCCCCTTACTCTTGAGTTACAAGAATCAAATCTTCCTAAACAATCCTGGGTTAAAATCAGTCAAATTCGCACCATATCGGTAAAGCGTCTTCGAAAGAAAATTGGTGTAGCTAAACCTGAAGAAATAGATCTGATAATAGAGGGATTAAACGAAATAATCGGGGGTTAGCAACGCCATGCACTCAGATGGGCAGGGTCGTGGCGTTTTGAGTCTTTTACCAGTTTTTTTGTTTACTTGCCATTTATAAAAGCCCATTTCCCCTGACCACTGGTGATGTCGGCCCGTTATATTTTCATCAAGAATAGATTCCATTATGGCCTCTTGACATGCATTTCTATATGGATTATTATAGCTATATCAATCCATACGAAAAGGAGGCTTTTTATGCGTACCATTCAAATGACTTTAGATGATGATCTTGTAGAATCGGTTGACAATATGGTTAAGGAACTTAAAACTACCCGTTCGGCCTTTACGCGGAAGGCTTTAAGAGAAGCTATAGTAAGTTTTAACCTTAAGCAGCAGGAGGAAAAACACAGAAAAGGATATGAGTTGCATCCTTTGGCAAAAGACGAGTTCAGCGTTTGGGAGAATGAACAAGATTGGGGGGATAAATGAAAAAGGGAGAAATAAGATGGTACAAATTCAAAGCTCCTGATAAAAAGCGGCCCGTATTAATCCTAACTCGTGATTCAATACTGGAGTATTTCGGCGAAGTCACGGTTGCACCTATCACAACTACCATTCGACAAATCCCCAGTGAAGTATTCTTATCAAAAGGTGATGGCATGCCCAGGGACTGTGCCATCAATTTTGATCATGTTCAGACAGTTTCAAAAGGGAAAATAGGATCTCTGATTACGACCATTTCATCGCAAAAAAGCAGGCTGGTTCGTGAAGCGATTATTTTTGCGCTCCATTTGTGAGTTGAGAGCTAATAAATAATAGGGGACGGTCAGTTTTAAGAAATGATAAACGTTAAACATATGAGGAATCGTGAGGAATCGGGACGCTCTTTTAGAATTTAGTTTAAAAAGTATCTCCCCGAATTATATGGGATATGAAACTATGAAAGCTTTGGAATTTATTTTATCATCGTTACCGGAGATCGAAATCATAGGCAAAAGAGTTTCCATTTTGATTGATTAAAAGAGCAATTGAATTTTAAAAGAGCGTCCCGCTGCACTATTGAATTTTAAAAGAGCGTCCCGCTGCATGGGCTCTACAAAGTGCCGACAACAGCAGGCTGGACGAATGTGCATGCCTTGCGGTGAAGAACATCGGAAAGCCGTGTGCGGGAAAACCGCACGCACGGTTTGATGAGGGAGGGCTGGCGAAGGATTCTATGGGTTGGCT
>JAUWMR010000097.1 GCA_030613055.1 Desulfobacteraceae bacterium
TGTGGCCATCTATAACGGAGGAAGAAAGGTAACGGTGGCCGGAGAAGTTCAGGGAAAGAAAATTCAGCGTCTTGGTGAAATCGATTATACCTATCCCCTGATATCCGCTAAAGAAATCCACCTCTGGCCTGTTGAGAAAAAGGACAGGGTTTATTACCCCTGTCCTTGCTGGCATTATCCCTGGTGGCATGGTCTTTATTGGTATCCCTAACCAGTACCTTTGTGACCTTCAAATGCTTGGCAAAATCATGGGGACAAAGGGTTGAGCTTTTGATCATTTAACCAGCTATCGAGGTGGGCATGAATCTATCAATTTCAATGGCAGATAGGAATGAAAGGTTTGGCAAGACCGAATCTTCAAGTCACCTGGATAGTTCTGATCCTCTTCTTGAGTGGTCGGGCAATATTGACAGAGACTGGGCAAAGGAGATTGAACTCAGACCAGGACTTAAAATGATAATTACTGATTTCACTTTTCCGGAAGATTTTACCCTTTACTTTGATATTGAGCGTGCGCCACTGATTTTCTGTTTCTTACTTTCAGGAAAAGGTCTATCCACCGTCAATCATAGACGCAGGCAGGAATTGATAATTGATGCCAAAACAGGCACAAGTTATGTATCTTTTCTACCGAAATCTCGTGGTTTAAGCGAACTATCAGCCGGAATGCCTGTACGTATGCTCCACATCCAGATTGATCCAATATTATTGAATACCTTCTTGGAAGGGGAATTCGACTATATTCCCACTGATTTTCGTGCTGTTGTTGAGGGGTCCATTGAAAAGCATTACTACCGTTCCGGGACCATGATCTCTTCTATGCAGATAGCGCTTTATCAAATGATGAATTGCCCTTATCAGGGCTTAACCAAACGGTTATTCCTTGAAAGCAAGGCACTGGAACTCGTAGCGCTTCAACTGGAGCAATTGGTATTCGCCAAGAACAGTGCTAAAAGCCCGCCGGCCTTATGTCCGACTGACATTGAGCGTATCCATGAAGCAAAAGATATTGTAATTCGCAACATGAAACAGCCGCCGTCATTAATGGAGCTTGCCCGTCAGGTGGGTCTTAACGATTTTAAATTAAAGATCGGATTCCGCCAAGTATTTGGAAAAACAGCTTTCGGCTTTTTACATGAACACCGGATGGAACAATCCCGCCAGCTTCTTGAAGAGGGAAAAATGAACGTGAAGGAAGTATCCTATGTAGTGGGTTATATGGATTCAGGTCGCTTTTCCGATGCATTCAAAAAACAATTTGGCGTAAGGCCGAGTATTTATCATGGTAGAAACTAATTTTTTCATTATATGACCTCTCTATCCTCCTCACAACACAATTTCCTCCTTTGCTCTTCTGCCTGGGAACAATCCGGTCTCCACAAAGCCAATTCTGAAGTATCATGCTTTTCAAGACCCTGCGTCTGATCCTCTTTTATAACCCCCTCTTGTTTTTCAAGAATCCGCATAGGTCATAAAAAAATCCGTCTGGGTCATGGAATGCGCATTTAAATTAATTTTAGGAGAAGATATATCATAGCAGACAAGGATATCTTTTTCAGAAATTAAAAGGGTTTTAAGGAGAGGAAAAATCATGAAAAAACGTAAAGGGTGGTTTTTGTTGGCAAGTATTGTGGCTGCAACATTTATAGTCACGCTGGCTTTAAATCTGTTTTCTGCGCCTTCTGCAGCGGCCCAGGAGAAAAAAGCAGATGAAGAATACAAACTGGAGACTATGACGGTCACCGCTCAGAAAAGGGAGGAAGACGTGCAGGACGTGCCCATGAGTGTGTCTGTTTTCTCAGATATTCAGCTTGAGGATGCCGGTATTAAAGATACGAGTGATCTTGTTCGTTTTGCACCTAATGTTCACATGAAAGAGTCATCAGCGGAGAATGTGCTCATTATACGAGGGATCTCTTCTTTTGATACCTCTATCTATTCACCTGCCGGGTTTTATGTGGATGATGTGAATTATCCTTTGCATTATATGTATAATACCGAATTGCTTGATCTTGAAAGGGTCGAAGTTCTCAGGGGCCCACAGGGAACATTGTATGGAAGAAACTCCCAATCAGGCGTTATTAATCTTGTCACAAAACAGCCGGATAACGAGTTCAGGGCAAAAGTCTTGAGTGAATATGGCAGCTATAACTCATGGCGTTTTGGAGCGAATGTCAGCGGCCCGATTGCGAAAGATAAATTATATTTAGGCGTTGCCGCGCAATACAAGCTCTCGGATGGTTACATGGAAAATGAATATAACAATGATGATGAGACAGCCGAAAAAGACCACAAAAACGGGCGTGCCACGTTGCGCTGGACTCCCACAGAGGACTGGGATATTTCTTTTATCGCCGATGCCATGGATACTGATGACCAGAACATTCGGTATCGATTCAGAACAGGGCCTTTCGTAACAGATAATTATAAGATAAGCCATAATATTACGGATGAATATTCAAAGCAGGAAGGCAATGGCCAAACACTCCGCCTAAAATATAAGGGCGATTCATTCAATCTTTTGTCTGTTACGGGATTGCGTAACTATGAACATAAATATAATGGAGATATGGATTGCACCGCTGATCCCGGTCCCTGGTTTAATTGGGGAGATGCTCGTTACGAATATGAGATTGAACATAAGAGCGAGGAATTCAGAATATCCTCTCCTGACAACCATGGTCCTTTTGAGTGGCTGATTGGTGTTTACGGATTTAAAGAGGAAACTGAGATAAGTGGTAAGATGGCAGCCTGGGGACTTACTTCGGATACAGATATGGATATTGATGGGTACGCCGCCTTTGGGCAGGGAACCTATACTCTTTTTGATAAACTACACCTCACTGCAGGACTGCGACTTGATCATCAGGACCTGGAAGGCAAATTCAAAGGCATTGGTTTTGCGGGCCCGGTTGATCTTGCTAAAGATCTTGATTATGATGAGTGGCTGCCGAAGGTTTCTATTGCTTATGACTTTGCCAAAGATGTTATGACCTATGTTACCGCTTCCAGGGGGTATATGGTCGGTGGGTATAACTATGGTTATACGCCGGCGAGTGAAAATGCGTTTTACTTTGATGCAGAATACACCTGGAATTACGAAGCAGGAATAAAGAGTTCCTGGCTTGACAATAAGCTTCTTGCCAATTTATCGATTTTTTACATCGATATCGATGACAAACAGGTTGTCGAGTGGGCAATAACAGGCAGTATAATAGAAAATGCAGCAAAAGCCCATTCCCAGGGGTTTGAATTGGAACTCCAGGCACGTCCCGTCCAGGACTTGGATCTGTTTGCCGGTTTCGGGTACACAGAATCAAAATTTGATGATTGGAAGGCTTTGCAAAGTGACGGCACCATATACGATTTTGAAGACAACTATCTTCAAAACGCTCCCAAGTATACATATAACCTTGGCGCCGCTTATCGGCATATAAGCGGTTATTTTGGCAGAATTGACTTCCTTGGCACAGGGGAGTTCTATGGTGATGCCAAAAACACGTTAAAACAAGAGGCATACGAACTCGTAAACCTGCGTCTTGGATATGAAGGGGACAATATGGGTATTTCATTCTGGTGCACAAACCTCTTTGATGAAGAATACGTCACCGCACTTTACGACATGACGAACATGGGCCTGGGAGAACTGGTACAGGATGGTGAACCCAGAATGCTCGGTGTCACTGTAAGCTATCGGTTCTAAAAAATCTAACATGTTAAAAAGGGGAGTGGTATTTTATGCTATATCCCCTTTTTACTTGCAGACCAGGACAGAAATAACTTAAATGCCCTTTAACTTGACAGTCTAAAGTACTCCTGTCATTGCGAGGAGCGAGGAACGAGCGACGTGGCAATCTCATTAGTTTTGTGGCTTCTTCTTATTCTGGAAATTGCTTCGCTTCGCTCGCAATGACATAACAGACAACAATCATTTCAGCGGATTATAGAGAACTTTTGACTCTCAAACCTTTAAATACGCAGGAGAAATAACTATGAAGAAATTACCGGAAATAAATGTCACTTTCAGTGAGCTGTATAGGATACTCAGCGGGCCGATCCAATCAAAGCTACTGTTGACAGGTATCGAATTAAAGGTGTTCAATCACTTGAGCGAACCCAAATCATCTGACGATGTGGCAAAAGCATTAGGAACTCATCCTGAGAATACCAGGCTTTTTCTGGACGGCCTGTCTGCAAGCAACCTGGTAGTAAAAAATAAGGGAGTGTATCAGAATACAACCGTCACGCAAGCCTCGCTGGTGGAAGGAAGCCCGACATTCATAGGAGAAATGTTCACCCTTATGTCGCAGATGCAGGATGACGCCATTGCCGACTTACCCAGGCTGGTGAAGGAAGGCCCCCCTTTGCCATCAAAAGAAACGGATATGGGTAGCGAAGAGGTCTGGCTTCGATATGCAGCCTCAATGGCCAACTACCAACGGGCAGGCACGGCCCAGCAGGCGGTAGAGCTTGTCTCGGGTCTGCCGGAGTTTCCAACGTTAGAAAAGATGCTGGACCTCGGCGGAGGCCCAGGGGTCATCGGAATAGCTATCGTGGCCTCGCATCCAAGCATGAAAGGTGTTATTTTTGATAAACCATCAGTTGTTGATATAGCAAAAACATTCATCAAGGAATATGAAATGGAAGACCGCATGGAGGTCGTGGGCGGAGACTATATGCATGATCCTATTGGAGAGAGTTACGATTTGATCTGGGCAAGCGGGACGCTTAATTATGCCATACACGATATAGATAGCCCTGTAAAAAAGATTTACGATGCCCTGAATCCGGGTGGCGTTTTTGTCAGCCTTTCTGATGGTCTTACCTGTGAGCGGACCAAACCTGAGAACTATATGTTGAGTAATTTGCCATCCGCGCTGATGGGTCAGGATATGGGAATAGATCAGGGCGTTATTGCTGATGCCATGCTCCGGGCAGGGTTCAAATCCATCCGTAGCCAAACGATAAACACACCCATGATGCCGATGGATCTTGACATCGCACGGAAGTAGGAAAGGGGAGCTATACAAAAACGATATGATCTATGTGAGATTGAGACATAGTTTCTAAAGACTGCTTTATTCCAAAAATTCTTCAGGGGTCAAGACAGTGCCTGGAAAAATATTTTCAAAATGTACATTATCCCAGGTAACCATTGTTGAAATGAAGGCTAAATGGCTTTTTGCAACCGAAACCATTAATGCATCACCCAGCGAGGTTTTAGTCTTAAGCAGGTCAAAAAGCTCTTTAATACCTATGGTTGGGAAGTTGGTTTCAAGACTGGGTACAGGTAACACGCTGACCTGGTATCTGTCTTGAAAG
>JAUWMR010000030.1 GCA_030613055.1 Desulfobacteraceae bacterium
GAGATGGTGATGCCGGGAGACAATGTGACGATGGAGATTAATTTGATTACGCCGATAGCGATGGAGAAGGAATTGAGGTTTGCAATTCGTGAAGGCGGAAGAACTGTTGGTGCCGGCGTTATCAGTGAAATTATAGAATAAGGGAAATTAACATGATTACCAAGCAAAAGATCCGGATACGCCTGAAGGCTTACGACCACAAGCTGCTTGATAGATCAGCTAGAGAAATTGTAGAGACAGCGAAGGAAACAGGTGCGCGTGTTGTCGGGCCAATTCCACTCCCAACGGTAATCAATAAATACTGTGTTTTAAGGTCCCCTCATGTTGATAAAAAATCAAGGGAACAATTTGAAATAAGAACCCACAAACGCTTATTAGATATTCTGGACCCTACACAGCAGACTGTGGATTCGCTAATGAAACTTGATTTGTCTGCAGGGGTTGATGTGGAGATAAAGCTATAAAATCAATTCGAATTTGTAAACGCCTACCCATCAAGTTATTTTTGTTTTATTGGGGTTAACGCATACGCAGAACACAGGGCGGATTGATCTGGAGTTAGAAAACCATGGTCAAAAAACTTTTTGGCATAAAACTTGGCATGACACGTTATTTTCTTGAGGAAGGGAAGAGTGTTTCCGTGACTGTTTTAAAGGTCGGTCCATGTGTGGTGGTGCAGAAAAAGAACTTTGCAAAGGAAAGCTACAATGCAATCCAGGTAGGTTTTGGAAAACTAAAGGAAAGCCGTTCAAACAAGCCATCCTTAGGACATTTTAGGGCTGCCGGGGCTGGGTGTTTTGTCCATTTAGGCGAAATTAGGATTGATGATCCCGATGGCTTTGACATTGGTCAAGAGATAAAATCAGATATTTTCAGTGTGGGCGATATCGTTCATGTGAGTGGTGTCAGCAAAGGCAGGGGGTTTTCAGGGGTTATTAAGAGATGGGGATTTTCAGGAGGAAGAAAAACACATGGATCACGATCCCACAGGATTCCCGGTTCCATTGGATGTAGTGCAACACCCGGACGAGTTCAGAAAGGGAAAAAGCTTCCTGGTAGGATGGGGTGTCAGCGCGTAACGATTAAAAACCTCAAGGTAGTGGATGTTAGACCTGAAATGGACCTGCTTTTGGTTAAGGGATCAGTACCAGGAAGCCGGAACAGTGTTGTTGAAGTCTGTAAAATATCATAATAAAATGCAAGGCCCTGGCAAAACAGCATGGCGATTCAAGAAGCAGGTTTCGATTCCTGCAGCCGGTTTGGGGCAATCTGATTTAAATTCAGAGGCGCGAAATGACTGCCGTGAATGTTTATAATCTTCAAAATGAAAAAATATCCGAAGTGGAACTAAAAGATGAAGTCTTTGATGTTTCCCTAAAAACGCATATTCTTCACCAGGTAGTTGTCAGCCAGCTTTGTAATCGAAGATCTGGAACTTCTTCGGTAAAAAGCAGAGCGGAAGTTAAAGGCTCGGGTGCAAAATTATGGCGTCAAAAGGGCACAGGGCGAGCAAGAGTTGGATCTGCTTCTTCTCCCACAAGGAGGGGGGGAGGTGTGGCTTTTGGCCCGGTCCCACACGCACATGTTCACAAGGTACCGAAAAAGGTCAAGAAATCTGCTGTATGTATGGCCCTGACTGATAAAGTTCGGGATGATAAACTTGTAATACTAGAGGATCTAAAACTTCCTAAGATCAAGACGAAAGAATTTGTAGAAGTGATGAAGAATTTTGACGTAAAAAAAGCGTTGATTGTAACACATGACAAAATGGTAAACCTGGAAAAATCGTCGAAGAATGTTTCCTGGGTGAAGGTCATGCGGTACCAGGGGCTGAATGTCTATGATATTTTAAAATATGATCACGTTTTTTTGGAACAAACCGCCATAGGTAAGATTGAGGAGGCTTTGATTTCATAGTGGATGTTTATCAGGTGATCAAAGAGCCACACATCACCGAAAAGGCAAATCTACAGAAAGAAATGGGTAATCAGATATCCTTTAAGGTGGACAGAAAGGCCAATAAGATAGAAATAAGACAGGCTGTGGAGAGACTTTTGAAGGCAAAAGTCCTTGAGGTCAGGACTTTAAATGTGAAGGGGAAGCTCAGGCGGATGGGAAGGAATGCCGGAAAGAAACCTGATTGGAAAAAAGCCATTGTGAGATTGGCTCCAGGTGAAAATATTGATTTTTTTAAGGGACTGTAGAAAATTAAATCGCTTTGCGATTTCATAAAACGCGGTTTCGCCGTTTTAAATATGAAGGAAGAAAAAACATATTAGATTGCTGGAATTAGTAAGTGGGGCAGTAGATGGGTATCAAGACGAATAAACCAACGTCGCCAGGAAGAAGATTTCAGACTTCTTCCACGTTTGATGAGATAACCAGCAAAAAACCGGAAAGAAGTCTCATAAAACCCCTGAAGAAAAAAGGCGGTCGGAATTCGAGAGGTCGCATAACGGTGAGGCACAGGGGTGGCGGTCATAAGCGCGCATACCGGGTGATTGATTTTAAGCGGGACAAGGACGGAATTACTGCCAGAGTAGCTTCTATTGAATATGATCCTAACCGTGCGGCAAACATCGCCCTTTTGCATTATACTGACGGAGAGAAGCGGTACATAATAGCCCCTCATAATCTAAAAGTGGGAGATCGGGTGGTTTCGGGTCCAAGCTCGGAAATTAGAACGGGCAATACTCTTGCCTTGAAGGAGATTCCTCTCGGGACTACAATTCATAATATTGAGTTGAACATAGGACACGGGGGGCAGTTAGCAAGAAGTGCTGGAAATTATGCTCAACTAATGGCTAAGGAAGGGAAATATGCCCAAGTGAAGCTTCCTTCCGGCGAAGTGCGAATGGTTCTCCAGGATTGTAAGGCGACCATTGGTCAGGTTGGCAATCTGGACCATGAAAACATATCAATAGGAAAAGCAGGACGGAATCGATGGTTAGGGAAAAGGCCCCATGTGAGAGGTGTTGCAATGAACCCTGTTGATCATCCCCACGGTGGAGGAGAGGGGAAGTCCTCTGGTGGACGTCATCCAGTGACACCATGGGGCGTCCCGACTAAAGGATACAAGACCCGTGTGAAGAAATCGAGTGATAAGCTGATCATAAAAAAGCGAAAGAAATAGGTAATCGTTTAGCGCTTTGAAAACAGTACCTGCCCGCAATACGGCAGGCGGGCGGCAGGCAGGTCTTACAATGCGTGATCGATATTTTCAAAGAGCTAAACTGTTACAGAGATAGTTGTTTTTGAGGTAAGTCTAACTTACTTAAACAGGAGAAAGGATTTTGCCAAGATCGCTAAAAAAAGGACCGTTTGTTGATGAGCATTTATTAAAGAAAGTACAGAGCGCCAATGATACCATAAGTAGGAAGATCATCAAGACCTGGTCACGAAGATCAACAATTACACCTGAGTTTGTTGGCCTGACATTTGCGGTCCACAATGGCAGAAAATTCCTGCCTGTCTTTATAACTGAAGACATGGTGGGAAATAAGTTAGGCGAATTTGCCCCCACAAGGACATTTTACGGTCATGCAGGGGATAAGAAAAGCAGGTTGAAAGGGAAGAAGAAATAAAAGTTGACTACCCAAAATTGGGATAAGTTGGAAGATTTGAAATGGAAACAAGGGCAGCAGCAAGATTCGTAAGGATATCACCACGGAAGGTTCGTTTGATAATGGATCAAGTACGGGGGAAGAAGATTGAAGAGGCATTAAACATGCTTTCCTTTACTTCCCTGAAGGGTGCTCGAATTTTGAAGAAGCTGATTGATTCGGCGGTTGCCAATGCCGAACAAAATTCGGGTGTTGATGTGGACTCGCTTTATGTCAAAAGGGTATTTGCAGATGAAGGTCCGACTTTGAAACGGTGGCGGCCGCGAGCTCTTGGGCGTGCAACGAGAATAAGGAAAAGGACAAGCCATTTGACTGTTATTTTGGACGAAATGTAGCCTGGCAATAATTAAGTATCTAACCACACCGGAGGTGCATATTGGGACAGAAAGTTCATCCAATCAGTTTTAGATTGGGAGTTCACAGAAATTGGGACTCAAGATGGTTTGCTGGTAAAGAATACAGTAGTTTTGTCCTTGAAGATTATAAAATAAGGAAGTTTTTAAAAGAGAGGGTATACCAGGCCGGAGTGGCGAGGATAGAGATTGAAAGGGCAGCTGATAAGGTTCGAATTCGTATGCACACTGCGAGACCAGGTATCGTAATAGGGAAAAAGGGCGCTGAAATTGAAAAGCTAAAAAGAGACCTGGAAAATGAAATTAAACGTGAAGTTATCATTGATATTCAAGAGGTGAGAAAAGCGGAGGTTGAAGCACAGTTGGTTGCAGAGAATATAGCACTGCAATTGGTTCGAAGGATTGCTTTCAGGCGTGCCATGAAAAGGAGCGTTAGCGCAGCTTTGAGGTTTGGGGCCCAAGGTATCAAAATCACGTGTAGCGGTAGATTGGGTGGTGCCGAGATGGCCCGGCGGGAATGGTATCGGGAGGGCAGGGTCCCACTTCATACTATTAGAGCTGACATAGATTATGGTTTTGCCGAGGCATTTACAACGTATGGCGTGATTGGCGTAAAGGTAATTATTTTCAAGGGTGAAATTCTGCCAAATAAAAATAAAGAAGAATAGGAAACTCATATGTTGAGCCCAAAAAAAACTAAGTACCGCAAAAGGCAGAAAGGTAGAACGAAAGGAAAGGCCCTTCGAGGCAGTACTCTGGAATTTGGTGATTACGGGCTGCAGGCGTTAGAATGCGGCCATATGTCTGCCCAGCAGATCGAAGCAGCTCGAATTGCTGTAACGCGACACGTAAAGCGGGGGGGGAAAATCTGGATTAGAGTATTTCCTGATAAGCCTGTTGGTAAGAAACCTGCTGAGACAAGGATGGGCAAAGGAAAAGGTACCCCTGATAAATGGGTGGCCGTGATAAAGCCGGGAAGGGTTTTGTATGAACTGGAGGGGGTGGCAAAAAGTATGGCTGCCGAGGCTTTCCGGTTGGCTGGACATAAGCTGCCTATTGCCACAAGATTTGTAAGCAGGAGAGCATAAACTTATGAAGCCCAGGGAGTTGAGAGAGTTAACTGAGGAAGAACTCAGAGAGAAGGAAAGAGATGCAAGCCAGGAATTGTTTAATTTGAGGTTCCAGAAGGCTACCGGACAATTAGGTAATACTGCAATAATTCCCAAAACCAAGAGGATATTAGCACGTGTAAAAACAGTAATCAGGGAATTGGAAATCTCCAGTACAAGTAGATAACGTGGGGGAGTGATGACAAAGCGTGGGTTACGAAAAAAGCTGGAAGGGGAGGTTATAAGCAATAGTTCGGACAAGACCGTCCTGGTTCTGGTTGAACGGTTAACCAAACATCGGACCTATAACAAATATCTCCGAAGGCGCGCTAAGCACATGGCCCATGATCCTCAAAATATGTGTCAAATCGGGGATAAGGTCAGGATAATTGAAAACCGGCCTATTAGCAAGCGCAAGAGATGGCAGGTTTTAGATATTATTGAAAAATTTAGAGGTTAAAGCTGAGTGGACGCAAGAATAGTGCATCGGAGTTGATAAGATGATACAGGCGCAAACAAAATTGAGAGTTGCTGACAATTCTGGGGCTAAATTGCTCTCCTGTATAAAGGTATTAGGTGGGTCAAAGAGAAGATATGCAAGCGTAGGAGATATTATCGTTGTATCGGTAAAAGAGGCGATGCCTAACTCAAAGGTCAAGAAGGGTGACGTTGTTCGAGCGGTTATTGTCAGGACCGCAAAAGGTATTCGCAGGTCTGATGGGTCCTATATAAAGTTTGATGATAACTCAGCCGTTTTGGTCAGTCAGCAAGGAGAGCCTATTGGGACAAGGATTTTTGGGCCTGTAGCGAGAGAATTGAGAAGCAAGAATTTTGTGAAGATTATTTCTTTAGCTCCAGAAGTCCTTTAGGTTCCCGTCTGCCTCCGGTAGACTTGTTTTCACATCGAAAACATCAGCGTGCCCTCCTGGAGCTTTGCAATTTATGCATTGACTTTCATAAGTAAATCAGGGTGGGGTTGGGAGCAGTAGAAGTGAAAAAAAAGCATCCTAAAATAAAAAAAAATGACAAGGTTATTGTTATTGTTGGAAAAGAGAAAGGAAAAATCGGCGCGGTTTTAAAAGTTAATTCTGAGAAAGGGCGTATTATTGTTGAGAAAGTCAATATGGCCAAAAGGCATGCCAAGCCCAGTGCGAAGACTGCCCAGGGTGGAATTATTGAAAAGGAAGCTGCTCTTGATATTTCCAAAATAATGATCGTTTGTAATAAATGCGCTGAACCCACAAGGATTGGCAATCGAATACTCGATGATGGCTCAAAAGTACGCATTTGCAAGAAGTGTGGCGAACCAATGGATGAGTAATGGGAGTGGAAATTTGCCATTGAATATTGACGATTGACTATTCAGGGGTCGAGTGCATTTTATTGAAATAGTCAGTCTTCAATCGAAAATCGTCAATTTGTGGATAAATGCTAAACAAGATGGAATCTTGGTCGATTGTTTTCCATGGGTCCTTATGATGGGAAGAGAAAAATATTGAGGAGGAAGAGTTGTCACGGTTGAATGAAAAATACCGCACAGAAGTGGTACCCGCCATGATGAAGGAATTCGGGTATGAAAGTATCATGGCTGTTCCTCGCTTGAAGAAGGTTGTTTTAAATATGGGCCTGGGAGAAGCTATACAAAACATAAAAATACTTGATTCCGGTGTTGAAGAACTCTCCTTGATTGCTGGTCAAAGGGCGGTAATAACAAAAGCAAGAAGATCTATCGCCGGATTCAAAATACGGCAGGGAATGCCTATAGGATGCATGGTGACATTAAGACGGAACAGGATGTTCGATTTCCTGGACAAACTTTTTAATGTGGCTTTACCACGGGTGAGAGATTTTAGAGGGTTACCGGATAGGATATTTGACGGCCGCGCCAATTGCAGTATCGGGATCAAGGAACATATCATTTTTCCAGAAATTGACTACGACAAAATGGATAAAATGAAAGGACTCAATATCTCTATCGTGACTACGGCAAAGACCGATGCCGAAGGCCATTTTTTACTTAAAAATTTAGGGATGCCTTTTAGGAGTTGATTGGGAGGTTATTTTGGCGAGAAAATCACTTGTTGTTAAGGCCCAGAGGAAACAGAAATTTTCAACCCGTCACTATAACAGGTGCCCCATTTGTGGACGGAGTAGGGCTTTCATAAGGAAATTTGGAATCTGCCGTATCTGTTTCAGGAGCTTGGCATCAAAAGGTGAAATCCCGGGAGTTATTAAGTCGAGCTGGTAAATAGAAGTAAGCAGAAGGCAGTATGCAGTAAGCAATTTTTAAACTGCTTAGTACCTACTGCCTACTGCTTAGTCCTTACTGATTACTATTTAAGTGGTATAAGACGATTGCTTGCTAAGAAAAGACTTTCCATCCATATACGGATATAATGTCCAATACACCATAATATGGAGTTGAACAAATGGCTATGACCGATCCAATTTCCGATATGCTGACAAGAGTCAGGAACGCCCTTAAAGCCTCCCATGAACAGGTGGATGTTCCCAGTTCAAAAATTAAGATAAATATCGCCAGCGTTCTTAAATCTGAAGGTTATATCAGAAATTTTAGGATTATTTCCGATGGTGGACATAAGCATATTAGAATCTTTTTAAAGTATGATGAGGATGGGGTTCCCGTCATTGAAGGCCTTAAGAGAATAAGCAAACCAAGCTGCCGTGTGTATGCAGGATACAATGAAATTCCAAAAGTGCTAAATGGATATGGCATCAATATTATTTCAACGTCAAAGGGGCTCATGACCGATAGAGAGGCGAGCCGAATACGCGTTGGCGGTGAAATACTCTGTTCATTATGGTGATAAAATCACTTTGCGATTTTATGGAGGTTCTTAATGTCACGTTTAGGTGAGAAACCTATTACCATACCAAAAGGAGTTGAAATCAAACTTGATGGTGATCTCCTCACAGTGAAAGGACCTAAGGGTGAACTCAGGAGAAGAATTCATCCCAAGGTCAAGGTGGATAAGCATGAAGATAGAATCATAATATCAGTGGCTGACGAAACAAAGGAATCAAAGTCTCTTCATGGCCTTTTTAGAGTATTGATCGATAATATGGTGACTGGCGTGACGAATGGATTTGAAAAGATACTTGAGATTGTTGGAGTTGGATATAGGGCTGAACTAAAGGGTAGAGTGGCTATTTTCAATTTAGGATATTCACACTCAATAAATTTTGAGTTACCTGACGGAATTGACGCAAGTATTGAAAAGACAAAAATTATACTAAATGGAATTGACAAAGAGCTGTTAGGGATGACTGCCGCGAAAATCCGGGGTTTTCGAAAACCGGAGCCTTATAAAGGGAAGGGTATTAAATATGCTGATGAGGTTATCCGTAGAAAGGCGGGTAAAGCAGGGGCCACTGCATAAATCCTGTAAAAGAAGTATCTTTGAAAGACCTGAATTGTTATTAAAAGAGAAATAACCAAAGATAAAATTGAAGATAAAGAGGTTGTTGGCATGAGTGTCGTTAGTAGAGCGGAGGCAAGATTAAGAAGAAAGATAAGGGTAAGGAAGAAGATTCGGGGTACTTCCGTAAAGCCCCGCTTATGTGTTTTTAGGAGTTCGAAGCATATTTATGCTCAGATTGTCGACGATACTACAGGCAGAACTCTGTCGTCAGCGTCCTCATTGCAAAAGGATCTGAGCTTAAAGGATGGGAAGAAAGGTGGAAACAAGGAGGGGGCTGCGGTAGTTGGTGCTGAAATCGCGAATCGGGCACTTAAGAAGGGAATCAAGAAGGTTATCTTTGATCGAAATGGATTTCTATACCATGGTCGAGTAGGAGCCCTTTCTGAGTCAGCACGTAAAAATGGACTGGAGTTTTAAAGCTGTGAATTCTTTAAGCTATGATTGATAACTTGTCTGCCGGCGGTAGACCAATACATGGGGAGAGAGGGATTGTTCAAGGAAGAGGATGAAAGCCAATTAATTGAAAAGGTAGTTCACATCAACCGCGTTGCAAAGGTCGTGAAAGGTGGTCGACGGTTTAGTTTCAGCGCTATTGTCATTGTCGGCGACGGCAAAGGGATGGTTGGAAGTGGACTTGGGAAGGCTAACGAAGTCCCTGAAGCAATCAGGAAGGGAATCGAGAAGGCCAAAAGGGATATGGCGGAATTCCCCTTGCAAAATACAACAATTCCACATGAGATAATCGGAGAGTCTGGCGCCGGTCGAGTTTTTTTAAAACCTGCCGGACCTGGAACCGGTTTAATCGCCGGAGGCGCGGTTCGAGCGGTTCTGGAGGCAGCGGGCATCCAGAATATACTTACAAAGTGCCTTGGATCCCACAATCCTCACAATCTGGTTAAAGCAACAATAGGAGGATTGCGTTCTATGCGCAGTCCGGAAGAGATTGCCCGCCGAAGAGGAAAAAAAATTGAGGAACTGATTGACTAAAAAGGGTTTGTAGCCGTACCTGCTGGAAAATACAGAAAATGAAGCCGTCTATTGAAATTAGGCATTAATTGTTAAGGATTTAGATTAAACCGTGGAATGATAAAATGAGTTGTAATAATGGCTGATACAATCAGACTTACGCTTGTGAAAAGCGGAATAGGAAAAAACAAGAAAATTCGTCAAACCTTAAGAGGGCTTGGGCTTGCAAAGCTGAATAAGACAGTTGAACTGGAAAATACCCCTGCCATAAGGGGGATGATTGAGAAGGTTTCTTTCCTTGTCAAAATCGACTGAGGTCTTGTTGGGAGTTAAGCAATGAAGATTCATGAGCTTTCACCGGTTGAGGGTTCGAGAAAAAAGGGGAAAAGGGTCGGTAGGGGGCCGGGTTCCGGGCATGGTAAGACTTCTTGTCGAGGTCATAAAGGACAAAGATCGCGTTCAGGAGGTAGGCCTCGTCCTGGCTTTGAGGGTGGACAGATGCCCCTTCAAAGACGGCTTCCAAAACGCGGTTTTACGAACATATTTAAAAAACAGTACAGTATTGTAAATGTTGAAGATCTGAACCGATTTAAACCGAACGCCACTGTTGATCCGGATTCTCTTGTAAAGGCTGGGCTGGTCAAAAAAGCAAAAGAGGGGATCAAGCTTCTTGGGAATGGTGAGATTTCTCACCGTGTGGTTGTTAAAATCCACAAAGTGAGCAAGACTGCTAAGAAAAAAATAGAGGCATCAGGCGGCACGGTTGAAGATATATAATGTGGGTAAAGTGGAGCTAAGTCCATGATCGGCGGTTTTCGAAATATTCCCAAGATACCGGAACTGAAAAAGAGGATTATTTTTACGCTCCTCATGCTTACCGTTTATCGGGTGGGGTGCCATATCCCGACACCCGGGATAGACGGAACAGCTCTGGCGGCATTTTTTAGTGCAAGACAGGGCACCCTTTTCGGGCTTTTTGACATGTTTTCTGGCGGTGCTCTTAGTCAGATGTCCGTGATGGCTCTCGGAATAATGCCATATATTAGCGCTTCCATTATTTTAGAACTCCTAACTGTTGTCATACCGTACCTTGAAAAACTTAAAAAGGAAGGCGAGCAGGGACGGAAAAAAATCATACAATACACAAGGTACGGCACAGTTTTTTTGAGTATTATCCAGGGTTTTGGTATTGCAGTTGGTCTTGAAAATATGTCCAGTCCAGGAGGAGCCATGATTGTCCCTGTCGGAGGCTGGGGCTTCAGACTCCTTACTGTGATTACACTCACTGCTGGAACTTCCTTTCTGATGTGGTTGGGAGAACAGATCACCGAACGTGGAATTGGTAATGGGATTTCCCTTATTATCTTTGCCGGGATAGTGGCCCGATTTCCTGTAGCTGTGGCAAATACTTTTAGATTGATGGGGACAGGTGAGCTTACTGCATTTTTTATGGTTTTAGTTCTGGCTCTCATGATAGGTGTCATAGCTCTAATTGTTTTTGTTGAAAGGGGACAGAGAAGGATACCGGTCCAATACGCGAAAAGGATTGTTGGCCGCAGGATGTACGGGGGGCAGAGTACGCATCTGCCTTTAAAGGTTAATACTGCAGGGGTTATTCCACCGATATTTGCATCCTCCATCATAATGTTTCCTGCAACCATAGCAAATTTCCTTAACGCAGAAGAGTTTCCCTGGATTCAATATGTCGTAAATTTTTTAAACCCAGGACATGTCGTATATAGTTTGATTTATGTAAGCTTTATCGTTTTTTTCTGCTATTTTTATACGGCAGTTCATTTCAACCCGGTTGATGTGGCTGATAATATGAAGAGATCTGGAGGGTTTATTCCTGGAATCAGGGCGGGAAAGCATACGGCAGACTATATTGATCGTGTATTGACAAGGATCACTTTTTCTGGCGCCATTTATGTGTCGGCCGTTTGTGTCCTGCCTAATATTTTGATCTATCAACTGAATGTACCGTTTTATTTTGGCGGGACTGCCCTTTTGATCGTGGTTGGTGTTGCCATGGACACAACAAATCAGATTGAGTCCCATATGCTGACCCGGCATTATGAAGGTTTCATGAAAAAGGGGTTCGGGAAGGTGAGGTAACTGAAGATTTTGGAATTTCTGAGTCCGGTAGGTCAGTTAGGAAGACAATATGGCAAAGGAAGAGGCGATTGAGGTCGAAGGAGTCGTGATTGAAACTTTGCCGAATGCTATGTTTAGAGTCGAACTAAAAAATGGCCACCGGGTTTTAGGTCATATTTCTGGCAAGATGAGAAAACACTTTATCAAAATACTTCCAGGAGACAAGGTTGTAGTAGAGTTATCTCCCTATGATTTAAGCAGGGGGAGGATTGTTTATCGTGGTAATAAATAGTACTGTTTCGAGGTATAAGGGGAGTCCTTTACTATGAAAGTGAGACCGTCAGTTAAAAAGATATGTAAGAAATGCAAGATTATAAGACGAAAAGGAATCACGCGTGTGATCTGTGATAATCCTCGTCATAAACAGAGGCAGGGCTAATATATGCCGATAGCTGATGGTTTAGTTCTGATTCGATAGTCCGGTGGAACAATTCCGGTTCGTTATTAACAATGATCCATATACCGTGAAATATTGATAGTTCATTAAGAAAAAGGAGTTTGAGATTGGCAAGAATTGCGGGGGTTGATTTACCGAAGGGAAAAAGGATGGAGATTGCCCTGACTTATATCTATGGTATTGGCAGAACTTCTGCTCAGAAAATACTATCTGAGGCGGGAATTGACTGGAATATCAAATCGGATGATATTACGGGGGAACAGATTTCCGGCATCCGGAAGATAATAGATGAGAAGCAGATGGTCGAAGGGGATCTCAGGCGGGAAGTATCCATGAACATAAAAAGGTTAATGGACTTAGGTGCATACCGTGGGCTGAGACACAGAAAGGGCCTTCCTGTCAGGGGGCAGAGGACAAGTACGAATGCGAGGACGAGGAAGGGCCCTCGCAGAGCTGTTATGGGAAAAAAGAAAAAATAGTAATTTGAGGGAATATGATGGCAAAAACCGCAAGAAAGAGAGGCAAGGCCAAGAAGGAAAAGAAGAATGTCCCTACTGGAATTGTCCATATACAATCCACCTTCAATAATACTATAGTGACTGTCACTGATCCTGAAGGAAATGTTATTGCGCAGTCAACTGCAGGAATGGCAGGGTTTAAGGGGTCGCGAAAGAGCACTCCTTTTGCTGCACAGCTTACTACCCGGGATGCTATCAGACAAGCTATGGACCAGGGAATGAGGCTGGCTGAAGTAAGAGTGAAGGGCCCAGGTATGGGCCGGGAAGCTGCCTTGCGAGCCCTTCAGGTAGATGGTTTTACGGTGAGCGTTATCAGGGAC
The DNA here is from genome assembly GCA_030613055.1 of Desulfobacteraceae bacterium. GTDB lineage: Bacteria > Desulfobacterota > DSM-4660 > Desulfatiglandales > Desulfatiglandaceae > JAUWMR01. The sequence continues at coordinate 12,884 of JAUWMR010000030.1, forward strand.
GTAACTCCAATTCCTCATAACGGCTGCCGTGCTCCCAAGAGACGCAGAGTGTAATCAATTTTAGATTTTGGATTGCGGAATTTGGAATGTGGTAATAATAGAAATAAGTGACAAATTATTTATAACAAATAAAAAATAACGAATAACGAATAACGAATTAAGGAGGGGCTATTTTGGCCAGATATACCGGTTCATCGTGCAGGCTTTGCCGGCGTGAGAACCTGAAGCTGTTTTTAAAAGGTGACCGCTGTTATGGTGACAAGTGTGCCTTTGAGAGAAGACCGTATGCACCGGGACAACATGGCCAGAGAAGAGGAGGCAAGTTCTCGGACTACAGGGTTCAACTCAGGGAGAAACAAAAAGTTAAGCGGCTCTATGGTGTTTTGGAAAAACAGTTCAGGGGATATTATTATCGGGCTGAGAGACAAAAAGGCATTACCGGCACGAACCTTTTGATTTTGCTCGAATCCCGGTTGGACAATATCATATATAGAATGGGTTTTGCTGCTTCTCGAAGTCAGGCAAGACAAATGGTGAGGCATAATCATTTTTCGGTAAACAACCGGAAGGTCAATATCCCGTCATTCCAGGTGAGCCTGGGAGATGTTGTTGAGGTAAGGGAAAAATGCCGCAAAGCCCCCCAGATTTTGGAAGCTATGGAGACAGTAGTGAGGAGAGGTATCCCCAGCTGGATTGAAGTGGAAAAGGAGAAGTTCATGGGGGCTTTAAGAGCAATGCCCAATCGAGAAGATATCACAATGCCTATCCAGGAACAACTCATTGTTGAGTTATACTCAAAATAACGCATAGGGAATTAATTATTGAAGATTGAAATTGAGTAGTGTCAATCGACAATTAAAAATCGTCAATCAAAAGGGGAGGCTTTTTTGGTAGATTTAAAAAACAAGAACTGGCGGGAATTGATAAAACCCAAACGGATTGAAATCGATCAGGATAGCTATTCAAATTCATATGGGAAATTTATCTGCGAGCCGCTCGAAAGAGGGTTTGGGATCACGATTGGTAATTCCTTAAGGCGGATTTTATTGTCATGCCTGCAGGGAGCGGCAATCGTTTCCGTAAGGTTTGATAGTGTACTCCATGAATTTTCCACTATTTCTGGGGTACTTGAGGATGTGACTGATATCATACTGAATCTGAAAGAGGTTAGATTGAGTATCATTGATGATGAAGAAGCAGTAATCCACCTTTCCCGGGAAGATAAAGGGGTAGTAAGGGCGGGGGATATCGAGACGCATGGCCTGGTTGATATACTGAATCCCGAGCAACATATTGCAACGCTGAATAATGAAGCCAAGCTCGATATGGAGATGGTCGTTTGGACGGGAAAGGGATATGTTCCCGCTGAAAAGAACAAGGCGAATGATCAGACGATTGGTGTTATACCCATTGATGCAATTTTTACACCGATTCAAAAAGTAAACTATGTAGTGACAAACGCCAGGGTGGAGCAGATTACGGATTATGATAAGCTGACCCTGGAAGTCTGGACCAATGGCAGTGTTTTACCTGAGGACGCAGTAGCATATGCGGCTAAGATTCTCAAGGAGCAGATGAATACGTTTATTAATTTTGAAGAAGAACCTGAGCCTGTGGAAGAAGAAGAAGAGGAAAAAGAAGAAAAACTGAATGAAAATCTTTTCAGGCCGGTGTCAGAGCTTGAATTATCTGTGCGTTCTGCCAATTGTTTGAAAAATGCCAATATCACTCTGATTGGCGAGTTAGTTCAGAAAACGGAAACAGAGATGCTGAAAACTAAAAATTTTGGCAGGAAATCCCTGAATGAAATTAAATCAATACTTGATGAAATGGGACTAACATTAGGCTTGAAACTGGATAATTTCCCGCCCGAGAAACCAGCAGATAATGAAAAAGAGGATGAAGATAAATGAGGCACAGGATTGCAGGCAAGCAATTAGCGCGTAATTCAAGTCACCGCAGGGCTATGCTGAGGAACATGGTGACCTCTTTATTCAAGCATGAACAGATCGAAACAACAGATGCGAAAGCAAAAGCAATACGGCCTGTGGCAGAAAAGATGATCACTCTTGCCAAACGGGGCGACCTCCACGCAAGACGCCAGGCCCTTGCATATATAAAAGACAAGGCGGTCACCCACAGGCTGTTTGATGAATTGAAGGATCGGTATCTTGACAGACAGGGTGGATATCTCAGAATTATAAAAAAAGGCACGCGAAAAGGAGATGGTGCACCTATTTCTATTGTTCAGCTTTTACCCCCTGAGGAATCAAAGAAGTCCGGCGGGAAAAAGGTCAAAAGGACAAAAACCAAAAAGAGCCAGGTAGACAAACCCAAAAAAGAGCAAAAAGACCAAAAAGTCAAAAAAGAAGAAAAGAAAGCTGCTAATAAGAAAAATGATAAGTCTTCTGATGTGGCCAGTAAAGACGCCGGTGTGAAAGATGAGAAAGGTTCCAAGGCTGAACAAATGGATAATGAGTCCGGAGCGTAGTTTTAAACTTTTAATTTTTTAGGCTTGCTTTTTTAGGTTTTTGATTTTAATAGTACATGAACAAATGAATATTATTTCTAAATATTACAATTAAAATATGATTGGATACAGTGGCAACAAAAAAAACCTCCTTGCCGGTTTGCTGGCAAGGAGGTTTTTTTTGCAAGGAGTATCAGGTGAAGAAATTTAGCCATAAAGACCTGCTGGGTATGGGACAGTTGTCCGTTGATGATATTGAACTTATTTTAGACACGGCCGAATCATTCAAAGAGATTTCCACAAGGGATATCAAAAAGGTGCCAACATTGAGGGGTAAAAGCGTTGTCCATTTTTTTTATGAGCCAAGCACGAGGACCCGAACATCCTTTGAAATGGCGGCAAAAAGACTCAGTGCCGATACTGTCAGCCTTTCTGCTTCGGGAAGCAGTATGGTTAAAGGAGAGACCCTTATAGACACCGCCAGGAACCTTCAGGCAATGAACCCTGATCTCATTGTTTTGAGGCACCCTTCAAGCGGTGCCCCTCACCTATTAGCTAAAGAAATCAAGGCCGGAATAATTAATGCCGGAGACGGGACAAATGAGCATCCGACACAGGCATTGCTTGATTTGTTCACTATCAGGGAGAAAAAGGGGAGGATCAAAGGACTAAAAATAGCAATCATCGGGGATATCTCCCACAGTCGCGTGGCCAGATCAAATATTATAGGTCTAACTAAGATGGGTGCTGAAGTTACTGTGTCCGGGCCGCCAACCATGATCCCTGTCGGCATTGAAACCCTTGGAGTTAATGTAGTTTGCGATCCGGTTGAAGCGGTCAAGAAAAAGGATGTGGTTATGTTACTTCGGATCCAACTTGAAAGACAGAGCAAGGTCCTGTTCCCGGGAATTAGAGAGTATGCGAGTTTTTTTGGATTGACAGGGGAAATGATAAAAGGCGCAAAAAATGATGTAATTGTAATGCATCCCGGGCCAATGAATCGAGGAGTGGAGATATCCTCTGAAGTGGCAGACGGTCCATATTCCGTCATTCTTGACCAGGTGACTAACGGTGTTGCCGTTCGCATGGCCCTGCTTTATTTTTTAATCGGAGGATACAAGAAGTGATAACGTGGATTAAGTCTGGTGAGCTTGTTGACCCGGTTCAAGGGGTTGTTGAAAAGGCTGATTTGATCATTGAAAGGGGCAAAATCTCTAAAATTTTACCCCCGGGTGTATTTGAAGACAGAGAACACCGACTCAGGGTCATCGATGCCTCCGGCAGGCTGGTTATCCCGGGTCTTGTTGATATGCATGTTCATTTGAGAGAGCCCGGGCACGAATACAAGGAAACTATAGAAACAGGGGGAAGGGCGGCAGTGGCAGGGGGGGTTACGGCGCTGGCCTGCATGCCCAATACCATACCACCGAATGACAGCCGGTCTGTTACGGAATTTGTATTGGAGCAGTCTAAAAGGGCAAATCTGGCCAGAGTCTATCCTATTGCAGCTATTACGATGGGGCAGAAAGGCGAAACGCTCACCGAGTTTGGCGACTTAAAAGAAGCGGGTGCCGTGGCCGTGTCTGATGACGGGTTTCCTGTTGTAAACAGCGAGGTGATGAGAAGGGCTCTTGAGTATGCAAATCACCAGGGGCTTGTGGTTATTTCACACTCAGAAGATATCAGCCTGTCGAGTGCGGGTATGATGCATGAGGGTGTTGTTTCGACCCGGATCGGCCTCCCAGGTATTCCGGCAGCCAGTGAAGAGATCATGATATTTCGGGAGATATCACTCGCCAGGCTAACCGGTTGTCCGGTGCATATAGCCCATGTGAGCACAGCAGGATCGGTTGAATTGATCAGAAGGGCTAAGGATGACCGAATACCTGTTACTGCAGAAACGGCACCCCATTATTTCAGTCTGGATCATAATGCCGTCATGGGATATGATACCAATGCAAAGGTGAAGCCCCCTTTGAGAACGAAAGATGACGTTTTTGCGATCAAGAAGGGGTTGGCCGAAGGCGTCATAGATGTTATTGCATCGGACCACGCCCCTCATAGCCCGCTGGAAAAAGAATTGGAGTTTGATAAAGCAGCATTCGGTATGATTGGGCTTCAAACCACCCTGCCTTTAACGCTTCAGCTTGTAAGGGAAGGGATATTAAAATTAGGAGAAGCGATCAGGAAATTGTCATACAATCCTGCATCAATTCTCGAAGTTTCAGGTGGCCGCCTGGTTGAAGGCGTTCAAGCTGATCTGGCATTAATCGATCCTGAATATGAGTATATACTGAAGAAAGAGGATATTCTTTCCAAAAGTAAGAATTCTCCTTTTATCGGAAAAGCCCTGAGAGGTAGAAACGAAATGACTATGGTTGGAGGTAAGATTGTCTGGGAAAGAAACAAGGCGCATTCTGGTCGTTGACGATGAAAAGAGTATGCGGGAATTCCTGGAGATCATGTTGACACAGGAAGGTTACCGGGTAACGCTTGCTGAAAGCGGCGAGAATGCTTGCACAATTCTGGATAAAGAAAGTTTTGATCTTGTCATTACCGATATACGCATGAGGAATATTGACGGTATAGGTGTCCTGAAGAAGACCAAGACCGTGAGCCCTGAAACCATGGTGGTTCTAATCTCAGCTTTTGCCACTGCCGAAACCGCTGTTGAGGCCATGAAAGAGGGGGCCTATGATTATATCCCCAAACCATTTAAGGTCAGGGAATTTAAGAAAATTGTAAAAGATGCTCTGAGATCCAAAAAATCGCCAGAATCAAAGGAGGAAGACCGATTAAAAAGCCGCTATCATTTTGATTGTCTTGTGGGAGAGAGCCCCCAGATGAGGAAGGTGTATGATCTTATAAAGAAAGTTTCCCGGACAAGGACGAATATCCTTATTTCGGGTGAGAGCGGGACCGGAAAAGAATTGGCGGCAAGGGCTATACATCAATTAAGCGACAGAAGAGAAAAGCCTTTTGTGGTGATTAGCTGTGCAGGGATGCCGGAAAATTTGATAGAAAGTGAATTATTCGGTTACAGGAAAGGGGCCTTTACGGGTGCAGGCAAAGACAAAGAAGGCCTGTTTGATGTGGCGGACGGGGGAACGGTCTTTCTTGATGAGGTTGGAGATCTGAGTCCGGCTATCCAGGTAAAGCTTCTGAGGGTGATTCAGGAGAGAACATTTACCGCGGTAGGAGGTACAGAGGAAAAAAATGTGGATGTCCGGTTTATTTCCGCGTCCAACAGGGAACTTGAACAGGAGGTTATGGATAAGAATTTCAGGGAAGACCTCTATTTCAGGCTTAATGTCATCAATATCGCCATGCCTCCCCTGAGGGAGAGAGATGGGGATTTGCCTTTGTTAGCCCGGCATTTTCTCGAGAGATACTCTCTGGAATTTGGGAAAGATATTAAGAAAATTTCCACTTATGCTATGGATATTCTTGCGCAATATTCTTTCCCTGGAAACGTCAGGGAACTGGAAAACATAATTGAGCGGAGCGTGGCCCTTGAGACCTCCAACATTGTTTTACCGGAGAGCCTGACCCTCTCCAGGTTTCGAGGCCGGCTTTCCGGGGGAAGCAGGCGACAGTTTGATCTGGGCCCGGAGGGCATTGAACTCGACAGTATTATTGCCGGAATTGAAAAAGAGTATATTATAAAGGCTTTAAAAATGACCTATGGTTCAAAGCAAAGGGCTGCCGAACTCCTGGGCATCAGTATGAGATCATTGAGATACCGCCTGGATAAACTGGGAATATTATAGTCGCTGGAGTGACGATAAAATGGACTTTTTACGAGTCTGTCAATTTTATAACGTGACAAAAATTGTTGTTTATGTTACAAAAAATGTCAAAATTTAGCAGAAACGATGAAATGAGAAAACTAAATTCTGCTCAATAGATAAAAATGCACTGTAAGTATTTAAAAATAAAAGGGATTGACAAACCGAACTAAAAATGCTGTTTTATGGCATGATAATTGTATAGTATATAGTCGGTACCGTTTTATTTTAAAAATGTTTTTGGATAAAGGAGGTGAGTTATTCATTTTAGGTATTTTTTTTAGATTTTGATCATGATCAGAAACTGATTTTTCAGGAGGTAAAAATGTTAAATATCAAGAAAAAGGAAAAAGGTTTTACGCTTATTGAGTTGATGATCGTTATCGCGATCATCGGTATTTTGGCGGCCATCGCGATCCCTAATTTCATCTCATATCGCGACAAGGCGTATTGCGGCTATGCGGAAGGGGATGCCCAGAATGTCCTTGCAGCCTTATCAAGCTATTATGCCGACCCGTTACACACGTCAATGCCTACTATTCAAAACCTTATAGATGCAGAGCAACTGTCCATGAATAACTCAACCAGTAGTGTTACCCTCACAGGCAGTGTTACAGGGCAAATAGAGGTAATAGTAGGAGATGACAGCGGAAGGTGCCCGCGAGACACTACATACACGGCTACAATGGGAGGTGGCATTGGTTCATGGTCGTAATTAATGCCGACGTTTGAAATTAAAACAAAAAGGGGGGCTTCCCCCCTTTTTTTTTACCTATTTGATTGGCGATAATATGTTAGATAGAGGAAAAACATGGCCCGCCTACAGGGGTTGTAGGGCTTTTGTGTTTCTTTTTTTTCTTGTACTGCTCATATATTGCAACACCTTTTATGCCTCCTGGCATATGGATGATTACCACGTTATCATCAATAACAGTTATTTACACATAAACGATTTACAACCAAAATCTCTCATTAAAAGCTTTTTTGCCCATCCTGACCAGCAATCCGACCTAAATGAAGGATTTTATCGTCCACTCTCCTGCCTGACCCTGGCAATTAACTGGTATTTTGGCAAGAAAAATGTGGTTGGTTATCATGTTGTCAACATCACCATTCATTTCTTGACAGCTTTTTTTTTATACCTGACCGTTTATAATATCTTGAAAACACCTAATATGAGAGACAGGTATCACGGCAATGAATATTTCATTGCCCTCCTGACCGCCACTCTCTGGGCAATCAACCCCATACAGACCCAGGCAGTGACCTATATTGTACAGCGTATGGCATCCATGGCCGCCATGTTTTATGTCCTGAGTATTCTTTTCTACATAAAGGGCAGATTCGACAACTCTTATAAGCAACAGGCCATCTTCTTTTGCTGTTGTTTCATCAGTTATCTGCTTGGATTAGCCTCCAAGGAAAACGTTATTCTCCTGCCCATTTCTTTGCTGCTGGTGGAAATGACATTTTTTCATGATCTGAGTCAGGCAAAGACAAGAAGCCTCTTTATCTGGATTACAGTGGGAGTCGGGGTTTGTATCATTGTTTTTGGTTCCCTGGTTTTTTTACGTTCCAATCCCCTTACATTGATTCTCGGCGATTATGAAAATCGTTTTTTTACCCCGATGCAGCGATTGATGACAGAACCAAGGATCCTTATTTTCTATTTGAGCCAGATCTTTTATTCGGTACCGACGCGGTTGTCCATTGAACATGACGTAGTGATCTCAACATCCCTATTAGACCCATGGAACACGTTGCCATCCATTGGTTTGGTCCTGATTCTTATAGCATTGGGTTTGTGGCATATAAGAAGGATGCCGTTACTCTCTTTTGCCATCCTCTTTTTTTTCCTCAATCATCTCATAGAATCAACTATCCTTAACCTTGAACCTATTTTTGAACACAGGAATTACCTGCCGTCTCTCTTTTTGTTTCTTCCTGTTTCAATCGGTATAAAGAGGGTGTTGGATTATTATTATGATAAAAGGCGGTCTATGTTTTATGCACTGGTTTCCTTCTGTATTCTTTTACTTGTCGGCCTGGGTACCGGCACTTTTATCAGGAATATGGCATGGGCAACGGAAAGGGTGCTATGGGAAGACGCCAAGAAAAAGGCCCCGGGAATGATGCGTCCGGTTCATAATTTAGCATGGGGATATTACGAGAGAAGGGGTAATTATGGTAAGGCCGTGGAATTGTATGAAAATTCCCTTAATCTTAAAGCGCACAGCAGAAATCATGTGCTTTTATCATTTAACAGTATGGCCAATATATGTATTAGGACAGGCGATTATAGGAGGGCGGTTGACTTGTGGAAAGAGGCACTAAAGATCCATCCAGGGCTCGCAGAAATGCATTATGGAGTGGCACTGGCATACACGAGACTTGGGGATTGTACAAAAGCCATGAATAATCTTGAAGTGGCAATTTCAAAACGCTCCGGGAGCCATAAGTATTTCAATCTGAAGGGTCTTATCCTATTGAACCAGAACAGGCCCAAACAAGCCCATACAAATTTTAAAAAAGCATTGAAACTGAGGCCAGATTATAGAAAAGCGATTGTAAATATTGGAAAATGCCTTAGTCTGATGGGAGAATATGAACGGGCAGAATGGTTTTTGAAATCGGCTGTTTCAACTGATGCAAGACACGTTTCGGCGCTATTATGGCTTATTGAAATCAACCTGAGGACAAATGATAAGGAAGATGCTGAGCGATATTTGGACAGACTGTTTTCCCTGGTCCGGGTAACTGGATTAGTATACGCTCTAAAAGATCTTTTTGACGAGAACCTAATGGTGCCTGTCTCGCAAGAGTTGCTTATCCGGGAGATTGCCGGAAGATCAAAAGAGAAATCCCGGTATATTGCAGAATTAGGTAAGTATCGAAAGAAATAAATGAAATGTTAAACGAAAAAACCTTTACATGTTACAGGACTATCTTTAGCGCCGCGCTTCTATTGGTTGTTATCTTTCTCATATACAGCAATACCTTCCATGCCTCATGGCACATGGATGATTATCCCAACATCACCTATAAGCCCCAGTTACATATCAAAGATTTACGCCCTTCAACCCTGATTGGAACCTTTTATGCACAGATTGGCGAAAACAAGAAACTGTACCGTCCCCTCTCTTGCTTGACATTGGCAATAAACTGGTATTTTGGCAAAGCGAATGTTTTTGGCTATCATGTAATTAACATCCTAATCCATTTTCTGACTGCCTGCTTTTTATTTCTGACTGTTTTTTGCGTTTTAGGCTCACCTAATTTGAAAGAGCGATGCAATGGCAACGAATACTTCATCGCACTCTTGACTTCCACCCTCTGGGCAATCAATCCAATTCAGACCCAGGCAGTGACCTATATTGTCCAGCGCATGGCTTCTCTCTCCACCATGTTTTACATCCTGTCCCTCTTTTTTTATGTAAAGGGCAGGATTGCACATCCCACCCTGTTAAAAAAAGCGATATTTTTTATCTGTTGTCTTCTAAGTTTCATACTTGCATTGGGCTCAAAGGAGAACGCAGCAATTCTTCCAATCTCCCTGATTCTTGTCGAAATCTGTTTTTTTCAGGATTTAGGGCAGCCAGGGACAAGGAAGGCATTTGCCTGGGCCTTTTTGGGTGGAACCCTTCTTTTGGTTGGCATCGGCACCGTGTTTATGCATGGGAATCCTCTCGCTTTTTTACAGGCATATGAGGATCGTCCCTTTACGTTTTTTCAACGTTTGATGACTGAGCCCAGGGTGTTGTTGCTATATCTCACGCAGATATTCTATCCGGTGCCGCCCCGTCTTTCCATAGAGCATGATATTGCTGTTTCAACTTCACTATTTACCCCGTGGACTACACTGCCGTGTCTCCTGATTGTCCTGGCACTCATAACCATGGGACTGTCACAAATTAAAAAAAGGCCCATACTTGCTTTCGGGATCCTCTTCTATTTTCTGAATCACGTCATCGAATCATCCATATTAGGCCTTGAATTGGTATTCGAGCACCGCAATTATCTGCCATCACTCTTTCTCTTCTTCCCGGTTGCCACTGGCGTTATATGGATACTCGATTATTACAACGAGAAAAAACGTTTAATGTATTATGTTCTAATTTCATTTTTCACGCTTATGCTTATCGGGTTTGGTATGGGAACTTATATTAGGAATATGGCCTGGGCTACAGAAAGGACATTATGGGAAGATGCAATGGCCAAGGCGCCCAAATCAGCTCGCCCCCCTCATAACCTTGCATGGGGATATTATGAAGTGGTTGGTCAATATGACAGGGCAATGGAGCTATACGAAAAGTCTTTTTTACGTGAGTGGCACAGCTATTCTCACAGAGCTAACGCTTTATATGGCATCGCTGGTATCCATTTCAAGAAAGGGGATTATGACAGAGCTGTGGAACTATATAAAAAGGCCCTAAGAATTGCCCCAAAAGATGAAATGACCTATCAACAATTGGTTTTATCTCTAATAAGGTTGGGGAGATGGGATGAGGCATCAAAAAACCTTGACTTCTTACTTTCAAGGTTCCCAGATAAAGTGAAGTATCTGAATCTAAAAGGTTTTGTGCTATTGAAGCAGATAAGGACAGAAGATGCCCTGCCTTATTTCAAAAAATGCCTCAAATTGAATCCATATTACCGAAAAGCCCTTATCAATATGGGAACGGCCCTCAGTTCAATGGGAGAACATGAAAGGGCAGAATGGTTTTTTAAAGTTGCAAAAGCACGCTATCCGAGAGATGCTTTAGTGCTATTATGGCTTATTGAAGTCAACTTGAGAGCGGATGATAAAGGAGATGCTGAGCAATACATGAATAAACTATTTGCTTCAGTCCATATAAATGGATTAGTATCAGTTGCAGAAAGGCTTTTTGAACATAATCTTATGGTGCCAATTTCATCAGAACTGCTCACCCAGGAGATTGCCAGAAAATTGGAGGAAAAATCCAAGGAGATTGCCCAATTGGAAACCCATCAGAGCGGCCAGTCGAAATAGTAAGAAGTATCTGTCATCTTCACTTACCAATGTTACGGATTATTGCAAAAGAGAATCAGATAACCCCTCTGCCCTTTCCGGTTTATTTCTGGACAGTAGCTATTCTTGTGTTGGCCGGGCTTTTAGACTCCGTTTACATGTCCATGTCCCATTACCGAGTTCATGTGGATATCGGATACAGGAGTTTCTGTGCCATTTCCAAGTCCATTAATTGTGATACTGTTTCCCAAAGTACTTATTCGATTTTCTTAGGTGTGCCAGTCCCTGTCTGGGGAGTGATAGGATATGCCTTTTTTCTGCTTCTCGTATCCCTTGCAAGGGGGAAGCATGCCGAACAAAACCGTCCGTGGTCCCTGCTTTTGCTATTGTCTTTGGCTTTTAGCTGTTACAGCATCATTCTTGCCGTGATTCTGACCTCATATATCTATAGCTACTGCATCATGTGTCTTTTGGTTTATGCTATCAATCTTTCACTTCTGTATTACGTCTGGCTTATTAGAAAACGATTCGGCAAAGGAGGTTTGATAGATGGTGTTAAACAGGATTTCAGATTTTTATGGAGTAACAAAAAACGGAGCGTATCTTTGTTTTCACCGTTTCTACTCGTGATGGTGCTAATCGTCAGCTTATTTCCCAGATATTGGGAGGTTAAACCGCCACGACTTTCAGCAAACATGTCCCAGGGGATTACTGAAGACGGGCATCCATGGATTGGGGCTGAAAACCCTCGTCTGGTTATCAGAGAGTACACGGATTATCTCTGTTTCCAGTGTAGAAAAATGCACTTCTATCTTCGCCAGTTGATTTTACAATATCCTGAAAAAATCCGCCTTGTTCATTATCACTATCCCATGGATCATGAATTTAATCCGGTTGTCGTTCCTGATCCTTTTCATGGGGGGGCGGGAAAATTATCACTTCTGGCTATTTATGCGGCGAGCAAGGGAAAGTTCTGGGAAATAAACGATATCCTGTTTAGTACTGCCCGGGAGAGCAAAACGATCGATCTGAGGAAGCTGGCAAAGGATGTAGGTTTGGATTTCTGGCCCCTTGCCAGATCGATCAATGATCCAAGAATGAATAAAAAACTCCAGGTAGATATTTGGAAAGGCATGAAACTCCGTGTGATCGGAACTCCCACTTATTTGATTGAGGGCAAGCTGTATCCCGGCCAGATACCGCCTGAAATCCTAAGACAAGCCCTGGAATAGATTCCATGTCTTCGGATAACTCCATTCTTTAACCTGGTAATTCCCTGCAACTTGCTGCATGGAGATTCATTCTGAACGTTTCAGGTGGGTTTTCAAGAGGGAGGTGTATTGGGTTAATGTCTGTCTATAATTTTTATTTTTAGGGTCTATTTTCAATGCGGATTGTATGGCAGAAACCGCTTCCTTGAATCGGGACAGCCGCGCATAATAGAAAGCGATCCTTGCCTTGAACTGCGGGTTGTTCGGTTCTATCTCCGACATTATTTTTTGTAAACGCAAGCACCTTTCAAGTATTGTCTTGGTTATGTGCTTTCGGGTCAATAATCTGAATGTGATCCATTCGTAACAGAAGCGCAGGTAACGCTTTTTAATAACCCTATTATTCGGGTTTTTTGCAATCAATTGATCAAAAACCGCTATTCCGTCATCTTCCTTTTGAGCCTTGAATGCCCTTTTTATCTCCTTCATTATTCCAAGGTTTTTTGCCAGGTTAACAGAAGCACCGTTCATGTCCCACCATTTTTTCCATGTAGTATATGCGTATCGCTTTTCTTTTTTAAAATCGACACCGCAGTAAAAGGCTAAATCGTTTGCCAGTTCATGATCATAGTTTTCAAAAGTGTCCCTTGAGGGGTACGTTAATGATTCGATCAGTACGGGGATTGCCGGTCTGAAGCCCTGAAGAATCAACGATTTGGACGCCGCTTTTCTCACATAGACACTTCCGTCTTTCAGGAGTTTTTTCAAAGCCGCTTTCACCCCTGGATACACAAAGGAAAAAAGCACGGAAGCCGCCGCGGTCCTGACGGTCTCATCCCTGTCGTTCAAGGTATTGAGCAGCGTTTTCATGATTTGCTGTTCCAGATCCGGAGCTGAACTCCCAAACTTCCGAGCGAGTGAACCCAGGGAAAGAACCGCGTACCTTTGACACTCAAAGGATGTGTCGTTGACGGCTATCCCTGATAATAATGATACTGGTTTACGGAGTCCAAGCCGGCCCAGTGCCCAGATAATATAAGGACGCACGGTCTCATTAGAATCATTGATGGTATTTGTTAAGGCTGAAAGCGCCCCTTTCACCTGCCGCATTCCAAAAACACGTGCGGCAAATCCCCGCAAAAAGGGATCTTTGGCCTTGAGCAGGGGTTCAAGGGATCGATAGTGTTTTTGGTCTAATTGATTTCGAATTACGAAATGATTTATAATTTCGATGACATCAAGATTGAAGTCAGTATAGACCGAGTCGTCAAGCAGAGCAACGAGATCGGGCATTATATCCGGTCCTTGCTGCACGATTTTTCCAATTGTCGAATACCGCACAAAAAGATCAGGATCTAACAACCTCTGTATTTCTTCCTGTCGGGGATTTTTTGCTATATTGCTTGATAGATTTTTATCAGCATGATTCTTAGGAACACTTGAAGGAAAGTTGACCTTGCCCACTAACTCTGTTTTTGAGAATTCGGTGTCATAGCACAGCCCGTGTTTAAAATATCTGAAATAATGGTTGTTTTTTCTTCCATCCTTATAATAGAAATCCTTACCACCCAGATCAAGAAGCAATGAGTGACTCCAATTCTGGGGTTCTTCGGGGGGTAATATTCCGCCACAACTTTCCACCCAGCCACGGTGTCGTGCAAAGTACCGGTCATTGCCTTGGTAGTCGATCAAAAAACTCAAACCCTTAGGCTTAAGAGCAGAGGCGAATGATACGTCGGCCATTTCTTGTTGGATGCGATCCTTTAATTCAATTTCCGAAAGGTTATCCCCCTTTTTATTAACCTCTGTCTTTATTGCTTTCCTGACATATTCTTCGCTCGGCCCGTATGTGTCATCTCCTGCATAATCGACGAAGATTGCAATAGATCTATCAGATGCTACGCCTCCTGTGTGGGTGCTGCCAAAATAAAGGTCGTTCCCTTTTCGGTCAATCAGTATAGCATTTGAGAGGTGTACGGCAAAACACAGGCCATAGCCACTTTTGGGGACATACATATCATTACCTTCATGGTCGACCAGTGCACCGATTGACATGAAATAGCTACTGCCCATACAGTTTCCATGGCTGGCATAGTAAAGATCATTTCCCGTTTTGTCAGTTAACAGCCCAATGCCTCCATAAAGGGAAAACCGTTTTATCCAGTCCGGAGAACGAATTGAAAGGCCTGCTCCCTGTACGTGACACCATTCGTCAGCAATGAGATGACCACGCTTTGCATTTCTATTAGCCAGGTATTTATCATTTCCTTCAATATCACAGAGGCAGCCATACCCCATTGTTGACCCGGTGCCCTGGCCCAGACCGGCAATCACATATCTGTCGTCGCCGTTTGTATCCAAGAGCAAGCCGAGGCCAAAAACACCAAAGCCTTGACCCATCAATCCCATAGTATATGTGTCTTTTCCCTCCATATCTGCTATCAGGCCTATGCCATACATCCCGCATCCTTGTGCCATATCACCGGCTAAGTATTGATCATCTCCTGAAACATCAACCAGTATCCCAACGCCTAAACAGCCATACCCTTGCGAAAATGGCTTTTTACTTGCGTCATAAACGTCATTTCCTCCAGTGTCTATTGTAATTGCGATCCGGCCTGGGACCAAGTGCCCAACGGCTATAGGGCCGGTATAACGGTCATTCCCGCCAAGGTCGATCACAAGTGCGCCGTTTCGGGCATGGGTATCATCATCCTGGCCGAGAATGATGATGTGACCAATGGGTGAGGGAAGATCCATTAACAGACCGGTGCGTTTAACTCCGTCCCGGAAATAATGAGTGGGATTTTCAGGACTATCCAGATTCCTAAGGTAATCAAGGAACATGTCCGTGGCCTTAGAAATCAATAGAGCAGAACGCAACAGACTCACAAAATCGATTTTTCTGGTGATGCTTACGATTTTTTCTTGAACATGCGTGGGGGCGGTTAAAAAGTTGAACTGGTTTTCGTTTGGGAAAAAGAAGCGTTCAGGTCGTTCAGAAAGAAAGGATAATTCATCCCTTTTCAATTTTGAAAAGGCATTTTTTGCCAAAAAAGAGGCATCAGCAAGGGAAAATACAAGCATTCCTACCTCCCTGTCAAATAGGCGGGAAAGGCCAGCGTTCTTGATTGTTTCTACAACACTGTAATTAGGTTTCGCCCCATGTTTTTTACAGAGATAATGGTATGCTTTTGTAAGGTTCCCCTCAAAAGTGTGTGTACTATCAGTAATTTCGTAATTTACGTCACCGTTAATAGTTTTTGCCATCACTGCGAGTGCGTGGTACAGGCCTTTCTCTGCAGCAGTTTGCATTTTAATGGATGTCTCATCGGCCCAGTTGTGGAGATAAAAGGGGGATTTGGAAACTTGATCTATTAACGGGATACGACACATCATGCGGTAGCCTTCTTCGTGATAAAGAGGCCGGGATAGCTGAGAACGTTTCAAACCAACGAGGCTTAGAGCATGGTCCATAGGGTTTAAGCCAGATTGGGCTATCTTGACTGTTTCGCCCCTCGTGAATGATATATCCGGGGATGGTGTTGAAGCGACTTTACTCTCCCCCCCTTTGTTTTCATCACAGGCAGTGACAGAGAAAAGTGCAAAGAGTGGTATGAAAATCAATATCCTGTAAATCATGGTATAAACCTGAGTCCGGATTCCCCATGCCGGTTGTTGTTCTTGGCCCTGGAAGAAAATGAGTGATAAACGAGTAGTAGATCCCCTAATGATTCATTGACTCACACAAAAAAAAAGACTAAAAATTTCCTAAGGAAGCATGTTTTAACTCTAATTTTCACGGCTTCACAAAAAGTCCAAGTTCATTTTTTTTGTGTATTTGGTGCCTGCCTGTGCGTTGCACGCAGACAGGCCTTTTTGCGGCTATATCAACCTTAAGGAGGGCACTTTTGGATACAAATGAACTGCCCGTTCTTGAATCTCCTAAAACGAAAAATTTTTTGAAAGCTGTTTTGTTAGTACTGCTTCTTGTACTGATCGTATCAGTTTTAATACTCTCCTGGGTTCCCCCTGTCAGCAGAGACGCTCTCACTCATCATCTGGCCGTACCGAAGCTTTATCTCAAACACGGCGGTATTTTTGAAATACCTTTCATGTCTTTTTCATACTATCCTATGAACCTGGACCTCTTATATCTAATTCCACTCTACTTCGGCAATGATATTATTCCCAAATTTATCCACTTCAGTTTTGCCCTGCTTACGGCCTGGCTTTCTTTTTCATATCTGCGACGTCGAATCAACCAGGTTTATGCAATGGTGGGGGCTGTCTTTTTTCTCTCTATCCCTATCATAGTCAAGCTTTCCATTACTGTTTATGTTGATCTGGGGCTCATTTTCTTTTCAACCGCGTCTCTTTTGTTGATGTTTAAGTGGATCGAAAGCGGATTTAGTCTTAAGTATATTATATTTTCTGCTGTTTTCTGTGGATTGGCTTTAGGGACCAAATACAATGGCCTGATAGTCCTTTTTCTTCTGACGCTTTTTGTTCCCTTTATCCAATCAAGATCTCCTAAGGAGGGGAAAACAGGTTTAGTAAAGGCATTAGGATCCGGGATATTTTTCGGGCTTTTGGCCCTCCTTATATTTTCTCCATGGATGATACGAAACTATCATTGGACAGGCAACCCCATTTTTCCGCTGTACGATACCTTGTTCAACCCACAAACCGGGATTTCCCAGAACGGCCTTGATCCATTTACTATCAGAAAAGTGGTGTTCCACGAGTCTGTCTGGGACATGATAATGGTACCGCTGAGGGTTTTTTTTGAAGGGCAGGATGGAAATCCCCAATACTTTGACGGAAAACTCAACCCATTCCTTTTATTTCTTCCATTTCTTGCATTTTTTAGATTCAAGAACGAATCAACTGAAATCAAGACCGAGAAAAAGATGCTGCTTGCTTTTTCTGTCCTATATTTCGCCTTTGCGTTTTTTAGGACCAGCATGAGGATAAGGTACATCTTGCCCATAATTCCCCCGTTAGTGATTTTGTCTGCTTTCGGGGTAAAGAATATAGTTGAGTGGATAAAGAAGGCTGGATCTTCAAAGGTGCAACGTATTGGAATACCATTTATTTTTATCATCGTGGCCTTTGCCTTGTGTCTAAATGCAGACTATATTTTTAGACAGTTCGGGGTGGTAAAGCCCATCGGCTTTTTGAACGGTGCTGTAAGTCGAGATGAATACATAACAAAGTACCGATCAGAGTACCCTGCCATGAGACATATTAACGAGAATCTGCCTCTCGATGCTAAAATACTCTTCATTCATTTGGGTAATCGAGGTTATTATTGTGATAGGGATTATCTCTTTGACATGAAAAGAGGTATAAGCACACTGCATCAAATCGTGAAAAATTCCAATTTACCTAAGGAGGTTGTGTTAAAACTTAAGAAGATGGAAATCACTCATTTTCTTGTCCGTCATGATCTTTTTAAGTTTTGGGTAAAAAATAATTATGATGGCAGGGAAATGGCTATATTAGATAAAATGTTTGCAAAATATGTCAAAATGATCTATTTCAGGAAAGGGTATGGAGTATATCGATTGGAACATTCCATCTTATAGTTATTATGTGTATATACATATATTCACTTGATATGTACACCATATTGTCTTAGGCTGAAGTAAAGTCGATTGTGGGAGGCGTGATTGTGGAAGAGGTCAATGCCCTTAAAATCAGAAATAATTAATTAATTCATGAAACTGGATTCTTATTTTGAGGATATAGATTTAAAAGAAATCCTGAAAATCAGCGTCCATCTGCGTCCAAAATCTTTTTCTTGAATGCTATACTTGTTGAAAATAGTTACAGAATGCATCGCTAACTTCTCCAGAAAAGAAATCATTTCTGAGAATAAAACGGATGAGCCAAAGCTTTGAAAAGGTGAGACAATGGCTGATATCAAGAAGGATGGAATAAAAGATGCCAGGAGACTATTTGACCCCACCCTCTTTTGGGATGCGGAGTCAGTAGACATAGAACAGCACGCTGACTATATCATTGGAAGGGTACTGGATTTCGGGGATGAGAAGGACTTGAAGACACTCAGGGAAATATACGCGGATGAAAAATTAATTGGGGTTGTAAAAGAAAGAAGGGGACTGTTGAGCATGACCAGGCGTTTTTGGTCAGTATATTTTAATATCACACTTTCGGGGTTGAAAGATGATCGAGGACGTGCTTCCACAGAAAGCCCTTAATTTGATTGATAAGCTTGCAATTCAGCCTGATACTTTTTACTTAGCCGGAGGCACGGCACTTGCCCTGCAATTAGGCCACAGGGTTTCCGAAGATTTTGTTTTTTTTATTGATAAGGCATTTGATGCCGAAGCTCTAAAGAACAGAATCCTTCCGGATAAAGTTTCATCAATTCGTCCAGGGACATTGCACTGCGTAAAAGAGGGGGTCAGGTTATCCTTCCTCTTATATGATGTCCCCCTCTGTTTCCCACCTCGTATATGGCGCGGCAAGAAGGTGGCTGCATGGCAGGATATCGTGGCGGAAAAGATTAAAACCATGTCCCAACGTGGCGCCAAGAAGGATTTTTATGATATCTATGCTGTTATTATGTTGAAGTCAGATATAAGAGAAGTGTGCACACTATTTTTGAAACGTTTTGGACATACTGACATCAACCTTTATCATGTGTTGAAAAGCCTTGTGTATTTTGAAGATGCAGATGAAGATCCTCATCCAACTTTATTGAACAGCAGCAAAGGATGGACCTGGGATAGCGTAAGACGTTTTTTTGAAACCCATGTAAAGGAGTTTGAGATTGCCCTTATTAATAGGTCTGGGAATTGAAGATGGGAAAGATGGAAGTCTAAATAATCATCCCTATAGGGAATGGATAATTGGGGCTATTTTGGATGCTGTGCCTGCGATCGAAATGATATTTATGTTTGGTTCAAGGGCAAGAGGAGATAACAAGAATCCGCATTCGGATATAGACATTGGAGTGGTAGCTGAAGGAAAATTAAGCCTCGTTGATCTGGCAAGAATTGAGGATGCGTTGGACAGGCTTGATACCCTGTATACGGTAGAAGTTGTTGATTTTACCAATAGGGAAGATGCCTTTACAAGAGAGGCATTAAAGAATATTGAGATATTGTATGAAAAAAGATAATTTGTTAAGACAACTGGTCAATGCCTACAAAAGACTTCAAGAAGCACTGGAAATTCCCCTTGGCGAGCCATTGACGCTCGATGGTACCATTCAAAGATTTGAATTTACATTTGAGTTGGCCTGGAAAACAATAAGAGTATTTTTGGAAGACCAGGGAATCATTTGCCATTCACCAAAGGCATGCTTGAGAGAGGCATTTAAGATAGGCTGGGTAGACAATGAAGAAAGCTGGATAGTAATTTTAAAGGCAAGGAATATGACCTCCCATGTGTATAACGAAGAAATGGCAATGGAAATATACGAAGCAATAAGGAATAATCATCATCTCATTCAAGACTTAATAGTAGTGCTGGAGGAATATTGATATATTGAATTAAAAAAATATTTGTATAAGCATTTTATGTTATATATTTTGAGGAGATCTACTACAAAAATGAAGAAAACAGAAGTCTCAATAATCATCTCGGCTTACAATGAAGCTCAGATGTAATCCTCGAAATGATAACTCTTTTACAAAGTTAATAATTTCAAAGTGGTGAATTATGTATCTCGAAAAAACGATCGCCGTGGTTGTCCCTGCCTATGACGAAGAAAAGCTAATAGGAGAAACATTGTCATCAATTCCTGATTTTGTGGATAGAATTATTGTTATTAATGATGCAAGTAGTGACAATACAGCCCAAATTGTCAAGAAAATTGCAGAAAAAGATCAAAGAATACATTTAATTGAACATGAGGTGAATCAAGGTGTAGGCGGGGCAATTATCAGCGGGTATATTAGGGCGCGAGATTCAGGAATAGATGTGACCGTAGTTATGGCTGGCGATGCACAAATGGATCCTGATGATCTTGTTCATATTATCGAACCAGTAGCAAATGGGAGTTCAGATTACTGTAAAGGGAATCGGCTTTTTTATGGCGATGCCTGGAATATGATCCCACATTACCGGTATTTGGGTAATTCTTTTCTCTCATTGTTGACCAAGATTGCTTCGGGTTACTGGCATATTGCTGACTCCCAAAGTGGCTATACTGCGATTTCTCTTATGGCTCTTAAAAGGATAGACCCTACCAAGATTTATAAGCGCTATGGTATGCCAAATGATCTGTTAATCAGGCTGAATCAATATGACTTCCGGGTAAGAGATGTACATGTCAGACCTGTTTATAATGTGGGAGAAAAATCGGGAATAAGGCTCTGCCAGGTCATCCCAAGGATATCATGGATATTGTTTAAGGGCTTTTGGCAAAGGCTACTTTTTAAGTATGTCGTAAAGGATTTTCATCCTCTGATTTTCTTTTATTTTCTTGCATTTATCCTTTTAGGAGCAAGTGTCCCCCTTGCGATTAGATTGTTTTACATATGGTTTGTGAATGGTGATATTCCTGATATTAATGCTCTGGCACTTGCCTTTACATTCATTAGTGGACTTCAGACCCTTTTTTTCGGTATGTGGTTTGACATGGAGTATAACAAGAATCTTAAGTGAGAACTATTTCAACAGAATGGGTGTCTCTTCTCGTGCATTTTTTTTGCTATTAATCCTGATGCGATTAAATTTAGGATAATTTCTAATAGAGTGAAAATTTTAATCATCACAACCAGTTATCCCCGCAGCGATATTGATCTAAGCGGGATCTTTATAAGACGGCTGGCTATGGCAATGGTACAAGCTGGGGCGGAAGTAACCGTCCTTGCTCCCGGTAACAGGGATTCCAGAACAAGGGAAACCAGTCAAGGCATTGATATTGTTAGGTTCATTTACGCTCCCAAATACCTCATGAGGATTGGATACGGAGATGGGGGTATCCCTGAAAATCTTGGGCGTTGGCCATGGCTTTTTGTTATCCTCCCTTTTTTTCTCCTCTCTATGGTCATTCATGCGGTACTCCTGGCCAAGGAATGTGATGTTATACACGCAAACTGGCTTCATACGGGTTTTTTTTCTCTGCCGGCTAAAAAGATAAGAAAAAAGCCATTGGTGGTGACTCTTCGTGGAAGTGATCTCAGAAAAGGTGCTTCAAGGATTCTGCCTTTTGTTGCAAGATGGGCAAATACGATTACTACTGTCAATAAAAAGTGGGCGGAAGAACTCAGAATAAAATTTGGCTGTGACGTATTTTATACTCCAAATGGAGTTGATATCTCAGATAAGGCAATTGATCTGAAAGCCAGGTTTGATATTGGTGACAATGAAGTCGTCGCGCTTTATGTCGGGGCATTACGAAAGGTGAAAGGGGCAGATTTGATCGCGGAAATTGCCAGAATAACATATGAGGTAGATCAATCTGTTCGTTTCTTGGTGGTTGGCCCAGGAGATCCAAAGGAATTCGGTTTAGAAAGGCTTCCCAATGTTATTTATACAGGGAGAATCCCACCCTATGAGGCCCTGGCTGTTTACCCTCATTGCGACATTTTTATACTCCCAAGCCGTTCGGAAGGGAGACCAAACGCATTGCTCGAGGCAATGGCGTCGGGTTTACCTGTAGTGGCTACAAAGCTTCCTGGTGTACTGGAGATCGTGACCGATGAATCCGGGATATTAGTTGATGTAGAAGATACGTTCGCATTAGCAGAAGGCATTTGTAGACTTGCAAAAGATCATTCCATGCGTAAGGCTATGGGCCAGAAAGCGAGAGAAAGAATTGCCGAGCTTTCCATCGACTGGCAATCAAGCGCTAAAACCTATCTTGGTATCTTTGAAGAGGTTTGTTTGTGTGCGGCATCTGCGGACTAATCGATTTTAGAGACCAAAGCGGTGTTGATCTCAGGGAAGCTGTCCAAAACATGACTGCTCGTTTGGCTCATAGGGGTCCTGACGCGAAAGGTCTATGGTACGACCCGGGGATTGCTTTCGGACACAGACGTCTAAAGGTTATCGATCTTGTTGGTAGCCATCAACCCATGGAGGATATTACCGGCCGGTATGTTATGGTATATAATGGAGAAATTTATAACTATCTGGAGATACGAAGAGAACTCGAGGAAGCGGGAATACGCTTTAGATCAAATGGAGACACTGAAGTACTTCTGAATGCCTATGTGGTTTTTGGGGAAGGATGTCTTAATAAGCTGAATGGGATGTACGCCTTTGCTGTTTGGGACAGAGAAGAGAATGTCCTGTTTGCTGCAAGAGACCGGATTGGTGTTAAGCCCTTTTTTTATGGAAATGGCGGTGGCGAGCTTTTCGCATTTGCATCGGAGATCCAGGCTTTCCGGAATCTACCTTTGGATTTTTCCATTAGCTATTCAGCCCTCGAACAATACCTGAGGCATGGTTTTATCCGTTCTCCAGCGACTATATTTAAGGGTATTCAAGAGTTGCGGCCCGCTCACTTTCTCCGGTACGGCGCTAAGGGACTTGAAGTGAAACGCTACTGGGAGCCTCCGCTACCTGATCCAACACTGCAAGAACGGCCAGTATCTGAATTGGCGGAGGAACTAAGGGATCTCTTACGCTCTTCAGTCCGTCTTCGCTTGAGGAGCGATGTTCCTTTGGGAGCCTTTCTCTCAGGAGGGCTTGACTCAAGCATTATTGTGGCAGCCATGCGAGACTTGGAAGAGACCAAAATCCATACCTATGCGATCGGGTTTGAAGAATCAAGTTTTGATGAGAGCGCGCATGCCAAAAGCGTGGCAACTTATTTTGGTACTACCCACTCAGAATCACGAGTGGCTATGCAGGCAGAGGACCTGCTTTTCGATCTTGTCAGGCACTATGGTCAACCCTATGGAGACTCATCGGCTATCCCCACATGGAGGCTGTGTCAGAAAACACGGGAGCATGTCACAGTTGCCCTTTCAGGGGATGGCGCGGATGAATTATTCTGTGGCTATCGCCGCTATGTGGCCCGGCGACTCCTGAGGTATTACAAATATTTTCCAAGATTCGTTCGGGAAAAGCTGATCCCGGCTTTTACGGCTATTCTTCCGGAAGGAACCGCCTACTATGATCGGAGTTTTATCAAGAAACTGCGTCTATTTGTTGCTCTTGATCAGCGCATTAACAAAAATATAGAGGATATTTATCCTGCATATTTTACAGAGGAAGATCTTAACAGCCTCCTCAATGATTCGGTTCAGAAAGAAAGACAGGGAGAACAGAATCGGTTTGATGTTTCATTTGATAATCAAATGGATGAAATTGAGTTTATGATGCGAGTTGACTTATTTCATTATCTCCCCGATGATATCTTGACAAAAGTGGACCGTGCCAGCATGGCACATGGCTTGGAAGTAAGATCGCCATTTGTTGATTATCGCGTTGTTGAATTCGCCTGTCGACTGCCGCTTCAGTTCAAGCTTAAAGGGTTGACCACAAAGTATCTGCTTCGCAAAGCGTTTTCCAGAGACCTTCCACCGAGTCCTATTAAGAGAAAGAAACATGGGTTTGCGGTGCCTTTGGGTGACTGGTTTCAGGGACCATTGCGGGATATTTACTATGACCTGGTACTTTCAAGGTCCGGATCGGGTTTTATAAATATGTCTGAGGCTGAGCGGCTTATTCAGGATCAACAGAATGGTCACGTGGATCACGGAAACCGGCTCTGGCTGATTTTATTCCTGTATGCGTGGTATCAGTGGTGGCAGCAGAGTTGAGAGGAGTGAAGGAAATAGTGGAATATCCTCACAACTGTAAAAGGCAGGCAAATGGTTCGCTGCCCGGGCTTATCTTTCTAATCCCATCCCTGTCAGGTGGAGGTGCGGAGAGGGTGGCATCCAACCTGCTCCCATATATCTCACAACACTTTGACGTTACCCTGGCTTTGTTAGAAAACCGCCTAATACATCCCGTACCGGAAAAAGTGCGATTGAAATCCTTTTCCGGTCCTCTGGAGAGTCAGACTGCCCACATTTCAAGAATCCCTTATCATATCCTTTCCTTAGCCCGGCTGGTTCGAAAATACAAAGTCCGGATAGTGCTAAGTTTTATGGAGCAGGCGAACATACTCAATTTGTTAACTGCCTTCATAACACATCACAAGACTGTGATATCGCAAAGGATTGAACCCAAACGACAGTATGCGAATAAGGGAATCCTTGGGCAACTTATCCTGAAAGCCTCGTATATGCTTTATCCCAAGGCCAGCCAAGTTGTGGCAGTTTCAGATGGGGTCAGGAAATTTTTACTTTCCGACTATAATTTGGCCCCCAAAATGCTGAATGTAATACACAATCCAGTAGACATTGAAAAACTTTCCTATCAAGCCAAGGCATCATTGCCATCAGGTATTCCCGCCAAATTTCTACTCCATGTGGGGCGCATGCGGTTGGCCCACAAAGCTCAGGATGTCATACTTAGGGCATTCCACATTCTGCATCGGAAGTATGCGGATCTCTCATTAGTATTTGTCGGGGATGGACCGGACCGTGAGCGGATAATGAGCCAAATTGATAGTTTAGGCCTTAATAATGCCACAATATTGACGGGCTGGCAGGACAATGTGGCCGTCTTTATGGCTCGTGCCGATGTGTTTGTTTTGGCATCGCGTTATGAGGGTTGGCCCAACGTCTTAATGGAAGCGATGGCGTGTGGTTGCCCGGTGGTGGCCACTGACTGTGATACAGGTCCAAGAGAAATACTTGGTAACAATGAGTACGGGATTTTAGCACCTGTGAACAACGCGGAAGCTTTGGCCCGTGCGGTAGATGAACTTCTATCTAATAAATCAAGAAGAGAATGGTATAAAGAGCAGGCCTTCAAACGGGCGAAAGATTTTCAATTGGAAATCATCGCTGAACGATATGTGAACTTACTTTGCAAGCAAGTACTGTGAGTGATTATTGAAATGACTTTGCGGGCGCAATATCTTTTTTGGTCGGGGCGTACTTTTTTCATTTTCATGTTTTATCTTCACGTCAAAATTTACAGTCTTCACTAATGGGATAATCTCCGAACATTGAAGCGCTGATACGGGCAAACTCTTGACGTATCCTTCATCGTTGCGCTGCATTGCTAAATATACCAGCCAGTACAAGGACTTCACAATCCTTCGAGGATTATACATTGACATTATTAATTCATCTCCAATTGCCTTCTGGCAAACACAAATTCATTACAACCGCTCCCTTTTTTAAGGCGCAACTGGGTTGCCGTGAACCCTCGACTGGAAAAGAAGTCGATAATATTATGAGGTTTAGACGTTTCAAAAGGATAGCCGCCTATCCAGTCAACGACATCGTGCCAAATATCCATACCTCTGACTCCACTACTCTCAAACCATTTTCCAGGAGGGCGCAAGTGGGCAATTCCAACAGCAGCCAGGACCGACAAAGTAAAAGCAAAATAGCCCAAGGCCATGAGAAATCTAACTGGTTTGGGGGAAATGTTGTAGAAGCGCTTGATCAGTTTCCAAAACATGCTTAAAAGTCCTTGATCATTATAAATACTGATATAGAGAATCCCTCCTTTTGCAACGGGAAGAGTAATGTTGTCCAGGGCCTCAAACATTGCTCCTGTATGATGCAACACGCCCCAGGAATAAACAACGTCAAATTTCCCCAAGCTGAGAAGCCAATCCCTGTTGAGGACAGAGCCTGAATATATTATCCAGTGACGGAACGGCCCATATCGATCATCAAGGTATCGGCAGCAACTAACACATTCCCTGTCGACATCAAAAGAAACGACTTCAGCAGCTCCAAGGCGAAGAGCCGCAAGCGAGAAGAGCCCGCTGCCGCAACCCGCATCCAGAAACCGCAATCCCTGCAAATCATCACGATCTATCATTCTACAAAGCGACGTTTTTGCCTTTTCAATCCTCTCTTCGTTCAGCCTAGTGAGGAAACTACGCCAGTTTTTCCCAAACTGAAACATGGCACTTCCTTTCGTTATACTATTGTTAGATGACTGTCTGTCTGATATTGTCATTTGCCCCATCTCCTTTGAGCTATATTTTTTAAGAGGCGGAATTGTTTTTGATTCGGGACTGTTTTATGTCTCCGTCTTTGATGGCCATTGCAAACATGGAAGCGTAGTTCTTCAGGTAGATCCTGGCAATTATCCTGTAGAGCCACATTAACGGGGCTGGCAACATAAAATTTGCGGGATATATCTTCTTTATGAAAGCAACCTGAAAATTGGCTTGAACTAAAATAGCATTTAGTTTTGCCTCATCAAAAGACTGCTTGTGGCCGAAACGGTGGAAGGTTTTGTGGCAGTGGGGGCAAAAGACCTCGGTGAGCTTGAGGTCTTCATTCCAGGGGACATTTATAAACCATTTTCCTTCCATCTTAAGAACCTTATGTATCTCTTTGTACGCCCTTGACAGTTGATCGGAGGTTAGGTGCTCGATTACGTCTATGGTGATCACGGCGTCCATGTCCTGGGAGACCGTGCTTAATCGACAGATATCACCATCTCTCAGTTCAATGTTAGAGAAATCAGGCTTGGATTTGAGGTGAACAATGGTGTCTTTGCTCAGGTCCACTCCCATCACCCTGCGTGATCGGGCGAGTTCCTTTAACATCAGTCCGTTCCCCAGTCCTACTTCACAGAGGTAATCGGTGTTACTTGTGTAGCGTTTTATAATCTTTGAAAGCATCATAATCTTGTCGCGTGAAGTGGTTTCAAGATAGGCGGGGTTGACTCGTTGGTAGTAGTTCCAAGTCTTTTCGTCCAAGTCAAATTTCATTTTGCTCTCCTTTTTCCTTCAAAAGGAACGATATGGTTGTCAGAACAATACAAAAGCCTAAGGTGCTCGCTGCTGCCATTCCCTGAAACGCGCCTGTAACGCCGTGAAGTGGAATGAGAAACGGCATCGTGATGAGCTGAACTGCGATAAAGGCTATGTATGCCACGGCGTTAAAAAAAAGTGCTTTTTTGCCCAGGGTCATGGAAAAAAATACCATTACCTGCAGCCAGAAAATGGTTATGGTAAATATTGATGCCCAAATGATTTCAATCCAACTGAAACTGAAGGATTTTCCAAAAAGGATAAAAGCCAGGCGTCCAAAGAACAAACAGCATACCCAGAGAGGTAGGGAAGCCGTAAGAAGGAAACGCATCAGGGCCTTTTTCACTGTTTTTTTACTATGTTTGCCGTAAAGGGGTAGCAGATAATTGTTGAGAATGATTGAAAAACTGCTCAACAGACCAAAAGTGGAAACGTAGTAAGCGTGGTACTGGCCAACAACTCCAGAACCTGCATAGTAGTTGATGAGTAGTTTGTCCATTTGCATTGCAAGAAGACTGAGGCCGAAGGAAATCAGCAAACCGGAACCGTATGCTGCCATTTTCAGCAGATCTTTTAATTTAGGAAGGCGTAACGACCGCAATAACACAGGGAATACTAAGAGGATTCCGGCCACATGGGCTAAGGCAAAAACACCGAGCATTGGTCCGAATTGGATGCCGGTGTGGGCCAAAAAAAGCACTAAAACACCAAGCGTCAAACTACTGGCGAACAAAACTTCGCATGCCGCATACGATGACCACTCTTGGCTAGCCTGAAAGACGTTTTTGGAGAAATAGTATCCTCCCATCAGAACACCGAAAACGCATCCCCAGACCCATATGTCCGGTGATACATTGATCATGGTTGCAAACGCTTTCGAGAAAATAAAAAGGCAGGGAAGTATCAGGCTTATGGTGGCTATTATCATTGCGAGAGCCTCATTTAGATAGTCATCGGAAGTTTTTTCACTATTCTTCTCCGAAGCAAATTTAACATAAGCCAATCCCCAACAGGTAAAAAAAGGTAAACACCAGAAGTTGCCAATGGCAAGGACGATTGCCAGATCTCCATAATAGCTGGCTCCAAGGAAGTTCCCTGCAAGAATTGTCGAGATTGTCACCAGGATTTTGGCAAAAGCAATCTTGTACGCAAGAGTTAGAAATGAAGACGAAATACGAGCGGAAGTGGAGGTCGGACTTCTCCCTGTGATCAGCTTGTACCCGAAATCTGAGGCCTGGGACAGGAGTTTTATTTCATGCATAGGACTATTGCTTAGGCTAAGATACTTCCTGATAACCCCGTTCACCGTTTAGATGATACAATTCGACGCTTAAGATAGAACTTAACTGCTTGGTCGTAAAGAAATGCTTCAACTGGGAAAAACATGACGTTGGTTTTCAACCGGAGACGCGCAATAGCGGCGAAAAATCTTCTTACACTGCCTACAAAAGGATTTCTAAGCCCACCTGTATAAAGCATTTTCGAGTAACGGTCGATGCGGGCAATACGCCGGACTTTTGAAGGAGTGATCCACGGTAGTTCCATGTCCCCCTTCAAGATGTCAAATGAGCCCCAGCTTAAGATGTCTTTGGGGAACCTGAAGCCGCGTTCTAGTGCATTTTTTGCTATGGGGGTTCCAGGATAGGGGGCATAAATGCCGATGTTGAATTTGTTCCGTCCAGGGTTGATGTTCTCAATGCGCTGTGCCATGTCAATCGTTTTCTTCCAATCCGACTCTGTCTCAAACGGGAACCCCACGATGGCCGAAGCATCCACGTCAAAGGAGTATTTTGCCGCCAGCTTGAAGTTCTTCAGGATCAAAGAGGTATCAAAGCCTTTGTCGATCATCTTTAAAGTCCGATCGGAGCCGGACTCCCATCCGATAAACAGAGTGCGCACCCCATATTGGGACAGTTTGCTCAAAATCCGATCGTTTATTTGGTCAAGTCGAACTTCAAGCCAGCTCACACGCACATGGATAGCCTCCAGCTGCCCGAGTATTTGAAATGCCCGCGATTCATTTACCATAAAGTTGTCGTCGTTAAACGTAATACAATCAATGCCGGTCAATTGGCGGAGTTTTCTAATTTCATCAACCACAAAATCAACAGAATGTGCTCGCCAGCGCCGTCTGTTAAAGGCGAGATTGTAACAGAAGCCGCAATTGTGAGGGCATCCTCGGGATGTGATAAAACTAATGTATCTAGTACCGTCAAGTCCCCTCCGAACGTAATTGGAAGGATCTATGAGACTCCAGTCTTGGTGGAATTGATCAAGGTCCTTGATAAAGGGGCGATCAGGATTGATTTTTATATTCCCATCGGAGTCTTTCCAGCATAAGCATGCAATATTTTCAAGAGCACCACCGTTTTTCAATATACCGGCAAATTCTGTCACAGTAACCTCGCCCTCTCCACGGATAACGAAATCAACTGAATCCTCTTTCAGGCAGGAATCCGGCATCAGCGAAGGATGAATTCCACCCCACACAACCGGTATTTCAGGCGATGTTTTCTTCAGCAGTCGCGACATCCTTGCAGAATGGACGACGGGTGAGCCAGTCAGTACCGAAAAGCCTACAAACAATGGCTTCGAGGTCGAGATGATATGTGTAGCTTCCCCAATCTGATTCGAAGACAGATGGTGAACTGTAACGCTGTAACCCGCTTTCTTCAAGGCATCTCCAACATACAGACATCCTGAGGGCGGGATAGTAGTATCTTCAATGCCACGATATTCTGCAGCTATACACACTAGATGGATGTGTTTTGATACACTATTGGTCATTGTTTTTTCTTTTGCATCAATATCAGAACAGATTTACGAAAATACCTCAATTCTGTCAATTGCTAACAATTTTTTATCACTCCCTGATATTCAATTTTCTGATAGCTCGTTTAGGCCTCCTTCGCTTCCCAAACTAAAGTGTGAGGCCGTTTCTTTAATCTCGTCGCAAATTCATTGAACTCATCCCGGCTCAAGACTAAAGAACGGATTTTTCTCTTTATATAATGTTTAGTTTTTCTACTCAGATCGTTCAAATTATAAAATCATTTCATGATTTTATACAATCCCGCCGCAGGCGGGACTACACCTCTCCGAAAAAAGGGAATTCCTGACCGATCAAATTATAACGAGCTATATAGTTTACCAGCAGCAGACCGATTATCCTCCAGGTCTTTCCGTCAATAGTAATACATATTTTAGCTGTCATTAGGGTGAAGTCACTTTCCAATACCCGTCACGATCGCTTCCAATACGCTTAAGACGTCCCTCGGATTTCAGTTTTGCAATATGCCCTTTTATAGTATTGGGGCTTTTTGCAAGTGCTTGCGCGATCTCATCGCGTGTCATTTTTGGGTTTTTGCTTAGAAGTTCAATGACTTGCTCACGCGTTCCGGTTTTCTGGGTGGTTTTCTGGGTGGTTTTCTGGGTGGTTCTGGAAACCGTTACCTTAAAACCGCTCTGAATCTCCTCAAAAGTTGGCTGGGGCAAGTCATATTCTTTAAAAGCCTCGAGCACCCTCCTGATCCCTGAGCCATATTTTTCGATGATTCCACACTCTTTAAACACTGAGGCGATCTGCTTGTTTCGAATGGAAGGAGAGTAGTCTCCACGGATCAATTGCTTTATAGTTAACCCATTTGGTAGCTTGCCCGGATTAAAAAACTCAATGCGGTCATCAAAAAACTTTATAACTGAGTCGTTTGAGTTCATGTAATCTCTGTGTACAATCATATTCACGACGATTTCCCGCAATGCCTCGAGCGGATATTCCCAGCGCTCTTCACGTTGAGCATTACCGGAAATAATGTAGGCCCTTCCCATGTGCTTACGGATGAATTCAAGAATTGCTTCAACTTCACTGATAAGGTCCGCTCGAATGGTCAGGCTGTCTTTTATTACAGTTTCACTGGCAAAACGACCAATTTCAATAGTGCTTAGCAAGGAATCGCCAGTTGTGAAAAGTAAATAACAGCCATGTGTGATCTGCTCATTATGTAGTAGTTCAAATTTTTTTAGCACTGTCATGGGGTCATCTATGATTGGATAAGGGCGAACCTTGTTGGCCAATTCGATAAAACGGTTCACTTTGTCCAGTGAGATATCCTCAAGTGTATGACGTTTGTCCGTATAGTGATCCCAGCTTGAATGGTATGTTTGGAGGTGGAGGTCTGAGATTTCATTGATGCCCATTTTGTGATTGGAGTTTTGGATACGTTTGAAATATTTTCCTTTGCAGCTTATGGGTTTAACCGGATACTCGATGATTGTCAGAACCACAATGGTTTTCTTTTTGATTGTGATTGTGGACATATCCGGAACAATAGAAGGCGAGGTTTTGAGTTTGATCTGGTTCATCCACTGTTGAAGGGTTTCTTTACCTAACTGAATGCCCTTAAGTTCTCCATTATTCTGCACTCCGATGATAATGTTTCCACCTTTCGTGTTAGCAAATGCTGTGAGTGTCTCGATTGTCTCTTTATCAAAAGAGGTCTTGAATTCAACCGACTCTGATTCACCGGTTGCTATAAGCTGCCAGAATGCTTCCTCGGTCATGGATTTTATTCCTTTTTCGCCTCCCAAATCAACACGCGGGGCCGTTTTTTCAGTTCCGGCATCAGGTTGTCATATTCCTTCCTGTTTAGGACCAGGGAACGGATCTTGCGCTTGACATATCGTTCAGTTTTTCTACTCAAATCGTTAAGATGATACTGGTCTATATTTCCTACCAGCAAAAGGTCGATAATACCAGTATCCTTACCCTCCGCATAATCATCTATGAGATAGGCGCGTTCAAGTTCGCCCAACCTGTTGACAATACCATCAATAACCTGGTCAATGCCCATAACCTTAGAAACCATAGACCTGAGTTCCGGGAACAAAGGATGTTCCTCATTTGCCATATAATAAACCTGCCTACCATTCTTCTGGGATTTCAGAAGCTCGGTCTTTGTTAGCTGGTTTAATTCTTCTCTGACCGAATTTGTCGAAACATTAAACTCTTTAGCAAGCTGTCTCAAATAGGATCGGGTCTCTGGGTTAAAGAATAACCTGATCAGCAGTTTGATCCGGGTTTTTGATGCGATGATGCCTGCGAATAGATTGTCCAATAACGGCCTCTTTATGAGTAGTTTATCTACTCATAACATATTTAAGATACGTGTCAAGCATTTTTTGTTAAATTTGTCACTGGATCGAGAATATGGAGAAATGTTTAATATAATCAGCCAGTTCTACGAAAAGACGGTTTTTCCCTATATAATATTGAGTTTGGAGAACTTGTGATTCCATATCTGGACCAATTGCTGGTGTTGAAAATCTAAAGGAATCCTTCAGATTTTAGCTATCCCAACACCCTCGCCTATAAATGGCTTTTAATAAATGCGTTTTGGAGGTTCACCTAAAAAAAATTCCTTTATCTGTATTTGTTGGCTTTGGATGCTGGGATTGAAGCGCTGCTTTAAATCAATATACGAGAATCATAGTGAAGTTATTGATAATGAATTGACAAAAGGTTGTGTTTGACAGTAATTATTTAAATACTTCATGGTTCAGTGTGATGCTTCTGAGGAGGGCCGAAACCGCGCTGTAAAGAACAGTGTTTGAGATAAAATTAAAGAATATCATAAGGAGAAAATATGAAAAGTCCGAAGAATGGTGTTCTTGTTGGACTAGCTATCGCCTTCGTTTTGATTTCCTTATTTCAAATATTCAGACTGAACAAGGAACTTCAAGAGAATGAGAAGTTGCTATTCAATCTTGCAAGAACTAAAAATGAAAAACTAAAATATTTGAAGCACCTCAATAAGATCAAGGATATAATAAAAGCCAGCTCTGCCAGCATTTCCGTTACGGATATTGCAAAGGTGGCCATGGAATTTGTGCATGACAACTCTTTGCATCTTATTGATAGTGAACACAGGAAATATGCCTTCAACATCCCTATAGTTGTTAACAAACTTTTATTGACATATAGTGGACAAGAGAATGAAAAACCACATTTGTCTTGTGGCCCGAGTAGCTACGTGATGAGAGAAATATTGACACGTTTTGGCATCATTTCGAGATTGATTCAAGTGTATTCAGACGAATACGATAACGTACAAGGTCATCGCATACTTGAGGTGTTTAACCCCCAAGAAAAAAAATGGGAGATTTGGGATCCAGATTATAGAGTAACTTATGTCGATCGATATTCGAAAAAGCCTGTTGGTATAATGGATCTTGTGTTCGGTGACATGAGTAAGATAGTGCCCAGGAACGGTTTTGTTGAAGGATGGAAAGAGACTGGTACGGAACGTTTAAGGACAGATTATTTCAAGGCCTTCATATTAGAGAGTTACACCCATGGGATGATAAACAGCACAATAATTATCAATAAAGCTAAATTCAACGTTAATAAAATATTTTCAGACGGACTCACGTTTGAAGAATGGGCAGTCAGACATTATCAGCATCCACGGTTCATAGTATTTCCTTACAACACGGAAAGGTGAAGATCTTTTTTGAATTCAAATTGAATTTAAAGATAAAGGGGAAATTATCCCTGTGGTTTGGATGATCCTGATGCTTCAAGTTAGAGATCAAGCCCCCATTTTTTGACGGCCGCAATACCCCCTTGAAGATTGTAAGTATCCTTGATGCCTATCTGGTCTAAGGTTATCTGGGCCTCATAGGAACGGACTCCGGTATTGCAGAACGATCATGTTTCTTGACTTATAACCTAAAAGAGGTATAATTATACCAAATGAGTTGGACAGTAAAAGTAAGCAAGAAAATCCAGAAGCAGATAGAAAAATTGCCTCCAAGCCCCAGGAGGCGACTTAATTTTCTTGTTGCGGAAATTGAAAAATATGGTCCTATGCGGGATGGCTGGCCAAACTATGGGAGAATACGAGGGGAAACGGATTGTTATCATTGTCATTTAAAAGGGGGTAATCCAACCTATGTGGCTGTCTGGAAGGTCACTGAAAATGAAATCAAGATTGTGGAGATAAGATATGCAGGAACACATGAGAGAGTCGATTACAGTAGAGTTTGCTGATGTTTGTATCCGGGTGCCCGCAACAGAAGTAGATCGGGTTAAATCTGCACTCAGCAAATTTTTAGAACTGGCCGGAGTTCAGCACAGTATCCCTGGTGATGATGAAGATTTGTTAACATGGGAAGAAGCTTTCCCTGGGCTTGGACCGGGAGATATTCTCCAGGGAGCCAGAGACCGTGAGGGATTGACCCAAACTGAACTGGCAGAGAGAATTGGAGTAAAACCCCACCATATTTCTGAAATGGAGAAAGGGAAACGCTCCATAGGTAAAGATATGGCCAGGCGGTTAGCCAAGGTTCTCAATACCGGCTATAAGGTTTTTCTATGAAAATATTTCGGGATCAATATATTCTGCATAGCTGTATGTTTTGATACCCAGTTCAGTCGCCAATTTTTTGGCCAGATCATGTATCATCGGAGAAATCACGATCTTTTGATTGGCCTTTCTATTATGTCGTTTTTCATAGAAATTGATCTTTCGATGGTTGGACATAATTGCCTGGAAGTTGCGGAGAAGCGGTGACAGATGTCAAAGGTCAAGCCCCCATTTTTTCAGGGCAGCCATGCCCCCTTGAAGGTTATAGGAATTGTGTATGCCCGCCTGGTCAAGTGTTATCTGGGCCTCATAGGAACGCCGGTAGCCTATTAGGGTAATCTGACAGAGCGTGGTGCTATTCACGGTTTTATTCCCGCCCGGAGCGGGACCGGCATGCAAGCAAAGTCAACGAAAGAGCTGTCTGCGTGCGATGCACAGGCAGGAAGGCAACCCTGAACCCCGCCTGCCATCCCTGCCCGCAGTATGGCAGGCGGGCGTCGGGCAGGGGTGAACCATGAACCTGTTAACGCCTACGTTTGGTCATTGGTGTTGCTGCCAATATTCTCGGAAGGTCAGCACTCGTTCCTTTTGTTCCGGTGAAAATAAAAAGGGCTCCACATCCCTGGCCAAAAATTTCAAATCCAGTTCTTCCACCCTTCTGGTAAATTTTTCGATTACTTCTTTTTTCCCAAGGCTGAGATATCTGGCAATATAATCGAAATCAGGTTGCGCAACTCCCATTAAAATTGAAACATCAAACAAATCACGGCCTTTTTCGCGATTTCTCTGCAGAACTGTCATCATTTTCTGGGATAATAGTATTGACGGAGGGGCCGTAAGGATTTGCCGGTAGAGGGCAAATTTATTCAGCAGATACATCTGGGGTTGATAGAATTTTTCCTTACGTTCGGTGTCTATCCTTATCAGTATTTTCTCGCTGGCATGAGAACTTATTCCTGATTTGTAGAGGATCTCCGGAAACCTGATATAACAATGATACGCCCCTCGTTCAATGGTTCTGTATTCTACCGAAAATCCCTTGGCTTCCATGTCCCTGCATGTTTTTCGAAGGGATTCTTCGAATTGCCCGAATGTCAGGCCGAAATTATCAAAGTCAAGATCTTCGGAGAAACGGGGGCTCTGCTGCAGCATCCTGATAGCTGTGCCACCTATAAAGCTGAGAGATGATGCCTCTTTAAGTTTAAACAGGGAATCGAGAAGCTCGTATTGCAGGTATTCAACCAGAATGCCCCGCGGGTTTATTTTGGCCACCTGCTCCGGGAAGTATCCTTTGATCTGCTCTAAGGTAAGCATCTATCCGCCCACCTTTTCAGTTTTTTTATTTCGAATGCCTGCAGGTATCGCAAAAATTTTTCCCTGTTTAATGTCTCGCTGAGCCGGTCTTCATTGAATCTCAGGTTCTCAAAATCGGATTCGCTGTTGATTTTTGACAGATTGAGGTAGAGGTAATCCAGCACCGCCTTTTCCGGCTCGGCAATGAGGTACCGGCCGGCGTCGGTTTTTACTTCCCGATATCCCC
>JAUWMR010000076.1 GCA_030613055.1 Desulfobacteraceae bacterium
GAATTTTGTCGTTTTGTGGAAATGCTTGAGAAAGCGCGCAATAGTGATAATTTTGCGGATATTAAAAAGAGGAAACCGGAGAATAGGCAATTGAAACTAATAAAAAAATAAGAAAAGGAGGACAGTACTATGGGAAAAGCAATCGTTGTGTATGCTTCTGAAACAGGCAACACGGAATCTGTGGCTGAAGAAGTGGTCAAGGGGCTTGAACAAGGGGGTCTGGATGTGACATTGAAGAATGTGGAGGAGTCAAACCCGAAGGAACTGTTGGAATACGACCTTATGCTTCTTGCATCGTCATCGTGGGGAGAGGAAGAGAAGGAGCTTCATGAGAGCATGGTGGATTTTTATGAAGAGCTCAAAGGCATTGATCTTTCGGGAAAACCGGCAGCGGCTTTTGGCTGCGGGGACATGGAATATACGTACTTTTGCGGAGCTGTTGATCTCCTGGAAGAACGTCTTGAAGAAAGAGGAGCCAAACTGCTTCACAACCTCGGTGATGGGTTCAGGGTTGATGGCGACCCGGATCAGGATGTTTCTGAAAGTGCACAGACATGGGGAAAGCAAATGGCGGAGAACTTTCAGAAAACCCTTTCAAGCTAATAAAACTAAAAAAGCGGTTTTATGCAGCCTTACTACACAGTCCAAAGTTCTGTCACGAAATCCCCCTTTTAAAAAGGGGGATTTTCGATTGTTTCCCCCCTTTGGCAAAGGGGGGACAGGGGGGATTTTTCAGTTTGTAAATTTCTATTGATAGTAAATAGCCACGAATGACACGGATGAAACATAAATTAGTGGTAACTGCTCAGGTTGTTAGGTTCACAGTTCACAGTTGGTTGCTATGCCTCAATAATTGTCGGAAATACCAATTTTGGTAATATCGATAATTTCCTCTCCCAGGGCCGCGACGTGGAATACATCGTCAGACACTACAACATAGACCTTCCCCATCTTCAAAACCTTCAATTTTCACCTGCCCGCAATGCTCTCGCTTGCGAGGCGGGCGGGTCGCTCTCTAACCTTGAACCCCTGGCCCAGACCTGGCTTTCCTCTCCCGTTGCGTAGAAACCCCTGGCGTAGAATTCAGTGCGATCGTTTCAAGAATGCATATCAAGTCGCGCCAGGGCAGGCGTGAACCCTTGAACCGTGAACCTGAGTAGTTACAAAAAACCTTGACATAGAACTTTTCATTTGTTAGGAAAACCTAAATTGTTTAGTGATATCAAACCCTGAAGGGATGTCTTACGGTTTTCCGACCAAAAAGCGGGAGAAAGTGAAGGCGTAACTTGGATTGCAGAAAACATCTGAGTTGCGCCTTTTTTGTTTAGAAATTCCCTTTTTGAAAACTTTAGCTCACTTTAGGCACTTTAGCTCACAAGGCACTTATCTTGGTAAGACTTTGCATACCCCCAGCGAGCGGCAGCAATTATATAAAGGCTTTGATGGATAAAAAAGGACAATTTTTTAAGCGGCTTTTCAAGGCACGCTATCACAGCGTCTATAGTTTCTTTTTAAAAAGGCTGGGTTCCTCCGAAGATGCCGCAGATGCTTCCCAGGAAACATTTATGCGTATGGTGCGCCACAATGGCGCAATCAGTTTGAAATCCCCGGATTCATATCTTTTCCGCACAGCCCGCAACCTGGCTACGGACATGCTCCGCACTCGCGCTGTTCGCTCAAAATATACAGAGGCCGCCGACATTGAGGCACAGCCATCGACCGCACCTCTTCAGGATGCAGCGCTTGATTTGTGCCAGCGGCAGAAACTTGTTCAAAAGGCCCTGTCAGAGCTATCCCCCCGTTGCCGTGAAGTCTTTACCTTTCATCGCTTCGAGGACCTTACCTATAAAGAGATTGCTAAGCGCCTCAGCATATCCCCGAAAACAGTGGAAAATCATGTGGCTAAGGCCATCCTCCATTTGAGAAAACGCCTTTCCCAGCTCAACGTATAAGAACATTTTTTTGACAGGATATACAGGATAGTCAGGATATAAAAAACATAAATAAATCCTGTAAATCCTGTCAAAAAAGCTCCTTCGTACGTGGCTAATTTAATCACGTAAAAATTTTTAAATTTATATAGGGGAAAATGTGCCCCAATACGTCTTATATAAGAGAGGACATTTTTCTAATGGGCTACAAGCCAAAAAATAAATTAATGGATCAGGATTTTGAGCGGGCAGCCCAATGGTTTGCGCGTTTGCGGGCCGAGGATTTTTCCGAAGATGAAAGGGATCAGTTTGAATCATGGCTCAAGGCCGATGCTTTCCACAGAACTGCTTTCAAAGAGATGGAGGAGACTTGGCAGGATGTTGGTTTTCTCCTCTCTCCTTCGTCCTTGCCAAAGAGGCATGTAGCGCCGGAACGTAATCATCTCTTTATATGGCCCCGTTTTCAATTGGCCGGCCTTGCAGCCATGTTCCTTCTGATCATCTCCATCTTCTTTTTCAGATCGGAAATAACGAATTACTGGGTCCTGATTATGGGAGAGGAGATAACCTATCGCACGGAAATAGGCGAGACACAAAAGATTACCTTAAAAGATGGCTCCAGACTCGAAATGAATGGGCACAGCTCTGTCATCGTGTGTTTTAACAGATGGCGGAGGAAAGTGGACCTGCCAGAAGGCGAAGTCTTTTTCCAGGTGGCCTATAATCCACAAAGGCCCTTTGAGGTCAGATCCCATCAAGGCATGGTACGAGTCCTGGGGACGAGTTTTCACATGCGGAGTCGAAACGGTCGGGTTTCCGTGGATGTGGAAAATGGCCGGGTTCAGATAATTACTGATCCTGAAAGGAATTCCGGTATCTCAGGAAGGGGGGTGATAATCAAAGGGGGACAAGGGGTCAATTACAACTGGTCCGGCAGGATGGACAGGATGCGGGTCGCCAGGTTAGATGAGGTATCTGCCTGGCGAAAAGGAAAGATCGTGTTTCGTTCCAGGCGACTGTGGGAGGTTTTGCAAGAACTGGAACATTATCACAAGGTCAGATTGGAACTTCCAGACAAACAATTATGGAACAGCCGTTTCACCGGAACTTTTAACAGCCATGACCTGGATGAAATCATAGAAGCCATCAAGATCTCCTTTTCCCTGAGCAGTGAGATTGCACCTGACGGTACAGTTGTACTTATGTCGAAGAAGTAAATTTGACAGGATAACAGGATAGACATGATATAAATTAAAATAAGAGATCAACAGGATGGAAAAAATATCATGTTAATCCTGTATATCCTGTCAAGAAAATAAATTATGAAAGGCGGCCTGTGTCCTGGCAGGGAAGCGAGACCGCCTTTTTAGGGGAGGAAGGCCGGCAATTTTTTTGCCGGCCCACCCCTCGTTTTTTCTATCTATCAGAACGAGGGGTTATTGTCAATTATCAGGTAAACAGGAGGAAGGAGAACAGATGATGAGACAACTGAAAATGACAATGTGCTTGTTCGTTTCTATTATGGCCCTTGTTTTTTTAGGGCAGGCGCAGTCAATTGCTGCGGGACAAATGGATACGTCCCGGTTGACCTATGATATCGAGGCCCAGAGCCTTAAATCAGCGCTTGAAAGCTATCAGAAAATTTCAGGTCTTAACCTGGCCTATTCAGACGATCTGGTGCAAGGTAAAATGACCGATGGCATTTACGGCAAAAATACCACTGCCCAGGCCCTCAGAAATATTCTAAAAGACACCGGTCTGACCTACACAATTACCAATCAGGGTACGGTGGTTTTGAAGGAAGCGAAGATGGTTGTGGCCCAAAGAGACGTGGAAAAAAGCGAGGAAGTGAAGAAAAAGGAGGAGGTAAAAAGACCAGTAGAGATGGAGCAGATGGTGGTTACGGCCACCAAGACGGAAGAAAAGATAAGCGATATTCCGGCGAGTGTAAGCGTCATTTATGGCGAGGAGATGGAGGCTTCTGGTGCTCGAGTTATTCAAGATGCCTTGCACCATGTTCCAGGCATTATGTTGAATGATGTATCGGGAGATGGAACCCTAACAATGATGACTATGCGGGGGATGCCGCATACAAATTCCCAGTATATTTTGGTTCTTGTTGATGGAGTGCCTCAAAATACCCCTTCGGATATCGTTCGATGGGCGGCCATTCCCATGGAAAATGTCGAAAGAATAGAAGTAATAAGGGGCCCAGCCTCTGCCCTTTACGGTATGAATGCCATGGGTGGTGTTATAAATATTATAACCAAAAAGGGGCGGCCTGAAAAAGAATATTCCATATCCGCAGGTTATGGAAGTTACGACGAAAATAAGCAAAAGGTATCATTGAGGGGAACCTCTGGCAGTTTCGGTTATAGTCTCGGTGCAGTAAGGCGCGAATCTGACGGCTGGAGAGACGAGAACAATCATTTTGAACAATACAACACCTTTGGAAAATTTAGCTATGATTTCAACGAAAACTCAAGTCTATCACTAAATCTCGCCTATTCAGACTGGGATCATGAGTGGCCGGAAAATATACCAATTGAAGAGTACAAGGCAGGCCGGCGGGAAGATGGGGTTTATAAGCATGGTAAAGAAAAAAACAGACAAACCGATGATGCTTTGATTTATGAACATCGATTCAACGAACAGTTTAAAATTACCAACCGGCTCTATACT
The DNA here is from genome assembly GCA_030613055.1 of Desulfobacteraceae bacterium. Taxonomy (GTDB): domain Bacteria; phylum Desulfobacterota; class DSM-4660; order Desulfatiglandales; family Desulfatiglandaceae; genus JAUWMR01. The sequence goes on from JAUWMR010000076.1 coordinate 4,614, forward strand.
CAGTCGGTAGATAATGAATGGACGGCAATCGTTGATATCATAGATATGGACCAAGACTCTTTCAGAATTGGTGATGAAATACAATTTGAAATTGATCATGATCTTCTTGAAAGAAAGAACAAAATTGTTATGGGATATCATTATGAGCATCAAGATGTAGATGTTATCAGACGATTTTCTCAATATTTTCCGGTCCCATTCCTAATAGGCAAAAAAATGGTTGACAATGAAACGACCAGGCAGATTCATTCTGGATATTTCCAGGATATATTTCACCTAACTGAACATATTATATTAACCGCAGGACTTCGTTATGACTATGTTACCTTTGATTTTGACAACAATTTAGACCCATCTTTATCCGGGGAAGATACTATGGATCACTGGAGTCCAAAAGTGGGCCTGACAATCAAGCCAATCGAACAATTAAGTCTCTTTGCGAATGTCAGCACCGGCTTCAAAACTCCGACGGCCTCCCAGGTTGCAAGATATTCAGAATTAGACCCGGAAAAAGCTGTAAGTTACGAAGTAGGAATCAGAGCTTCTTTATTTAATCGGTTTGCTTTTTCTGTGGCGTATTACCATACGGACCTGACTGATCAACTGACCCTTGTTGCAGATCCCAGTGATCCTGTGGGCTTCCGCCTCACAAATGCCGGAGAATCTGAAATGGACGGAGTTGAACTTGAATTAACCTGCTTTGTCTATGATGGTTTATCTTTCTTTGCCAATTACAATTACAATAAATCAAAGTTTACGGATTTTTATGATGCACAAATGGATGTGGATTATACCGGCAACTACTTAGCATGGCAACCAAAGAATAAAGTTGCGGGCGGGATCAGGTATGAACACCCAATTGGAATTAAAACCTGCATAACGACCAAATGGCTTGATGAACAATATTTGTCTAACGCTAATGAGTATACCCAAGATTCTTATACCATAACTGATCTTGCAGTTTCATATGGCCACAATGCGTGGGAGGTATCTTTGGCTGTGAGAAATCTTTTCGATGAAGATTATGCTGCGTATGGAGAGAACTGGGGTGGAGGAGATGCTTTCTTAACAACAGGAAATCCTGTCACAGTTTTCGGCGAACTGACATATAGGTTCTGAGGAGACGATGTATAAAATAAGCTTTATACGTGCCTGCAAAACAGATTTTTTTTCTGGCGCGGACTTAGGTTTGGCTTATCAGGGCAGGCAACCCCAGACCAATATAATAGAGGCCGAACCTTTGCTTGAAAGTCTTCATCAAATTAGCTACCCGCCTAACTAATTCGGATGATATAGCCAAGGGCATGCATCTTAATTATGCGTGACCTTGGACAAAAAAAGAAAGGAGGTGATAAATAATGAAAATCGTGGTTGTAGAAGAAAATAGGAAAAACTCCGAATCCATCGTAGTAGAGCACCACCATGGTGGTGGAGAAGTAGGGCTATAATATAATGTAATGGCGTCAAGCAAATGGCCATCAAGCTTTTAGGCCACTAAGCTTGGCCTTAAAAAAGCTCAAAATAAGGTGGTTTTAGGCGGGTAAAGCCACCTTAATTTTTATCAATAAACTATTAACATTCAAAAGTGTTCGCATGATCTAAATATATAGAAAAGCAAAGGGCACGGCATTTTAGATTTACGATAATTTTAGGATACTCCATCCGCTTGCGATAAAGCCACTAATAGTTCTCTCTCCATAGGGAAAGGCTATGCTTAGGGGATATAATGGACATTCTCCTCAAGGATAATGTCCCAAGCGAACCGAGGCCTAAGCGAAGATGGGGCATGGCCGGAACGAAATTTTTACTCTATCATTCTTTTGGTTTGAGAAACATAAAATATCGATCAGCAAAATCAAGATGATTAGAAGACAGGCATATGGCTTTAGAGATATGGAGTATTTCAAGTTTCGGCTCTACCACCTCCATGCTCAAATATACGCAATTACTAATACGAGCTTTATTATTTAGACATGGATAAATATTAGGCACTATCAAACGTGATGAATTCGTAAAAAGTCGAATATACCCCTTAACCGTCATTCCCGGCGGGAATCCAGCAATTACAGGTTGTTATGGACTCATGCTTTCGCGGGAGTGACTCGATTTTTGATTTTTTACGAGACCATCAAACGTGGTTTTAGCAAAAAAGAATGAAAAAAGAATGTATAAGTAATTATGGCCCCATTATACACAACGTTATATTTAATTGCGTATCATTTTATTGAATGCTGATTTTAATGCATTCTGAAAGGGTTTAGCTGCATCGGCTGTTGCAATATTATGCGCAAATATTTATGTCGTTCTGTATAGTAACCGTATGAACCATAAATTTTAAGGTTTTTGTTTACTTTTTAAGTTTTTTTAGACACCTCGTTAGTCATAAGTTCTCGTAACTCACTGAAATTATTTATAGCGACAAAACCGAAGCAAAATCTTCGGAACCAATGATTTAAAGTGGTTATCGAATTGTGGTTCAGGAATTCTGGAAAACTTATGGCTGATGAGTATATACCTATTAATACAATAAATAAACCATGCACAAGATTTTGTTGATTTCAATGCCCTTTAACTCTATGAGATATCCTCCTTTACATATAGCGAGCTTAAAGAGTTATTTGAATTCCCAAAAAATATCGACCGATGCTGTCTATTTTTATTTACGTTGCCCTCAATATCTTGGATTGCGCTTTTATAATTTTCTCCGTGCAACTCAAGTTGGGGATATGCTTTATACTTATCTGCTTTTTCCCGAGCAGAGAGAAAAGATTCAAAAGGCATTTCTTGAAAAGCTTAAGATGTATCACCCGGATAAACAGTTTGTAGATAACTTTAGCTTTTATGAGTTGCTTAAAAAACTGAGGGAATTTAATGAGGAGATTTTAAATCGGACACCGTGGGGAAATTATGATTTGGTCGGTTTTTACTGCTATTATCAACAGTTTTTACCATCCCTCTACCTTTCAAAATGTATCAAAGAGAAATATCCTCGTATGAAAACAGTGTTTGGTGGTTTAGACTGTAATTTTGATTTAGGAAAGGGAATTCTGGCAACATTTCCTTACGTGGATTTTACCATAAACGGGGAACCAGAGGAATCCTTGGCAGAACTTTATCATTCAATACAGGGGAGATTAAATTATACAGAAGTTAAGAATTTGACTTACCGGAAAGGGAAAGGAATCGAGATAAACCCTCCTTGTGAACAAATAATTGAATTAGATAGCCTTCCTTTTCCGGATTATACTGATTTCTTTTTGACACTCAAAGATTGGCCGGAGGAACTGCGAAGAGAATACTGTGATGATTACTTTTTACAAGTAGAATTTGCACGGGGGTGTTGGTGGAGAAGATGTAGCTTCTGCACTCTTAATGCGCCTTGCAGAGTTTTCAGAGAGAAAAGCCCTGATCGTATCGTTGATGAAGTGTCTTTTCTAATTAAAAAACATCAAACCTTGCAAATCGTTCCACAGCAATTCACTCAGCCAAAAAAATGGCGAGAAATCATGAAGGCCTTGAAAAGCAGGCATCCTGGTTTGACAGGTCTTTTTTGCATGAATTTCAGAATTCAGGGGATGACCAAAGAGGATTACCGTCAGTTAAAGCAATATGGGACAAAGGTTTTATTTGGCATTGAGTCTTTAAGTACCCGATATTTAAAAAAGATGAATAAGGGCACAACAGCTATTGAGAATATTGAGGCCTTAAAATTTTGTGAGGAACACAATCTTGTTTGCTTTCATAATATTCTCCATGGTTATCCGAATGAAGATGACGAGGACTTTGAAGAGACCAGAAAAGCCATTGAGTACGTCATACATTTACCCCCTCCATTTGATATAGAGACCTTGAGATTAACATACAATAGTACAATTTTTAAAAATCCCCAACAATTTGGAATTAAAGCCATCACATTCAGAGAAGAAGAAAAGTTACGGTATCCGCTTTCTATTCTGAAGACTTTTAAGCCTTTTTTCTATGATTGCATACCGGAAAAATCAAGGAGACATACCGAAAAGGACTGGGAAGAACTTATTCAATCTTGGAGGGATACATACTACAAGCATATTTTCCAAACACATGTAAAACAACAATCTTTGCTCATCTTCCAAGAAGATAGAGATTTCATCAATATTGTTGATCAGCGAGGGCAGTACTGGCACAAGTATACGCTGCTCGGTACAGAAAAAGATATATACCTTTTCTGTGACAGAATACGGACCAAAGGAGATATCTACACTAAGTTTCCAAATCTCCAAGAGAGTGAACTCGAAACTTTGACAACAAAAATGGATCAATTGAAATTGATGTTTATTGAAGGTGAGAAAGTGTTGAGTTTAGCACTTAGGCTTAGTTAGTTCTGGCGAAAATCCGGGAAGAAAATGGGTGCAAAAGAAGAACAAATAATTGGTTATTTGACCCTCCTTCGCAATAATCATGACTATCGGATGTTATGGTTTGGGTCGTTTACTAGTCTTATTGGAGACAATCTCAATTATGTAGCCTCCATTTTGCTAACTGTATCACTTATCGAGGGATCAGGCATGGCCGTAGGCTTGGTCATAGCGATGCGATTTGTACTGAAGATGCTATTCAGTAATATAGGCGGTGTCATGGCCGATCGCTACGATCGGCGACTTTTGTTGGTTATCCTCGACCTTATCATGGCGGTGGTAGCGGCATGTTATATACTCATACGCCAGCCTTCGGATATCTGGTTCCTTTATATCTTAACTGCTTTAATGGGAGGAACAAGCGCTGTATTCGCCAGCACGCGCCTTTCTTTCCTCCCTGATGTCGTGAAAAAACAACACGTCACCACAGCTTTCGGTTTAAGAGAGATAAGTGTTGGCACCTCTATTATTATAGGCAGTGCCCTAGGCGGGACTATAGTGGGTTTTCTGGGATACAAAATGGCATTTATTATCAATGCAGTTACTTTTGTGATTTCGGCGGGTTTTACCTGGGCTATTAAAAAGCCACAAGTAGTCCAGAACGATGAAATGGTTACACAAATCGCTTCTCGAAAAAAGCATCACCTTAAAAAGCTCAGTCAGTTCAAAGATGATTTTGTGGGAGGTCTGCGTTATTTAAAAAAGCAGCCTTTGTTATTGAAGATAATCTCTCTTGATTTTCTCTGGTCTATGGGCGGTGGTGCCACTTATGTGGTTATTGCCCTGCTCAACCACCAGCGGTTTGGCAATAATGAACAGACATTGGGGATTATTTACGCAATGGGGGGCATTGGTGCATTACTGGCAACCACACTGCGACCGTGGATTGGCAGACAGATAAAAAGAGACATTTTCCTACTGGGCTTGTCGTGTCTTTTGGAGGGGGTTATTTTCGTATTTCTGGTATTAAATTTTCGGCCTGCGGCAGTTATTATCATATTTATGGCGCAAATGACCATATCATTCGCATTTGGCCTGATCTATTATCCGATGCTGGTAAAGTATGTGGCTGACGACATGCGCGGTCGGGTGCTTGGGATTAATAATAGTCTGACCCTGTCGATTTATGGATTGTCCACAGCAGTTTTCGGTTTCATGCTCAATTATATGGACGTGATCACCGTGGGTTTCATTGCCGGTGGTATCATGACATTTGCTGGCTTTATTTGGCTCGTTGCCATGGCTGCTGGATACATCACAGTGGATAATCTGATATTGATTGAAAAAACTACTAGTTAAACAGCAATTTAAAACAAACCAAGGAGGATGCTATGGAAAACATGTCTTCGGTTCCCCATGTTAACTCTTTTCTTTCGTTGACTGCTGAAGGCACCAATTTTGTTCGGGTCTCGCTATATGGGAGGATAAAAATCTTGAAATGTTTTCCCTCCGTTTTAAAGGAAGTGTTGAACATGGTCGATGGGGAACGTTCCTTCGCCGATATTATCAAGAGATTGTCACGAAAATATCCCGTTGAAGACATTCATAGTTTTCTAATAACACTGATACAGGCAGAAGTGATTGTTAGTAAATCAGGGGCAATCGAGGCAGACCATATCGCTGATTACCGAGAAAGGCTTGCGATACCAGCAGAATCAGGGGGCAATCATTCTGTCGCCCTGATTGGCCGGGGGAAATTGGTGGACGCTGTTCGTGAAATACTGCATGATGAATTAGATGCCTCCAAATATCGGAACATCGCGCTATCAGAAATTTTTTTAAAAGCATCTACTAACGGCGGCCATGAAGAAGCCATTCATTCTGCACTAGAATTACTAAAAGATTTCAAACAAAGTTTTCTTATTATTTGCCCTGATAAATGTACTTACGGCTCTCTGGTTGCATTGAATGATGCTTGTTTGAAGCTGCATATTCCCTTCCTGCTTTGCTACTTTAATGGCAGAGACATTCTTTTAGGTCCCACAGTTATTCCAGGCAAAACTCCCTGCTACGGGTGCTTAATAGAACATCGTCGTTGTTATATGCGTGAAAAAAGCAAGGTGGCCGAATTAACTTTTGAAGATCTTCTCTCCATAGGAGAATCGTGGCCACTTAAGCTGAAACCATTCCTACAATCAGTTGTTAATTGGGTGGGAGCTTATGCTGTGGCTGAAGCGCGCACGTTTCGGCAAGCAGGTCTTTCACCTGGCCTGATTAAAAAGCAGTTGCGAGTGCCTCCTGCCCAGATAACGGATCATTTTTCGGCGGTTACCTTCGAAACGATTACGACTTGCCCATCATGTTTTGGCATGAATAGGGGGCGGGTATGCTTTGGTTGTCCGGATCAATCTCATCCTTTAGCTGGCAACAAAATTGTTCTTAAAGAGATGCCTATTGTATACCAGCAAGGAGGTCGCAGGAGTGTTACAGGAGAGATGGCCAAGAAAATGATCGCTCAGACCTTGGATCGTATCGGCCTAAAAGTGAAGTTTGAAAAGTTAACGGGCGGAGCTTTGGACAACATCTTGTTTAGGTATACCGCCACTATCGAAAGCGAGTACAATTCCCAAGTGCCTTTTCTCATTCCTAAGCATCTTAGTCAGAGAGGAAAAGGGATTACGGAAGAACAGGCATATCTTTCAGCTGCCTTCGAGTTATTCGAGCGGGTCAGTTCAAGGTACTATGGAAATGTGGAGATGGTTCGAGCTACTTACAAAGAAGTAAAGGACATAGCCATTAACATTGAGTCCTATATCGGACAGACATTTTACAATGAGGTTATGAATCGTTTTGAAAAAGATACACCGATTGATTGGGTTTGGGGATATTCGTTGGTCAATCATTGCCCCAAATTGGTACCTGCTTCTATGGTTTATTGGACTGCAGGAAAATTTTTGGGTCATTTTTCTGATTCTTTATCAGGTGGCCTTTCTGCAGGCTCAACGATTGAAGATGCAATTTTACAGGCTCTTTTAGAGATCGTCGAGCATGATGCTTGGATGATCTGGCAAGCCAATGCCATAACCTTGCCACAAATTAAGCTCGACACGATTCGGGTACCACACTTGACTCAAATCTTGGACCGTATACAGGCCTGTGGATTTCGGATTATTATCCGAAATTACACAACGGATATTTCTATCCCGGTATTCAAGACATGGATCGTGAATGACAAAGACTACAGTCATTATGCCACCAGTGGCTTTGGTGCTAATTTGAATCCTGATTTAGCCCTTGAACGCTCCATTTCAGAAGCTTGCCAATCAATGGATAGTGATCGGGAGGAAGAACAATTATCTTATCGTGGACCCGTGAGCAGGAACATGGTATTCAGTTATTACTCACTATACAGTCTATACCACTTCAATCAATTGGAAATTAGCAATAATGGTCAGGCATTGGACTATTGCCAATTTTCTACCCAGGCCACCAGCAGTGTTACCGGCGATATAAAGAAAATCATTTCTCTCCTTCATAAGCCCATACAAGATGTGGATGTTATTGTCGTTGACTTAACAAAAGAGTTATTAACTATACCCGCAGTCAGAGTAATTCTTGGGGGTGGGATCCAGCGAATTGCCGAGCCTATTTTGTCGACTTCCCGCCGATTATTCGAGTTGCCTCAAAAACTTGGTTATCGTAAAGAGAAATTAACTTATAAAGAACTTTATCTTGGCCCTTATCCCCATTGAATGAGACTTTTGGATGTAGTGAAGAAGTCGGGAGACGGGCTATGTATCCTTATCGTCGTATAGAAATGTGTCACTGAAGTTCCGAATGTCAGGAAACTGCACGTTCGTTTATGTGAGAGGTGTCTAAAACAAAGGGAGGTTAAAATGGCTCGACAACTATTATGTTCAATGTTCCAATTTTCAATGCAAATTTGTGAATTGATAGAGGAGGTTATTATCAAAAGAGCGAGAGTAATTATTATTGTCATTTTCTTATTGATTGGTTTTTCATCATCGGCTAAAGCACATATGTTTTGGATCAACCTCTATGAGTCTTTCTCACATCCGCCAGGACACGCCATAGTTTCCCTTGGATATGGACACGCCATACCTATGGATGATTTGCTAGTTAGCGAGGGCGCTACGCTCCGGTTGGCTACTTACGAACTGGTTGATCCAGACCTGGGCAGGACGCAATTACCCAAACCAAGTATGGAAAACAAAGAAGGTCTCAAGACTAATTCTGATATTATAGTGCATACTGGTGATCTCGGTATCCGAAAGCTCAGTTTCACTGATAAGACCAAGCCGGGCACTTACCAGGTTGTCGCTATTTCTAAAAGTGATTTTTATACTCTTTATAAAAACAAAAAAGGGAAACGAAAATGGGAAATTAAGCCTATGAATGAAATCGAAGACGCGGAAAAGATTATACATAGCGTAAATTATAAGGCTTTGGCTAAAGCATTTTTTTCCGTCAAAAACTGGACGGATCCTAAGCCCCTCGGCCTCGACTTGGAAATCATACCAAAGACAGATTTAAGTGACGTTCATGTTGGTGACGTTGTGCAATTTCAAATCAACCTCATGGGCAGGCCCTTTTCCAGCAAACCGAATAAATTAGAACGGATAACCGCTACCAGTAACTCCTTTGGCGGCCCAGACGATTTTTTCCTTGCTGCAAACATTTATCGTGGAAAAGCACAGTTTCGCATGCCCGCAGCAGGTCAATGGGTGGTTAGCGTCGATTTAATGCAGGAGGTGACATCAGAAGGGAATTTCAAAGAACTGGTGGACAAATGTACGGCGATTCTCTACGTCAGCTCTATAAGCTTTAACGTGAAGCCATAAATAGTATCCATTCGTTAATTACCAATTTCTTGCGCCGAACTTCCCATCCAAGAAAATGTTGAAGTTCTCTGTGAAAATGTCGGACCTGCAGATGACAGCTGACCTTTCCAAGGCTAACATGTCAACTATCGGAGATATGCCGCTCCTGCAACTTTCTTTGTGAAGTAGGTGCAACCACCTTATGAAAGGTACCTTTTTCCCTAATGCGTCAATCACTGTCTAATTTGAGACATTTATTACGCCAAGCAGGGTCATTTGGAGGCAACCTTCATGCGATTCTGTTTATCCCGCTGGCACTGATCTTATACGTTACTCCCCTCTTGGCCCAGGATGAAAGAGGGCGGCAAATCTTCACCCGCAACCAACTGAAGGCCCTAAATGCCCGGACCTTGGAAGAACTCCTGAGCGCCCTGCCTGGAATTAGCGCGGACAGCGGAAAGATCAGGATTCAGGGCTCATCATCCGCCAACGTGGTGGTTTTCATGGACGGCAGACGGATGACTGATTCTTCAGTCAAGATCACCAATATTGCAGGTTACCAGGCCGCGGATGTCGAACAGATAGAGATAATCAAAGGCGCCGGCGCCGCCGTCTACGGGGACAATACGGCAGGCGGTGTCATTCTTATTACTACATGGAAAGGGAAGAAGGGGGTTAGCGGCGCCATTGAAGTATTTACGGATACCTATCGGAGATCCCGAATAAGAACTAAGGTTGAGCGGCGAAATCTATCCTCAGCAATAGGGGGAAGTCTCATCCTTGATAATTACGACCAACCCAAGGAATATGCTGACCACAGGAGTGTCAGCCTAAAAAACCTTTTTATAGAGAAAAACCTCATCGGTGGAGCAAAATGGAGCACCACCGTAGATGGGTTTTACGGGAAATATCAACTGCCAGGTCTCACCTATGCTCCCACTCCCAACGCGAAACTGGCGGGATATGACTGGAACCTCACCACCACTTTTGAAAAAGCCCGGTTCAAAAGCCAGACCTATTATACAGGATGGGGAGACGATTACAAAAATCCCGATATTGGTTACCACCATGAATATCTTTCACAGGTAATAGGTGAAACCATTAACTATTGCATGCATCTTCCCCTTGTCGGGCAGACTTCGACAGGAGGGGAATTCAAGCACAACGTCATCACGTCCAACAACTTTGATACCGTAAGTGAATCGCAAGTTCATCTTTTTGTGACAAAGGACTGGGACCTGGCTGAATGGGCGAATCTTGCTGTCGGGTTCCGCTGGAGCTATTATACCGCCTTTGACTGGGGATATAACCCGGAAATTAGCCTAACCTTTCCATTAGGTAAATGGAGTATCAAGGCCAACGCAAACCAGTCCTGTAACACACCTTCTATTCACGATCGTTTTTACAGCACTACCTACACAAAGGGCAATCCGGATCTCGACTTAGAAAAGGTCAGGAACCTTTCCCTTGGTATAACCTGGAATCCCATAGATGCTCTGGGTCTATCAGCCAATGGATTCTACAGCCGGATTAACGATGCCGTAACCCAGGTCAGACACGGAGATATTACTACCTATAAAAACCTGGCCACCACCACCCGAAAAGGCGGGGAATTCAGCATGGACTTAAAGCCGTGGGAGATGGTAAATCTCAACCTCTCATATGTCTATCTCCTTGCCAAAAATGAGGATACCGATCTCTTTTTGATTGAAAAGCCGGAGCACACCTTCAAATACACCATGAACATTAAATGGAACGATTTCGCTTTGATCCACAAGGGGGAATATACCTCTTCTTATTACAGTGATTCGGCCAATACCATTGAAATACCTGGCCGGTATATAGGAGATATCCGTGTGGAACGTTCATGGAAAGATTGGCTGGTCTATCTGAATGTGACTAATTTTTTAGATAAGAACTATGAGAAATACTATGGCAAGCCCGGTAATGAACGAATATTCCGGCTGGGTGTGCAGTGGGATTTTTGAGTGGCTGTATTTAAACAGGGATAGACAGGATAAACAGGATAAAGGAATTCGCTAACCGAACAGATCCGCATGACTTCCTGTTCGGACAAGACAAAGTTCACTGCCCTCTATACGGTATATAAGCAGCCAGTCTGGTTCAAAGTGGCATTCACGGCAGTCTTTCAAGGTTCCTTTTAGTAGATGATCTTTGTTTCCGGGTGGCAGTTTTTCCCCATTGACCAGACGATGAATGATGTTTTTCAGCTTTTCAATATCTTTACCACGTTTTTTGATCCGCTTCACATCTCTTTTAAATTGTGTATCACGCCTGATGGATCTCATGCTTTTTAGATTCCAAGATCATCAAACAGTTCTTGAGCTGTAGAAAAGGTTTTACCTTTACCCTGCCTGGAGCTCTCAATGGCTTTCATCGTCTTTTCGTTTGGTACGTGAAGTTCAAACGGTAATCCGCGCTGGGCTATAACCTGCCGGTAAAATAGCTCGAATGATTTTGAAACTGACAACCCTAATTCTTTAAGTATAGCTTCAGCTTGTTTCTTGACTTCAGGGTCCAATAGAGCCCTGGCTGTACTTGTTTTTGTTGTGCTAATCTTACTGCCTCCTTCAGCTTTTCATGTATAGCATATTATATGCTATCATTTGATAAATTGTCAAGCCAAAACCCACTGCATCACATTTGAGATCAGCGACAAGTTTTTGGATGGTGATTTAACCGCTGGATTTCGAGGGATGTGCTACACAAGCCATGACGGGTCGGCCGCAGAGATATTCGCAGAATACAAGATCGGCGACAACTGGCAAATTGCCCCTGGATATATGGCTTTCAACGGCCCCAAAGATTCCCGCCTGGGCCAGTTCAAAGATAATGATATGGTCTATTTCAATCTGAGATATAACTTTTGAACCGCAAAAGCGAGCACATTCCCCGAAGCTTGCTGCGGGGAGCTTCAATTTGTTCAAATGGTGTTCAAGATATGCGTCCCGGACCTCTTCACAAAAGTCCATCAGTAACGGAAGGTCATTTAAGTAAAAAGAAAGCCATTTCACAGGCTTAGGTAGGTTTTTAAAAATTTCCTGTACAGTTCCAATAAATTTATTGGAAGTCAACTTTGATGGTCTCGTAAAAAGTCCCAACATTTTATTTTGACCTCAACATATAGTATCATCCGTCTTGCATTATACATATATGTTGTGGTAAGAAATCGGTTTTCAGACTTTTTACGAGACCATCAACTTTGCTTTACTTGCTACTTCATAGCCGAGTTCCTCACTCCTTCTTACAGAATCAAGCTTGCCTAATAATGTCTTCACCCGATCTGCTGGTTTCTTACCCATTGAGGCATATTGTGTATCTTCGATCAGTCTTTTTTCTTGATAATAGAACAAAAGTTGGTAAGCTTAATTTTATGAGAAGTCTTTGCAAAATGAAGCTGTTTGGAATCAAAGTAAAATTGAAAGCCTTAATCGGTTTATCGGCTTATGGATAATATATTTTCTGTATTAACACTCAATCTGCGCTTTGGCTTGGCAGATG
>JAUWMR010000075.1 GCA_030613055.1 Desulfobacteraceae bacterium
TTGAAAAAGTAAAAGTCTTAATGGGGGTATTGGCAAGGGGTCGAAAAAGTATAGAAGCTGGAGATTCATATCAACTTCGAGAACCTCCCGGACCCTATAGAGCCCTTTTCGGGGGCAAAAAGGACGATATAGGGCCTGAAAGCACCTATTTATGGGACGTTTAACTTGAATATTCAATGAGTTATCTTGGCCCGACCCCATTTACATTTTCCTCTCTATGGCCCTGTGAAATGCGACTTCTGACAAAACGGCTATATTCTCGTTTGGCAGTTGCCTTTTTGTTAGAAAACTGAGCCAGAAGAAAATCTCCGTCCACCAGCCTCTCTTTTGCCTCTCTCACATAGAAACGATAACTGCTCCATGGATATTGGTGGGGATATTTGATCAATCCCGCTCTCACTGGATTCAAATGGATGTAGGCGGAAAGCTCTAAAAAATAAGAATCCTTATCACACAAAATGGCCTTGTAACGGCCTTGAAATAAGTGACCCCATTTTTTGTATTTTATATTGAAATTGCGGGTGTAACGAAACTGTAGAATTTGCATTAGCCTTGAAAGGGGCGTCTCACTCACTTCGAGTAAAATATGGATATGGGTAGGCATTAATGTGTATGCATATAGCAAAAAGCGAAAACGGGCTTTGTATTCCTTCAAAAAGCTTAAATAGCGTTCATAGTCTTGATCGTCTCGGAAGATCTTCTGACCCCTATTGCCCCTGGCGATCACATGATAGAAGGCGCCAGGAAAGTGAATACGTGGTTTCCGAGCCATGCCATTCCTTTATCAAATATTGAGCCTCCTTGTCAATATTTATTTAGTTAAGCCTGACCCCATTTATGACCCCATTTACGACGATCTCCAAATTACCATTAAAAGAAATGTTGTGGAGAAAAAACTTGACATATAATTAGCCAATCCGTATATTATTCGGTATACCAAACAAAATACGCTGGGTCGCAATCCCGCGAGGCAGGTTAAAGGTCGTTCCCGGGAAAAGGGCGCATCATTGTCTTAGGGGATCAAGTTTTGAGCACAGTTTTTGTGGAGATCATCGATTTGCAATATTTTTATTTGAACAGGAGGAGGTATAAATGACAAGAAGAAACCTGGGAGTTTATACAAAAGAGCATTTTGGTATGGACCTGTCTGAATTTGTCAAGCAAAAGGTCGAGAAGGAATCTCTTTATGATTATGAGATCGCAGCAATTTTAAATGTGAATTCCGGGCTTATCGGCCAATTAAGAAAAGATTTAGGCGTAAAAAGGACCAATGGATTTTTAAGGCGTTTTGATCATATTTATGGGTTCGGTGCTGTGTCAAAGTTCAAAAAGATGATAGAGGAGACCGAGAATTCTCTATCAGATGTGGCAAGGCATTTTGGGTTTTCAAGAGAATATGCCCGTCAGGTCTATGAGAAGATCTATGGTGTTACGTATACAGAGGCTCGCAAAAGAAAGCGGCTGGAAATAAAGCGAAGAAATGCACGCGATCAATTTTCAGAGTGTTAAAGAAGTTAACGAATGGATGAAAATCAAGAAAACAGAATAAAAGGAGAAAAGAGATTCTGGGATAAGGTTGCATCCGGGTATGATCATTTCATCTGGTCAACTATGAGCAAAAGCTACAAAGAGGTGCTGGCGACCATCACCGGTGAATTGAAGCCAGATGATATTATTTTGGACGTTGCTACAGGCACCGGACTGATAGCTTTTGAGGCGGCCGGAATTGCGGAAAAGGTGTATGGGATAGATATTTCCCCCAAGATGATTGAAACGGCCAAAAGAAAAATGAAAAAGCATTCAGCCGATAATATAGAATTTAGATTGGAAGATATCTACGCAACATCCTTCACAAATAGCATGTTCGATGTCGTAATTTGCTCTAATGCTCTGCACATGATGAAGGAGCCGGAATTGGCCCTTTTTGAAATGAGGCGTGTCTTAAAACACGATGGGAAATTGATAACACCAACATTCTGTCACGCAGAAAACGCAAATTTGAAAGAGAAAATAGGTTTGAATCTCATGAGGCTATTGCGATGGATTGGCATTTTACCGCAACTTCATCGTTTCAAAAGAGAGGATGTATTAGAAATTATTACGGGAGCTGGATTCACAGTTGTTGAGCAGAAAGAGATAGATCCATTGCTTTTATACATCAAATCCATGCAAAAGAAGGGTTAATGCAGATCACGGAAAATATTTAGGAGTAGATTATGATGAATACAGCGCGCATTGATGATGAAAAATATATAGCTTCAACACCCATACTTGATTATGAATCACCTGCCATACAAGAAGCTCTTTCTGATTTGAAAGCAGCGGGCGACATCAAAGAACAGCGAATAGCGGCCTATTACTATGTTAGGGATCGCATCCTTTTTGGCTACAACAACGATAGAGATTCAATCCCTGCGTCACAAGTCTTGCGGGATGGAATCGGCCACTGCAATACAAAGAGCACCCTTCTCGGCGCTTTGCTAAGAGGGCTGGGAGTACCTTGCCGGTTCCATTTTTTCCGGATTGATAAAAAAGTACAGCAGGGAATATTCCCGAAGCACATCTATAAGAGCCATATCAAAGACGGGGTCCTCCACGCCTGGGCGGAGGCTTTTACCGGTGATCGATGGGCTGCTCTTGAAGGAGTAATAATAGATCAAAAGTACCTTGGTTCGGCCCGCAGTCTTTTTCCTCAGGGCAGAAGATTTGAAGGATGGGCCATAAGCTGCTCGGATCTTTCGACTGTCAATACCGACTGGGATGGGGAAAGCGATACATTTATTCAGAATGATTCCATTGTAAAGGATTTTGGCATCTTTGATACGCCTGATTATTTTTACAAGAGATATGGTGATAATCTTACAGACATGAATCCCATTAAGCGCTTTTTATACCGGCATATGGTAAGCAAGATATTGACGAGAAGGGCTGAAAAATTCAGACAGGAAAAACTACCGTAATTCCAATATTAATAGGGATTAAAGGAGGCAAAGAGGATGACAAAAGAATTAATGATTGCCAGTATCGGGATGTCGTTTTATAAGCATGTGGTATTTAAGGAGTTTAAAACCTATGAAATCAAAAAGTAAAAAAGCCCGTGACACATCAGGAGATGGGAAAAGGGTCAAGATTGAGATATATGGAGAAGAAATGTTTGAAAAGATGGTTACACGCAGTGGCAATAGTGGACGTGTTTACTTGCCGCCCAATTGGATAGGTTATCGTGTAAAGATTATTAGGATGAACATAAATTGATTATAAGGTGTCTGGCAATATCAATTAATAACCAAAGGAGGTCTCAAACATGAAAAGTTTTAATAAACAAAACGGTATGAAGACATTTGCTATTATATTCATCATCGTTCTTGGAATGCTTTTTTTATTCTGCCAATCGGCTGAGGCCGGGCCCAAGAAAGCTCCTGACAGGATTAAGGCCATCATGGTTGGCGACAGATTGGTTGATGTGGCTTACAATTTAGGCGTTCTCCCCGAGGCTATGTCTGTGCGCTGCTGTATGTGGCCCATGTGCAAACAGCTCTTGAACGCCTCCCAGGTGTTAGGCTGCCCAAAATGCATAGTCGACAGAATACCAAACATCGTCCCTGACACGGCAAAGAAACGCGGCATCAAGCGAATCATCATCGAGAAGCATCCCAATTTCTGTATTTACAAACCAAAGGTCAAGCCAGCCAATATTGTTCCCCTGCTGGAAGGAAAAGGCCTGACCATTGAGTATGTGGACTTCTCACATGGCTTAGAGTCGGCAATACGTCAGACGGCAAAATTGTTAGGACGCCAGTCTAAGGCTGAGGCTTTGATCAATCGCTATAATAAAGCTATGGCAAAGGCCAAACGCTGTTTGCCCAAGGAAAAATTAGGTAAAAAGGTAGTCATTATCAATGGTACATACCAGGGCTCCACGGGCAAGACGTTTCTCAGGATCGAGGCTGCTGAGGGTTACTCCGATAAGTACATGCTCGAACCATTAGGTTGCGTCAATGTTGGGGATTCACTAAAGTCGTCAAAAAGCAAGGTCGATAAAGGACATTTTATGGTCAGAAAACTCAATGGGCTGACCAGGGCCAAACCTGACGTTATTATAATGACCGGCCAATCTATTGCCGTACAAAAGGCATTAGCGGCTGCGGTCAAGATGTATCCGGCTCTGGCCGAGGTGCCTGCCATCAAGAACCTGGCCATCTATAGCCTGCCTTTTTATGGAGATTCGAGTGTTATCGAGTATCCGGCCATTTTGCGGCAGTGGATAGAAGCCATTTCATTCTAATATTAATCCGCCAAAGGCGGACAAGCCAGCCAGAGGCAGGCAAGGGTTTAATTCCCGGCAGCTTGGTGCGTTACATTTTCTGGTCTTGATACCTCGTAGCTTGTCGGAGCGTAACAGAGATCCCGCCTGAGCGGGGCTGCGAGGTAGTTCATTTTCGAGAATGGGAAGAAGAATGTCTTTTAATCGAAGTTTAAACTATCTAATAAGAATAGGTGCAATACTCATTATACTTGAACCATTGTGGATGCTGCTCCCTTTTGCCGGGTTCCTTTACGGATCTGTCTTAAATCTGGAGTTTCTTAAAAACAGCCCTTATACGATATGGTTGTTGTATTTCATATTTCCGGTGCAAACACTAATGCCGGTCTCTGTTACACTTATCGTTATGGGTTTTTTTGTTTTCATAATTGGAGCATTCCAGATATATTCGGCAAAAATACGAAAATCCGGAATGGTCAAAACAGGTATCTATAAGAGATTTAGAAATCCGCAATATACTGGTCTTGTCCTCTTTTCTGTCGGCTTCCTCTTGATATGGGGAAGATTCATCGCTTACATCGCATTCTTTTTAATGGTTTTTCTCTATTATTTTCTTGCGAAAAAAGAAGAAAAGATATGTTTAAATCGGTTTGGAAAGGAATATGAAGAGTATATGGAAACAACATATTTCCTTTTTCCAGGTGAAAAAATGTTTTCTGATACAGGGGAACTATTTTCATCTTTAATTCCTCAAAAAGCGATTAGGGTAATGGTTTCATTTTTTTTATTGATGAGCATCGGGATAACTGCCTGTTTTGGTATTTTATCCATCAGGAATGCTACGATGGGAAATATTCCTTTTTTTAAGACAAAAACCTCAACAATCGCTGGCAAAGAGATAAATACAATAATTATAGAAGGTTTCAAGCATCATATAAAAGGCATAAATATAAATACTAAAGAAGAATTTTTCGGTACCCTATTAGGCTCCTTAGTGTCTTCCCCAAAAGTGAAACAGACGCTAAAAAAGGTTAATACTGAAAAAATTAGCAATCTGCTTTGTTTTTTAATTTCAAGAACTGTTCGCGAGAAAAAGCATTATTACAATAAAGCGAGGGGGGATATTTATGTCATGCTTTTGGAAGCGCCAATTGAATTGAAGCGCAGCAATTTTAAAGATTTTAGAAAGAGCTGGGATGTTCTGGGTGCTCTGGAGCTAAATGAATTTGACATGGCAGAAATTTCGAAAACGGATGAACCAATAAAGGGGAAAATATTTATTCATAGACCATTTGAAGGAGAATCTTATAAGAATTTTCAAAAAAGGATGGAAGGTATCTTTAATATCTACTTATCCGGATTAAAGACCAAGATATTTCGGTTTGATAGAATTATTGAAAAATGAGGTAAAATAAAACAATTATATTTCTATATTAGCTATTGCAGGGGGCAAGATCGCTCCCTATATGTATGCCCTTTTTACATTAAACCCGCATTCTTTTAAAGAGTCGGGTTTTTTTTCGGTTTTTTTCTGCCCGGCTAAAAAAAAGCTTGACACACCATTTGAGGTTTTATATATTGTTAGGCACTCCAAAAGTAATTAGGATAAACGAAATATCAGGAGGGCTGTAATGAAACATGATCAGGTATGTCTGGCATCCCTTGAGGGATTTGGTTCCATATACGGTTGCAGTTGTGGTCTGTACCATATCCATATGGCTGGAATTACTATCCATCTGAATGAGGAGAGTTTTGATCGCCTAATCAGCATGGTTTTTCAAGCGAAAGAGTATCAGGATATATTCGGATCAAAAAAAACAACATTTAAAAAAAGTAGCCTGGTATTAGTAAAACACTAAAAACGGGAGGAATACATCATGGCAAATGCAATTGTTGTTTATGGTTCTGAAACAGGGAACACTGAGGCGGTTGCCGAGCAGATAGTGGTAGGACTAAAAGATGAGAATTTTGACGTAGTCTTGAAAAATGTGACCGATGCCTCAGTGGATGAGCTTTCAAACTACGATCTTATTCTTCTGGGATCATCAACCTGGGGAGATGAAGAGAAAGAGCTGCAGGTCGATATGGTTGATTTTTATGAAAAACTTGAGGGTTTTGATCTAACGGGTAAGCAGGCAGTGGCCTTTGGTTGCGGGGACAGCGACTATACCCATTTTTGCGGGGCTGTTGATCTTTTGGAAGAACGCCTCGAGGAAATTGGCACCAATCTGCTTTATGAGGGCTTGAGGGTAGATGACCAGGATGATGAGGTTGATGTCAGGGCCTGGGCCAGAGAGATAGTCGAAAGATTCAAGAAGGGAGTTTAAGAAGTATATATTCGGGTGAGAGGTTGAGTTAAAAATGACTGCCGTACTGAAGTATTCAAAAGAAATATCGGTTAGGAGTGAAATTCACTATCAACAGCTTGTGGAGAACATGGGGGATGTAGTATTTACCACTGACCTTAATGGCTATTTTACTTTTATCAGCGCCCAGGCAAAAGATGTTCTCCATTATGCGGCAGAAAATATGGTTGGCAGGAACATAAGGGAGTTTCTGGCTCTTGATTCATTATCCATCTTTGAGGAAAATTGTGACAGGCAGATTCAAGGTAAAACACTCCATCCGTTTGAAATAGAGTTTGTGAGCGCTAAAGGCAGGCAGATTCCTGTGGAAATCAATACATCACCGCTTTTTAACACGGAAGGACAGCTCATCGGTCTGGAAGGTATTGCACGAAATATGTCTGAACATAACCGTCTTGAAGCCGAGCTTTTTCAGGCAAAAAAGATGGAAGCGGTAGGCACCTTAGCAGCAGGCGTAGCACATGATTTCAACAATATCCTTCAAGTAATTTTTTCTTTTACAGATTTACTCCTCGTAAGGAAAAATGAAGATGATCCTGACCATAAAAAACTAACACAGATTAAAAAACAGGTCATTCATGCAAGCGAGTTGACACGGCAGCTCCTGACCTTCAGCCGTAAGGGAGAGAGACAGCTTCAACCACTAAACATGAGTAATGAAATTCAAAAGCTGAATGAGATTATCATAAGAACCATTCCAAAGATGGTAGATGTCAAGTTGCATCTCACAGAAACACTTAAATTGGTTAAAGCCGATCCTAATCAGATAGAACAGATTATCATGAATCTGGTAATAAATGCCAGAGATGCCATGCCTGATGGGGGGGAACTGATTCTGCGAACTGAGGATGCCATTCTGGACGGGAAATACTGCCAGAAAAACCCGGAAACAGTACCCGGAGATTATGTCCTTATGACAGTTTCGGATACGGGAATGGGTATGGATAAACATATGCTCGAAAATATCTTTGATCCCTTTTATACAACCAAAGAGATCGGAAAGGGGACCGGTCTTGGGCTTTCAACGGTGCACGGAATTGTTAAGAACCATGACGGATATATCCGGTGCGAGAGTGTACCTGGTCAAGGAACTACCTTTATGATTTATCTGCCTGTGCTGAAGGTTGAAGATAGAACTGAGAAGGTCCGAGACACACTGAAGGAAGAGATTATAGGTGGTAGTGAAAACATTATGATGGTGGATGATGAGGAGACCGTCCTTGAGCCTATAAAGGAGTTCCTTGAATTATACGGCTACAACGTAATGGCGGTCACAACCGGTGAAGAAGCAATCACAGAAGTGGTCAAGCGAAAATCAGAGGGTAAAACCAATTTTGATCTGATAATTCTTGATTTAAACATGCCCGGTATGGGAGGCGCTAAATGCCTTCAAAGGCTCCTGCAAATAGAACAGGATTCAAAGGTGCTTATTGCCACTGGATATGCTGACCAGATTCAAGAGAAGAAAATCAGGGATATGGGGGCAAGGGGATTTGTTTCTAAACCCTATGCGTTAAGACATATGCTGAGAAAGGTGAGGGAAACGCTGGATGAAAAGTCTAATACTACTCAACTTCTTAACTATTCAACGAATTGACGTATTATCTCAATGGAAATAAAGCTGGATTGGATCATATATATTGGTAGCCTTATAGCAATGGCCGGTTTCTTTTTGCAGGTGTTTCAGGGCTAATATTTATGCCTTTATGAGTATCCAAATGCCGACCAGGATAAAGCATGTTCCTGCAAGCCAGGACATATATTTGGGCGATATAAGGTGGGATAAGGCAGACCCAAATGTTACTGCGATTGCAGAGGCTAAGATGAGCGCAAATGCAGAGCCTAAAAACACAGTAAGTTTTTGATGCTGGTTATTTGAGGCATAGAGGAGGGTGGCTAACTGGGTTTTATCAGCGATTTCGGCAATAAAGACTGTTACAAAGACGGTCGTAAGAAGCTTTAAATCCATTTGGAACCTCTCAATTTAATTGATATTGGATCTAAAAAATTTATTTCACCGGGGTTGTTTTGTCAATCTCCAAATAAGGAAAAATACTTTTTTTGTAAAATATGTTAGGGTTAACTAATATATTTAGGGCAATCTAATAATTGGCTTATTATTTATCGATGTGTTTGTATTTTTCACAGTATTTTGTAACTACTAAGGTATTTGTTAGACAGGATAACCCCGCGTTCCGCGGGGCAGGCAAGGATTAACTTGATTTTATTAAATTCCTGTAAATCCTGTCTAAAAAAAGAGATGCCAGAATAGTACAATATTTCTTAAAAAAGCATATGGAGCCAATATATGAACAGTAAGTTTAAAATGCAATGCAGAATCAGTGGTGGCAACCTGCACATCTACCCAAAAGGGAATCTGGACGGTAGTTCAGCATGTCAACTGGCAAACCTGATCAGCAGGAAATACAGCGGAAAAGGAGGGGTCTTTATTAACACGGATCAAATAAAAGAAATATTTCCGTTCGGTGCCGCAAAATTTAAGTCCCGGATTAGTGAGGGAAAATTTCCCAGAAGTAAATTATATTTTAAGGGTGAGAATGGTTTTAAGATCGCGCCGGATGGATGCAAGGTCCTTATCAAAAGAAAAACACCGGTTTGCAGTTGCAATGGAAACTGTGCCCTGTGCTCCTGCTCAAACCGGAACAACAGGGATCGGAAAAGTGCGTAGAAGACGTTTTTACTGATTAGGGTAAAAACGCAACAGCTCAATATTTCGGGGTGATCAATTTATATCATTTTAAGTGGGGCATTGTTATGGACAGAAATCCCCCGGTTATTGAGTAGATCCATAAAAATTTTGTAAGGAGGTATATGTTATGTATGAGGAATCACCCGGTTTAGATTGTATTACAAAAACGGAGATAATCAATAACCTCCATAATGCCCTGGTATTTCCTGTAGACAGCGACGAGATCCAAAAAATGCATCTTAGGGATGAAATGGTTAATATTGCAGAAAAGGCAAATGACTTAAAACTCAAACATATCTGGGAAATCGAATACTATCTTAAATGTTCGCTAGTGGGCACCTGCCTGAGCATAGGGGAGCAAAGAAAAATTTTGAAGAAGGCTCGACATACAACCACGGGGCTGAAACCTTATCAGATCCATGGAGCGATAATGGAACGTCTCAACTCAAAGAACACAATCTCTTTGAAGTTAGATAAATATCTCAGGCACAAATACCGAAGGGACATCCCCGTGCTTTTGGAGTTGACTGAAGAGCAGTTTATGAATTCGTGGGCCCGTTTTTTTATGACAGAAAGGATGGAGGCCCTGTTTTATGTTGCCGCTATCAGGAAAGATCTGTCTGATGAATTTATAATGGAGATATTTGGTGAGATACATATTTTAGGACACACAAATATTTACAGGGCCGTCAAGCACGGGCAGGAGCTAAACATGCACAGAGAGGCCAACACAAAACTGGCAAAACAGCTCAATCAAACAAAGGAACGCGCAAGGGGATTTCAAAAGAAGGAAAAAAGTCTCAAGGTGTCTTTACTGGAATCCCAAGCCCTTTTACAAAAACTGGAAGCAAACCCGTCAGGCATGGGAGATGAAAAAGGAAGAAATGCCGCTCTTGAATCTGAAAAACAGGTTCTTTCAGGACAAATCAAGGAGATAAAGGCCCTTTTAGAAAAAAAGGCTGAGCAGATGAGGAAACTCGAAAGACAAAAGAGGCGGCTTGAGATTGAAAAATTTGATCTTCAAGGTACAAACGAGTACCTCACTGCGGAACTATCAGATCTTATTGGAAAAATTGAGAAGGTAGAAGCATGTACGAAATGCAATGAGCCGGATTGTCCGAAAACTCACCTGTGTGATAAGCGAATCCTGATTGTGGGAGGCATTACAAAAATGAAGCACTTCTACCAACGGCTGATAGAAAAAAATGGTGCTATTTTTGAATACCATGACGGGTACATGCAGAATGGAAATGGAAATCTGGAAAAACGCGTGAGGAGGTGCGATCTCATCCTCTGTCCTGTGGACTGCAATAGCCATGCTGCATGTATGAGGGTGAAAAAATTAGGCCGAAAGTATGGAAAACACTACAAGATACTTCGTCGTTCAAGCCTGAGCGCTATATCGAATGCCTTGGTTGAGATTGAACAGGACCGAAACATGCTTCAATAATAAGACTGCCTGGCCTTTTTCCGTGAGCTTTTTGTAAGCATCTTGACAAATCATTAGGAATTTCGTACTTTTTTTGGCGTAACGAGTAAAATAACCCTAATGAAAAGGCAGGTGAATTTCGTGAAACGTCAAAAAAAGCTTACCGCCAGCCAGGAAGATTATTTAGAAGCAATTTTTCATATTTCCTCGGACAAGCAGGCTGCCAGGGCCAAGGATATTGCAACAAGGCTTAAGGTGAACAGCTCTTCGGTTACGGGCGCTCTTCGTGTATTAGCCGACAAGGGGCTAATCAACTATGCTCCTTATGATGTGATTACATTGACGCCTGACGGGAAAATGATAGCGGAAGATGTTGTCCGCCGGCATGAGGTCTTGAGCGACTTTTTTATGCGTGTATTGAGAGTAGATGCTGTTGAGGCAGACGAGACTGCCTGCAATGTGGAACATGCCATGCCGCGTTCCGTGCTGGATAATCTCATTCAATTTGTGGAGTTTTTGGATATCTGTCCACGGGTCGGGAATTCGTGGATGGAGGCATTCAGGGCTTATTGCGGTGGCAGGGTGAATCAGGAAGAATGCGTTAAGTGTACATTTAAGGCATTAGAAGACCTGAAAGGAAAACGAAGGAAAGACGCTGAAGAGGGTAAAACCACCCTTAAACTCCACGAAATGGAACCCGGTCAAAAGTGCAAGATTACGATGATAAAGGCCCGGGGAGATGCGCGTAACCGGATTATTGATATGGGTTTTAAGCCTGGTTCTATCGTAGAGATGGAGCGCCTTGATGACTCTGGGGATCATGTCGAGGTCAAGGTAAAGGGATATCACCGTTCTCTCTTAAAAGACGATGCGAAAAAGGTTTTTACCGAAATCTTGTAAAATACACAATCTCCATTTTTTCCAATGACTACTGTTTTCCTCCTTTATTATTCTTAATACCTAAGCTCACCAAAAAAAGTTAGGCTTACCAAAAAAAGTGCTTGACAAGCGTTATAGATATTGTTTAAAAGTTAGGAAACCCTAAATATTCGGGGTGAGCCTAAGCTTATTTGGTAGCAATTATATTTTGACAGTCTCGTAAAAAGTCCAATTTACCGTCACTCCCGCCCCGCATCAAGTGCGGGATAAACTACAGCGGGAGTCCAAAAGTGGTTGATTTTCATGGATTCCCGCCTTCGCGGGAATGACGAAAACGGGTGTTTTCTGACTTTTTACGAAACCATCATGTTTTGAAGCCCATAAAAATCAATTGGTTTTAGGAGATAACAAAATGAAATTGACACTTGATGCGTTAAAGCCGGGAAACGAATGTTTTGTAAAGAGGCTGGCATCCCGGGACATACTCGGACAGAGACTGATGGATATGGGCATTTATCCAGGTCTCAAGTTAAAGGTTGTGCGAAATGCGCCACTTGAGGACCCCATGGAGCTGGAATTAGACGGGTTTTATTTGAGCCTCCGGCACGAAGAAGCGAAATATGTAGAGGTTGAGCAAGTATGAAGCGGGAAAAGACGCTTGTTGCCTTAGCCGGACAACCAAACAGCGGGAAATCCACGGTTTTTAACGCTCTTACGGGCGCGAGCCAGCATGTGGCCAACTACCCTGGCGTGACGGTTGATAAAATGACCGGGCACTACAGGTATGATGGGATCAGGATGGAAGTTGTTGACCTTCCCGGAACATACAGCCTTACGTCCTATTCGCTTGAAGAGCGGGTTTCCCGTGATTTTTTGCTCCATGAGAATCCATCTGTAGTGGTCAACGTGGCCGACGCCTCAAACCTGAAGCGGAACCTGTATCTCACGTTTCAGTTGCTGGAAATGGAGATCCCTGTTGTTGTGGATCTCAACATGATGGACGTGGCCGAGCGAAGAAACATTGAAATTGATGTGAAAGAGTTGGGCCGGCAGCTCGGGGCAGATGTAGTCCCTACTGTTATTAGAACCGGAAAGGGCAAAAAGAAACTTATCAAGTCTATCCGCATGGCTTCGCGTTCAGAGAAACCTTTTCAGCCCCTGCGAATAGACTATGGTCCCATGGAACCCTTTTTAGCCAAGATTGAAACAAGGCTTTCCATGGAAAAGTCTATTTCCGGGAAATACCCGCCTAGATGGTTTTCGGTCAAGCTTATGGAGGGGGACAGCGAGGCCCGTGAATTGGTGAGAAAACACCTTGCCGGCGCCGATGAAATCCTGGGATTCGTTGAGAAAGAAAGACATTCGTTTGAGTCGGAGCATGATGAGTTGCCTGAAAGGCATATTGCCTTTCGCAGGCACCTTGTGGCCGACAAAATCAGCAAAACCTGTATCAGGCCTAAAGAAGACACGAAAACACCACTGTCCGACAGGGCAGACAAGTTTATCTGCCACCGGTTCTTAGGACCTGCTTTTTTAGTTGGTGTTATATACATGCTCTATTACCTTTCCATTGTCCAGGGGTATAACATTACAAACTACACATGGCCTGTTCTGGCAAAGTTCAGGAGTCTTGTTGAATCGATCCTGCCGGACCCGGGATTCATAGCTGAACCTCTTATCCGCTCTTTTTCACTCTGGTTCGTGGACAGCATTAATGCCCTGTTAAACTATATCCCCATCTTTTTCATACTGTTTGGTCTTATCGCCATTTTAGAAGACAGCGGGTATATGCCAAGGATGGCCTTTATCCTTGACAGGCTTTTTAATAAATTCGGCCTGCACGGCCAGTCAACCCTGTCTATGGTCTTGGGCGGCATTTATGTGGGCGGGTGCGCCGTGCCCGGTGTAATGGCCACTAAAGGCATCCCGGATGAAAGGGCGAGGCTGGCGACCATCATGATTATTCCCCTGTTGAATTGCCTTGCAAAGGTCCCGTTGTATGTCCTGATGATCAACATATATTTTGTCGAGCAAAAGGGCCTGGCAATGTTTTTTATCGCCACCATAAGCCTCCTGATAGCACTTCCCGTGGCAAAGATCCTGACCCTCACGGTTCTCAAGAATAGAGATACGGCACCGTTTATAATGGAAATGCCACCGTACCATATTCCCACGATCCGGGGCGTTCTCGGCCGCGCAGTGGAAAGGGGCTGGCTCTTTATCCGCAAGATTATCACTATTGTGGCGGCCATTGCGGTCATCATCTTTGTGCTGCTCCAGTTTCCCGGCATCAGTGATGAGAGACAGGCCTATTACAGCGAAGAAAAGGAAAAGGCTATTGCAACGTTTTACAAGAAGATCAAAGGCAGCCCTTATGCCGAAGAACTCAAGGGTGAGAACCTCATGGCCTTAATCCTTTACTGGAATGAATACAAAACAGCCAAGATGATGACCACAGGCGAAGAGGCAGCAAAGGAATTAAATCAGAAATTCGAAGAAGAAAACCCGGTTTTTTTCAAGATCGTGCAGCCCAAAAAAGACAGGGTCGCAAAAAAGGTGAATAGGGCATTCAAAAAACTCTTCAAGGCAAGGAAGAAGCTTTTGAGAGAGATAAAGAAGGAGAAGATCGATAACAGCTTCTTAGGACGCCTCGGCCATTCAATGGTACCCTTCACCCAATGGGCGGGCTTTAACTGGCGTGTCAATGTGTCCCTTCTGAGCTGCTTTGCGGCCAAGGAAAGCAGCGTGGCTACCCTTGGCGCCCTTTATCAGCAGGAGGAAGAGGGAGAGACCCTTGAGAAGAGGATGAAGAAAGGTGAGGTGGGTTTCACGCCCCTTCATGCCTTAGCCCTGATGCTGTTCATGGTCCTGTATCCCCCCTGCATCGCCACAACCATTATGGTCAAGATCCAGTCCGGATCATACCGGTGGATGCTTTTTTCCGTGATTTACCCCATTATCCTGGGAATTATTGTGGCGACCCTGGTTTTTACCGGTGGCACGGCATTGGGTCTGAGCGGCCTGCAGGCGATGTTTGCGTTTTACGGACTGGCCCTGACAATAACCATTGGAATGGGTTTTGTTAAGGCAAAGAACGTCAAATAGTTGAGTAGTTAAGTTGTTGATCTGGAAAACAGTCCCGCATCAGCGGGATTAGATATGAATAAAAAAGAAAGGAGGTGAATTTTATGAGGAAAAAGATTTTTATCATCGGGTTATTGGCCGTTGGACTTTTTTTAGCCGGTCAGGTCCTTGCCCATACCCCGCTTTGCTCGTGTTACGACAACGGGGATGGAACAATTACATGCGAGGGCGGTTTTTCTGATGGTTCCTCGGCGGCCGGCGTGGGAATCAGGGTGCTGGATGGAGCCGGAAATATCCTGATAAAGAGTAAGATGGATGAGGACAGCGAGTTTACCTGCAAGAAACCGAAAGGACCGTACAAGGTGCAGTTTGATGCAGGTCCGGGTCACCTGGTGGAGATCGACGGCAAGAATATTGTGGAGTGAAGCTCACTAAAGGTTTTTAATGCCAAATGGAGAGCGAGGAGGGGGATGTCCTCCTCGCCCTGTTTAAAAGGAGCTCCAGAATTTAAAGGGAGACCTTTGTCATTTTATACCACAAGAAGAAATGAAAACACAAGGTTGATATAGCCGCAAAAAGGCCCGCCAGAAGGACGGCGGGCTCCGATAGCGGGATCTACGCTACGCTCCGACAAGCGCAAAATACACAAAATGTAAAAGCTTTATATTGTAATATCAAATAGTTATGGGTATTTAAAAAATAAATTTGGGCTTTTTACGAAACCATCAAAATTAAGGAGGAAGAATAATGAAGAAGATCATGTTTGTTTTTATTGGATTAGCCGTACTATGCCTGAGCGTTCCTGCTTTTGCACATTTTCAGATGTTATATACCCCTGAAATTGCGCTGGAAAAGGGTGGAACACTTGGTTTTAAGATCGTCTGGACCCATCCCTTTGCTGATGAACACACCATGGAAATGACCACTCCTGCAGCATTTTATGTTCTCTCACAGAGAGGCGAGGGGAAAGTAAAGAAGAAGGACCTGAAGGACAAACTGAAACCCATCACCTGGACGGGCAAGGCTAACGCGGCAAAAGCCTATGAGGCGTCCGTCAAAGTAAGAAGCATGGGCGACCATGTGTTTTGCTTTATTCCCGGGCCATACTACGACAAGCATGAAGAGGCCTGGATGCAGCAGATCACAAAAACGATCGTCAATGTAGGTGGTATTCCGGGTAATTGGGCCGAGCCTGCAGGTCTGGAAACCGAAATTGTTCCCTTGGACAAGCCATATGCCCTGTGGACCGGCAACGTGTTCCGCGGGGTTGTCCTCAGCGAAGGCAAACCCGTTCCGAATTGCGATATCGAGGTGGAATACATCAATCACGATGTTTTCATGGACAAAAATGCCTTTGCCAAATCGAACTATGTTGAGGCCCCCCAGGATGCGTTTGTGACTATGACCATTAAGGCTAATGCAAACGGCGAGTTTTCCTTCGGCATCCCCAGGGCCGGCTGGTGGGGATTCGCAGCCCTTGGAGTGGGTCCTGAAAAGGAGCACAAAGGCGCCAAATTCAATGCAGATGCCGTTATCTGGATAAAGGCAGTGGATATGAAATAGATTTTTTTCTCAAGATTCTGGTGCGTCCATACGGGCGTACCAGAATGGGTCAAGAGACCTGTTTATGCTGAAAGAATTGATGATGGACAAAGGAGATAAATCGAGCGGGAATTTCTGATCAATTGTTTTCAGAACATTAGGTAATTTAAGCAAGAAAATACATTAGGAGGAAAGAGTAATGAAGAAGATTCTGTTATCTGTAGTTACGGTTTTGGTTGTTTTTGTTTTTTGTGTGCCTGCCATGGCAAATGTGACAATCGGAGGTGATGTAGTAACCGATTTCTACTGGCTGCACAGCGATGCGGATTTTATGCAGTTGAGCCAGGGCAGGGCAAATGACTCATCCCAGACCAGGTTCCACCTTCACGTTCCCGCGTTGACCAACTTGCATGCGGAATGGGAAAGCAAAGACGGAAACGTCGGGATGTATATCCAGTTTAACGTAGGTGGTGAGAACAGTGGCGAGAATGTAGGACTTGACCAGGCATTCGGCTGGTGGCAGATCAACGACATATTCAAGCTGACGGTTGGCCAGAGTGATGAGACGCTCGGGGTATTGGCCCCTGCGCAGAGTATGGGGGATGATGTTGGTCACGCGGATGGCAGCGGATTTGGTAATGTAGGCCAGGACAATGAGCCTCGAGTGCAGTTGACGGCCAGGCTTACCGATAATTTTACCTTAGACGTATCTGCCGTGTATCCGAGTCTTAACACGCAGCAGGTATTTGTAAACGGACTGGGTGTCGCGGCAACGTGGAACGCAGCTGAAGAAGAGACGTGTATGCCCAAGTGGGAGGTTATGCTTACCTGCTCATTTGGTCCTGTTACGATTTATCCGTCCTATATGTACTACAAGGCGAAATACGCGCGTGACGCGGGGTCAAGCGCGAATGTACTTGCTTCTACTGATGATGAGATTATGGCCTATGCGTGGTCAATTCCGGTGGAATTCAGTTACGGTCCCTTTTCTGTTTCTGCCGAGTACACGATGGGAGAGAATCTTGGTGCTGCAGGTGGAGGTGGTGATGGTGCCCTGGCATTTGCCTGGGACAACACGAGCGGCACTGCGGTAGTGTACAACAGTGAAGTGAATGCCTTCTGGATAGACGTGGCCTATACCATATCGCCGATGTTTGAGATACACGGTATATGGGGTATGCAGGATGAGG
>JAUWMR010000055.1 GCA_030613055.1 Desulfobacteraceae bacterium
TTGCTCCTTGTTGTATTACGGATCAATGGTTTCTAAGAGTTTTGAAAACTGGTTAATAGTAATAATTTTGACATCAGTTCTGTTCTGGTTTATGTCTCCGGCATAAATTACCAGTTGGCCGTATGGAAGGTCCGGGAAAAATTTTTTAAACTTTTTTAACCCCTTAAAATAATCGGAAGTGATTGTCTGGCCGGATTTGATTTCAATCGGCAGCAGATTATGGGAGATATTATAAATAAGATCGATTTCATTGCCTGAACTGTCGCGAAAAAAATTGAGGTTATCTCTTTTGCCCAGGTTGTAACGGTATTTCAGCGCCTCTATGACCGCCATGTTTTCATAGAGATGCCCCCTTAAGGGATGATTTTTAACATGGGCAATATTTTCAATTCCACAAAGCCAGCAGGCAAGACCCACATCATAAAAATAAAGCTTTGGTGATTTCACCAGCCGCTTTTTAATATTCCGGTAAAACGGGGGCAGTAAATAGATAATATAACTGGCCTGCAGAACAGTGATCCATTCCCGGGCAGTGCTGTGGCTGATTCCTGTATCATTGGCAAGGTTGCTCAGGTTGAGCAATTGCCCGGTTCTGCCGGCGCACAGGGTTACAAATCTTTGGAACAGGTTCAGGTTTTTTATATTTACAAGCTGCCGCAAATCCCTCTCAATATAAGTCTCAAAATAATCACCATATGCCTGGCCCGGTGGTATATTCTGATCATATATTCTGGGGTAAAAGCCTTTGAATATTATTTCATCCAGGGATTCAACTTTATATGTTTCAAGCTCTTTGATAGTAAAAGGCAATAATTTTAATAATGCTGTCCGGCCTGCCAGAGATTGAGAAATCTTTTCCATTAATTCAAACTGTCTGCTGCCCGTAAGAATAAAAAGGCTGTTTACCTTTTTATCATCTACTATTACTTGCAGATATGACAACAGTTCGGGAGCGCGCTGAATCTCATCCAGTACGGCCCCTTGAGGATACTGGTTCAAAAAACCGATTGGATCTTCAATTGCAAATTGCCGTACAACCGGATTTTCAAGATTGGCATAGGGTTTGTCGGGAAAAGTCTGCTGGGCAAGGGTTGTTTTGCCGGATTGACGTGGACCGGTTATGGTAATCACCGGGTATTTCGTGAATATATATTGTGCATAATCTGAAAGGGTTCGTTTTATCAAGGAGACACCTTTTTTGCAATATTACGATGCAATCTTCAATTTACAAAAAATATAGGAATATTTATTTTATGTCAACAACTTTCAAAGACTTTTTTCCGCGAACTTACCCCTGTCATATAGAAATGCCGGGATAGCGATTTTTAATACCGTATCATCCATCGTATGCTCCAATAAAGATGGTTTCGTAAAAAGTCCCGACGCGTCGGTATGAAAACCGGAGTTCAGAAACTCTGTAACCAATTATAAAAACTGGATTCCGGCTTTCGCCGGAATGACAAAAAGTGGTGTTTTTCGACTTTTTACGAGTTCATCAATACCCGGCCAGCCAGCATCCAAAGACCGGATCGACTATTTTCCAGGTATTGTTGTGTTTCTCTATTAAATCCAGCTTTTCCAGTTTGTTGCGGGCGTATTGAATTCCGCCGGCAGATAGCCTGTGGCGATTCATATATTCTGTAGAGAGAATTTTTGAAACGGGATCAACGGCAAGCGCTTTCAACAGGGCGATCTGGGGCCCGGTGAGGCCCTGAACAACAGCCTCATAGCCGTACCTCTCCGAAGCCAGCATGTTATTAAAACCGGTCTGAATATCATCTTCCGAGACAATATCTTCGGAAATTTCGAATATATTATATGCCAGGGCCTGCGCATAGTAAGGATACTGCGACACCTTTTCCGAAATTTTTTCAGCGACACGGATCGGACAACTTTTTCCGCCTTCCTTAAATCTATCAACCAAAAATGAAACGAGTTCCTTATCAGGTAGAGGTCTTAAGGGATACATTATTGCGCTTTGATAAAACGGCCGGTTTTTTCTGTTGAACATATCAAGAAGAATTCTCCGGCGGCTGCCCACAAAGAAATAGGATGCCTGTTGCTCCTGAATGTGTTTTCTCAGCACCCCTTCTATTGGTGATTTTTTCAGTTCACTGATTTCCTGGAATTCATCAAAGACAATATGGGCGTTTATCGATTCCCTGTGTATAAATACACCCAGTTCTTCCATTACATTCTCTATGAGATCTATACCGGGCATAACTGATGAAACAGGCTCAACGGAAAACGAAAACCCGCTTTCAGGGGAGGGCTTAAAGACCGGACGAAAGGTCTTAAATGTTTTTAGAAAACGAACGCCTTTGTCCAAAAGTGATTCACGCTCATGCAAGACAGAATATATACTTTGGGAAATACGCCGGGCGATTTCATTTTCAGATGTTGCCACAAAAAAGTCGACATAAACCGTAAAAAAGCCCTTGTCGGACAGGTCGGACTGAAGTTTTCTTATTAGCGAAGTTTTGCCGTAGCGTCTGGGCGAAAATAAAACAACATTTGCTTTATTGTCTGCATGAGAACCTAACTGCTGAAGCTCAATGGTACGGTTGCAAAAAGGAAAAAAAGGTGGAATAACCCGCAATATGAATGGATTAGCCATATAACTCCCTTTATTGATATCCAATTATTGATTATCAATAATTGAAATTGCTTAATATGTCAAGGGTTTTTCACAAGACAAGCATATAAGGATAATCTTAGCGTAATAGCTCAATAAGTAGAGGCTTTATCGCGGGGCAGGCTTTTTGTCCAAAATCGTTGATATATTACAAAGGCGTTATGTTTTTGACATATTGATGCAATCCTTGACGATTTATTCCGGTCTTTACGCCTTGTCTCTAACATAAGGAGCGTAAGTATATGTAATTTAATCAGTTCCATAAAGACAAAAAATGGCAAGAATATTGCAATATATAAAATATAAGGAAATTTCCTTCAGGGGGCAGGTATTATGACAGATGCCGTAAAAAGACTCTGGGCCGCAGTTCTTGACCAGGCCATTAAAGACAGCCAGGCTGATAAACCGGGCCATAATTCCCATGAGAGTATTATTGCGGAAGGCGCGCGGGCATGGTTTTCAAGCAAAAGCCAGGAAGATGGTTCCTTTCTCTGGGTCTGTGACATATTGGGCATTGATCCTGAAGCCGTACAAAATTATATAGCCTTTATGTCCGAAGATCAAACCTGTCTGCCCATATCCGCGGTCGGGTCCGGCGGGAATTCATTTTCGCATCAAGAATGCCGGTCTTTTTAATCCCCGACAGATATTACAGGCAGTTTCACGGACCTGATTGACCGCTCTTCAGGGATGCAGGTCTTCTCTCTATTTGTCATGAAAGGCCTAACGTCTCGGAAATTGTATCCCGCCAGGGCGGTCCCAGCCCTTTCCCAAATATCGGCTATAATCGCCGGTGATCATATTCTTCCTTATCATCAAAATTTACTTATTCATAATCGACTGTTTGATTGACACCAAAACAACTTTGTCCTAACTTAGCCCGTTAAGAGCCGGTTTTTGCCAGAATGCCCGGCAACCGGGCTTTTTCTTCATTAATATTTTGATATGTTTAATAATTCCGTATATTAAACCCTGTACTATCAAGCCATAAGAAATAAGATAGATTTGATAAACACATAAAGGAGGTAAGATAATGAACCTGACACGCCCTGTGCTTCTAATCAAACTGTTTATGATAACTTTTGTTGCACTCGTTATCGGGTGTTCAACCGCGCCGAAGGTGAAACGTATTGATATAGATAAGACCGTGGATCTGAGCGGCAGGTGGAACGATACGGATTCGCGCCTTGTGGCCCAGGCCGTAATTGATGACTGCCTCAACGGTTCCTGGCTTTCTAAATTTAACTCCGGCCATCTTGGCAAAAAACCCGACGTGATTGTCGGCACCGTGGTAAACCGCAGCCATGAGCACATTAACGTCCAGACCTTCACCAAGGACCTGGAAAAGGCATTAATCGACTCGGGCCGTGTCTATTTCGTGGCATCCAGTACAGAGAGAGAAGATATACGCAAAGAGCGCGAGGACATGGCCGTTCATGCTTCTGATAAGTCCGTTAAAAGTCCGGGGCAGGAAGCCGGCGCCGATTTCATGCTAAAGGGCACCCTCAACAGTATTGTTGATGAGATCAAGGGTAAAAGGGTTGTGTATTATCAGATCAACCTTGAACTCATTGATATGATTAGCAATCGGAAGGTATGGATTGGCGAGAAAAAGATCAAAAAGGTTGTGACCAGACCGGAGCACAGGCTGTAATCAGGCGGTCGTGTACTAATAGCAGAGATGAATCAAATAGGTGAATCCAGTATGCGGGCAGGGTGTTGTGCAGTTACATACAGATAAACAGGTCATTCACCGGTTATTACTGACATGGTTTTGTCTCGCCGTGTCCTTCCTGCTGATCGCTAACTGCGCCACAGCACCGTGGAAAGGCGGTGGAAAACGACCCAAAAAGATAAACTATAATCATCGAAATGCGGTTATTTTGTTTCTGAATGAAGGCCTGAGGTTGCATTACGCCGGGAAATATAAACAAAGCAATTTCAACCTGGAAAAGGCCGAGGCCAAAATGGAAGAACTTTACACCAAATCCCTTACCAGAAGTGCCGCATCCATGATGATAAATGATTATACCATACCCTACCGGGGGGAAGATTTTGAAAACGTTATGACCAACCTCTTTATGGGACTCAACTACACTTTGTCAGGAAAGGGGGAGAACGCATTAGTTGAGGCACGCAAGGTAGACATAAAGCTTAACGTAATCAATGACAGATACAAACCCGAGAAAAAGAATGTTTATGCCGAGGATGCCTTTGTGCGCTTTATCATGGGCCTGCTCTATGAGTCAGAAAACGAAACGAATGACGCCTTTATATCTTACCGCAAGGCTGAGGGGATCTATGAGGCATATCAGAATGGATAT
The DNA here is from genome assembly GCA_030613055.1 of Desulfobacteraceae bacterium. GTDB lineage: Bacteria > Desulfobacterota > DSM-4660 > Desulfatiglandales > Desulfatiglandaceae > JAUWMR01. Next base: position 4,960 of record JAUWMR010000055.1, read on the forward strand.
GGAGTTTCCGCACCCGGGATTTTGTTAACAAAGCTGGTAAATTCAACAAAAGCCATGCTGTTTGAAGATGAACTGAAGTATTATCGAGATAAATATCCTCATATTAAACCTCCGGCATTGCCGGAACCCGACAAGTCTTGTGAAGTATTTTTTTTCCATTATAACGGCCTGTGCCCTCGCAAGGTAGAAAATGCATTCACCGTCCGATTGCCGGACGGTTACTTGCTTAGGATTGCGGTCCCCCGATTTAGAAGTCGCCCGTATTCCATTAAAAAATGTGAAATTGTCCTGAGCTCTAAAGAAGGGGCCAATGTCTATCGAACCCGCACGGAAATAGCTGAAGATATCGGTGCCATTGCCATTCAAAATTTAGAGAACCGGATGGCGCGTATCAGGACCAAGGCCATTGCCCGCGCCACGACCAAGTATCTGGCGACCATGGCAGCGGGAATGGTCGTAAAAGACAGGAAAGGGAGAGACTGGTCATGGGTTGTGCGGAGTATCATGAATATTTTCACTGTGTTGACTGAAAGGGCAGATTTACGTTCCTGCGATATGTTGCCTGATAGAATTGATATCGGTCACCTTAATGTGCCGCCCGGTGATTACAGCGTGGCGGTGAATACCATGAATGCAGGGGGAAAAGTTATCGGGCATATTGATCTTGCAGATATCCAGATAAAGGCCGGGGAGAAGAGATTTGTATCTTTCAGGACAATAAAATAGACTGTTTAATTAGCGAAGCCTCTAAGTTCAATATTGGGGTGTGAATACAGCTAACGGAGGCAATATAAACATGCGTAGAACTAACAGTAAAAATATCTTTGCCTTTATTTATGGCGTACCCGTACTGGTTTCGGTGCTGATCATAGCCAACTGCGCCTTCTTGCCCTGGAAGTCAAAGCACCCTGAATGGGTGGGTGGCCACAGCACGCAATATCCTGACAGCGAGTATATTATTGGCGTGGGCTCCGGCGCAGACCGCCAGGCGGCTGAGGACAATGCCCGTGCGGAAATCGCCAAAGTATTTAAGGCGTGTATCCAGCAGCGATCCGATGATTTTGAGCAATATCTCCAGGTCGCCTCAGACAATAAGCAAAAAATTGCTCGAAAACTGGACATCCAGCAGGTAACGTCTATCACCACTGAAAAGGTCCTGAGCGGGATTTCCGTGGTTGATAATTACATTGATGAATCCTCTAAGCCCCCAACACGATATGCCCTGGCAATATTAGGCAGGGCCCAGACACAAAATGCTCTCCTTGAGAAGATTGCAGGGGCTGACAGGGAAATCATGAGTCTATTATCCGCAGCAGAAAATGCCACCGATCTGTTGAGCACTATTCAGAACCTGAAACAGGCCATCACTGCCTTGATTGTTCGTGAGGCGTATAATGAAGAGCTGCGTGTTGTAAATTCTCTCGGTAAAGGGAAGCCCGCTAAGGTAACACTCAAGGCGCTTAAGACCAGACTTGCCGGGATTCTTATGAATCAATTTAACCTGGCCCTTGAAATCGATGGTCATTACAAGGACCAGATTTTACAGGCACTCACGGAAGCCATGAACAGATCAGGATTTGTTATTAACCCCAACCCGTCCGGAGCCACCGTGATGATCCGGGGCATTGTGAGCGTGACTGCCCCGGATATTCCTCATCCCACGTGGAAATTTGTGAGATGGAGGGCCAACTTTCAATTAATTGACCGCCGTGACGGAAAGATTTTTGGCAGTGTCATTATTTCCGGCAAGGAAGGCCAGCTTACTTTAGCCGCAGCCCAAAAAAGGGCGGTCCGCATTATGCAGGAAAAACTCAGCGCCGGGGTAAGTAAGGAGCTCACCAATTATATCTTCGGGCAGCAGGAGCAATAACGTTAGGGTTTAGCCTCTCTTTTTAGATCCATTCCTGGTAAAGGCTCATCCTTTTGGTTACCTTTTTGAGGTAATCCCGTGTTTCATGATAGGGCAGGTGGGTTCTGAGATGGAGGTAAAGCGCTTCTTTCGTCATCAGGTTGGCCCGGTTAACGGCGCACAGCAGGTTCTTTTTCCCGCACAGGGCCCTGCTAAGATTTCCAGGGCCTGTGTTGTAAGCGGCAACCGTACAATAGAGGGCATTTCCGGGCAGCCGGATACCCTCAAAATAATCGTTTTTAAGGAGACCAAGGTAAGCGCATCCTAACTCGATATTATTTTCCGGTTTATACAGGTAGTCGGAAGAAAGGACTTTTTTTTCATTATAGACGTAATTATAGGCATCCCTGCCCCCTGATTCTGGAACAAGCTGCATGAGGCCGTAAGCAGGCACCGGGCTGGTGGCCTTGGGGTTAAAATAGGATTCCGTATGCATGACTGCAAAGGCTAAAGGCACAGATATTCCGAATCGCCTTGCGTGTTTGCGTACCGGGTCAAGATATACCTGTGCGCGAATCCTGAGATGGTCCGGAACCAGGGAAAACTTAATCCTGGCCCTGACCAGTTCACCCTTTTTGCTCTTTAATCTTTTTTTAAAAACGTGCCTTGTCTTAATAATATCTCTGGCAAATTCCCTTTTGTTTTTCTCTGTAACCGGTCTGCCTAAGCTGTCTTGCAATTGTCCTTTGAGCACAGGGCATGGAAGAAGAGGTGAAGGTGGGATTATTCTGTCAGGTGTCGGCAGGTTATAGTCCCGGTTTTTCCCCCTGTCCACGACAAGACGTTCGATTTCCTCCGCAAGCCTTTTTTCTAATTCCTGCGGGCTTTGATCGACCTTTTTCTTGGGGACCAGGACTTCAACCTGAACCTCCCCTTTTTCAAAGTCGACGCGACGTCTAACCGTCATGTCCCCTGAATACTCAACCCAGTCCTTCTTTGTGGAGGCAACAAAATCTCCCCACATGGCCCTGACATCTCGACGGAATTCCTCAAAGGCGGATTTTTCAAATCGCCTGTACTCCCTTTCCATTTCTGCCACATCCTTTACGAACTCCTTTTCCAGGTCATCTTTCTGGGAAAAAGTACTTTGGGTGAGGATGAGGCCGATAAAGACAGGAAAAATCACTATGAACCACTTTTTAGGCATTATTTTTCCTCTTACCAGCACCAGAAGGCGAAATTTGGCTGTTCGGGCGGTTAATGCCTGGCTTCTTCCTTCTCCAGGTCGTCAAATGCCTTGTCCGCATGTTCAATGACCCGTTTGCGAATTTCTTCTTTAAGCTCTTTTGCCTGGTTGAGGTGGTCCTTGAACCTGTCGAGATCCATTTTAGCCAGGGAAAAAAATTCACCGGTTTCCGGAATACGCCAGTGGTCCACGATCTCCACACCGGACAATTCAGCTTTTGTGAAGGTCTTTATGGTTTGTTCCACATTTTGTTCTTCAAGGGACAGTTTCGGGTCCTTCGCAACGGTTGAGGTCTGGTAGTCTTTCATAAGGGCGGCCGTATATGTATTAAACACCTTGGCTATCTCTGCCCGTGCCCTGTTGTCTGCGGTGGCACGCTCAAGAGAGGGGTTTTTTATGCCGGTCACGGAGCCGACACCATAGAATGCCTTGCCTTTTTTAGCCTTATAACCGCCGCTGCCCTGTTTTACCCACTCCGGTTTTTTTGGTGTGCTTGAGCATCCCGCGATAAAAACAATAGATAACGATATAACGAAAAAACACAGTAAAACTCTTCCAAATTGTTTCATTTTTACCCTCCTTGCTTTGAACTTTTGAGAAAAAATACCACCTGTTACTGATGATGTCAATCACTGACAGGATGGTCATGTGGGCCACGGATCCGGTTATGAGTACTCGAACTTTCTGAGGAGTTACGTTTTCACACCCTAATTGAGCTAAAGCCCAATTATAAAAGCCCTTCAGTCTTCAGTCTAAACACCTTCAGCCTGACTACGTGAGTAGTCATATTAAACATTAAAAATACCGGACTCGATAACTGGCGGGTCCTCCGCTTCAAGAACATAGATGATATCCTTGTACATCCTTTTTTTCATCTCGGCGATAATCTCTCTACGCTTGTTCAGGCCTTTTGCAAAGGAGACCGCCTCTTTCATCAGTTCATCTATGTGACATGCCTTCATGATAATATTGTGGGCTTCGCATTCCACGGCAGTGACACGTTTTCCCGTATATTGCAGCTCTTCGAATTTGTACGTAGGAATGGCCTTTTTGATGATGGCAACCATGCCGGGAAGAAAAGGAATGCCTAAGTCCACCTCCGGGAAGCAAAAAAAGCCCCTGTCAGAACGCATGAAGCGGAAGTCAAAGGCGCAGCTCATAATAGCGCCGCCCGCAAAGGAATGGCCTGATATGGCAGCGATTGTTGGCATGGGATAAAGAAGAATTCGTCTAAAAAGTTCCATCATTTTTCGGAAAAAGGTCTTTGTTGTATTAAGGTCATTTTCCTTGATAAACGGAACCAGCCAGTCCAGATCAATGCCGTTACAGAATATCTTTTCATGGGAAGAGGTCACAACCAGTGCGCTAACATCTGTTTTGTTTTCGATTTCATCCAGGATAGTAAGAAACTCTTCTAAAAAAGGCAGGTTGAAACGATTTTCCCCGTCGTTCATGGTTACAAGGGCGATGTTTTCATCCTGCGTGTATTCTATTACAGACATCTTTCGTGTCTTCCTTTTATTTCATTTTAGCCTTAAGCGAAGCGGGCCTACAGCCTGAGCACCTGAACAATTATGAACCCTTTATCTTTTTTTTGATGTCCGAATAGAGCCCATCTAAACGAAGTATACGTCTAAAAAGAGACAGGCATATAAAACCCATCAGGCGCAGCCCAAATTCAGTCCTGTTGTCTATTAATTTGTTGAACTCTTTCTTACTAATAAAGGCCAATTTGCATGGCGTAATGGTTACGATACTTGCTGATCTTGGTTTATCATCAATAAGTGCCATTTCACCGAAGATCTCACCCTCTTCAAGTTCTCCTAAGAAAATCTCGTTGAAGTTCGGGGACAGGGCAATTACTTTTACTCTCCCTTCCATGATAAAGTATGCGCCCTCCCCCTGTTCGCCTTCGGAAAAAACAGTCGTGTCTACATCAAAATCCTTTACCTGTTGATAAATTTCTTTTGCCTCAATTTGTGAGAGGGTCGGAAAAAAATCCGCCTTTTCCCGGTTGAACTCAAGCAGCATACGGTCAAGGTCAGGCATCTTATCATCACTGTCATCAAAAAAGAGATGAAGCGTCCTTATGGCGGTCTTGTATTTGTCATTCAGATTTCTTAATCGGTCAGGGAGGATATTGTAAAGCCTGTAGATCAAGTCCGAAGCGTATGATTCACCGTTTTTAAACAGGCTTTCCATCCCTTTGCGGGTCAGCACACCGACCTTTGTCCTTTCTTTTATGGCCCTGATTGTAGCAGATCGATTAATATTGTAGAAAAGGCTCATCTCACCGAATATTTCCCCGGGCCCTAAAGTGGCCATAAGAGAATTGTCTATACTGACTTTTACTTCACCTTCCTTTATAAAATACATCTCCTGACCGGGGCCATTCTGCTCACAGATTATATCCCCTCTCCGGTAAATACTGTCTTGAGAAAAAATGTGATTCAGATGTTCATTACTTACCGTTGCGAAAAGGGCCCCGCTGATATTCTGGCAGATCAGATCAAGTTCACTTTTCTGGATCGTCCCTGTTTCGCCCTGAATCGGCAACAGCAGATCATCCATGTATGTTGTTAAGTCGGACTTCAGTTTATGCGGCATCTTCATGAAATCCCGGGATATCCTTTTGGCTTCATCAACGGAAAGGTATTTTTTGTCCTGTATTTTCCTGTAGACGAGATATTCTCTAAGGGCATTGACACCCTTTAATCCCGCCACAAACCGGTATGCCTTTTCTTTGGCTGCGTCAGGGCTCATGAATTCTTCCAATTCCGGTGCCGATAATTTGTCTTTCCCTATTTTGACGTAAGCTTCATAGGATTCAGCAAGACGACTGGATTGAGCTTCATGAATAATGTCAATATCCTCCGGTGTAAGGGGCTGTATCTGTTCGGCAACAACATCAAATCTAAGACCCATGCTGCGTAACAGTTCGATAATCAGTGAGTTGTTTATTCCTCTGCCCGTGACGCTACTGTGCACATCGGCGCTGTAAGAGGGCGCGCTGAAAAGCAGGTTTCCATAATTATCGGTGGCATGAAGGCGAACATACAGATCTTTTTTAAGACACCAGTTTCCGATTTTCTCCGAAGCAACGAGGGGATCCTCCCCCTCGATATTCAGGTGGCCAACATCTAAGGTTATTCCGAAGTTCTTTTCTCTTAGTTCCCTGGGAAGCGAAGTGAAGATTTCATTTGTCCAGGCGATAAAGGTATCAGCGGTCTGCTGCTCTCTTGTCTGGCAGTAGTTTTCAACGGTTATCCTTACGTTGCTTCCACCCGCCCTTTCAACAAGACTAACCATCTCCTTTAGGTTGGCGCTGTCAATCAGATGAAAAACCACACAACCGGCGCCGATATCTTTTGCCAGTTCAATGGTATCATACTGGACATTAAGGCATTGAGTGGGGTCGTAAAACCGTTGACTCCCTTTTGAGGGGTCGGGGGAAGGAGTATAAGGACCGACAATAGGGGAGTGGATATCGATTTTGACGCCGCTTCTAAGTGATGCCTCTTTTATTTGTTCACGCTTATCAGATGTCAATTCTTCAGGGAGCAGCGTGGTGTAATTAAAGGGGTGAAAATCGAAACTGAATTCGACGCCTTCAATGTTTTTGTCTTTTGCATTTTCAATTAATAACAGGGGGTCAAAGGTCTTGCTTTCCCAAAAGGTTGTTGTCCTGATACGTTTTGGGGTTTTCACCTTTTTCCAAGTGTCAATTGCTACCCGATTATTCAGGAAGCGGGTTTCATATTCTTGCGCAAATTTAATAATTTGAAAATCACGTTCTTCGGATTTGTCATCTTCGAAAAAGAAAAAGAACGGAGAATGTTCGTATAACCAGCAGGTCTTTACCAGAAAAAACGGTGATTCAACAAGTCTCTTGAGCGGAGCCGCCTTTTCGCCGCTCTTCGCAAGCTGCAATATCTTTAAGGGGCTGTTTGACGAGAGATCACATCCATACTTGACACTGGATTTGTGGTGGGCTATCAGTATCAGGGCATTGTCGTTCTCAATACCCATGGCGACAAGCATATCACGGCTTTTTTTGCAATAAATGTCCGTATCACTGAGGCTTTCGTCTAAAACTTTTTTTATAGCATCTTTATCTACTTTTCCGGTCGCTATTTCTTTCAAATAATCCATAAGTTCTCATTATGTAACAATTCTAATAATTTGGTCAGGAGACCAGATAAACCCATAAAACTTAAAAAGTTTACATAGTTCTTATATAATATCAAGTTATTTGTGTCCTGAAAATACCTGGACTAATTTCCGGCATTGCTTAAATCCCTGCATTTGTTTGCAAGCCCTAAGCAGCCAGATCAAATGGCCACATGTGAACTTTTTGATTTTCCGTAAGGCGAATTCTTTGTTTGACTTTAGGGCGGATACTTCCGCCTAAGTGTTTGATATATTCAATAAGTACATCTCTCTGGAATGCCGACGAATCATATTCGTCAATAGCGTTTAAAAATATCCTGAAACCGTCACCACCGTTGGCTAAATACGAATTCGTTGCAATCTTATATATCCTGTTTTTATCAAGGGGTTTCCCGTTTATCAGGATGTTTTCACATTTTTGGGACATACGATTTATTGTGAAGCTCAGGCCTTCGGATACCTGGGGAAAAGCGCCTTCCCCACTTGATATAGTGGAAATATAATCAAAAAGAGATTGAACATCAGAGCCTTTCAAGGTTAGCACTACAACCGAGTTGTCAAAAGGCAGCACCTCATAAACTTCTTTTTTGGTGATTTGCCCTGCCGGAAGATCAGCCCTGATTCCTCCGCCGTTTTGAATAGCAAAATCAACGCCAATATTTCTTGTATACCACAGCATGGAATCGGCGATTATATCTCCTAAGGCGGTTTCCTTTTTTCTGGCGTTTTTTAATAAGAAACTATCTTCGGTATGACCTATTACTTCTGAAAGAAGCAAATCGATTTTATCAACATATGGCTTTAATGACATAAGGAGCATTTCATCTTCCTTTATTTCCCTGCCAACAGGATGAAATGCTTTTGTTCCATCGGGCTTTTTCTTTACTGTTTTCAGATTGACGGGTATCGTTTTGAACTCGTAATCCACAACTTTGCTGTTCTGAATCCACAGATCGATTCTTCCCAAAACTAAGCCCCACTTCCATGCCTGAACAATCAGGGTCCTGTGATCAGAGCCAAACTTTTTTACAAAAATGGCGGAATCAAGTTTTGTATGGGTATGCCCGTCTACAATAAGATCAATACCATCAACGTCTGAAGCTAATCTTCTTGATCCCTTTCTGGTAGTCGGGTATATGCCCATATGAACTAATGCGATGACAATATCTGCCTTTTCCTTAAGTTCGGGAACGAGCTTTTTTGCTACCTGGATTTCATCTTCAAATATCAGATTCTTAACATATAACGGGTTTGCTATCAGTTCGGTTCTTTTTGTTGTAAGACCGAAGATAGCCACCTTGAAACCATGGAATCTCTTTATAATATATCGCCGGGTTAAATACCTTCCGTCAATGGTTTTCACATTGGCAGAAAGAAAAGGAAAATGCGCCAGCGACATTTGCCATTCAAGCACGCGAATCGGATTGTCAAATTCATGATTGCCCAGCACCATTGCGTCATAACCGATATAGTTATATCCCTCAATGTCCGGTTTTGCCTTGAAAAGGGTCGACTCAGGCCGTCCTGTATTCAGATCCCCCGCATCTAAAACCAGGACATTTCTGTTTTCTTTTCGTATTTGTTTGACCAGCGTAGCCCGTGCGGGCAAGCCTCCGACATCAGGCACAGGGTGGTTAAAAAATTTTACAGGATGGCCATGGGTGTCATTGGTGTGCAGAATTACCAGCCTGCTGACAGAGGGTTCCCTATCTAACTTAGATTCACTGGTTGTACCGCATGCAATAGAGAACGCCAGCAGAACAAAAACCGGAATGCGTGTTAGTCTTTTTAGCTGGTCTCTTATGAATATAGTTTTCATCATCTTTCTCCAAATTCCTATTCTGGAAATGTATAGCACATCACTATTTTATCTGCGAGTGTTTTTACCGCCGCCATGTATTCTGACATGCCGCGCGTGAAGATGTCATTGTGATTGGCCCCGGGGACCTTAAGCAGAGTTTTATCAGCGGATTGACAGGAGTCATAAAGGGCCTGTCCGTCCATAAAAGGAATAATATGGTCATTTTCTGCGTGGATCATCAGGACAGGTCTGTCAAAGCCATGAATTTTATCCACGTTGCGAAAGCCCTCTTCCTCTCTGAATCCAAAACTCTCCACGTTTACGCCTAAAAGCCTCAACAGGGGGCCGGCATATGCGAATCCGCTTTCAATAATGAGACCCTGAATCTGGCTTTTGTAACTGGCCGCAAGTTCAAGTGCGGAAGCACTCCCCAATGACCTCCCCATAATAATAAATGGACCTTTATAGCCGTTTTCGTGCAGCCATTGTTTGACAAACTCAAAGATTATATGACAATCCCGCATCATGGCAGTGACGGTTGGCCTGCCAGTCGAACGTCCATACCCACGATAGTCTACGGGCAGGAAATTAATCCCTAAACGATTGTAAAGGGGGCCCATTTGATCGTAATCGGAAACAATCTCGCCGTTGCCATGGAAGAAAAGGATATTAGGAACTGCTTTATCCGTCATGTGAAAACGCGCGCCCACTACAACATCATCTTCCACCGGTATCATCACATCCCGGGCGGCTCCCGCAGCACCTGGTTCATCCCATTCAGATCTTGGATGAAACAGAGACATGAGTATTTCTGGCCTGTCGAGAATAAAATAATCGATTTGTGACATCTCAATCATCAAATGGCTCTTTTTACTTTATTTGCGGCCGTCCGGGATTACCAGGAGTGTCTGGCCTGGGCTAATGACCTGTTTTGAAGATATGTGGTTGATTTTACATAGATCTTCAATCGATATCCCGTATTGTTGTGCTATCCCGTACAGACTTTCGCCGGCACGCACCTTGTGATAACGTTTTTCGCCGGAAGACGTCTCTTTTTTTTGAGCAGCCTGAGGGGAGACGCTCTTAACAGTGGCCGAAGCTATCTTTCTCTTGAGGCTGTCAGTCTCTTGGCTCAGTTTCTTCAGGAGTGCTGCATTGGACTTAATGGTCCTTTTCCTTTTGGAAATGGATTGCAGGATACGTTTATCCTGTTTTTCAAGCCGGGTGATTTTGTCTTCTATGCCTTCAAGTCGTAATATTTTTTCCTCAAGCCTGTCTAATCTACTAAAGATAGGCCCCAACTCCTCCCGTGAAACATTATTGTTATTTCCGGAAAACATACTGACAAGGATGGCTATCAGAATAATCCCCGCGGCTCCGAAAACCAGAGCTTTCCAACTGAATTTTGAGCCGGTGGATGCCTTGCGCCTCCGGGTATGAGAATCGTTGTGTTTATAGCCCATATCATTGGCAATTTCTTCCATGAACTCTCTGGTTTCCATGTCCGGGTTATTATCCATTATGGTTTCTCCTTATGCTTGATGGCAGTAAAAATAACATCAGGCCAACTATAAACCAAAAGTACAACCTACATCAAGGGCTATAGCCTCTCAGAATCTTAAAATTTGCATTTTTTTACGGGTAAGCGTCAGAAATTCGGAATTTTATTGAAAATTATTTATATTTTTAGATAGTTGTGATAGTGGTACATATTTCCTCAACTCGTCGGTTTGAGGCCTTGGCTTCGCTATTAATGCTTACTGCCAACCAACTACAAGAAATGGAGAGGCGAATCTATGGATCGTCCTGATGAGATAAAAAAATTCTATCTGGAAAATATCCCCGGAGCAAAGCTTAAAGGCAATTATCTCAACGCGCCTTGCCCGCTTTGCTCAACCAGCAGCAGGGTAAAACAGGGAATAATAGCAGTGGATCTTGATCCCCTGAGTTTCTTTAACGGATACTTCAGATGCCTGAACAGATGTATGCCGGGGGGATTCCCTCTCCATTTCGGCAGGATAATGGGCATTGACCCTCAAAATGTACCGGGTTATGACCCCGACAGGGAAGCTTATGTGAGGGATATCGTTTATCCCGTAAAAAATCTTAATGCCGAAATGAAAAAATTCAGATCCCTCATGAATAAAAGTGAATATGCCCATTTTGAGGAGTTTGGAATATCAAAGGCCGTCGTAGACGAAATGGGAATAGGCTATAACGGGCGCTATTTAGTATATCCCTATTTGGGGGAAGACGAAAACTGCTATGCCGCAAGGTGTGTTCTCCCCGGACGGAGTGAGGACAGTTTCTGGCACGGTGAGGATACATCGGCTTCAGATGAATTCCGGATTTTTAATATACTTGAGATAGACAGATGCGAGGAGGGAACACTTTTTATCACTGATGGAGAAGACAATCTTTTAACCCTCAAGGAACTGGGTTATCCCGGCATTGCGTTTCCTTTATTTGCTGATCTTGAAATGCTTGATGTGGACAGGCTGGAATTTATCAATCATGTTTTTTTGGTGATGAATAATTCGCCGGAGGCCCAGCTTTCGGCACGTGTCCTGGCTACAAGGCTTGGATTTAAGGCCAGAATTTTAAGGTGGCCATCCAATTCTGAGCGCGGATACAATCTTTGCCAGCTCTCTCGAGATAAAGGGAAGGATTTTAAAGCTGCTGTTTCTTCAATAGTGAAGGCATCAAAATCTTTTTCTCCATTTTCATCTCCTGAAAAGGAGCATCGCAATTTTTCCAGGTTGATGGAAAGGGAAAAGGGAAAAAAACTTCTTGGAATGAGTTCCGGCTTCGAGAAAATGGACCTGGCCTTAAACGGTATACGTGGCCTCAATATCTTAGGAGCCCAGCCAAAAGCAGGAAAGTCCTGTTTTTTTATACAGATTTCTACTGATATGTCCAAAAGGAAAATACCTGTTATTTATTATGATTTTGAAAACGGGCGACAGAAGATCTATACGAGAACTCTGTGCCGTTTAAGCAGGCTCCCTGAAGAACATATAAGACGAAAAGACCTTGATGAGAAAAAATCGCAACGGATCAGAAGAGCTAATCAGGATTTCAGAAATGTACTGGATTTTTTCCGGCTGGTTACTGATAGAAAATTAAGCCCGGACATTATGCGAAGACAGATTGACTTTCTCCAGCGCGAAACGCGGCAGGATTACACACTGGTTGTTGTGGACAGCCTGCACAAGCTCCCCTTTAAGAATCTTTTGGAACGGAGAACCGGTATTGATGAATGGCTTCGCAACATGGAAGCCATACGCGATGAGCAGAATGTATCTTTTCTCGTTATTTCCGAGCTGTCCCGTGGCGAAGGAGGACACTACGGAAAAAAACCTGACCTTGGCTCATTTAAAGAATCAGGTGATATTGAATACAGCGCGGACAACGCAATGATTCTTTTACCCGATTGGGACCCTGTTGACCCGATATCTATAGAGGAGAGGAAAAGCACACTTTGGCTTGTGGCGAGCAGGGAAAACAGCCCCGGCAAAATTGCTGAATATGTCCTGGAATATCCTTTATGGAGCTTTAAGGAGATATGACAAATAAAAAACACCCGGCCCTAAAGGGCAAGATGAAAATCGAACACCTTGACAAGCGTTTTGGAATTATAGCGCTGGAAAAGGGTCTTGTAACGGCTGATCAGGTTGTGGAGGCCCTGAAAATCCAGGTGGAAGAGGATCTCTCCGCAGGACAACACAGACTGATCGGTAGAATATTGTTAGAAAAGAAAGTCATCACACTGTCACAACTCAATGAAGTCCTCAAGGTAATGGAAAAGGACCAAGAGAATGAGTAATCCGGCCAAAAACACAGGCTGACAGGCTCCATATCTGATCCCGTCTATCGGCGGGACTCTCCCTTATTGGGGACATGCGAACACATGGCCGCGTCCCCCCCGCATAGCGGGATCTTCGATGGGCGTGGATTCTTTATTTTAGCGCCTTAGTTGCTTCCGGTCAGCACTGATGAGGACTATCAAATGAAAAAACTGTTTAAGACCCGTGTAAGTGTCGCTGATTCAATGCTTTTAACAGGAATTATGCTTGCTGCAGTATACTGGGCAATTGAATCCGTTTTAAATCTTTTTACAACACATAAAGTTGATATTTTTTATCAACTGTTTCCAACCAAGGTAGATGAAATCTGGCCGCGGGTGGTCATATTATGCCTTTTTGCAATTTTTGGCTCCCATGTTCGATTCACTATAAATGAACGAAAGAAGGCCGAGGAAGCTTTAATGGTAAGTGAAAAAAAGTACCGCAACATTTTAGAAAGCATTGAAGAAGCTTATTTTGAGGTCGATCTTAAGGGCAATTTTACTTTCTTTAATGATTCGATAATCAGGATACTCGGTTATTCAAAAGAAGAATTAATGGGCATGAATAACCGAGAATATTCAACACCTGAAACCTCAAAGAAAATGTACCAGGTCTTTAACAGGGCTTATGCTACAGGAAAGACATCAAATATTTCAGAGTATGAAGTCATCAAAAAAGACGGCAGCATAAAGTATCTTGAGTTTTCCGTTTCCCCCATGAGGGATCAGGAAAGACGGCCAACAGGTTTCAGGGGAGTAGCCCGCGATGTTACCGAGCGTTTAAAAGCGGAAAAAGAAAGGCGGGAGCTGGAGAATAAGCTTCATAGTGCAAGAGCTGCAACCATTCTTGGTCTTGCAAAGCTATCAGAATACAGGGACAAGGGAACAGGCGCGCATCTTGAAAGAATAAGGGAGTATGCAAAAATAATCGCCCAGGAGATGGCCGGATTGCCGGTCTATAAAGAATATATTACCGAAAAATACATAGAAGATATCTATCAGTCGTCCATTCTTCACGATATAGGAAAAGTCGGCATACAGGACTCTGTGCTGCTGAACCCCGGTAAGCTGAATTCCGAAGAGTACGATATAATAAAGCGCCACACCGTATTAGGCGGTGATGCGCTTTCTGACATTGAGTCCCAGATCGAAGGCAGGTCGTTTCTTATTCTCGGAAAGAAGATAGCCTATTACCACCATGAGAAATGGGATGGAACAGGATATCCTGAAGGTCTCAAGGGTGAAGATATACCTCTTTCAGCCAGGATTGTTGCTCTGGCTGATGTGTACGATGCCCTGACAACAAAACGATTTTATAAAGAGGCTTTTCCCCACGAAAAGGCCAGGGAAATTATTATCGGTTTGAAAGGGAGTCATTTTGACCCTGATGTAGTGGATGCTTTTCTGACTAATGAAAAAGAATTCAACAGTATATGGTTGAGTTGAGTTGGTTGTTGATGTTGATAAAGACGCGTCTTGTAGGAACGTTGAACCATAATTCCTTACGATAGCTTTTCATCTCATCCTCCTTTCGAAGAAATCCTGCATCTCATAATAATAAAACCCCACTTCTCCTTGTTAGAAGTCAGAAATAGGGTCTAAGTATTTAATCAACGGCACAATACATGTATTTGGCCAACATCCGCATAATCTGCATCGGGCTCATTGTGCTAAGTTTCCAAAGTCAAAACCCAATCTTCGGGTTTTGGTTCTCCCAGATCTATTGGTTCAACCCACACAATATTGTTTTTGTTAATAATCAGTACATCCCCGGAACCCTCCAGGCCTTTTACATTTATTAAAACAATAAACGGGTCTTCTGTTTTAGTAAATAGGTCAGATACTCTCTGTTTGTGACCTATATTAACCTTTCCAGAAAAAGTTGACCCGTCCGTAGTTCTTAAATGGACACTTCTATAGTCCCTTTTAAAAACGTCTTTCTCCATATCATAATCTCCTTTTATTTAAATAAGGATTTTTGTTTGTTCCTTAGTCAGGTGAGAGGTTATTTTCTTAGCAGACTACATTCTTCATATCTTCTATGCTGGAAGCAAGTTGATTAGATTTGGTGAACTCTGTAGCCTACGGCTCTTCAGATGATGCCGTGCGTTGGGAAATTGTATTCCCAACGGTATTGATACGTTATCAGTTTATTCAATTCAACATCAAGAGTCAATTAAAGACTTGACTCAAATCCCAAGGAAAAAGGACCTTTAACTGTCAGTTTTTTACCGTGAGCCTTTTGCCCTGCGCCTTTGGCCTTTATTTATTATTTCACCATTCGCTGGTAAGCGGGCTCGAATTCCTGCCAGATCTTCAGCCCAATGCGGTTCTGTGTATTTACAATTTCTTTGAGAATCTGTTTGTCCGTAAGCGGATTAATAAGCACGGCCCTTAAAACTACAATATTCTGCGGCCGGTAGCGGGTAGACTCCATTGTGGTCCTTGAAACAAAAGTGGTATCATCCCTCCTCAATGCCTTATGTAATTTGATATTGAGCCCATTTATTAGATGATTGACCTTCTTGATCTTTTCACTGGCGTCCTTAGCCCCTTCCCTGTCCTTAGACGATTGCCTGTCTCCCTCCCAGGCCAGGAACTGCTCTTTTATGACTCCGGGAACAAAACGGTAATTAAGAATGAAAAGCTCAGGAACGTTCAACGTTTCGAAATTATCACAACTGTCCAGGATCTTTTTTAAATTATTGGTCGTTTTTTTGGCCTGCCTGAAGAGAAGCCCATAACCTTCACGTCCAATTATCTTGAGCGCGGCCCATGGTTTGAGGCAGGCAAAAGGACGGGAACCCTCTATTGTAAAGCGCCCGGTATCCACTGAATTCCTGCGGATAACATATTGAGATGAATGCCGGATAAAATTCAGATCTTTTTCGTTACGAAAGAGAACAAGGCCCATGGCCATTGGGCAGTAAAGCAGTTTATGGGCGTCGATAGTAACGGAATCGGCCATTTCAATTCCTCTGAACAGGGGACGATATTCATCCACAAGGAGTGCCGATCCACCCCAGCAGGCATCCACATGAAAATGGGCCCCCGTTTTTCGGGCAATTTTACCTAACTCCTGAAGGTTATCCACACTGCCGGTTTCCGTGGTTCCCGCAATGCCCACAATAGCGATGATTTTAGTCCTGTCTTTGCCTTCTCCCTTCCCCAAGCTTTCTGCCTTTCGACGGAGTTTGTTGACATCTATATGATTGTTTTGGTCCACTGGGATGTACAGGACATTATCTTCCCCTATCCCAAGAAGATTGGCAGCCTTTTTTATGGAATAATGCCCCCTCTCGGAAACAATAATAACGCCCTTCGCATACCCGTAGTGGCGCAGGGCACGGTCAACACCGGCCGCGCGAAGGCCGGGGAAATTTCCATCCGGAGGAAATGCCTTTTCGCGCGCCACAAAAAGGGCTGTCATATTTGCAAGGGTACCGTCGGACGCGACATTGCCTAAGGCAATTCGAGGGTTTTGGACATTTTTTTCATAGAACCTGTCTGTCCTGTTAAAAACAAGGCGATGGAACCACACCACTAATTCCCTTTCTACAAAGCTCGAAGCCTTTGCCGTCTCGATCTTGACCTGGTTCTGATTTATCGCGGCGATAATCATTTCAAGCAGGATCATGAAATAGGGAACGGCGCTGGTCATATGACCGATGTAGTAGGGATTGCCCACCTTGACTGAATGGCCTATGACCTTGGTCTTTATCTCGGATAGCACATCCTTGATCAGGATCGGTCTGCCAGGCACGGCAGTCTGGTTAAAAATCTCACTGAGTTCCGGGAGTGTGATGCTGCTGTGGATTCCCCCCTTTTCCTGGAAAAAATCGTGAAGCATCTCAAGAAGATCATGGCCAAACTCGACAAACTTATCGGGTGAATCCGGCATGATAAAGAGCTTCCTCAGGTATTCCAGGTTAGTTTTAACAATTCTTGTCGATTTATTCATGGATCTCCCAACGTCTTAAAATTCTCTTCACTCATCACTCCCCACCCCTCACTTTAACCTCAGTCCTCAGTCCTTTCAAATAGCTAACATACGGTCAACGGCCTGTTTTGCTCGAATCCTGATATCCTCAGGTACCTTCACCTCTAATTGCATGGTTTCAAGAGCCTTCAGGGTTTCTATCAGGCCGGTCTTTTTCATATCAGTACAGATCATATTTGGATCAGCCGGAAAAAACTGCTTGCCAGGATTTGCCTTTGACAGAGGATGAAGAATCCCCGTCTCTGTGCCGATTATAAACTCCCTTTGGTCCGAATTTGCGGCATAGGCAATCATACCTGAGGTGCTCTTTGTCTCGTCAGCCAGTTCAAGAACCCCGGGTTGGCATTCCGGGTGAGCCATAAAAACGGCTCCAGGGTGGGCATTTTTGACCTTCTTGGCCTGCTCCACGGTCAAGTTGTTATGGAAAGGACAATATCCATCCCAGTAGCTTATTTTTCTGTCCGTATGCTTTATCGTGTACTGAGCAAGGTTTCTATCAGGAGTCATAAATATCGGGAAAACCGGATCTACAGAATCCGCGACCTTTACGGCATTGGCAGATGTGCAGCATAAATCGCTTTCAGCCTTTACTTCCGCCGTAGTATTCACATAGCTAATTACTACAACGTCATCCTGCATCTCCTCCTTTTTCTTTCTCAATTGCCCGGCCGAAATCATACCCGCCATGGGACAGCCTGCATCTGATATGGGAAGCAGGACTTTTTTATCTGGGCAGAGGATGGATGCCGTTTCCGCCATAAAATAAACTCCACAAAAAACAATAACCTCCGCATCAGTTTCAGATGCCTTCATGGAAAGATCTAAAGAATCACCGCAAAAATCCGCAATATCCTGCACCTCCGGCCGTTGATAATTATGTGCCAGCAAAATGGCGTTTCTCTTATCAAGCAGATTTCTGATCTTGTCCTGAAGGGCACTTATTGAATTATCTCCCATAATCCATCCCTAAGTCGAGGTCATATGGTTTGTCTTTATATCTTGCGCTATTCTCCTTGACACTCTATCCTTGCCAGAACTTGACGCCTAACCTAAAAATATTGATATAATGTATTTTTTCTTGATAAGTCAAGGTGTTTGCCGGAAGGGGATTTACACATGCTACAAGCATCAATAAAAAACGAAATCAAGGACAGGTCGGAAAAATTCAGCAAAAGACTTCAAGCCCTTGAAGTTGATGGCGCACTTATAGTCCAGACAGTTGATGTGTACTATCTCTCCGGAACCGACCAGGATGCTCACCTGTGGGTATCGGCCTTCGCTCCCCCTTTACTCATGGTCCGTAAAAGCCTTCAACGCGCAAAACAGGATTCATCTATTGACAGAATTGTCCCGCTTCCCGGTTTTTCCCATATCCCGAATCTCATTAAAACTCACACGGGTAAACTTCCAAAAAGGCTCGGCCTTGAAATGGATGTCCTGCCGGCGGGACTTTATGTAACTTACCAAAAACTATTTCCGGACACTGAGATTATGGATATCTCTCCTTTGATCAGGGAAGTGCGCATGATCAAATCCCCATATGAGATTTCGCGTATCCAGATGGCCGCGCAAATGGCCGATGAAATGTATGAACAGGTCCCATCGTTTTTAGAGGAAGCAGCAACAGATATTGATCTCGCACTGAGGGTGGAGGCATTTTACAGGACCAAAGGACATCCGGGCCTGGTCCGCGCCCGGGGCTTTAACAGTGCGCTCTTTTACGGGCACATTATGTCAGGAAAAAGCGCGGCCGTCCCGAGCAGTTCCCCTGGCCCCACCGGTGGTGAGGGGCTTGGCCCGTTTTATTCCCAGGGCGCAGGAAAGGGAAAAATAACACCGCATGAGCCCATCGTGGTGGACTATGCCGCAAGCGTGGACGGATACATAGCCGATCAGGCACGTATCTTTTCCTTGGGAACACTAAAGGATAAATTGCACCGGGCCCATGAAGCCATGCTCGAGGTCCAGGAAGCCCTCTCTCAAAATGGCGGACCTGGCAAAAGAGCCGGTGATCTCTATGATCTTGCCCTGAAGGTCGCGGGAAAGGCAGGCATTGAGGACGGATTTATGGGATACCCCGATCCCGTCCCCTTTGTTGCGCACGGGGTGGGCCTCGAAATTGATGAGTGGCCCATTATCGGAAATAACAGCGAAACTGTTCTGGCAGAAGGGATGGTCGTGGCCGTGGAGCCTAAAGTCATATTTCCCGGAGAAGGAGTGGTAGGAATTGAAAATGTCTTCGTGGTAACCCGAAATGGCATGAGAAAGCTCAACAGGTTCCCGGATGCTGTCTGCACGTGCTAATCCGGGCCAGGAAGAATGGCCCCATGCCCGCCTGCCGGAGTTAAGCGTAGATCCCGCTATCGGGGCCGTACGACGGGCAGTTCGAATGATAAAATTCCATGTTTTAAGTGTTTTTCATTGGACATTGGTTATTGATAATTGGAAATTGGATATTTTTGTACTCTGTCTCTTCGTGTCCTTCGTTGAGATAAGTATACCCCCGAAATATTGAGCTGTTACCGAGGCGCTGCTTCAGATTCCTTCAATCCCTTTTAGTTGAGCCCTTTTCGATCCTTCTGCCAATCGCCTCTGCCGCCTCCTTTGTCTGTTTAATCAGGCCCTCCATTTTTGAATCATCCAGGCTCGTCTTAAACCCCACGACCCAGATAGCTGACATCTCATGCCAATCTCCCCTGATAGGTGAGGCTACGGCCCGAACTCCCAAGATATATTCCTCCTCATCTGTAGCATATCCTTGCTCTTTCACGCGTTTTATCTCACGGATATAATGCTCCGGTTCTGTAATCGTATTCTCTGTGTACTTAGTGAGCCCCTGTGTCCTGATGATCCTTATGGCCTGTCCCTCCTCCATCCATGCCAAAAAAACCTTTCCAACCGCCCCTGCCAGGAGAGGAATCCTCGTCCCTACCGGGGAAGTAATCTTCAGGTCATGCCTGGATTCAACAATATCCAGTATGGTCACATGATCCCAGTTTAAGGCACCTAAAAAAACTGATTCCTGTGTCCGCTCCATCAGTCTTTCCATGACGGGCCGCGCTAAGTCTTTCTGGTCAATATGAGAATAGGCGGACCGCCCTAACTCAAAGAGGGTTAAACCTAATGTGTACCTCTTTGTCGAAGGGTTCCTTATTATGGCCCCCAACTCCTCCAATGCCGATGTAATGCCATGGACCGTACTTTTTGCTATCTTCAGGTCTATTGCTATTTCACTGACACCCATCCCGTTCCTCGATGAGGATATTGCCTTTAGGATTTCAAATGCCTTGTTTACTGATGGGGCTGCATATTTCTTTGCCATTGTTCACCATAATGAATTATCTTTTTACAATATGGGCTTTTCCGCCCCTTGTCAACTTCATTTGCCTGCTTATTTATTTCCCCTTTTTTTTCGATATTATAACACCGCGCCATGATTTTCTTTCCCCGTTGACAAAGAGCCTGAATCTGTTAACATATATCAAATTACTGGTTCATAATAATGAACTTCAAGAACAAAAGGATGCCATTAATACCCGTGCACAGCACGGGTCATTCTGGCATATTGTCGTAAAAAAGCATAAAGTTTATGATTCGGATTAATGACATGGAGGATAATGTGAGATGGATTTCGATTCCTTTGTAGAGGGATCCTTTTTATGGATTGTCTTTCTTACGTTTATTGCTGTAATAACTGTCAGGCTTGCCTTCTTTTTCGCTGCAATCATCCGCAGCGGTAAGGAAAGAGACGTCAAGTGGTGGTATAATTTTGCAATATTCGGGCGTTTCTTTTTGCCTTTTCACAAGGCAGTTTCCGGAAAACCTTTTTACACGATACTGCGCTATATCTTCCACATATGCCTTGTTGTCGTTCCTGTCTGGTTTATGGGACATATCGCCCTGTGGGAAGAATCCAGGTTTGAATGGACCTGGTCTTCACTGCCGGATGAATGGATCGATTGGATGACGCTTCTGGTAATAGGTCTTGCAGCTTATTTTTTGGTCAGGCGAATCATATTAAAAGACCTTCGGCTTAATTCCTCTGTTACCGACTATTGCGTAATTGTTATAACCGCTTTGCCTTTTTTGACTGGATATTTTTTGACCCATGCAACCCTTGACTCCATTGCATTCTTCTCAAGCAACATGTGGAATATTCATATATTGAGCGGCGGGGCCATGATACTTATGGCAGCGTTTCTCTTCTGTAGAACCCGGATGAATACTCGAAAATGCACTGGTTGCGCTGCATGTGAAATAAGTTGCCCAACTGGCACAATTGAGTCACGCGATGAAGCAAAACAGAGGATTTTCACGTACTCTCATTATCAGTGTATCTGTTGCGGGGCATGTGTAAACACATGCCCGGAACAAGCAGCAGAATTGAGACACGAAATAAGTCTCATAAGGTTTTTCCAGATCATTTCCAGATATGAGATTAGATCAGTTGAACTTGCGGTATGCGAAAGGTGCGGCGAGCTTTTTGCGCCTGTCCCCCAGATGGATAAGATCGGGCAGACATTTACTCACGATTATTTACGTTTCTGTCCCCGCTGCAGAATGGTCAATATTGGAGACCTGTTGCATCAACTGTCTCCCTGGCA
Source organism: Desulfobacteraceae bacterium (assembly GCA_030613055.1). Taxonomy (GTDB): domain Bacteria; phylum Desulfobacterota; class DSM-4660; order Desulfatiglandales; family Desulfatiglandaceae; genus JAUWMR01. The sequence continues at coordinate 26,477 of JAUWMR010000055.1, forward strand.
TAATAAACTGCACAAAATCGATTACTCTCAATAAAAACTCAAAAACCCGATGTATCTGCTCAATAAATCGTGGTAAGTGCCTTTGCATATCAACCTACTGGATTCCCGCTTTCGCTGGAATGACAGGCACTTATCCCACTCCGTCATTCCCGCCCCGCATCAAGTGCGGGATAAACTGCGGCGGGAATCCAGATAAACAAGAAAATACTACTTTTTACGAAGCCGTCAATTTTGGCTTGACCATTTTGCCCTCCCTATCTTAAGATCAATATAAGTCAATAAAAACCCTTAAAATGGATGATATTGGCATGTTCTTTACACAGAACTCAAAATCACCATCCAGAGCCCCTCAATCATGGACATCTTATTTACAGGTTTTTTTTCAGTTTTATTTAGATAATGTCAAGATTTTTATATCGCAAAATCGCAGTCTAAATCGATCATACGGCGGATTAGACTGCGAAAGTGCAGTCTAATCCGATTTCGCATGTCATAATGCAGTAAAATAAATACTGCAATTAGGCAGTCGATTTCAAAGTTATGCGGTCACATTTTTTAGGCGCGAGGTTTATATTGGGTTAGCTCACCGCCGTTATACGAACGACTTGCTCCGCTACACTGGATTTGCCGTCATACGGCAATAAAACTAGATGTAGGAAAATTAGATGCAAGTTTCCATTCCTTCTATTCATTCCTGGCTAGCCACATGGATGCAGGCGCATGGCATTGATCTATGGGGTGCGGCTGACCTTCGTGACTTCTCTACACCCAAAGATGCAAATGGACAAAGATTCCCATTCACCCTGTCATGGGCTGTTCCCATGAACCCGCAAATCATGGTCAGTATACAAAAAGGTCCTAATCAAGCATATGCGGGCGAGTACGCCAGGGTTAATAACCGAATAAATGAACTTTCAAAGATGCTGGCAGACGAGATTAAAAACCGGGGCTTTCGGGCTTGTGCTCTGGCTGCTTCAGATCGCACTGACAAGGAAAACATCAAAGGGGATTTTCCTCACAAAACCGCAGCCACCCGAGCGGGATTGGGGTGGATCGGACGTCACTGCCAGCTCGTGACCCGCAAGTATGGTTCATGGATTCGCTTAGGAACTGTTTTTACCGATATGGAGTTTTCCTTTGGATCACCTGTGGAGCGTAACTATTGCGGTAGCTGCGTTCGGTGTGTCGAGGCTTGCCCAGCGAAGGCATTGAAGGGAAAAGCATGGTATCCAGGACTTCCACGTGAAGAAATCCTTGAGGTAAAAACTTGTGACCGTTGGAAAAAAGAGAACTACTTTGAATATCACCAAGGGCACAATTGTGGTATTTGTTCATCAGTGTGTCCCTATGGACTGAAATTTTTCAAAAGATGGTTCCATTCAGGTTAGGCCGCATAATCGGGTAGCCGTGGGTTTTTCTCCCCCAGCCCCTACAACACCCCCGCTAAAACGGGATCTTCGACTTGCCTTCGGCTAATACTTCTGCTAATATATCAATCCATTAGCAGGGTTCACGTATAGGGGACTTTCACCCCATAAGTTCACGCCCCCCGCAACAAGTTCGGGATCTTCGACATGCCGGGCGTACACAAAACACTCAACGCTGACAGCGGGAACAGCCCCGCTGCAGGTTAGTTCCACGTTATCCTAGAAAGAAAATATTACAGGGGCTGGCTATTCTGGCTGGATGTTATAGCATTTTGAGCGGCATGAACCAGGAAGGATGATCGGGACATACCTCTTTTTTTGGCAACGGTATCGATTTTACGAAGCATATCTTCCGACACCGTTATATTCACCCGAACGGATCGAGGTTTTGCTTCAGATACAGAAACTACGAGAATTACAACGGCATCCGAATAGTCGGGGTCATCTATGATGTCTTCAAGCTTTGACGGGGCTGGTAAATTTTCACCGTCTTCCAGCATACCTTTTATATGCAGAGAAAGGACATCATTAGCCATATCCTTGGCTTCATCGATTGAGCTGCCGGCGGTAATGCAACCCGGAAAATCTGGAAAAGACACGCCGAAATCGCTTTTAGGATCTTTATGAACGACAGCAATATAATTAGCCATGTTGGCCTCCTATTTGAACTTAATTCCAGATTGGCGTTCGATACTACGTAACGTACCAATCGGAATGTCTTTTTTTGGATGAGGAACTGTGACTCGCCCCTTTTTTGATGGATGCCGGAACTGAATGTGTGAACCGGATTGATCTGCTTTATACCAGCCATCTTTTTCGAGCATTTTGATAATCATCCGGCTATCCATGTGTGTATTTATACACATCGATGGTGGGTTTGTCAAATACAATCTTGGATTTAAGGATAATCGGATAGCCGTGGGTTTTTCTCCCCCAGCCCCTACAACACCCCCGCTAAAACGGGATCTTCGACTTGCCTTCGGCTAATACTTCTGCTAATATATCAATCCATTAGCAGGGTTCACGTATAGGGGACTTTCACCCCACCTGTCTGCGTGCAACGCACAGGCAGATAAGTTCACGCCCCCAGCAACAAGTTCGGGATCTTCGACATGCCGGGCGTACACAATGCACTTGCAGCCTACAGCTAAACGCTACGGCTGAAGAGCCTGTTCGGCAATATCAAATAATACATTTGGAATCCAACAAATGAAAACGACACAATATTTTAGTTATACAAGGAAACGCCCGGATCGTGCTCAGATTAAAGAGGTTTGGATAAAATCTGTGATTGAGAAACCTGAGAAGGTAGAAATCCAATCCGATGGAAGAATCAGGAAATGGGCCAAAATATCAGAAACCGGAAAATATTTAAGGGTTATCTTGCTCGAAGATGGCGAAACGGTTCATAATGCATTCTTCGATAGGTCATACAAGGAGGAATAAAACATGAAGGTAAAATATTTTTCTGATACGGATACTGCTCATGTCGAATTCACAGACAGAGAAGTCCATGAGACTAAAGAGATAAGTGAAAATATCTATATAGACATTGATGGGAAAGGTAACATCGTGAGCATGACAATAGAACATGCAAAAGATAGTGCTGGGCTTTGGGAATTCTCATATCAAGAGATGTCTCGTCAAACAGCATAGAAATGCCGAACATCAGCTTTTTGAAGGATTCTCATTACGCTGCGCTTCATTCGCACCTCTCAAGCTGGGCGTTCAGCGGAGCGTGCACCTCCCCCAAAAAAGTAGACCTTAAGGCCGAAAAATGAATATTTATGGCACATTTATCCTGAAATATCAGCGAGATAACTCCTGAGCTCCGGGCGGGGTTTTTTGGTTTTTTTCTCGCAGCCGGATGCCGTCTTTTTCGAGGGTAATCAGCCTTTTTTTATACAGGTTGCCGATGGCCTTCTTGAATGTTTTTTTGCTGACGCTGAAAAGGTCGGCGATTACTTTCGGCCGGCTTTTATCGGTGACCGCGATAAACCCACCCTGTTGCTGTAATTTGGCCATAATTTTTCGGGACAGGCCATCGATGGCTTTGTAGCTGGGCTTTTGCAGGCAAAGGTCTATTTTTTTGTCGTCACGTACTTTTTTGATAAACCCGTCAATTTCCTGCCCGATTTTCAGCGGCTGAAACACTTCGTTTTTATACAGGATGCCCTTGTGGGTGCCGTTGATGACGGCGATAAATCCCATCTCGGTTCGAGCGGAGATGAGCAGCGCTACTTTTTGGTCCTCATGAAAACCGGTCTGTTTTTTCTTGGCCCTGCCTTTTTTTTGTTCAATTATCACCATTGTATAGCTCCGGCAATTGGTGCTGGTCGGTCCCTATATTTACCCGTCCTCCGTTGAAGGGGTCGGGTCTTTTTCAGTTTCATCGGTTTCAACCGCCTTGTTTTCCAGCTTTCGCTTTCTTTTTTCCTCTTTCTTTTTTTTCTTGTCCAATTCTTTCTGACGTTTCTTGAACTGGTAATGAGATTTTGCCATGGCGTTTCCTTTCTGGTCGGTTGCCGGATCGATAAGATCGCTGATAACAGGGAAAAGAATCTCAGCCGGCATAATTGTGGTTTGATGCAAGCGATCATTAAAAAAGGCATC
>JAUWMR010000077.1 GCA_030613055.1 Desulfobacteraceae bacterium
CAGAAATGGTATTTTTGATGTAGTTGCTGATGACAAACTCGTATTTTCCAAAAGTAAGGTCGGTCGCTTTCCGGATGAAAAGGAAGCAATCAGGCTTTTAAGGAAATAACGTAAAAAAATAGAGGTCGGAAGTCAGAAGTCAGGAGGAGGGGGGCATCCCCAATTCTACATAAGCAAAGGAGGTTAATTATGGCTAATTTTTTGTTTGTTTTAAGCAGGGATGACAATGAGGCCGCAACCAGATGCTTTCAATTTGCCAAAATTGCCCATTCAAAAGAACATAAGGTGGATTTATTTCTTATTGATGATGGCGTTGAGTGGGCTGATTCTACAAGAGATTTAAGTGTAAAAGCAACGACTGGTGATTGCCCGAATGACTATGTACCTTATCTTGTAGAAAACCAGGTTCCAATTGGAGTTTGAATTCCATGCGCTAAGGCTCGTCAGGTTGACGAGGAAAAATTCTTTTCTAACATGCTTCTGGATGGTGGACCCCATTTAATAGATTTGGCTGCTGAAGCAAAAGTGTTTAATTTTTAGATATTACTTAACCTCTTGGAGGAAAGCCATGACTGAAACAATAGTAATGATTCACGGCATGTGGGGAGGTAGCTGGTATTGGAAAAACTTCAAGGATTTCTTTGAGGAAATGGACTATAAATGTTTTACCCCTGTACTGCGCCACCATGATATAGATCCCAAAGACAAGCCGGATCACGCTTTGGGTAATACCAGCCTGATTGACTACGCTGAAGACCTTGAAGAATATATACGCAATTTGGATGAAAAACCATTTCTAATGGGTCATTCCATGGGCGGTCTCCTTGCTCAGATTTTATGCGCTCGAGGATTATGCAAGGGCCTTATTTTATTAACTCCAGCATCTCCAGGCGGAATAAACGCATTAAAATATTCCGTCATTAAGAGCTTTTGGAGCGTTTTCACAAAGTGGGGATTTTGGGGAAATCCACACCGCTTACCTTTCAAACCAGCGGTATATTCCATGATGCATTTACTCCCTGAGGAAGACCAAAAAGCTGCTTATGAAAGATTCGTATACGAATCCGGGCGCGCTGCCACGGAAATTGGATTCTGGTTATTTGACTCCAGAGGAGCGTCAAGAGTTGATGAATCAAAGGTTACCTGTCCGGTTTTGGTTGTTTCCGGAGCTGAGGACAGAATCACGCCAGCTTCGGTAGTTCAAAAAGTTGCAAACAAATATAAGTCTGTTTCAACATACAAAGAGTTTGAAAATCACGCCCACTGGGTTATCGGTGAGCCAGGGTGGGAAAAAATAGCGGAGTTTGTATCTGACTGGTTAAAGAAAGCTTCGAGTTAAATTGTATTGATTGGAATAAGCAGGGGGTCTGTAGTAGTGCATTCTACACTTGATCTTTCGGAACTTGATGCCAAAATCGGGCGGCTTTTCATGGCAGGTATGCCAGGCACCGAACTGGACGGGGGTACAGAGGCGCTGATCAGGGATTATGGCCTGGGAGGAATAATCCTGTTCAGCAAGAACATTGAAAACCCGGTTCAATTAGCCAGGCTCTGTAATGATTTGCAGGACAAGGCTATGAAACATCACGGCGTTCCCCTTTTACTGTCGGTTGATCAGGAAGGGGGACCTGTGGCCAGGCTCAAAGAACCTTTTACGAGTTTTCCGGGAAACACGGCAATTGGAGAAGATTCAATGCCGGTGGATAAGGCAATAGAATTTGCCAGGGTCACGGCAAGGGAAATGAGTCTTGTGGGTTTAAACATGGATCTGGCGCCGGTAATGGACGTGCGCAGGGGAAAGCCAGAAAGGCACTTAGAAGGCCGGATGTTCGGCGATAGCCCTGAAACGGTTGCCGAGCTTGGCAGTAAGGTCGTTGAAGTGCTTCAGGAAAATGGCGTGATGGCGGTGGCCAAACATTTCCCCGGATTGGGCAAGACGTTACTTGACCCGCATCACAAACTCCCGACTATCGAGGCTGATATTGAAGAAGTAGAAAAAATCAATATTCCACCATTCAAGTCGGCCATAACAGCCCGTGTTGCTGCGGTCATGACATCGCACGCAATATATCCCGCCCTGGACCCGGAGACATCTGCCACCTTTTCATACAGGATACTAACGGACCTCTTAAGGGAAACACTGGATTTTCATGGTCTGGTTATAACTGACGATCTTGAAATGGGGGCCATTACAAAAACCTTTGGGGTGGCTGAGGGATCCGCGGCAGCCTTTGATGCAGGGGCAGATATCCTTTTAATATGTGAGGATCAAGACAGGGTTCTGGAAAGCATTGAAAGGATGAGAGACAGGCTGTTGCGTGGGGAAATCCCGTTTCAAAGATTCCAGCTGTCCTTAGACCGTATCAAGAAGACCAAGCACCGGTTTCTTAAAAAGGTGGAAATGGTTTCTCTTGAAGAGGTGAGGGGGTATTTCGGTTTTTGAGTGATAAGTATCAGTTTACGGGGATCAGGGGGCTGAAAAATCTGCCGGTTTGTTAAAGGACAATTGTAAAAACACACAGGAAAAAGACCACAACAGCAGCAAACCAGTCATGAACGCCGGAGGATAGATCAGGGTCAGAGCGATTTTCGGAATAGCAGCGCGCCTCCATGGCCAGCGCCAGCTTATCAGCATTTTCAAAGGTCCTGCGGACCAGAGGGAGGCCAAGCCTGACCAGTCGATACACAGGATTTTTTCGATTTTCAATGCCCCTGGCCTTTTGTGCATTGGCGGTTTCCCTGGCCTGATTGAAAATCACCGGAACGAATCGCACAACAAGTCCAATCATGGTGGCTACCTTCTTGTGCGGGATAAACGGCAGCGGTTTTAAAAACCATGCTACACCTGCCCGAATATCAGATGGCCGCGTGGTCGCGATAAATGCCATCCCAAAAAGGACGACCAGCAGAAGCCGCCAGCTAATCAGTATGCCATCGCGTATCCCTTCCTGCGTAATACTGAAGAACATCGTTTTGATCAGGCATGTTCCCTGTGTGGATATTGAACGGACAAAGCAAATCAGGAGCAAGAAAACGATAAAATAACGGATCTCTATGAGAATAGAGAAAAGAGATCGCCGGGACACCAATAACACAATACCGGCGAAGACAGTTAAAGTCACAAGTGCCAGCCATTCGGCCCTCAGGCCGGCAATACTGATGGAGACTAAAAAGACAAGCTTAAAGCGGGCATCAAGTCGATGCAACAAAGATCCTGCCGGATAAAATCCAAAGGCTGTCAACTCATCCATGACTGAAATTCACCCCCTGTACGGATCGCGCAGGGCGCCCGGACCCCAAACTGTTCGACGTCTTTGACGATATCCGCCGGCAGGCCGTCACGTACTACTTTTCCCCTGTTCATTATGATCAAACGATCAGCATGGGCAATTACCTTTTCCAGATCATGGGTAGCGAGGATGATTGTCCGTCCGGAATGGTGCAGGGCCAGGATCTCTCCAAGAACCTGGCGGACACCAGGGTAATCCAGGCTTGAAAAAGGTTCATCAAATACTACAATCTCCGGCTCCATTGTAAGGATTCCCGCGATGGCAAGCCGGCGCTTTTCACCACCGGAAAGCAAATGCGGGCGCTGGTTGGAAAGCCCAAGCAGCCCCACTTTTTTTAGGGCTGACTGAACGCGCTGATTGATTTCCACCTTTCCAAGACAGAGGTTTTCGGGACCGAAGGCCGCATCGTCATGCACGGTTTCCCCCACGATCTGGCTGTCGGCATCCTGAAATACCATGCCAACCTTTTGGCGAGCCATGGCGACATTATTCGACACTGGTATACCTGCAACCACTACTCTTCCCCGGTCCGGAAGGAGCAACCCATTTAGATGGCGTAAAAGGGTGGTCTTTCCCGATCCATTCGGCCCTGCAAGAACGACCAGATCGCCCTTGCGGATCATAAGAGTGATGCCGTCAATGCCGACGGTCCCATCGGCGAATCGGTGATAGAGGTTTTCAACTTCAATTGCATTCATTTTGTCTGATTTATAACACATTCTTCACGCCCTTTGGGTTTGATCACCGGGCGCAGGGCCCTGGCAACGGGCACGGCTGCCGCAATTTTCAGGCCATCACCGATAAGAAACGGGAACATCCCTACAGCAAGCGTTTTGACCAGGGACATGCCGGTAACGACCATAAGCCAGGCAATGCCAAAAATATAAATGATCAGGGTTCCCCCGATCATGGCAAGAATATCGAAAACCACCCGGTGTCCTGTGCGCTCGCTGATCATGCCGATAAAAAAGGCCGCAGGCAGGAATCCCAAGAGATATCCTCCGGTTGGCCCTAAAAATTTGCCAATGCCCCCGGTTCCGCCGGCAAAAACCGGAAGGCCGCAGGCGCCGGCCAGAAGATAAACACCTACACTGGCCATGGCCCACCGGCTTCCCAATAAAAGTCCTGCAAGCATTATAAAAAGGTTCTGAAGCACAATCGGAACCGGACCGATGGGAATGGCCAGATAGGCACCTGCGGCAGTTAAAGCCGCCAATAGAGAGGCGTAAACCATCATATGCATCTGTGAAGCAGAGTTCATTCTGACTCCTTTTAGTTATTGGTGAAAACAGTCACCGAAAATCACGGTTCGGGTCCTGCCATTATCAAGTCTCAAAATAAGTCCACCGCTGTTATCTATATCTTCAGCCATACCTTCTATCTGTTCACTGGTGGTAATAATTTTGACCCTGCGATGAAGGGTGGCGTTCAGGCGTTTCCATTGATCAATGACATCATTAAGGGTCTTGCGTTTCATTCGAGTTTCAAATTGATCCAAAAATTCCGAGAGGATTTTTTTCCTTGAAACCGCTTGGCCGAGGATTTCTTTAATCGACACCGCCGAAGGTACTTCGGCCACAGGATGGTTATTTACATTCAGACCGATACCGATGTTCATGAACGTGATCCTATCGGCTTCGGCTTCCATCTGAAGGAGGATTCCGGCAAGCTTGCGCTCCTGGGTCAGAATGTCGTTGGGCCATTTTACCTTGACGTCAATCGTAAACATCCGGCGAAGCGTTGTGGCAAGATCAACGGCGGCCGCTAAATTTATCTTGGAGCCCAGTGCAGGCGGAATGTCCGGTCTTAACACAACTGTAAAAAAAAGCCCCCCTTCACCAGACTGCCAGGTCCTTTGCAGACGCCCCCGCCCTTTGGTCTGTCGCCCGGCCACAACAATGGTAAAATCCGGGCAGCCGTCTCTTGCAAGGGCCATAGCCACATCCATAGTCGATGTTACTTCCGGATAATAGTGGATTTTTGACGCCCTCCCAGGAATCTCCCATGGAAATGGCACATCAGGCGAACGGACCAGTTGATACCCTTTTGAGGTTGATATTATGTCATAATCCAATGACTGCAATTTGCGGACGTGTTTCCAGACGGAAACCCTTGATATGCCAAGCTCAGCGCTCAGGGCCTCGCCGGAGACCACCGTACTGGCGTTCCTTAAAGATTCCAGGATTTGTTGTTTCATCGTGACTACGTGAGTAGCTACCTTTCATCGCGTGATTGAGTTTAGTTAACCTAACAGGCTTTAGTGGTTAACCAAATGTGCTAAACATGTCAACTTATTTTTGATGAACTCGTAAAAAGTCATTTTAACATCTGGATACCCGCTTTCGCGGGTATGACGGCTATCCTATCTACCTGATATTAAATGCTTTATTGTCATTCCCGCCCCGCATCAAGTGCGTGGTAAACTTCGGCGGGAACCCAGGTAAATAGGAAAATACGACTTTTTATGAAGCCGTCATTTTTAGGTTTCGGGGAAAAGTGGTCGTCAGGACGTAAAGAGGGGCCTTAACGGGTAAAACGGGAAAAGGATCGCTATCTGTTTTTTCTCCAGCGTGGATGGGTTATATTGAACTTTTTAATTTTATAATTCAGTATGCGAGGAGTGATACCGAGCAGCTTGGCCGCATCCTTCTGTATCCACAGGCTTTCCTGAAGCGCCTTTAAGATCATTTCCTTTTCACTCGAAGCTAAGGATTCGCGAGGGCTGGCTGTATTTTGGGTTCTTACTGGCTCAACAGGCTCTAACATGGAAACACTTTCTTTATGGATTATTGAACCCTCCTCTAAAATGACAGCTCTTTCAATAGTGTTGGAAAGTTGCCGGATGTTACCGGGCCAGGAATAACCCTTAATCCATTGAATGACCGTAGGGGTGAATCCCGCGATCGTCTTTTTTAAAGAGCGGCACGTATTTTCAAGGAGCCAGTACGATAATGGCTCAATGCATTGTGTTCGTTCTCGAAGGGCGGGAAGCACAACGGATAAAATATTTATCCGGTAATAAAGGTCTTCTCGAAATTTGCCTTCTGCAATCAGGTTTTCCAGATTCCTGTTTGTCGCGGCAATAACTCGAACATCAGCGTGAATCGTTTGATTTCCCCCGACTCGTTCAAAGCACCTCTCCTCTAATACGCGCAGGAGCTTTGCCTGGAGTAGCGGTGTCAATTCCCCAATCTCGTCTAAGAAGAGGGTCCCTCCATGGGCCTGTTCAAATCTCCCGATTCTCATTCTGTCGGCCCCTGTAAACGCCCCTTTCTCGTGCCCGAACAATTCACTCTCCAGAAGGGTTTCCGGAATATTGGAGCAACTAATCTTAATGAAAGGCTTTTTTTGTCTATGGCTGTTAAAATGAATGGTCCCTGAAAGAAAACTTTTTCCTGTTCCGGTCTCGCCCGTCATTAAGATTGTCGCATCTGTCTTTGAAAACTTTTTCAGGATTTTGACTACCTCTTTCATCACTGGACTGAATGCGATAATCTTATCAAAATTGTAGATAATATCCTGTTCACGCCTCAAATAATCAATCTCCTTCTTGTAGCTTATGTTTTCCAGTGCCTGCTGGACGGCAAGCTTTATTCTCGGAGATGAGAAAGGCTTGGCAATAAAGTTATATGCCCCTTGCTTGATAGCAGTGACAACCAACTCGGCCTTTTCTTTCCTGCTCATAATTATCACGGGCGTATGGGGCAGGGTCAACCTGAGCCACCTAAGCAGGTCAAAGGGGTCTTCCTGATCTGGATCCAGATCAAGAATAATCAGATCGTAGTGAATAGACTTCAATTCCTCAAAGATATCCTTTCCATCCGGCCAGAATGTAAGCTTATTGGTGATATTGAGGGCATCCGAGAGTACCCCCTTCCAATTACGGTCTTTTTCTAAGATGAATATGCTGAACATATTAGCGATTCCCCGTGATTTAAATAGATAATTAATATACCAGCCTTCTTAAAAACATGCAACCTATGAGATCATTCCCGTATTTGAATCCAGGCCAAAGAGTGTTGACTTTCTGGCATGGAGGAGTTTAAAAAGTTGTCAGGATTCAATCAGGAACTCATGTTTGATGGATGAAGAACGACCGGGATCCGAATTAAAAGTCCTTTCAATGAAGGTGACGTGATCCTTAATGTCAATTAGCAGGACAGTCGAAGAACGTGTGCCGTAAGTCGGGCTGGTGATAAATATGGGTGAGAGTATTCTTTCCCATTCGAGTTCGACTCCTGTATCGGGAAGAGACTCATCATCAGGAATTTCCCGATCAGCAAGAATAGCGAAGAGCGCGTCCGGGTCGGGGTCTTTTTCGTCCAAAAGTAGTTTTTTAAAAGCTTCCTTTCCACGGATCACCTTTGGCCACGCGGTATTTAGCAGATGGTTGCTCAGGCCATATACTCCTGGCCGCAGATTCCGGATCACATTACCACGGTTTGAATACCAGTATAACCCATCTTTTTCACCGACAATCAAATTAAATCCATTGTAATGTCCGGCTGTTGGCTCCAGTTCATCGATGTAGTCGGCCGGGCTTTGCTGTCCTGATAGATAATTGCTTACAAGCTTTCCTCGGGAAGGGGCATGAGGCGTATTTGAGGCCGGGTCCCGGTAATTGGTAATTGCGGCTATTTTGCCTTTTATGGTAATGCCCAGCCAGGTCCCCTGAGCACGAAGGTCCCGGCCGGCAAGCACGCCAGGGGCATTTTCCCAGAAAGCGACCGGCGCCGTAGGCCGGTCATAGTATTCATCCCGGTTGGCTGCAAGGATCAGCTTGTATGCGGGATGTGATTTACAAGCAATGAGTATCAGGCACATCTATGAATTTACAACTTCCTTTCAGCCCTCCGGTTCTATCTGTTATGGATTTCAGGCATTAACCTTTGTCCTTGGTTTCCTTTTCCTTCTTTTTTTTCTGCTGACGTTTACTCGTCCCTGACTTTTTTTGAGTCTCTTCCTTATTCTTTCCCTTTTTCTCTTTAGGGGCGGCCATTTTATCGGCCTTTATTCTTGCCATTTCCTCGACCTTCTTTTCAAGATCACCAATATTCCTTAGCCTTCCTTCTGTTTCCCTTATCCTGGCCCGGATTTTCCTGACAGTGACATCTTTCGCCGTCTTGTCCGATCCGATCCCTTTATCGGCCAGAAACGATAAGCGCTGCTTCAACTTGCTTTCCCAGTAGGCCTTTTGGTCTTCTCTGGCCTCTTTGCTTTTAGATCCCATGTGATTCTCCTTTCAATATTTTTATTTCGATTTTAAAACCATGTTCTTCCCCGCATAGCGGGATCTTCGATGGGCGTGGATTCTTTACTCCTGTACGGGAATCTTGCACATAAATTTTTTTTAATCTATGTTAGGTCCTCTTATCAAGAAATTGGGGAATAATAAATACTAAAATGTATTTAGAGCCATAACGCAATGAAAACACCCTATCTTTCCCTTGCTCCTTTCGTTTCCTGGAAAAAGGAAAGGCACCCGATTGGATGGAGCCGGAAGTTCAAGCGCGATGTTGATATTGAAGTTGAAATCGGCTTCGGCCTTGGCGATTATCTGGTCCACCAGGCCAGAGAAAATCCCAAAAAGGCGTTTATAGGTATTGAAGTAGGTTGGGTTCTGGTGCGAAGGGCGCTGCGAAAAATTGCCCTTGCAGGTATTAAAAATGTGAGGATCATCCAGGCAGATGCAAGTGTTGTCTTTGAAAGGCTTTTTTCGGAAAAGTCAGTGCGACATGCCTGGTCCCTGTTTCCCTGTCCATGGCCCAAAAAAAAACATGTGAAACGCCGCCTTTTCTCACAGGCATTTTTTAAACTCCTGAACAGCAGGATCATGGATGATGGTGAGGTATTAATCGTTACAGACCATCAACCGTACTTTTACTGGGTTCTCTCTCAGCTTTCAGGAACCGGATTTGAAGCGCATTCACGAATAGTACCCCCCAGATTCTTCACCAAGTATGAGCGGAAATGGCATGACTCAGGGCAACAACAGTTTTATGAAATGCGGTTGATAAAAAGACAGCATGTCAAAATCCCGGTAAAGGAGGACGCAGCCTTGATAACCCATCGTGTAAATCACTTTGATCCGGCACGTTTTCGACCTGTCAATAATCGAGGTAGAATTTTTATTGAATTCAAAGATACCATACATGATCCCGAACAATTAAGGAGTATGGTCAGGGTCGTGGCAGGGGAGGATAATATAATACAGGATTTCTGGATTGAGCTTGTCAGGATGGAAGATGGCTGGCATATTCGCCCGGCCAAGGGTTGCAGCATTGTCCCGACTGCAGGAGTGCAGCGGGCCCTGGACCTTGTGCGGGATGCCGTGGATATGTGAAGCACACCGGTTGTGTCTACCCTTCCTGCTCACCGGCAGCAATGTATTTTTTCAGCAGTTGGTAATCCTTTTTTGAAATCTCACGGAACTTGACTCCCATTCCCGGCTCCTGAGCTGGCCGGTTTTCATCCTGCTCCCGGGCCCAAATCACATCACATTTGATTTGAAGGGGGCCAGGGATACCGGAGAGTTCTAACTTCAACAGGAACCGGTGACCGGGAGTCAATGGCTTTTCTGTTTTTATGAAAAACCCTCCGGCACTCGCGTTTTCAGTGTAGGCCTGGACAAAGGCCTTACGATCCTTGTACACCAGAGACAAAACCTTTGGATACCGTTGATCTGTTCGTCTGGTAATATCACATGTCCTGTCTAACATCTTTTTAAACCGGAGGACAATTATTTCAAGGATGCTTCTGAACTGGCCTGAAAGCTGGTTATACTCTTTTTCAAGAAATCCACGATCAATGATACCCAGGGTTGTTTCTCCAATGGCCCGGGCCGTCGCGGTCCGTTTTATTCCCCCGATAAACCCGAGTTCTCCAAATACTTCACCCGGTTGAAGTTTCTCAATAATAACTTTTCGGTCCTGGACATTTTTTAAGATCTCCACGGAACCGGACAGGATTACATAGACCCAGTCCCCGGGACTGGTCTCCTTAAAAATAATTTGACCGTCGTTATATGTCTCTTCTTCGGCTATGTTGTATCGTATTTTACCTTTCATTTTCTCCACCTTTATCCAAAATCTCCCTTAATTTTTGTGATAGATCATTCATACTAAATGGCTTCTGGATAAAACCATCACAACCCCGTTTCAGGATCTCAGTTGCCTGACCATTTATGCTATATCCACTGGAAAGAAGGACTTTCACATTAGGATTAATTTCTTTTAATAGTTCATATGTTTCCTCGCCTCCCATATCCGGCATTACCATGTCAAGGAGGACCATATTAATTTTGTGTTGATTTTTCCTATATAGGTCTAATGCCTCTCTACCGCCCTTAGCCAATAATACCTTATAGCCCAATTTTTTCAACATCTGCTCACCAACATCAATAACCATATCCTCATCGTCTACCAAAAGAATTGTCTCCTTTCCTTTCAGGAGCGTACTACTCAACTCCTTTTCATCTTTTATTCCTTTTTCTGTTGCCGGCAGATAAATACTAAAAGTTGCCCCATACCCTTTTTCAGAATCAACATCAATGTAACCGCCATGACCCTTTATGATACCGTAAACAGAAGCCGTTCCAAGACCTGTGCCTTTCGCGAGCCCTTTTGTTGTAAAGAACGGGTCAAAGAGGCGCTCCATGGTCTTTTTGTCCATGCCTATGCCTGTATCTCTAACAGTCAGCAAGACATAGTTTCCCGGCTTTGGTTCATAGGGCTTGCCAGTCATATCTTTATCGGTGATATTCATGGTCCTTAAGAAAAGATCCCCGCCTTTAGGCATGGCATCTGCAGCATTAACGTACAGGTTTAGAAGGGCTTGCTCAATCTGTCCCTGATCTGCCTTTATTCCAGGCAGGTCTTTAGCAAGCTCGTGGTGAACCCTGATTTCCTTTCTGGTTGTGGCAAAGGTATCTGAGGTATCTTTTATCAATTGGTTGAGACTAATGGGCTTGATTTCATATCTTCCTTTCCTTGCATATCCAAGAAGCTGGCTGGTCAGTTTAGATCCGCTTTCAACCATCTTTTCAATAGTAATTAGTTTTTTATAGTCTGGATGAGCTGGATCAGCATCTAAAAGCATCAAAGAGGTATTTCCCATGATTCCCATAAGGAGGTTATTAAAATTATGGGCAATGCCACCTGCTAAAGTGCCTATTGATTCCATCCTTTGAGCATGTTGGAGTTGAGCTTCAAGTCTCTTTTTTTCTTCCTCTGCTTTCTTGCGCTCCTCAATATTTCTGTCCAATGCCAGGATATACTTTCGATTCCCAAGCTCAAGCAATCCAGCGCTCATCTCAAGAGGAAATATTGTCCCGTCCCTCCTTCGATGGGAAATTTCCGTGTTTACCCACTCTCCTTCCAAAATACGCTTAATCCTGCTTGAGGCTTCTTTTGCTACATCGGGAGTGGCAAGATCTTTTATGTTTAGGTCCAAGAGTTCGTCAATCCTGTATCCATGCATTTCGGCTGCTGCCTGGTTGGCAGCCACAATTTTGCCCTCTTCCGGGCCTTCAGCTTCAAGCATGAAAATTGCGTCCGCGGCCTTTTCAAAAAGCATCCTATAGCGCTTCTCGCTCTCTCGTAGCCCCTCCTCCGCTCGTTTGCGCTCCGCGACTTCTTGTTGTAGCTGGTTATTGGCTGTCGTGATCTCATCCGTGCGTTCTTTTACAAGTTCCTCAAGGTGATCGCGATGTTTTTTCAGTTCTTCCGCTGCCAGCTTCTGCTCTGTGATATCTCGGCTTAAGCCTACAAGCCCTACGACGTTTTCCTGACTGTCCCGAAGCGGAACGTTGGTTGTTAAGCGCCAATTCATGGCCCCTGTTTTCATATCTTTTGTAGGTTCTTCTCTATTGATCAGAGGTTCACCAGATTCAAGAACCTTTCGTCCGCCTGTATGGAATTGTTCAGCTATTTCCCTCGGGAAAAGTTCAAAGTCCGTCTTTCCGACAATCTCCTTCAATGAATTCGCATTCAGGGAACGAATAACAGCGCTGTTAGCAAGGATATAACGGCTCTCTGTATCTTTCACATAAATATAATCCGGAAGATTATCTATCATCGTGCGCAGCAGATTGCGTTCTTCCGCCAATGCTTGTTCCCTCTGTTCAAGGGCAGTAAATGACTCTCGCAACTGTTCCGCCATCTGATTGAATGTGCGGGCTAGCAAGCTCAACTCGTCCGTGCCGATGACAGGAATGACGGTGTCCAGGTGACCCAGACGATAGGCCTCTGCACCTCTCCGCATCTCGGACACGGGGCCGGTTATACTGCGCGCAACCAGGCTGGCCATAATCAGGCTCAAGATCAGTATGCCCGCATAACCTGCGACTATAAAAATTAACCTTCTCCGCGTTTCAGCGTAAACGGCTTTATTAGTCATGGTTACGTAGGCTTCGCTGTCTTTGACAATTTGCTCAATCCGCTGCTCTATGTCATAACCGGTTTTGGAGGCCAAGAATACGAGCCGGGTAGCTTCCTCGCTCTTTCCCTTCTGGCGAGCTGATTGTACATTGCCAATAAGTGTTTTAAAGTCAGTCAAAAGTTTCAGGACGGATGCCACAGCCATTTTTTGATCTGGCAATGTGCTCAGATTCCATGCCTCCGTTAGGAGGGAGGTTGCCTGGTTTGCGTCTTTTATTGATATCCAAGTACTGGGGAGATAGTCCTGAAGGTAGCGCAACAAATTAAGTCGTGAACCCATGACGCGGGCTGAAGCGAGCAGGAGGAGTCGATCAGCACGTGTTTCAATGTTGGTGACATGCTGTAGCCGGCCAACGATAAAACTGTGATTTGCCATAATCAGCGGGATTGTCAATGCCAGCAATAAAACCAACACGAAAAACCCGCCGAGAATCCTGCTGTTTGCAGACAATCTGCGAAGAAAACGGTCAATCATCGGCCTTCCCCCCCTTCTTGTCTTAGTAGTGGTAAAATCCTAACTGATGATTGGCAGGTGAACTAAGATGAAACGCTTTTGAGGTACATCTTACATGGCTCCATAAGTCTATGTCTTCGTACCATCCTGTTCTATTTAAGCTTGCTCCAAAACTCTTTGTCGAATATATCCTTTGGCTGCACCGGCCCACTAAGAATCTTATAGCGCAGGAGAACATCTATCATTCGCTGAACTGTAGCTTGGTCTGTGTACCCCAGTGGACGCCCTGTCACTCGAATGAGTTCTGTCATCTCCTTTATCATCGAGAGCTGGTGTAGTCTGGTTTGTACGCCGCTTTCGTCATACTTGAGCACGATATCCGCCGCTTCTTCGTGGTGGTCCATGGCATACTGCCAGCCCCGCAGGCTGGCGCGGAGCACACGGACACACAGGTCGGGATGCTTCTCAATCATTCGGTGGGAGGTAAATAGTACATCTCCGGGAAATTCCAGGGCATAATCAGTATAATCGATGATATTCAGGTCATCTGGTTTCATACCACTCTCAAGGACTACATGGTATTCATTGTATACCATGGCCGATGCAACGTCCAGATCACCTTTTATAAAGGGCTCCATGCTCCATCCCTGGGATACCACTTTAACATCTTGTGAGTCAATTTTCTCTTTGGCCAGAAGTGCATTGAATTGTGCTTCCCAACTCCCTAACCAGACACCAACCCTTTTACCGACAAAGTCTTTTGGATGCTTGATGCCAGAGGATTTTTTTGCAATGAGGATAATACCGTTCGCTTGCTGGATTTGACCAATACTGATTACCGGACTGCCTCTTTGTATGGCCACACAGAGATCGGCCAGAAGAGTGGTGCCAAAGTCCCTTGTTCCGGCCGCTACAAGGTCAACAGGTACCATGTCAGGCCCACCGGGTTTTATTGTCAAGTCGATTCTTTCCTCGCGGTACCATCCTTTGTCCAGTGCCACATAGTATCCGGCGAATTGAGCCTGCGTAACCCATTGCAACTGTAGAGAGACTGGCATCAGTGAAGGAGCGGGGGGTGCTTGATCTTTTTCATCGGATGAGCATGCTATTAGTAATACAGAAGAAAGTGTAATAAAGCTTACAAACCAAGTAATTTTCTTGCCCATTTATATCTACCTCCCATATCTCTGATAAGAAGTCGCTTTTCTGAGGCAAAAGTGTATAGGAATTTGACTTATATGTCAATAACATAGTAGGTGCCGAGCCACGATAACTATAGGATAATATAGAAAATATTTTGAATATAAGGCCAATATCAGCCACCATCAGTATAACTGGTGGTATGAGGAAGCCCCCTAAAAGGGGGCAACGCATGGTTGCTCATCAAACGAAAATTCGAATATCGAAGCATCCTGCCTGGGCGGGAAAACAATACCAAATACACTGATTTCCAGGTCCCCGTGCCTGCCCGCCGACTGTCTGGCGGGTCTGTAAACTGGCTATATGCCGAAGGTCACGTTTTTAGCGTGATGGATCCCCAATATCTCTCCGAGGCGTAGGCCCTACCCTCCGGCCTGAAGCCCTACGGGCTGGAAGCGGAGCCGGAGGCCAGAGGTCTACACGGCCTGATTTTTGAAAGAACAGATGGGTACAAGGGATAGCTCTATTAATTTGCCTTGACACACAAGGGCAAATTGCCTATATTTTGGCTCCAAAAAAGGGACTTCTTATCACCATCACCTTACCTGGTTGTAATATTTTCCGGATCTCTGTAAACTCCGCCAATGAAAATTTTTATTCTATTTCTCTTTTGGAGCCTCTGGTTTCTAAACTTTTCCACTCGAACAATTATTTCCCCTCTTCTGCCCGTTATCGAAGATGAGCTCAGCATCAGCCACGCACTGGCGGGCAGCTTCTTCTTTTTTCTGGCCGTAGGCTATGCAACTACCTTGCTCCTGTCCGGACTGCTGACCGTGCGTATCGGTCACAAACGGACCATTGGGTTGGGTTTTGTTATTCTGATTGCTGCTTTATACAGCCTTAAATACGCCTCAACCTATTCTTATATAGCAGTTGCCTCACTTTTCATCGGCCTGGGTTCGGGACTGTATATGCCAAGCGCCATTCCCTTATTAACTGTAATATACAAACGCCGCAATTGGGGGAAGGCAATTGCCCTCCATGACACCGGCGCTTCTTTCAGCATATTCTTTATACCGCTCCTGACGGTCCTTGGTCTTAGATTCATCCACTGGACAAACCTTTTCGTCGTACTTTGCGGGACCTGCCTGATCATGATAATATGCTATTGGCTGTTCACTCCGAATATTCGTCCACAAAATAATGAAAGAGTTCGGTTCTCCAGCATACTCGGTCGAAGGGATTTCTGGATTATAGCCATTCTGTGGATTTTTGCAGCGGCATCAAATCTTGGCGTCTACAATGTGGTTCCCCTGTTCCTGGTGAAGGAAAGGGGGCTGCCAATGGAAACGGCGAATACCATTTTCGGATTTTCAAGGGTAGGGGGGTTTTTTGTGGCAGTCATGGCCGGTATGCTTGCGGATCGGTACGGCGTCAAGAAGATCCTGTACATTGCGTTCCTGACTACAGGGCTTTCAACCATGGGTATGGCAATGGCCACGACCTTTCCCTTCCTCGTGATCATGCTCGTTGTGCAGGCAACGGTTTGCACAGCCTTTTTCCCGGTTGGTCTCGTAGTCATCTCCATGCTCAGTAGTTTCAATGAGCGGAGCCTTTTTACAGGGGCAAGTATCGCCGCCGGTGTAATCGGCGGGCTTGGTTTGACCCCTTTTTTCCTTGGCGCTGTAGCGGATGTCTGGAGTTTTCAGACTGGCATATTTGTCCTCGGAGCGCTTACCACCTTGTCCTGTGTGCTTCTGAGGGGTCTGAAAGAAATTTAAATTAACCCTAACGTTGCAAAAGTCGAGGGTGCCGCTCGCAAGATCCCGCATCTTCGGGGTGACAACGGGACGAAGCACTGTAGTTTAGGGGTTTTAATAATGGTAACCATGTTGTTTATGCAACAGTACGGTTATTTATATTGATATTACAGTTCAATAAGTACTGCAATTGAAAGAATAAGAAGGAAATGAAAAGTAATAAATTTAAAAGCATTATGAATGGATATTAGAGTCATTATAAAGGTAGGTCAATCAAAGATTTGCCCCCTTTACGCTTTGAAAGTGGCTTGATTATCAAGATGTGAAGTCGTTTTGAAACCAATGTCCCCTTTTAGAGCCATCGCCTCACATGCCGTCTGTATTTAGCATATTGTTCTCCGAACATCTGTTCCATGTTTCTCTCTTCAGGTGGGATGATCAGAAAGTTCGCTGCCAGGAAAAGGAGAATTGGAAACAGGAATGCGGTCAACGATCCCAGCAGCACTGACAATCCAACGAGCCAGATCACCATGGCCAAATACATCGGATTACGGCTAATCCGAAACGGCCCAGATGTCGTTAGGGCAGACGACTCTCCATGAAGTTGGTAGCTCGTTCCTACTTTCCGAAATGAAGCCGCCTCCTCCTCTGTCAAAGGACGGTACAATTTCCCCGAGTCTTCTGACGAGTTCTTTTTTGACTTTGTCTTTACAAGTCTTAGCCTCGGCATCTGCTGACTCCTGTGCTATTTTACTGAGGATTTCGTTGATAGGCTATTGCAAATTCGCCATCCTGAGCGTGGATTGTTTATTCCTTAATCGCAGCTCGCATTTGTGCAAGTCCCTGGTGTGCGGCATTGATAAAGGGATGCACCGTGGGCGCAGCGGTCAGCAGCGGGTGTGTGGCGATTTGCATCATATCTATTTCCCGCACAGTCACTCTCTTTTGAATAGCCAGCGCGATCACGTTGATTAATTCCCCCACTGCTGCGCACCCATATATCTGGCCACCTAGTATTATCCCTGACCTGGGCGAAAAACAGAGCTTTACCTTGCATTCACATGCATCCGGAAGTGTTATCGGGTGACGATCATAGGAGACAACAGATGACGACATGGCCCGGAACCCCTCTCTTTCTCCGACCCGGCAGATCATTCCTGCACTGGCAAATGAAACTTCGCCGATCCTTGTAGAAAAGGCAGAAATAGTCCCC
>JAUWMR010000038.1 GCA_030613055.1 Desulfobacteraceae bacterium
CATACGAACTCTGTTTAGAGATATATGGAATAACAGCAAAATTTCCAAAGGAAGAAAGACAACCATGGATTACATTAGGATGCTTTATATATCTTATGGTTCTGTTTGAGAATTGGAAACACGGATATTATTAGCAGGGGATTTTGACTTAATTGCAAAAGGTGAATCGGGTACACCAGACAAAGACATAGCGGAAATCGAAAGAATGTTGAAATCGCTGATAAAGTCTTTATAAAACAAACCCTTGAATCCTTGACCCCTCGAATCCCGGACCATTTTCTCCCAACTAATTGGGAGAAGAACCTTTTTATTAAAGTTCCCCGTTTAGTTCATAAATAAAAACAAGGACTTCAGCAACTGCACGGTACAATTCCGGCGGAATTTCAAAATCCAGATCAAGGGCATCCAATACCTGGACAAGATTCCTGTCGGGATAAATAGGCACATTATTTTCTTTCGCGATCTCGATTATTCTCTCAGCTATGTAATCCCTTCCCTTTGCAACCAATTTCGGAGCATCGTCCTTGTCTTTATTGTATTTTATGGCCACTGCTTTTTTTGAATCATCCATTTTTAGACCTTCAGATCCACCAGGCCGGAGCTTACCACCCCTAAATCCTCGATTTCGAATTTCTCGATTTCTTTCTTAGAAACAATAACATTCAACACAAGATTTTTAAAATGATTGCTTAGCGATCTCACAACCTTTTCGGAATTATAATCGACATATTCTTTAATCCTGGAATCATTTACGAAAAAGGTTATATTTAGATCCTTATCCATAAGAAAGAAATCAGTTCTGATTTGGCCGATTTTATCCATTACAAGCAGGAGAGAGATCCTGAAACCCTCTTCTGACTTACCCCTTTTCTTCTTAGAATAATAAACCTTCAATTTGGCCTTTTGGTTGCCCTCTTCCCCGGGGAGTACGTAAGTCAAGACCTGCACGGACTCCGGTTTGCCCTGTCTTGCAATAGTATCGTCCTGTTGAGCAACGACTTCCGATAGGAGTCTCTCAACTGTATTTCTAATGGCTTCCAGATTCTTCAAACCAAAGGCCTTGAGTATAAGCTCTTTTCTGTCAAAGAAGTCTTTTAGCATTAAGATGTTGGGCTTTAGATCTTGATTCAGGATATTCTTTATTTCAGGAAATTGGCTCAATCTTCTTGTGGATATCTTTTCATTTGCTTCAAATATTTTTATGAGCGCGTTTTCAATCTTTTTCTCAAAAAAAATCCCTGAGTTTTCCACATATGCTTTCAGTTGAGAGCTCAATTCCGAGATGCTCTTGCCGATAAGCATCGGTTCAAAATGAGCCGCAACTCTTGCAATAATATTCTTCACCTCTTGTGAAATCACTCTTGACTTTACAATGCCCTGGTTCTGATCAAGGACCTTTTTTATTTCCGATTGGAGGTTTTCCAATGTATTTTTAGATGGAAATTCAATCAGGCTGAGTATCTTCTTGGCCTGTGGAGAGATCTCTTGCCCTGAATTATTCAACCCGAGCCTGAGTGGCATCCCTTTTTCAAGCACTTTAACGTTTATCACGTCACCTTCTGTAATCGGGAATTGAACTTTGGCCAAGGCACGAAATTTCCCAAAGTCAATCAGCGCTTTTCCATTATTCTTAATCTCAAGCACTCTCCCCACTAATTTATCACCAACTCTTAGGGCATCCTTGCCTGAAGAAGATCTTTGGAAAACGGAATCAATGATGGATCTGATAATGGGGGAGATATTTATTCGCATCACAGGTGCCAAAATAATCCGGAGAGGGGATGAAGTTTGAAAAAAAATACGGATGTGGCATTCTTAGCAGGCGTACGAAACAGATCCGAACAGCCCCGGTCATTTTCGCTGGTTAATTTCATTCCATATCTCGACCGGCTTATCAAAAACAATGTTATATGTGGTTTTTAAAAAAGAGATCCCCATGTCCCGGTACTGTTTTCAAAGGGCAAAACTATTACCAAAAAGCTTTTTTATGGTTGGCTTTCTTCTAATGGTCCGGCACCGCTCAGCCGAGACAATGGCCTGTGCCTCTTCTATGGACCTTTCCAGTTCATCATTGATAATGATATAATTATACCACAGGCAGTTTTTAATTTCCCTGGATGCCTTTTCCAGCCTCATCCTTACAACGCTATCTGAATTCGTTCCCCGCGCCTTGAGCCTGCTTTCGAGTATCTCCAGAGATGGTGGCAGCACGTAGATGAGCACGGTATCTGCGAAATGATCCTTTAAATTTCTTGCGCCCTGGACATCAACATCAAGAAGAACATCGAGCCCCGAATCGGTCTGTTCATTAATGGACGCAAATGATGTGCCGTAATAGTCATCATATACCTTAGCCCATTCCACAAAGGCCCCTGAATCAATCATATCCTCGAACGTCTTTCTGTCCACAAAGTGATAGTCTATGCCCTTCTTTTCCATACCTCTGGGCCTGCGGCTGGTATGGGATATAGAATACCATAAGCCGTCGACCTTTTCTCTTAAGGCACTTACAATAGTCGATTTCCCCGTCCCTGATGGTCCGGAGAATACGAAAAGCTGACCTGACATACCTATTCTTCCATCTCTTCCTTGCTTATTGTGCCCTCTGGGCTGAACCTCTGCGCAATGGTTTCAGATTGTATGGCAGATAGAACAATATGATTGCTGTCGGTAATAATTATCGATCTGGTACGCCTGCCCTGGGTTGCATCTATCAGCCTTTTTTCTTCCCGGGCCTCGTCACGAAGTCGTTTGATGGGCGCGGCATTGGGAGAAATAATAGCGATAACCCTTCTGGATACGACTGAATTGCCAAAACCGATATTAACAAGCCTGGTACTCATGGACTGATCTCCTTTCATTCCACATTCTGAACCTGTTCTCTTAATTTCTCCAATTCCGACTTTATTTCCACTACGATTTTGGAAATCAGGGAATCAGATGCCTTTGAGCCGAGCGTATTCACCTCCCTGTTCATTTCCTGAAGCAAAAAGTCCAGCCTCCTTCCGATGGCATCGTCTAAGGAAAGATACTCCCTGAATTGACTAATGTGGCTCCTAAACCGTACAATTTCTTCAGTAATATCCGACTTTTCGGCAAAAAAAGCCACCTCCTGGGCAAGCCGTCCCTCGTCAACAACACCATCCTTCATTATCCGTTTGATATTGTCTTCAAGCCTTATCCGGTATTCTTCCACCAGCAGGGGAGTGCGTTCATCGACATCATTGACATAGCCTTCCAGCAACTTAAGCCTTTTAATAAAATCGGCCTCGATCGCCTCCCCCTCCTTAATCCTCATCATATCAAGGGAATCGAGCGCGGCAGTTAAGACCTGCTGGAAACCCGGCTTCACTTTCTCAACGTCCACTGACTCAGGTCTAACAAGGATCACATCGTTCATCTTGCAAAGAGTCTCAAGACTGATTTCTTGCTCAATGCCAAATTGTTCGTTCAATTGATCAAAGACCTTGAGATAGGAATTTACAAGGGGCACATTGAGTTCAAGGTCATAAGGACCTTGCTCTGCATTGTTTTCCATTTGAATGAACGCCTCAATGCGACCCCGTCTAATCCTTGAGGATATTACTGTCCTGAGGTCCTTATCAAGGATTTGAAAATTTTTCGGAAACCGCAGGATAATATCCCGGTAACGGTTGTTGACCGACTTGATCTCCGCAATAAATATAATATCCCCCTGCTGGACCTCACCCCTCCCGTAGGCAGTCATGCTCTTAATCAACGCGTTTTGTCTCCCTTATTTGTTCCATGTATTGCTTTCTAACCCCGTTAAAAAAATCAATAATCCCGGAATCTGCATAATCCGGATATGTCCATTCGAGCGACGTAAAGCTGCCCCGTTTAAAAATCAGCGTCAGATCAGCATAAATCCCTCCGGATAGATACACCCGATGTATATAGTTTTTTCCCGTGGCCAGAATCAACCTCTCAGGGGATATGTAACCGGGATCGATATTGGCCGTCCTGTTTCCATCACGGAGATACTGCTGCTCAATCTCATTGGTTTTGAGCTTTATCTCTGCAAGACCGTCAGGAGAAACAAGCTCGGAAAAGGAAATAAATCTCCGGTGGAGTGGCCATCCCATTTCTTTAGCATAATATTTAGTGCGATCAAAGATGAGTTCGGGACTGCTGCAATCAACGGGACCATAGATGTCTGAAAGCCGCCCGATAATCTCAGCAATGAGCCCCTTCTCAGGCGAGAACAGGCTTGAAATCAGCTTAACGGGACCGGGCTCTTGTGGATGGCTCATGGTTGTCGCTTCGCTCATGATTGACTATTGACTATTGACTATTGTCTATTGGCGCTCTGCGGAAATACATTTATTGATTGACGATTTTCTACTTTCAATCGTGAATCCTCAATCCTCAACCCCCTATTGCCTTTTTCAAATCATCCGCGCTTACAGTGGAAGTCCCCACCTCGCCGACTACAATACCTGCTGAGAAGTTTGACAGGATTGCAGCAGACTTCAGATCCAGCCCTGATGCTAATCCCAGGGAAAAGGTGCTGATGACCGTATCACCCGCGCCCGTCACATCAAAGACCTTTTTAGCAACTGTGGGAATATGGGTTATCTCCGCATTGTTCTCAAAGAGCGTCATCCCGTCTCTGCCCTGGGTAATCAACGCTGACCGGCAGTTCAGCTCATTGAGTATCTGCTTTCCCGCCTGGTGCAGGGTTTTTTCATCCACGATCTCGAAACCACAGAAGGCTCCCGCTTCATGATGGTTGGGCGTAATCACATCCACCCCTTTATAGTGCTCGAAATTACAGATCTTGGGATCAACGGCAATGCTTACAGACCCAACTGTGGTGGACCGGACTAATCCCCTCAAATCCTTCATCAGGGATGCCGAAATAACGCCCTTTCCATAATCGGAGACCACGATGGCATCAAGATTATTCAGGTTCTTTTCGATAAACTCTACGAGTCCCTGCATGCTTTCAGGCCTGATATTTTTCTGGCTTTCCCTGTCAAAACGAACTACTTGCTGGCTGTGCGCAACAATCCTTGTCTTTATGCTGGTTGGCCTGTCCTGCTCAATGACAATGCCATCCGTTGTCAAACCCATTGTTGTGATATCCTTCAGAATTGCCTCGCCGGTGGAATCCTCCCCAATTACACCGCAAAGAACGGGCTTTGCCCCGAGAGATGCCATATTATTAATAACATTAGCTGCCCCTCCAAGCATTTTAGTTTCGTGTTTAACCTTTACCACAGGGACCGGGGCTTCAGGGGAAATTCTGGAAACTTCGCCCCAGATGTACTCGTCCATAATAATATCGCCAATGACAAGAATTCTCGCATCCGGAAACCTGTCTACGTACTGTTTCAGCTGCTTTCCCCTATTACGGTCCACAATTGGCTCTATCATCTACTTATTACAAACCTCGTTAAGTGGTTGATTTGTTGAGTGGTTAAGTTGGTTGTTACAATTTTATATCATTGTGCTTATCTGTTGTCCATACAATATAACCCCAATTGAGGGCAAGGTAATAGCTCAATATTTAGGGGTGGCATAAAAGGCTTACGCCTAAAGTCCTTACCCGGAGTTTACCTGTAAGGGTTTTATCCCCGAGTTATTGAGCAAATACATTAATATTGACTATTGACTATTGAAGATTTATGGGTAATGTTCGTTTCCTTTTGATTGTTAATTTTTAATCGAAAATCGCCAATTCCGAAACGCTGTTTTAAAGGAAGTTATCAGTGAAAATCATCATTGTTGGGGCGGGAGAAGTGGGGTTTAACATCGCCCAGCGACTTTCTGAAGAAAGCCACGATGTGGTCCTCATTGACAAGGACCCGCAAAAGATAAAAAGGATTACCGAAGACCTTGATGTCCAGGTATTTTTAGGCTCGGGAACGAGTCCCCGTCTCCTCAAAGAATCGGGGGTTGAGAATGCGGACATGCTGGTTGCCGCCACGGACAGTGACGAGGTAAATCTTATCGCCTGCCTGTTAGCCCGAAATCTCAACCAGTATATGCTAAAAGTCGCACGAGTCAGAAACCAGGAGTATTTACAGGAAAAGGAACTCTTTAGCCAGCAGTCCTTAGGTATTGACCACATCATTAATCCTCAATCAGTGATGGTAGACAGTATCCTGAATCTGATGGAAGTCCCGGGTGCTTCCGAGGTAATTGATTTTGTTGAGGGCAGGGTCAAGCTGATCGGTTTTACGGTAAAGAAAGATTCTCCCTTCTCTGGTCGCCGTCTAAATTCCTTCAAAGGCATTGAAGAGAAGCTGCTTTTAGGAGCAATTGTTAGGGAAAATCAGGTGGTTATCCCGCACGGTAGCGACGCTATCCAAACAGATGACCTGATTTACATTGTAGTGAGAAATAATGAACTGAATCATGTGCTTGAACTATTTGATATCAAGGAAGAAGTCTTAAGAAGAGTAATAATCATCGGCGCTGGACAAACGGGAACGGCCTTAGCTATGGCCCTGGACCGGAGTAAGGTTAACGCGAAAATAATAGACAAAGACAGCGACAGGTGTGCCAGCTTAGCCGAAAAGTTAGAACGGGTGATTGTGATTAAGGGTGATGGCGCTGATAGAAATCTCCTCAGGGAAGAAAATATTGGGGACGCCGATTTTTTGGTTGCCATTACCGGGGATGAAGAAAGCAATATCCTCATCTCGCTCCTTGCAAAGGGACTCGGGGCAAAGAGGACCATCACTCGTGTCAGCAAGTTGAGTTATATTCCTCTTGTATCAGCCATTGGAATTGATACTGTTGTAAGCCCGAGAATGTCTGCAGTCCGCGCCATCCTTCAATACATAAGGCGGGGAAAAATTATCTCAGTGGCCCCACTCAAAGGAGAACGAGCCGAAGTGATTGAGGCTGAGGCATTGGAAACCTCCGACATTGTTAACATACCCTTATCCAAGGTAAAATTTCCGAAAGGGGCCATCGTAGGGGCTATCGTCAGGGGTGAACAAATTATAATACCCCGGGGTGATAGTATTATCAGGCCAAAAGATCACCTCATCATCTTCGCCCTTGAACAGGTTGTCCCCAAACTGGAAAAACTGCTCACTGTCAAACTGGAATATTTTTAATGCAATTCCGGATCATTACACGGTTTATTGCGACACTGATTTTTTTCTTAGGCATTTCCATGGCAGTGCCCCTGCTTGTCTCCTTTATTTATGAGGATGGCACCACCCGGGCACTGTTTTTTTCCATGCTCATCACATCTTTCGTCGGGCTTATCCTGTTTATCTGTACCAAAACCAAGGATAATACCAATCTGACCCACCGTGACGGCGTTTCCGTAGTGACATTTGGCTGGATAATGGCCGGTTTGTTCGGGACCTTGCCCTATATTTTTTCAGGGGTTATCCCCGATTTCACAAACGCCTATTTTGAATCCATATCCGGCTTTACAACCACTGGTGCATCCATATTGACAGATATTGAGCGTCTCCCCAAGGGCATCCTGCTCTGGAGAAGCCAGACCCAATGGCTTGGCGGAATGGGAATTATTGTCCTTTCCATTGCCATCCTGCCATTTTTGGGAGTCGGTGGCATGCAGCTTTACAGGGCAGAAATACCCAGTCCGGTAGTGGATAAACTAAAGCCAAGGATATCTGAGACAGCAAAAACCCTGTGGAAGGTTTACCTTTTAGTCACTGTACTTGAAATCGTGTTGCTGTTTGCAGGTGGAATGTCCATTTTCGATTCAATATGCCATGCCTTCTGCACCATGCCAACAGGCGGATTTTCAACGAAAAACAATAGCATTGCCTATTTTAACAGTGCGTATTTTGATGGTGTCTTTATCCTGTTCATGCTCCTTGCAGGCATCAACTTCTCACTTCATTATAAAATGATCAAAGGAGACGTCGGGATATTCGGAAGGGATCCGGAATGCAGGGTTTTCCTTCTTCTTTTAGCCATGGCCACGCTGATTGTCACGTTCAATACATATGGTTCCGTATACGATTCTCTTCTCAGGGCCTTTCGGGCCGCAGCATTCCAGGTATCATCCATCCTTACAACTACGGGCTTCGTTACTGCAGATTATGAAAAATGGCCTTCCTTATCCAAGCAAATCCTCCTGGGTTGCATGTTTTTGGGTGGTATGGCCGGGTCAACAGGAGGCGGCATGAAAACCATGCGTATCATGCTGCTAATCAGGCACGGCTATCAGGAAATATTCCGCATTATCCATCCTCACGCCATCACAACGGTCAAGCTCGGTGGTAAACCTGTGCCGCCTGATATACTCAGCAGCATTTGGGGTTTTTTTATCCTATATATAGGTCTCTTTATCCTTGCCAGCCTGATTATGGCATCCTTAGGACTTGATATGATTTCCGCTCTGGCTTCTGTTGCCGCATCTATCGGTAATGTTGGCCCTGGCCTTGGCATTGTTGGGCCGGTGAAAAACTACCTCTTAATACCGGTATTCGGGAAATGGGTCCTGATATTCTGCATGCTTTTGGGGCGTTTGGAAATTTATACTGTAATTGTCCTGTTAGTGCCTGAATTTTGGCGAAAATAACCCCGCCTCAAATTTACGTCTGTACAGCGTATCTTCATAAATAGGGACTTTCTGTCCATAGCAATGCCCTATGTAAAATGAAAGGAAATTAATCACCACGAAGGTCACGAAGAAATGTGGATGCGACCGTAAAATCAATGTCATTAACTTAAAGGGCCCGAACCGACGCAGGCATCTTCTAATGTAGCGCAGGGCTTCAGCCCTGCCGTATTGCGCGGGTTCGCGGCCGGGCTGAAGCCCTGCGCTACGCTTTAAGTTAATGACATTGACCGTGAGATAATATCCAGTACCCGCCTGCCCGCTATCCATAGTATTACGGCGGACGGGCCGTCAGGCGGCCAGATCGAATAATAAATTTCCATCTTTAAGTGTTTTTCATTGGACATTGGTTATTGATAATTGGAAATTGGATATTTTTGTGCTCTGTCTCTTCGTGCCCTTCGTGTCCTTCGTGGTAAAAATTATATCCCGAAATATTGAGACGTTACAATACAGCTTACAATACAGTAAATTGGAGGTAATAAACGAGTGTATTTAAAAGAAAATTTACAAAATATTTGTATTGACATTAGTGTTTTTTTGAGTATAGTGCGTGCATAAAATAAAATGTTCCCAAAACCCGAAGTAACGGGTTTTTTTGAGTAATTTTACGATTCGTGTCCTTTTCGGGGGCACAAACACATTCAACTTTAAGTAAATGGACAGAATTTGCGACCTGACAACCGGTTTTTTAAGAGGTTACATGACAAAAGCGGAAGATTTTGTCAGGAATAGATTACATCTGTCAGGGAAATTCGCCTATTCTATCTTTGCAGGTGTATTTGGCACCATCCTCATCACCCTTTTCTTAACTACCTTTCTATATCATGATGAAATTGTAAGGATTATTCCGTGGCTTATAGGACTTAATACTGCAATAACAGGATATTCGCTATTAGATAAAACCAGAAATTTATTAAAACACAAACAGG
Source organism: Desulfobacteraceae bacterium (assembly GCA_030613055.1). GTDB lineage: Bacteria > Desulfobacterota > DSM-4660 > Desulfatiglandales > Desulfatiglandaceae > JAUWMR01. The sequence continues at coordinate 9,511 of JAUWMR010000038.1, forward strand.
CATTTTGTATCAGCGCCGGAGTAGTAAATGTTATCATTACATACGGGATACTTACTCTCCTGTTTTTCTATTCTGAAGGTGAATATCCGTTCAATAGCCTGGATTTTATGCTTTACCTGATCATTGGTATCGTATGCAGTGAATTAGGTGCAATACTGGCAATTAAATATTTCAAGTTGACAAAGTAATATTTAGTTATGTTAAGGAAGGGGGGCCTTTTTTTAGAAAAAAGGAGTTTATTAATCACAACATTTTAAGGAGGAAAAGATGAAAAAAATATGGCCTGTATTACTAATTTTCGCGTTTGCCATTTTCATGGCAGTCCCCAACGCCACTTTTGCGGCGGCAAAGCTATCTGCGACCGAATATGAGGCTGGGGATACTGTAACAATTGAGGGTAACATCTTGCCCGGGCAAGACCTTTATATTGCCGTTGCCTCTCAAACCACATTTGCCCCAAAAGACACAACAGGTCCTCATGAGATAAAAAGGTTTAAAAAGGAGGGCAAAAAAAGTGGTTTTAAAAATGACACGAGCGTGCCTGTTCTTTACTACATGTTGACTACCAATCCGGGTAATTTTGGCAAAAAGGTTAATAAAAAATTTGGTGGGCCATCTTTTCTACCAGGAATCTATAATACAACCATGTTCAAGCTGAAAAAGTTTGACAAGCTTGATGATCAAACCAAAAGCATGGCAGTCGGCGTGAACACTAAAGCACAGTGGAATTTCTTTAAATTCCTGCATGAATCAACATACGGTATCAATACTGTTACCAAAGAAAGGACAAAGAGAGGTAAAATCGTAATCTTTGCACGTAGTGTTCTGGGGGATTACGGCAAGACCGAAAACTACTGGGATGAAGGCACATCAATCGAATTAGACAAGAAGACAGGGAAATTTACAGCATATTTTGAAACCTTCCGTCACTCCCCGCCCAATTCAAAGTTTGACGTCTCCGTAAACGGTAAAAAAATCGGGACTTATAATGTGAAAGGCAAAGGCTTTTGGCTGACCAGGGGTGGACGTTATATGAATCCCCTCTGGATTATAATCGGTGCCATTATTGTTGGTACGTGGTTCGCTATGATGGGTGCTGGTGGCGGGATGCTCATGGCAGCCTACCAGGTCATGGTCGTAAATACCATGGGACCTGTCGGCATCAACGCCGCCAACGTACTTCGTTCATCGAACGTGGGTTTGACCCTGTTTGCTCCATTTGGTTCATTCTACAGGTATGCTGTTGTTGAAAGGCGTGTCGCGTGGCCTATTGGGCTTTCCTTTGGTGTAGGTATCTTGATAGGTTCAATATGGCTGGGAAAATATGCAACCCAGTATCTTCCCATGAAGGCTTATAAGGAATGGCTGGCAGTTCTGGTTGTGCTTATGGGGATTAGGCTCATCTTTGAGCTTAGACCAAAGATCATGGAAAAGAGGAAGGCCATCAAGGCCATGGTGAAAAAGTTTAATGACGAGGTCGCAAAGGCCAAGGAGGAAGGACGTTCTGCTGAAATGGGTAAGATTGAACCTGTCAAGTCAGGTATTACCGATTATCGCTTCAAGTTCTGGGGTGAAGAATTCACAATTAACCCATTACTTTTCGGTATTATTGGCCTGGCAGTCGGAGTAGTTGCCAGATCATTTGGTATTGGTGGGGGCTTTCTGTTAGTTCCCATCATGACTACACTGGCCGCTCTTCCCATGTATGTGGCTGTGCCTATTGCCCTTATTGGTACATGCTTCAGCAGTATCGGTTCTTTTATCGGCTACGCCATGAATAGTTATTGGCCAGATCTATGGATCTTTATTGCTATTATCATCGGCGGTTTTGTCGGGGGAATGATCGGCGGTCGCTTACAGAAGTTTTTCAGCGAGAAGACCCTGAAGCTGGCATTGGCAATTCTCCTATTCTTCCTGTTCTTCCGCTTCTTCAAGATCGAGATCTGGATATAGGACATAAGAGTTAACTTGAATCAGGGGAAGGGAACAATCAATTTCCTTCCCCTTTTAAATATTAGACAGGGTTCATTGAACATGGAAGACTTTTTAGATGCCCTATGGTTTAAGATAGTAGATTTAATTAATTATATTCAAAGTCTTCTTGATGTTATTTTTACCCCACTTAATTTTTTTGGCCCAGCCATTGCCATATCAACGATTGCCTTTATCACGGTTATAATAACAAAAATTTTAACGAAGACATTCAAGACAAAGCGATACAAAGAATTGGAGAAGGAGTTTCAATATTGGTATAATGTCCGTCAAGAGGCCCTAAAATGTGAAGACCCTAAGAAAGGTAAACTCCTTGCTAAAAATATAGACCAGGTAGAACTTAATCAGGTTTATTATAACTATTTTATTGAAGGTTTTTTCATGAGTCTTGCAACCAAATGTCTGCCTATTATAGCCTTTTTGGCCTATGTTAACGAGGCCTACAACCCAAACAACCTTTTAAAATTATTTGGGCGAGAATACATATTAAGATTTACGACCTTCAACGGAGAAATTATTCTTATCGGAGCAGCTTTTTGGTTTGTAATTTCAGTCCTGCTGATTTATTTAGGCTGGTTTATTGTCGGAAGAATCTTTTCAAAACACGTCGCTGAGAAAAAGGCAGAGCCTGATATAAGCATTGTTCAGCATAATGTTAGTGCCTTAGGCGAAGACCCACCGGATTAAACAGCTCGAACTCGTCTTCCATTCAGACCAACATCCCCATAATCGCTCCCCAATCAATGGGAAGGACCTGCACTGAGACCCGGCAGACCACTCCCAGTCCAACCATGGTCAGGATAAAATGTCTATAGTGTCCTTGGCAAAAGTAAGTCCTTGCCAAATAAGTTGGATTTTTTTCGCATGATGAGTTAAATTTGTCAAAAAAAACATGCGCCAAGGGGTGTCATCATGCTTATAACCAACCTATTCAAGCATTGGACCTATCAGGTATTTTCACCGGGAACAGTTCACAGGGAAAAATATGAGGCATTTAAATCCCTGTTATACCACGACAAGCGGGCTCATGAATTGATGGCAGAATTGGAGGAGATATATCATAACCGGACTAAAGTTGACTTTAAGGTAATCGAGGATAAATATGACGAGTTCTCCGGTTGTGTTTCCGGCATTGTAGAAGAACTTGCCAAGATGTGCCCCACCCGTTACTTCGATCTGAAAGACTATTTCAAGAAATTCAACTTCTATGTGAGATTCATGTTGGCTCCGCCGGAGTATAATTTCTCTCCCCCCTTTATCATTCCTCTAAACGAGATTCCCTCAGAGAGCCACACTTTGGTTGGTGGTAAGGCCCTGAACCTGGTTAAAATTGAAAGGGAACTCCAGCTTCCCATTCCAAACGGATTTGTGATTACAACCAACGCCTTTTATTACTTTATTGAATTTAATGACCTCAGAAAATCCATTGATGAAATACTCGTCAAGCTCGATATCAATTCTACTGCCTCTCTGGATGCTGCCTCCAATGAGTTAGTAGATATAATCATGAATGCTCAAATTCCCCCGGACATCGAAGAGGCTATCTTTCAAACATTCAGGTCATTTAAATGGGATAAAGACAAGGATGTGAGAATAGCCCTGAGAAGTAGCGCAGTTGCCGAGGATGCAAAATCATCATTCGCAGGACAGTACCGGACAGTTCTGAATGTGAAGGAGGATAGGATACTTGAAGCATATAAAGAGGTCCTTGCAAGTAAATATGCCTCAAGGGCCCTATTTTACAGGATCAGCTATGGACTTTCGGACATGGAAACCCCAATGGCCGTTTTGGCCCTTGAAATGATAGATGCAGAGTCAAGCGGGATCATGTACACCAATGACCTTGAAGACCCAGATTCAAAAAGCTTGAATATCCATTCCATTTGGGGCCTTGGAGAGTTGTTGGTGGGTGGAGAGTTGTCACCAGACATTATTAGTATTGAAAAAGGTGAAAGGCTAAGGGTTACCCGGAAAATCGCAGGAGTCAAGCCAAAGCAGATGGTCTTTTCGCAGAACAACACCACAGAAATTATTCCTGTCTACGATGAAAAAAAAGGTTTGCCTTCACTTGACGATGAGTCTGCGCTGGTTCTGGCCGGATGGGGAATGCAACTCGAAGGGTTTTTCAAGGAACCACAGGATATTGAATGGTGTATGGATAGAGAGAGGCGCCTTTTTATCCTTCAATCGCGACCCCTTAAGGCAGAAGAGGTTCGTTCCGAGGCTATAGAATGTGGGTTTGAAGACGTGGAGAATGCTGTGCTTGTTTCAGGTGGCGAAATGGCTTGTTCTGGAATTGGGGCAGGGAAAGTCTTTAGGACTGACCGGGAATCCGACCTTGAAAACCTTCCGGAAGGCGCCGTGCTGGTGGCCAGAAATACTTCGCCCCATTACGTCAAGGTTATAGACAAATTAAACGCGGTAGTAACCGACATTGGCAGTAAGGCCGGGCATTTTTCATCTGTTGCCCGTGAATTTGGTGTCCCGACCCTGGTGAATACAGGCGTTGCAACGGCCAATTTACCGGAAGGTAGAGAAGTTACCGTTTATGCTGACGGCAAGGTGGTCTATGACGGGATTGTTCAATCTATGCTGGTGAGCCCCTGCGCCAGAAGAGACCTCATGGAAGACAGCCCGTTTGTGCGCAAGCTTAGATATGTCATGAGTTTTATTTCACCGTTGAAGCTCCTCGACCCACAGGATGCATCTTTTGTCCCGCATGGGGTCAGGTCGCATCATGATATCATAAGGTTTGCCCATGAAAAGGCCGTGCAGGAAATGTTCCACATTGGCGAAAGGCGGATAAGGAAGATAGGGGGCGCTAAAAAGCTCCTTTCAGAGATACCTATGCTATTTTATGTAGTAGATGTAGGTGACGGCTTAAGGCAAGAACTGGAAGATAAAAAAACAGTTATGATCGATGATATATTGAGCATCCCCATGAGAGCAGTATTTAGGGGCCTGAACCACCCTGAAATTCACTGGCCCCAGTTTACCCACTTTGACTGGGCAGAGTATGACAAAATTGTTATGAGCGGCGGGATTATAAGCGCAGAATCAGCAATGTTTGCAAGTTATGCAGTCCTGTCACACGACTATCTAAATCTTAATCTGCGTTTTGGTTATCATTTCGTTATTCTTGACGTAATCTGCGGTGACAAACCAGAGGACAATTATATCCTGTTCAGGTTTTCCGGGGGAGGGGCTGACATCTCTAAGAGAATGTTAAGGGCCGATTTTCTGAATGGTATTCTGGACCGCCTCGGATTTAAAGTCGATATGAAAAATGATCTTGTAGACGGCGAGCTCAAAGGGGACGAAAAAAAATCAATTGAACACAAATTGGACATAATTGGTCGTCTTCTTGGTGCCACAAGGTTGATGGACATGTATCTCAGAGACAGCTCAATGGTCGAAAGATATGTCGATGAGTTTATGAACGGACGGTATTATTTCGCTACAGTTGAAGAGTGATGGTTTTGTAAAAAGTCCCAAAGTTCGTCACTCCGGCGAAAGCCGGAGTCCAGAACCTATTTGAAAGACTGGATTCCGGCTTTCGCCGGAATGACGCCAAAAGGGAATTCTTGACTTTTTACGAGGGTGTCAAGAGTGATTATCGAAAAGTGGAGAATGAAGCATGAAGGTCGAATCAGGACTAAGATTTTTTAAAAAGTGCTTAAAAGCCCTAAATATTCAATCGTCAATCGCCAATAGTCAATCAAAAAAGGATTCCGCATACCAGCTTATATGGATAACAGATTATCTGGCCGTTGGCTATGCACCTATGTCGTATGTTGAACTCGATTCAATAAGAGAACAGGGAATCAACGCTATTGTCAACCTTTGTGCCGAGTTCTGCGATTTACATGAGATCGAGGAGAAGTCAGGCTTTGAAGTTTATTATCTCCCGATCCCGGACGAGAACGCACCAGATATGGAGGAAATGGAAAAGGCCCTTGAATGGTTAGATGAAGCTATCTATTTAGGCAAAAAGATCCTGGTTCACTGCCGCCACGGGATCGGGAGGACAGGCACGTTTGTGACCTCTTATCTGCTTAGGAGAGGGCTTGCCCTGAAGGTTGCTTCCAAGAAGTTGAAGTACACTCGTGCAACTCCGGCCAATTATAGACAGTGGAAACTCTTGAGAAAATATCACAAGAAATCAGGTGTCTTAAAGATAAGAGAGCCATCCCTTGAATCAAGAAACGTTGTCGATTTGGGCTTGTATTTTGCTGACTATGAGGCCCTTGTTCAAAAAATAGATGAAGACATAAAAAAGGCGAACAACACTACCAGTAAAATCCAGAGCTGCGGACTTGAAACTTCAGAGTGCTGCTACCAGTATATTGATCTCCAGTTGATAGAGGTCATTCACCTGAGCAATATGATGAATCGCACCGTAAAAAGTGAATTAAGAACAGAAGTCATCCGCAGAGCCGTGGAGGTATGTAAAAAGATAAGGGGCATAAAAGCTCGGTTGGACGAAAAAGGATATGATCCTGACAAAGATAAAAAGGCTCTTATTAAAACCTATGCAAAAGAAAAAATCTTATGTCCATTAAATATAGAATCAAGATGCTGTCTCTATGACGATAGACCCATAAGATGCAGGTTGTATGGTATTTCTGAAGACTCCGTTGATTCTGAACTGATTAATAATACACTTTTTGACATCTCCAGAAACGTCTTCTTTGCGTTTTCAGGGTCTTTTCTTAAAGGAAAGCCCCTGTCCTTTTCTTTGGCCGATACTGTTTCAGGCAGGTTTGTCCAGAAGTATTTTTACCATTTAGCCGCTTTGACAACCGATTCAAATCATTAGCCTTTTAATACGCTTGCCACTTTCTCCTCCAGCTCTTCCTTGTCTATGGGCTTAACACAGTATTCTTTTGCTCCCAGCTTTAAAGATTCCCGGGCAGTCTCTAAGGTGGGATAACCGGTGAGCATAATGGCATGCATTGAGGGATCTATCTTTTTGAGTTCCTCCAATACTTCTACACCACTCATCTTTTTCAATTTGATATCCAGAATCGCCAGGTCCACATCATTGGATCGAGCATAATCCAGGGCATCTTCCTCTTCAGTAAAGGTAAACACCTCGTGACCTTTTTTTTGCAAAATCTTTTTAATGAGAATCACTGCATCCAGCACATCATCCAACACTAATATTTTCGCCATCTCCTGTCTCCTCTATCTCCTCTTTAGGTGCTCTATCTTTGGACATGGGTAAGTGTATCGTGAAAACTGTACCACGGACATCTTCTCCCTCACCCCCTCTTGCAGACAACGGTGGGCTCTTGACATCTATTCTTCCCCCATGCTCCTGAATAATTCCAAAAGTGACCGACAACCCGAGACCGGTCCCTTTGCCAACCGACTTGGTAGTAAAAAAGGGGTCGAAGATCCTGTCTATCTGCTCTGGCGGAATGCCCCTGCCCGTATCAGCCACAGAAATAACCAGCTCATTATTTTCCTGGTCAAAACTGGTTGTGATGCTGATGGTGCCGTCAGTGTTAATAGCATCATAGGCATTATTAAGCAAGTTAACAAAAACCTGTTTGAGTTTTTCTCTGTCTCCCTTAATAGGAGGCAAGTTTGAATGATAATCCCTTTCAATCTCAACCCTGTCCAATTTGAAGGTGTGTTCCACAATAGACACCACTTCCTCGATGGATTGATCCAGGTCGAGCGAGGTCAAAGTACTTTCCGTGTGTCGGGAAAACCTCAAAAGGTCGGCTGCAATCTTGCGGCATATTTTGCTATGTTTTTCAACGATCTGAAGGTCTTGATAGACAGGGCTGTCCTCTTCGAAATCCTCCTTCAGCAGTTGGGTATAGCCTAAGATGATCCCTAAAGGAGTGTTAATTTCATGGGCAATACCAGCGGCCAACTGTCCGATGGATTCCATCTTCTGAGATTGAACCAATCGAGACTGAATCTGTTTAAGTTCAGTAATATCCCTTCCACTCCAAAGAATACCGGTTACATTTCCATCGGGGTCATATATGGGTATCTTGACCACATGCAACCACCTCTTACCCCCGGCAGTCTTAACTTCCTCCTGCTTTTCAAACGATTTACCGGTCTCCATAATCCCCATATTCTCCTGACGATTCTTTTCGGCCATATCTTTAGAAAAAAAATCGAAATCGGTTTTGCCAATAATATCATCTTCTTCTTTAGAGACAAATTGGCAGAATGCCTTGTTAACGGCCTTGTATGCCAATTCCCGGTCCTGGAGTCCAACAATGTCAGGCGTCGCATCGAGGATGGTCTGAAGAAGCTGACCTTGCTGCCTTAATCTTTCTTTCGTCTCCTCTAAGCCGGAAATGTGTTCTTTGAGCGTATAGGCCATGACATCAAAGGTTTCGGCAAGATGCTGAATCTCATCCCCTGCATTCTTCCTGTATACCTTACATTCTCGACAGGCCTCAATCTTCTGTGCATAGTCCCCTTCCACACAGGTTAAACACATTGTCCCGGCAAGATACCAGCAGCGACGGCGGGTATCGCCATAAGCAGGACACTGGTTCTTTCCGCACGACATGATTTCCCAACAGTTTTGTTTCAACACGGGGGCTGTTTGAACGTCCAGATTTCCCTTTACAGCCTCTTCTGATGAACGACGGAGGATATTGATCCTTTGGGTGATCGTATGTGCAAAGAACGTTTCCACAAAGCCTGCTATGATGACAATAAACACAGTAGCCAAAAAGATCGTCTGTAAAAGTCTATTGATTGTTTCTTGTATTTTTGTTCTTGAAATGCCTATGCGTATCACTCCAAATCGATCACCGTCAATAAAAACAGGAACAGCAAAATCATAAATGAACTCCTTGCCTGTATCCAATAATTGCATGTTATATTTCTGGGCATCTGAAACGGCATTTGCTGTTTTCAATTCTACCGGGAAACCTCCCTTAAAGGTATGGACAAGGGTTTGTCCCCTGGCATCCAGGACAAAGGTGTAGGAAATGTCATCACTTAACCGAACAGTTTCATCGATAAGGGCCTTCATTCTAAAAAAATCCATGGCCAGAACGGGCTCAGCCACGCGGGCCGCAAGATTGATGCCCATGGAAATTCCGCGATTCCGGTTTTCTTCCAGTAGGGCCTCTTTGATGATTATGGTGACCACAAAGAAAATGACTATTCCGAGCATCAGAATCAGAGGAAGCATTCCAAGGTAAATCTTGCTGCGAAATCCCAATTTCATTGGATTAAAACCTCTTTATCTTTCCAGGCTAACGCCCAGCCTTTCAGCCAAGTCTCTAACCGGGTCAAAATCTCGATCTTCAGAAGGTATAATGCCTGTGATGTCGGCCGCCTTCAATATCCGCATGTACTCGCTTTGGTTATAGTCGAGTCTTAAAAAGGCTTTTTTTATCTTTTCCACGATCCCGGGTTTTAGGTCCGCCCTGGCCGCATAGACCCAGCCGGGGTACCAGTGGGTGTTGGCGATTACCCTGATTTCATTGATATCTATTCTATCCGCAACCACGTTCAGGGTCCCTTCCCGGATGGTGCCCACATCGTATTTCTCTGCGTAAACGGCCAGAACTACCTTCTCTTGCTGGGCCCCGGGTCCGGGGGCAAAGTCCACCACGCTGAAATCCGATTTCTTCAGGCCATGGGCAATAAAATGCCCCAAAGCATAAAGATAACCTGCGGCGGAATATGGAGATACAGCTATCCACCGTTTACCCCGACAATCGGCAATGCCGTGTATAAGCCGGTTGTCAGCACGACAAATGATCTGGCCCCGGAAGTTTTCCCGGCCATAACTTTCGACAACTCGGGCAAAAGCTCGCGCGCCATAACGGTGGGCAATCTTTACATAGAAAAAAGGGTTGGAATAGGAGATATCAATCTTCCCCTGGCCGACCATTTTCATGTGTTTGTCAAAGGTTTCCGGGAATACCTGCCTTATGTTCAGCCCCGTTTCCTTGCGCAAATACTCTACCAGCAAATGATGCCGCTTATAGGATACAGTATGGGAGTACTGGGGAAGGTAAACATAGGTAATGACATTTGCCTCTTCTCTTAGGCTGACCTGTTCTTTTTTGTCCAGGTCAATTTTTGTGGCTGGTTCCTCCTGGCCACACCCAATGGCCAAGAGAAGGCAGAGCAATATAGCACTCCAAAGTCTTTTCTGCATTACTGGACCCTCACCCTTTTAATCTCCACATTTAGTTTTCAATTAATATTTTACATATCCACTCTCGCTTTTCAAGCTTCATTTTCATAGTCCACCGTTGATACACCTTTTGCCTCTCACCCTCGCAGTGGTGGAATAAAATGTGCAATCTCAATCCTGCTGATCTACTTGCCATGGCATATCATCGGAAGTATTTACTCGAAATACATACTAAGGGGAGCACAAAATAGATTGCCTAATAACTGTCATTGTGAGGATCGTTAGCGACGAAGCAATCTCTGAAATCAGTTTAAACATGAAATTGCTTCGCTCCCTTCAGTCGCTCGCAATGACCATAGGTAACGTCATTAGATGTAAACTATTTTGTGCCCTCAGTAGCAACTAAAAACGAACCTTGATGTAAAAGTCACTTCGGACTGTCATTAGTGCAATAAACAACGTGGTTGGATATACATTTCACCTCATAAATTCCTGGAAGACAAAAACTTCTTCAACTGCTTTTCATAATACTCCCTGTTCTCGGTTGCCAGGGCAATCGCCTCTTTTATTGTTTTGACAGCCTCCCTGTTGAGTCCGTTTCTATAATATGCCTCTGCTAAGGTATCAAGAAATACGGAGGATCGCTCAAGCGCCACCGCCTTCTTGGCCAGATCAAGCCCACGGTTTAAATCTCTCAGGTCTTGATCAGGAGCCGTGACCAAAATCCAGGCCAGATTATTAAGGGATGTTGCATGGTTTGGCTTTAAACCAATAATTTTCTCATAGGCATGGATAGCCTGTTCATAATCCTCAAGATACTGGCTAACCTCTGCCAGGCTTAAATAGAGATTGATGTTGTCAGGTTCCTTTAGGAGTTGCTGCTTTAAGGCCTTCCCCACGAGGGTATAGGCCATGTTCTGTTTTACGGGGCTGAAATTCACAAAATATCCAAGGCCGCCCAATAAAATAAGATAAACTATAAAGGAAATCGCCACAAACCGGTTATGCCGTTTTATCAGACCCCCATCTGCCAGGCTTCGCAATAGGCACTCCGCCCTTTCCCTGATACTGAAGTGATGCCAACTTGGCAAGTCTCTGCTCTTTCCACTGAGGTAAGCTATCTTTTCAAGTGCACTGATAGCGGGTTCGGGGGTTCCCATGGTCGTGGCCGAATAGAGATCGGCCTGACGTTCAAAGTTACGCATGAAAAAACCAACAACAAAGCGAAAATAGACAACTATGGTAATCAACATGGGAAGAGATAGAATTAGATTGAAAAAGTTGACAGCGCGGGAGTCCTCACCGGATAACATTTCCATAAAACCCGGGTGTGCCATGAATAAATAATAGAAAAGCTCAAACAACCCGAATGAGATCACCATAAAGCCTACAAAAAGAACAATGTATAAAAGAAGATGACGGTATCTGGCATGTCCCATTTCATGTGCCAGCACCGCCTTTAGTTCTTCCATAGAGAGGGCTTCTAAAAGCGAATCGGTAATGAGAAGGTATCTGTACCTGGGAAGGATGCCCATGATCCCGGCAGTCATCATCTTTCCCTCAAAGATCGGCCAGTTTAAAAGATGACGGTATTTAAAGCCTTTTTTCTTTAAAAATATCTCTAATTGCCGCCCTTTTTCCGATGTATTGATTGGCTTGCATCCCCACCAGTACTGGATTACCGCAGGCATAAAAATCATCAAAATAAAAATAAAACCAGCAAAGAAGACAAGCTGACCGCCGATATTGTCTAAAAGCCAATCTTTTCCGGGCCAACGGATAATAGCAACAAGGTCATATACCAGGGAGAGAAAGAACCAGGGAAAGAGGATAGGGATATTGAATCTTAAATTCGACGTTATATAGGATCGTCTCGTTATTTCGACACGGAAAACAGCCTCGTATACGGGATACGCAAAATACCAGACCGTACTCAGATAAAATATAAACATTGACAGGGCAAGGAGCCCTTGCAGTACGGAGAATTGTTCAACTCCCGGGATCAATTGAAGCCAGTATTTCAGGTCTAAAAAATAAACGGCTAATGCAAACAGGAATATGGCCATGACTGAAAGCCTGACAATAAGCCGCTGGTATTGCGCTGTCAGGCCTCCAGCATCAATTGCGTCCTGATTTAGCCTTTTCTGAATATCACGAAATCCCCAGCAGCAAAATCCCGCGAAGATCAACCAGGTAAGCAAGAGCATGGTAAGGAAAAAAAGGAGGGAATTTGCTTGTGACTTGTCAGGGTAGTTGAGGCCAAAAATGAGGAGGACAATAATGAAATATATAATGTTGTTGAACATAAATTCTCACGCGCTATCTTCTTTCAGGAACTCCAGTTTTCCGTTTCCAGGGGAAAGATCCGGGTCGCCCTGTAAAACGATATCCACCCCATATCGAGATTCAAGTTCGGCCAACTCCTTTCTCTTTTTATTCTGAAGATAGGTCGCAACCTCAACCGGTATCATCCCCTTAACCAGTGCAATCCCTTTTCTTGAGACGCCCATGCCGATCTGTCGCAAAAATGAAACCGCAGCGGATTCAACCGATAGAACAAGCCCTCGTCCCTGGCAATACCGGCATGTCTGGTAACTCCTTGATTCTATGGAAGGCCTCAGTCTCTGTCTCGAGAGTTCGAGCAGCCCGAATTTTGAAATGTGAGAAATGTCAATTTTGGCGCGGTCTTTTCGTGTCTCTTCGCGCGTCAGTTTCTCGACTTCCCTGGAATGCTTACGGCTTTTCATATCAATGAAATCAATGACTACAAGGCCACCCATATCCCTCAAGCGAAGTTGTCTGGCAATTTCCGTTGCGGCCTCAAGGTTGGTATTAAATGCGGTGCTCTCGATGTCTTTTCCTGCCTTACCCCGTCCGGAATTCACGTCAATGGCAATAAGGGCCTCAGTAGGGTCAATGACAATATAACCACCTGATTTCAAACGTACTTCATTGCCGTAAATGGTCTCGATCTGTTTTTCGATCTTATAATGTGCAAAAATGGGATGTTTTTCTTTATACAGCTTCACAACCCTCTGGTGCCTGGGGGATATGACCTTCATGTAATCCTTCACCTCGGAGAAGGTCTCTAAGTCGTCCACAAGCACTTCGGTGACCTCGCCGGTAAAATAGTCACGAAGAGTGCGAAGGCAGATATCCTGTTCCTTATGAATTAAGGAGAGTGGAGAGGCCTTACTTGCCCTTCTTTTGATCTCTTTCCACATCCTCAAAAGCCGGTTAAGGTCCCCTGAGAGAACCCTTTTGTTCTGCTTCAGGGCAGCAGTTCTTACAATATATCCAAGTCCTTCAGGGAACTTAAACTTATTCATTATGGACTTTAGCCGGAGTCGTTCTTCCTCCTCCTCTATCTTTTTGGAAATCCCACCTGTAGTCTTTCCCGGTGTCAACACGAGGTAACGGCTGGCTAAAGATAGATACGTGGTCAATTGTGCCCCCTTACGTCCCGGCATTTCCTTTGTCACCTGAACAAGGAGTTCCTGCCCTTTTTTCACGATTTTTTCAATAGCAGGAGACAAATCATCCTTTTGCGTCTCATTGCTGTCCATATAATATTCCGGGTGAATATCACTTGACTGTAAAAAACCGTTCCTGCCGCTGCCGAAGTTGACAAAACAGGCCTGTAAACTGGGCTCCATCCGCTCAATTATCCCCTTGTAGATGTTACCTGTTTTTTGTTCTGCCGTGGCAGTTTCGACATAAAACCCGTCTAACAAACCATCTTTTATGATAGCAACCCGGAACTCTTCTGCCTCCACAGCGTTAATGAGCATTTTTGTTGTCATAAGCCTCTCCATAGGACACGGATCTTCATTAATGTACACAGATGACTAAAGATAATTTCCTCAATTAAGGCCTTACACTTATAATCCTGATAATCCGTGTTCATCAGTGTCCAGATAAGTTTTTCCTCCCGTTTCTTTTCAAATGCTGGTGGGCCTGGTACATAAACGTCCGTATAGCTGCCTCCCTTCCGGGCTGGAAACTTGAATCATACGGTGTATCCAAGTATGGAATTCTGAGCTTGTTCATTAAGGGCATTGCAATGGCCGAAGTCATTGTGCTGGGCATGCAGGTAAAGGGATAAACGTTCACCACCCCGTTGTACCCATCTCTGGCGTATTCAACGATCCCGGGAATACTCAAGCATGCCTCCGTACCCGCATCAAAACTATACAGGTCCTGCTCCTTTAGTGTGTCTTCAAGGTGGGCCACCTTATGATCTTCTGCCAGATCGATGAGCGACCTCACACGCTTATAGACCTGCTTCTGTTTGGACTGCTGGTATAAAAGCTCTACCCCGAAATTTACGACTTTTTTCAGATGTTCCATCATAGGTCTTACACGAAATTGTTTCAGGTTCAAGCGAAGTCCTATTTTGGCATCTCTTAATCTATCATATGTCGTGTAATTCACCCATTCGGAAATGGAGGCATTTACTACCTCAGCACCATATCTTTCAAGCACCCTGATCACGTCTTGATTTGCTTGTATATGTGTCCTTAAATAGATCTCGCCAACCATCCCGATCAGGGGTTTAGGAGAAATAGCGGGATCAATAATTGCCTTCCCTTCCCGGACGATATCTTCCAGCTTATCTAAGACCTTATTAAATTCCTTACCAGAGCTGCATTCCGCGAACGTGTTTCCCATTACATGCATGGAATTCTCAATAAAGTCATCCGCCATGCCCGGTTCTTTTTCATAAGGTCTGACTCTCCAGAGCAGCCTGTCAAGGATATCTGCCACTACCACAGAAAAATAGGCGGCCTTCCTTAGATCCCTGACATGTTCCTCTTCAATCAGACCTGCCAGGGAGTAACCGTCATCAGTGCTTAAAGAACCGATTTTCAACCTGTCAAGTTTATTGAAAGAATCAAGGACAATCCGCTGGTACTTGTTGTACATGCCGAAACGGCAGGGTCCGTCAGCCTCAGGCATGAAATAGATATAGCTTTCCGGATTAAAGGATTCGCCTAATCTCTCCTCTTCTTTTTTCATAAAATACAGGATATCACCCATGGTTATCTGGCATGGAAAACACTCTTTGCCACTTGTGTGTTCCAGGCCAAGATCAAGTCCTTTATGGGTTTCCATAACCTTCGCATCAATTCCAAACCCCCTGAAAGTCTCTGCAAGAAGATGGCTCCCTATTCTGTTCATCTGAGGGATCAGAAATGTCTTGTTCCTCAAATTGAATCTGCCAACATTTTGAGAAAGCGATTGAAAACTCACAACTTTATTTGATTCCATTTTACTAATTCGCTATTTTCAAGTCTATCTTGAGGTCAGAGTGCATCTTTTGCATCGTGTTCTCCACGACGTTTTTATATGCCTCTAATCTGGTCATTACACCGGCCACGCCGCTGTGCTCGTCCAATTCAAGAATCAGGTATGCCTTATCTCCCATGATATGCCTGTAGAAATGTTCGATAAACGAGTCAGCGCCACAGCTAAAATTTGTCAAATGAAGGCCGAAATAGTTAGGAAAATCCATAATAAATTTCGCGGTCCTTAATATCTGGGCACCAAGCCCCCAGTACATGGACGGGAAATCTGAAAGATCCACTCGAGATACATCAACAAAATCCATTGGCAGGGCGGTTACTCCTATCTTGGCCATATTCCGGCCTAATCTCAAATTCAACCTTTCATCATACAGGTTATAGGGCCGGCCAGTAACAATCACAACAGGGACCGCAGGGTTTTGTTCTTTAAGGATTTCCCTTCCCCGTTTATACATCTCCTTCTCAAAACGATTCTGCCTGTCAAGGGCAAAATAAATGGCCTTTGTTATCTCAGCCCTTGTTACGCCAAGCTTGGTTTGTATTTGTTCTGATATCTCCAGGGCAATGGTATCGGGATCATACTTTAAATGCACTACAGGGCTCAAAATTGAAGCCTGATCTATGTCAAGGGCCATACGGACCATATATGTATTGCCCTGGACCATTGGACAATAAAATCCGGCTTCAGAAGACTCAGGCGTGGGCATTGTGATTATGCTGGGAAGGAACAGATATTTTGTCTTTCCAATCAACTCTTTAACATGGCCGTGGGATACCTTCACGGGATAGCATGTCTCCGCCGTCATTGCCTCTATCCCGACCTTTGAGATACGAGTATTGGTAGGCGGCGTCAGTACAAGCCGGAACCCGAGCTGATCAAAAAAATGGGCCCACAGGATATCGGTTTGGTAGCCGTAAAGTGCCCTTTGCATACCAACAGTAGGACGATTGTCCACTGCCATAAGGGGTTCGCCCCTAATCTCTTCATATACTCCGGCTATATGTTTGTGCCAGATTTTTTGCCTCAATTCAAAGTAATTCTCTTTTTTTGAACCCCTTGTTTTAGCCAGCTCATAACGTCCGCACTCCCCTCCCCAGGTGCTGCGCCTTCCGTCAAAATCATAGATCTTGAGTTTACACTGGTTGTGACAGTTGGGATCCGCATGACAGACCTTTTCCGTATATTTCATCGTGTCATTAACAGCACTGTCAAAACCCCTGAATGTGCTTTTGCTCAGGTTTTCCAGGCGCATTTTCTCCCTAACGCTTATGGCAGCTCCATATGCCCCCAATACTTCTCTGTGACGTGGGACTATAAGTCCACGTCCAAGGACATTCTCAAAGGCGGAAACGACTCCTTTGTTCAAAGAAGGCCCTCCCAAAAACATGACCCTTTGGCCTATCTTGCGTTTTTCCACTACCCTGTTTAGATAATTATGAACAATGGCATAACACAACCCTGCTATTAGATCCTTTTGATTTACGCCTTTTTGGTGGTAAGATACAAGATCCGATTCCATAAATACGGTGCATCTTTCTGCCAATTTGACCGGCGATTTTGACGAAAGCGCAATCTCCTCGAACTCACCCACAATACCGATCCCGTATTTATTGGCTAATTCATGAAGAAAACTCCCTGTGCCCGCAGCGCAGACCTTGTTCATATCAAAATCAAGAGGATAAGTATTGGCAATATAGATGTATTTGGAGTCCTGCCCCCCTATCTCAAAAATGGTGTCAACTTCCGGATCTATGTCAACAGCCCCTCTCGCGTGAGCCGTTATCTCATCAATAATCAGATCAACATTCAAAAAGTCACCCACAACATTTCTGCCCGAACCGGTAGTAGCAGTGCCTGCCAGCTCAATATTGTTTCCCACATCATCTCTGATAGTCTTCAAAAGCCCCTGGGTGACCTCAATTGGTTTACCCTGGGTCATTACATAGCACTTATGAATAATCTCGCCTTTTTCATTGATAAGTGCGTATTTCGTGGTCGTGGATCCAATATCGATACCTAAGTATGCCCGGGCCTTTTTTGACCATGATCTTTTCTCAAGTTCATTCGTCACCGGAAAGACCGTCTGTTTCAATTCCAGCCTCGGCGCAATGGGAACCGGCACATCACTGTCTAACCCATTTATGTTAAGCGTCTTCAGGTCTAAACGGTCTTCCCTCTTCAATTCAAGAGACTGCAATGCCACGCCTAATGCACCTATGGACGTATTATAAGGGGGCACTATCAAACCCGGGAAATAATTCTTAAAGGCATTCACCTGGAGTTCGTTTAGTGAAAGCCCGCCGATAAAAACAACGGGTTCTTCCATAACACGGCTGCAAACAATGGTGCTTATATAATTTCTGGCGTTTCCAATATGAAGACCGTGAATAATGTCCTCTAACCTTTCTCCCTTGTTCTGCAGGTGAATCATGTCGGACTTTGTAAACACGGTGCAACGGCATGCCACATTTGCGGGCTTCCGGCTCCTTAAACCAAGTTTGATAAAATCGGCCAATATCCCGTCAATATGCTTTTGAGACGCGTCCGTCTCTCTGGTATACAGGGCGGTGGCCAGTCTCTGGGCCTGCTGCTCAATAAAAGACCCGGTGCCGGATGCGCACGGGCCATTGGTGTTGAAGTATTCCAGGTCCCAACCGCCATCATAATGATTGATTTGTAACAAGGCGGTGTCCTGCCCCCCCATGCTGATGATGGATTTGACATCGGGCTTGATAAAAACAGCTCCTAAGACCTGGCTAATGGTCTCGAATTCGTAAAATGTCCCTAATTGCTCGCTGAGTTTTTTCCCGTGATTTCCTGTAAAGGAAACAGACTTGATCGTCTCTTCCCCGAATTTGTTGTACAGATCCTCAAGAAGGGTAAAAAGCCTCTCTTCTACTTTTCCCATATGACGATCATAGGGAGATTCATAGACAATCTCCCTTTTATCATTGATGACAATACAATTCAGGCTTACCGATCCAGCATCAATACCAATATAGTACCTGTCAGGTCCCCGGAGATGTTTTTGTTCTTTTTTGTTAACCATATTTCTTTACTCGTTTAAACTAAGATCAGCATTCAGCTGACCGCTGATCGCTGATTGCTTATGTAATAGATTTCTCCCGAATATTCCTGTTTACGTATATAGCCCTTTATGAGCAATCCCCTGACCAGATCCTCAACTTCCTCCATGGATAACGCTAACGTATTTGAGATATCAACCGGCTTAAGTGGTCTCCTTCTTATCATATCCAGAAGACCACCCGCCAGGGAATCTTTATTTTTCCCCTTTCCCGTAACAGGGTCACCGGCCACAATCTCTGCCTTATCGCCGAAAAATATCCTTATATCTTCTAACCTTCTTCTGTCAAGTGGTATGGCCGTAGAGTCTGCTGGAGGGCGCACGACGGTATTGAGTTGTATTTTATCCGGAGAAATCCGGCCTGCTAACACTTTAAGCCCTTCCACCTCTTCTTCGGAGTCATTGATCCCGGCAACCAGGACAACCTCTAAGAACAGTTGTCCCTTGTATTCCTGCCGCAGGGTCTTTAGGCCGTTAACAATCATGCCAAGATCGAGTTTGGGGTGGGGCCTGTGGATTTTCCTGAAGGTGTTTTCAAAGGCGCTTGTCAGGGTCGGCATGATAACATCCGCATTCAGGGCACGCCTCCTGATCTCTTCTCGCCAGAAAAGTGAGCCGTTTGTCAAAAGGACAACCCTTGTTTCGGTAATTTCTTTGACACCGTTAATAATCTGGTCGAATTCGGAATAAAGCGTAGGCTCACCCGAACCAGCTAAAGTGACGGCATCCGGCTTACTTTTGGCAATTTTTTTTTCTATCTCCGCAATAACTTCCCTGGCGGGTACAAATGGAGCCGCTTTTATTGTCCTGGATGTAGTTCTCCCTACCTGACAGTATAAACAGTCGTAGGTACAGGTCTTCGGCGGGATCAGATCAACCCCTAATGACAGGCCAAGCCGCCTTGAAGGTACCGGCCCGAAAACGTAAGACATTTAGTCAAACTCCGTTTGCGAACTTGGTTAAGTGGTTAAATAGTTGAGTAGTTGAGTCGTGAAACAAGGAATTTTTTGGCAATCAGCTTCGTTTCCGTTATCCTTCTCTCTGGTCAATTTTTTATCCTATTGCTTAACCCTACAAACCAAGCAAACATCATGGCCAACTATTCAACTACTCGACTACTCGACTTTTTATAAACTTTAGGCACTTCAGTCACTCTAATGTGCTTCATCCCAATTCCTACCTTTATTAATATCCACCTTCAGAGGCACTCTCAAGGGATAAACATCTTCCATTTCCTCTTTAATCATAGGCATAACAGCATCCAGTTCTCCCTCCGGTACCTCAAACACAAGTTCATCATGGACCTGGAGTAACATCTTTGATTTAAATCCTTCCTTGCCCAATCGGTTATGGATATTGATCATGGCCTTTTTTATCAAATCCGCTGCTGTGCCCTGGATGGGCGTATTGATGGCCATTCTCTCTGCTTCGGCACGAAACCTCTGTTCACTATGATTGATATTCGGTAAATATCTCCGCCTGTTAAAAAGCGTCGTAACATATCCGTTTTTCCTGGCACGCTCAATCATCTCATCCCTGTATCTTGCAACACCCTGATACCTGTCATAGTAGGCCGCGATATAGTCTTTGGCTGTTTTATGATCAATGCCCAACTCCTCACTCAGCTTTCTCGGGCCCATCCCGTATATAATACCGAAGTTAATGGCCTTTGCAATCCGTCTCATTTCAGGTGTAACAACATGGTCTTCCCTGCTAATAATTTCAGAGGCCGTCCTGGAGTGAATATCCTCATCCCGATTAAAGGCATCAATAAATGCCTCATCACCGGAATAATGTGCAAAGACCCTTAATTCCACCTGGCTGTAATCTGCTGATACCAGGAAATGCCCCGAATCCGTCACAAAGCCCTTCCTTATTTCCCGCCCCTCCTCACCGCGAATGGGGATATTTTGCAAGTTTGGATTACTGCTGCTCAGCCGTCCTGTCGCAGCGACTGTCTGGTTGTAGGATGTATGAATCCTTCCCGTTGTTGTATCCACTATCTTTACCAGGGCGTCAAGGTAGGTGGACTTGAGTTTTGAAAGGGTCCTGTAACGCAGCATCAGTTTAGGTGTTTTATGAGGAAAAGCACAAAGTTTTTTTAGGACTTTCACATCCGTGGAATACCTCTTACTCTTGGCAGTCTTTTTCTGGACCGGAAGCTTCAGTTTTTCAAAAAGCACCTCTCCCAACTGCTGGGGAGAATTTATATTAAATTCCATGCCCGCCTCGTCAAAGATTTCTTTTTCTATTTCCTTCAGTTGCCCTGCAAACAGGGCGGACATCTGTTGAAAAAAAACTGAGTCAATTTTTATACCAATCATCTCCATGTCCATGAGCACTGGTAGGAGCTTCATCTCAAGGTCATAAAAAAGGGCCTCGTTTTTGTCCGATTTGAGCCTCTCATCTAAAATTTGCCACAATCTCAGGGCAATGTCTGCATCTTCACAGGAATATTCCTTAGCCTTTTCCACCTCTACCTCTGAAAAATTGTGTGCATTTTTGCCCTTTCCCAAAACTTCACTAAAACTGATCATTTTGTAATTCAGGTAATGTTGCGCGAGATAGTCAAGGTTATGCTGTCTGAAACCCGGATTAATGACATAGGATGCAATCATGGTATCAAAATAGATCCCTTTAAGGTCAATCCCGTGCAGTTTCAGCACCTCTGCATCATATTTAATATTCTGGCCGACTTTCTTGATCTGATCATCCTCCAGAACATCCTTTATGATTTCAAGCACTTCTTGCCATCCGAGTTGAGACGGAACTCCTAAATACAGGTGGGCAATAGGCAGATAGTATGCCTTTTTTTCTTCGCAGGAAAAGGAGATGCCCACTAATTTTGCCTCAAGAGGATCCTGGCTCGTGGTCTCCGTATCAATTGAGACCACACCTGTTTCCTTTATCTTCTTTACTATACCCCTCAACGTATCTTCTGAAAGACAGAGCCTGTAATCCTTGTTGTCATCTTTTTTTGAGGCAAACTGCACCCATAATCCCTTAAACTCAAGCTCCCTGAAGATCCTGGCCAATTCATCTCTATTGGGCTTGCCTGCCTTTAGTTGCTCAATATCCACATTCAGGGGAACAAACCGCTCGATAGTAACCAGCCTTTTGCTCAGGATGGCGTTATCCTGGAAATTTAGTAGGTTTTCTTTCAGCTTTTTTTTCTTTATCTCCTCCACATGATCAAATACATTTTCAAAGGAGCCAAACTCCTGTATCAAGCCAATGGCCGTCTTTTCCCCCACACCTGGTACGCCGGGAATATTATCGCTGCTGTCTCCTGAAAGGCCCATGACATCAATGAACTTTTCCGGCTCAAATCCGCAGGCCCCTTTTAAAGATTCGTAATCAGTGATCGTATCCTTCATCGTGTCCCACATGCATGTATCAGGTGTCACGACCTGCCTGAAATCCTTGTCCCCCGTAATCATGACAACCCTGAACCCCTTATCTTCGCACATCCTGGCTAAGGTTCCTATGATATCATCCGCCTCATATCCCTTTTTTTCAATCATCTCAATGTCCAAATTCTTCACGATTGATTTAATGACAGGGATTTGTACGGCCATATCATCGGGCATCGGAGGCCGGTTTGCCTTATAGTCTTCATAGATATCGTGTCTGAAGGTGGGACCTTTTGCATCTAATACAATGGCAAGATATTTTGGTTTCTTGTCTGCCAGGAGTTTCTGGACCATTTTGGTGAATCCGAAGGCGGCGTTTGTGGGAAAACCCTTAGAATTGGAAAGGTTTTTTATTGCATGGTAGGCACGATGGATATATGAACTGCCATCTACCAGATAGACTGTTTCTTTCTCTTTTGACATATAGCAATAATACTTCAACGAATCAAAAACCGGAAGAAATATTTGCAGAAATCTAATTTACTTATATATTATTGGAAGAAACAGTTGACATCAATCCAAAAATGGGAAATTTTTAAACGTCGCTTGCTATACTACTGTCATGTCATCTAAGTAATGTCGTAAAAATGGCTGTCATTCCCGCGTAAGCGGGAATCCAGAAGCACTGAAGTAGCCCAAAATACTGGATTCCCGCCTTCGCGGGAATGACGAGTGCCTGATACGATATTTCACGCATGACACGATACTACGATAAATGCATTACATCCCACGTATGATTCTATGATGGGCTAATACTCGATCTCGGCATTTTTGTTAAGATGGAAAAATATCTAAATTTTGTGTAACTACTCAGGTTATTTAGGCTGTAATCAGTTGATGGGAAAGGAGTGAGAGTTGGGTATCAGAGTACATATTCACAAGACTCATCGTCAATACACAAACGGCATGGAAGCGGTCGAGGTTGAGGGAAATAATGTCGGTGATTGTCTTAAACACCTGGTGAGGCAGTTTCCGGGTATTGAGAAAGAGGTGTTTGATAAGAAAGGTAATCTGCGAAATATTATTGAAATATATCTTAACTTAGAGAGCGCATACCCCGATGAATTGGCCAAACCGGTCAGGGATGGGGATGAAATTCATATAACGCTTATGCTTGCCGGGGGATAGGGATGAGGAAGAGAATAAAAGTAAGCAGTAAGGAGTAGGCAGTAAGGACCAGGACATAATATCGTGCCTGCTGCTTACTGCCTACTATGTTGATGGAATGATTGCTAAAAACAGTATTTTATTAGTTAAGTTACAGGAATACTAATATCAATTATTATACTGCCGCCTGCAGGACCGCGGCCTCTTTTCCCGCGATGGATATTCTCTCCGCCGCGTTTTTCTGCTTTAAAATGCTGACATCGTTGGCATCAATATATTCTATTGCGTTTACCTCACAGAATCGGACACATTGAGGGTCGCCATCACAGAGGTCGCATTTGAACACCTTCTTGTCTATGGTGTTAAAACTCATAGCGCCGAAGGGACATACGGCTACACACGAGCGGCAACCGATACACAC
The DNA here is from genome assembly GCA_030613055.1 of Desulfobacteraceae bacterium. GTDB lineage: Bacteria > Desulfobacterota > DSM-4660 > Desulfatiglandales > Desulfatiglandaceae > JAUWMR01. The sequence goes on from JAUWMR010000038.1 coordinate 32,970, forward strand.
ATCATAGTCAACTACTACCCGGCCAAGCTCCTCATCACGGGAGATGGCCTTAACCGGGCATACATTCATACACGGGGCGTCCTGACATTGCTGACAAGACATCGGGATATAAAGGCCCTCCGACTCCCATTTCATCACCTTTATCCTGCTCCGGGTAGGGTTAGAAATGCCATCGTGCATTACCGCACAGACGAGTTCACACAGCCGACATCCCGTGCATTTCTCGTAATTTATTACCAGAACTTTACCCATTGGTTCCATTAATTTGCTCCTTTCAAATAATCACAATAAGTGGGAAGGCTCTTTATTCAGGCCGAGTTTTTTTAATCTCTCCGGTGTGGGGACACCGTTTTTATCGAGACCCTTGTGCTCGTAGAATTCATCAATCATCTTAATGAACTTTTCCTTATCAATCTTTTTACCGACGACATCTATGGCTCCCCGTCTGCAGGGCTCATCAAAATAGCGATGGTTCAACATATCGCCTTTCTTGAGATCGTCTCTTGTCAGCCCTTCTCTCAGGTTGAAGAGTCTTTCAATCATATTACACCTTACGGCTACGTCCCAGATTTCCTCAGGGGTCATTTCCAGACCGGTATTGTAATAAATTACTTTTGACCAATCCTCGAAATTAGGAAGTGTCGCGCCTAAGAAAGTTGTATGGTATTTGCAGATCCCGAGGCAATCTACCCCCATGTAACAGTTCTCCTGCCAGAAGACCTGCCAGGGTTTACCGATATATTCCGTATGCTCAGAGCTTAACGGCCCATCGTAGGGAACAGGGTTGCTGTATATCTTTCTCAGAACCGGCTCCGGCAAGTGATAAAGGTCGATTGCAGGGCGGCTCCTCAGATGATCGGAACCCCTGGAACCAGTGGCAATATTAAGTGCCAATCCGGGCGTAGCCCTCTCATCCGAGTGGAGATTGCTCATCCCTTTGACCTGGATAAGATAATCAAAGGAATTCTTACCTATCTTTTCCGAGGCTGGAATACCTCCTTCTGCCAGTGTGTCTCCTAACCAGCCCTTTCGGAAAGCGATACGGTCGATCATTTCTATAACGGCCTCGTCATTTCCAAATCTCAGATCCAATCCATCAGTTTCTTTGCTGGTGATGATACCCAGTTCATAAAGCTCCATGGCCCAGGAGATGAGGCTCCCTGTCTCGAGATTATCCATGCCGTATTTGTCGACCAGGTGATTACCGGTAAGTACTGTGATTGCCCTGGGTGTATCCGTTTCCCCGCCAAATGCACCCTGGGAGGTGTATTCCGGTCCTTCATCATATACGCCCGCATAGGGGCCTTCCGGTATCTTATATTGTGCCCTGCAATGAACCTGGCATCCGAAACAGCCGGTCATATGGTAGGGCCCCATGGTCTCCTCGCAGATTTCATCGATACGTTCGGGTTCGATGTCATCCGCATACTCACACTGGTTATATTGAAAATTCCTGCACCTGATGCCTCCCCAGGAATTGGTAGCTCCCCAGATAAAAGGTGTCCCCAGGGCTCCCTGGGTCTGATTTACCTTGGCGCTTACTATTTGATCTATGAAACGCTTATTGTATTCCAGGGCTTCTTTTGGCCGGGCAATCTTTATATCCATGGTTCCGCGGACCGACACGGCCTTAAGATTCTTGGAGCCCAAAACGCATCCCATCCCCGATCTGCCGCCGGAATTTTTAATGCCTGTCATCACATTGGCAAACCTGACCAGATTCTCGCCGGCAGGACCACAAACGAGGCTTTTGACCTCCTGATCACCCAGGTCTTCCCTGAGTGCCCACTGTGAGTCTGTTACGGATTTGCCCCAAATGTCGCGGGCGTCCCGAATCTCGATTTCACCGTTGTGGATGTAGATATAGACAGGGTGTTTAGCCTTGCCTTTAATGACAAGGTGATGAAAGCCTGCCCAGGCCATTTCAGGTGCGAAAAAACCTCCCATGTTCGCGCTTCCTAACAAACCGGTCAGGGGTGATTTGGCCATGACATGAGTCCTGGCGGTTGCTGAAGCACATGTCGCTGTCAAGATACCCCCGCTTACCATAAGGGTATTATTAGGACCTATGGGGTCACACCCTTTTTTTGTATGGTTATAAAGCAGATATGCATCCAGCCCCCTGCCGCCTAAAAATTTCTTCCTTACATCAAGCGGGATAGGTTTTGTCTGGATATCACCTGTGGTGAGATCAATATATGCTATCTTTCTGTCTAACGGCATATTATGTTACCCCCAGTTCTTTTAATTTTGCTTCTGCCAATTTTCTGTTTACATCCCATACCGGTCCCCTGATACGGGGCAGTTTGGGATTAACCCAGTGGACCCGGTATTCCATTCCGCATGTCGGGCATTTAGCGGTCTTTTTTCCCTTCTCCGGCTGAATCCTTTCCATGCACGTAGGATTGTGGCACCTAAACTTACCATAGGTCCTGGTTTTTCGCAGACTTTCAGCCGTTGACAGCCCTTCCTTTTCTATTGTCATAATACTCTCCTTTCCGTCTTAAAGCATAATTTTTCGTTGGCAATTATAAAAGCTGACCGGCCAACAAAGCCTTTTTCCTGAATGTCATTAATTTTTAAGACCATGTTTTTTTCAAGAGGAGTTACAGGTTAGGTTATTAAAATAATTCTTTGGCTTCAAGCATAGTTCATTATCGTGAACTCATAAGGAAAAAAATTCTACCATAGTTATCTTTTTTGTCAAGGGAAAATATATTTTTTGTGTAATATTTCCGAAAAGATGTTATGTCATTATTGATATAAAGCGATATTTATACGTGCTTGTCTTCTTTATATATGTCATATCTAAATATAACTTAAAATGTATGTTGACAAACAATGTCACAAGATTATAAAGTATAAAAAGGTTCATTATGGTGAACATACAGTAAAATGGATTGGGAAGCGTTGGGAAAATAGGCTATGCTGTTGATGATAGGGATTGAAATTGTTAGAGGCTGAAGGCCTTTATCAAGGTAACCAAAAAAGCGGCAGAGGCCATCAGGCGTGGGATTAAAGAACAACCCGTAAATTGAGTTGAGAATAGAGTTCGAGAAATAATAATGGAAATAAACGAAATTGAAATACTTTCAGTTGGTGTAGATGTAGGAACTTCAACCAGTCATTTAGTTTTTTCAAATCTGGTACTAATAAGAGATGAGCGGTCTGAATCTCGTCGTTTTCAGATTCAGGAAAGAAATATAATTTATGAGGGAAGAATAATAAATACACCTTTATTGGATAATGATACAATTGATATCGATAAATTAACTGATTTTTTGAAAGATGAATATAAACAAGCAGGAATTGATCCAGCAGATATTCAAACAGGTGCAGTTGTTGTAACAGGAGAAATAGCCAAGAAACATAATGCAAGGCAAATAGTTGAAGCCCTTTCCAATGATGCAGGAAAATTTGTCGCGGCAACAGCAGGACCAAATTTCGAAAGCTTAATCGCTGCAATGGGTTCAGGTGCAACAAATAGATCAAAAGATTACAATAAAACAATATTATCTTGTGACATTGGTGGGGGAACCTCTAACATTGCCATATCAAAAAATGGAGAGATTATATCTACAAGTTGTATATCTGTAGGGGCTATTTTGTTTGGCGTAAATTCTGAAGGAAAAATTTGGAGGATTGACGAACCTGCAATGAAAGTTATGGAACATATTGGATTGAATTATAAAATTGGGGATCAAATCCCAAAGAAGGATATAGAAAGAATAGCAACAAAGTTTGCCGAAGTATTAATTGAGGTAATCACCGGTCCTGCAAGATCCTCTTTAGCAAAGCAGTTAATGGTGACTAATGATCTGGATTTTACAGAAAGAATTGATGAATACTTATTTTCGGGGGGTGTAGCTGAGTTGATATATGGGCGTAATGGCAATTACGACGATATAGGGCAAATCCTGGCCGATAAAATAAATTCTCTGACATTTAAGCTGGCTTCTCCGGTAATAGAGCCGGTGAATAAAATTAGAGCAACCGTCATTGGTGCAGGTGCCTATTCGCTGTCAATTTCAGGTTCTTCCGGGTTTATGGATGACAAACTTTCATTTCCGATAAAAAATGTTCCCGTAATCAAGGTAGATGTCGAAAGGTCAAAATTAAGCGTTGAACACGTTGTATCACAGATAAATATCTCATTTCAAAGATTTGATATAAACGAAGGTGAAGAAATTGTAGCATTATACTTCAAGGACCCGGTTAGGGCTTCTTACTCCAAATTAGAATTATTTGCAAAATCTATTGAAGCTGCTCTTACCAATTCAATAGAAAATAAAATACCAATTATTTTAATCTTTGAAAAAGATATCGCATGCAGTGTGGGAAACGTAATCCGCAGGGAAACTGGTTTGAAAACTAATCTTCTGTCATTAGATGAATTAATTCTGGAAGAAGGGGATTGGATTGATATCGGTGAACCGTTAGTTGCTGGTCAAGTATTTCCAGTTACCGTAAAATCCCTTGTTTTCAATAGGAATTAAGTTGCTGCGTTGTTTTATAAATAGCACGCCGAAGGCGTACAACAACTTTAGGTTTATCCGCCTGAGGCGGGCACTTTAAACTTTAGTCCCGCTTCGGCGGGATTAGGCACTTTTTTCTTCATAGTTTTTGAGCATTTTTATCCGCCTGTTCTGTGGAGGATCACTTGAATCCTTGAATCCTTGGCCCCTTGATTCCTCTCAGAATCACCAACCAATTTGGAGATGATCCATATTTTTAAAAAAAAATAAATATTTAGCTTGCTATTACGTATAAAGATGCTTAGAATGTGCCATCAATTAAGTCCCGCTGTAAATTGGCGGGAGGGTTTCTTTCTGTGGGAATTATCCGTTTGTTAAACGCTATCATCCTTCAGTTTGTAACGTTGAAATTTTTCGAAAGGAGGATGATATTATGACAGATGGAACTGTTAAGTGGTTTAATGACCACAAAGGTTTTGGATTCATCGAACAGGAAAACGGACCGGATGTATTCGTGCATCATAGTGCAATCAATGCGACCGGTTTTAAATCCCTCAGTGAAGGTGCGAGCGTGACCTTTGACATCGAGCAAGGGCCAAAAGGTCCGGCTGCTGCCAATGTGACCGTTGTCTAACCTTTTTAAGGCAATTAAAGGCATCTCCTGTGAAACGGGGGATGCCTTTTTTAATGATCGCTTGCATCAAACCACAATTATGCCGGCTGAGATTCTTTTCCCTGTTATCAGCGATCTTATCGATCCGGCAACCGACCAGAAAGGAAACGCCATGGCAAAATCTCATTACCAGTTCAAGAAA